>JAJYBU010000010.1 GCA_021778845.1 Acidobacteriota bacterium
GGGGGGGCGTTCTGGGGGGGGTGCCTGGAGGCCGAGGTGGTGCGGAAGGCAGGGTGGATGGTGCGCGACGGGGCGGTGGTGGAGAGGTACTCGACCCTGTTCGACGATACGGCGGAGATTCCCTATGGGTTGGGCTGCGGGGGGACGGTGGACCTGCTGGTGGAGCCGGCGGGGACGGCGGAGTTTGAGGCGGTGATGGAGGCGCTGGAGGCGTCGTTGCGGGGGGAGGAGCGGCAGGTGGTGACTTGGCTGCCGGAGAGTGGGCGGCCGCTGCGGCGGGTGGTTGGTGCGGTTGGGGTTGATGTGGAGGCAGACGGTGGGTTCGTGGAGAGGATTGAGGCTCCGCAGCGGCTGGTGGTGTTTGGTGCGGGAGATGATGCACGCCCAATGGTGCAGATGGCCGCGCTGATGGGGTGGAGCGTTGTGGTGGTCGATGGGCGCGTGCAGTGGGCGCGGGCGGAGCGGTTTCCGGAGGCGGCGCGGGTGGTGGTTGCGGAGGGGTTCGGGGAACTGACTGGGCTGGCGATCGGGGCTCGGGATGCGGTGGTGGTGATGACGCATAGTTATGAGCAGGACCGGGGTTGGCTGGTGGGAGCGTTGGGGTGTGGGCCGCGGTATCTGGGGTTGCTGGGTGCTCGGCACCGGAGCGCGCTGCTGGTGAGCGAGACGGCCGCGATGCTGGGATGGAGTGTGGAGCGGGTGTGCGAGGGGCTGTTCGCTCCGGTGGGGCTGGACCTGGGTGGCGATGGAGCGGAGGCGATTGCGCTGGCGGTGATTGCGGAGATACAGGGTTCCATCCAGGGAAAGCTGGGGAGCTCTGGATGCGGGTCGGGGCGGATGACTCCGGAGATGGTGGAGGCGCAGGTCGCGGAGGGTGGAGCGTCGCGGTATCTGCGGGCTCAGTGTGCGCTGTGAGGGTGGCTGCGATTGTGCTGGCTGCGGGGGCTTCGCGGCGGTTGGGACGGCCGAAGCAGACAGTCGTGATGGGCGGCGAGACGCTGGTGGAACGTGCGGTGCGGATTGCGGCGGAGGCTGGGCTCGCGCCGGTGATGGTGGTGGTGCGGGCTGAGGATGAGCTTGCCTCTGCGTTGCGGCAGCGCGGCTGCGAGGTGGTGGTGAATGCGCTGGCGGATGAGGGAATGGCGAGTTCGATCCGGTGTGGCGTGGAGCGGGCGAGGGAGTTGGGTGCGGTGGGAGCGGTGGTGATGAGCTGCGACCAGGTGATGCTGCGGGCTGAGCATCTGGTCCGGTTGTGTGTCGAGGCGGATCGGGTTACGGGTTCGGGATATGCGGGGAAGGTGGGGATTCCGGCTTATTTTCCGGCGGCGAGTTTTGAGGCGCTGATGGAGCTGCGGGGCGATGTGGGGGCTCGGGAGCTGCTGCGCGGGGCGGCGGTGGTGGTGGATGAGCGGTTGGCGTTGGATGTGGATACGGAGGCGGATCTGGCACGTGCGTTTTCTGCGGACGGCGAGAGATAAGGGTTGGGCCCCCCCTCCCCCCCCCCCGGTACTTTTTGGCTCAAAGTATTGGTTTTATTGGTTTTAGCCTCGGACTTGTGGCGGTCCTTCATTTTAGAGGGGTTACAGGTAAAATATTCTATTCGTTGGGGTTAGGGGAGCGTGTTGGGGTTGGCTCTGGGGCGATGCCCCCAGAGAATTTATGTCGGGCCGTTGGCACTGTGGCAGGCAGAGATCGTCGGTCGGGGACTCCGCCGCTGGCTCTCTGGATTGTGGTGTGAATACCCTCTACTTCTATTGTAGTGAATCGGTGGGGGTGCTATGCCAAGTTTGGAGAGGTTTTATTGGCTTTGTTTTCAGGTGGTTGGGTCGATAAATGGGGGTTGGGGGGCTTGACAGGTTTTGGGGTCGGCGGCCCACTCATGATGGTGGGGCGGGCTTACAGCCCTTGGGTTTTGGGTGGGCGTGACCTGGGGCTGCGCCCCAGGCTGTGATGGGGCGCGCCGTTGGCGCTTGGGTGGGTGGATGGGGTGGGGTGGCGGGATAGTGGCTCATGCACTTCCTTTGGGTGGGCCTTTCTGAGGGCTGAGGGCTAATTCGGGAAGGCGAGTGATGGCAAATGCAAGGATGGGCGCTCGCGATGCGGGAGGGATGGGGGCTTCGGTGCGCTCAGAAGGACAGACTGATAAGGAAGGGCAACGGCAACGGCAAGGGCAAAAGCAAAAGCAAAAGCAAAAGCAAAAGAAGAAGCAGATCCCTACGGGATGACAACCAAAAAGGCAACGGCAACGGCAACGGCAACGGCAAAGGCAAAGGCAACGGCAAGGGCAACGGCAAGGGCTAAGGCAAGGGCAACAGCAAATACTGAGGTTCTTGGGTGTGCTCTGGAGGGTGGCGGGGAATGCTCGCTCAGGAGGATGGCTTGAAGAGATGCGCTGAATGAGGCTTAGGTGGTGAGGGAGCGGAGGAAGTCTTCGAGGAGGTTGGCGGCTACGGCGGTGCGGTAGCGGGCTGTGGAGCGGATGTCGTCGATGGGGTGGGCTTCGGTGGCGAAGGCGGCGCGGGCGCGGCGGAGGGTTGCGTCGAGATGGGCTGGAGCCAAGGAGGCGTTTTGCAGGGCGGCTTCGGTGGCGTAGAGGCGGATGGGGCGGTCGGCGAGGGAGGCTGCGGCGAGGCGGATGGTTTGGATGTGGCGGGCGCAGGGGGTGGTTGAGGGGCTGTCGGAGGTGGTTGCGGGGGATTCGGAGACGAGCGCGAGGGCGGCGAGGGCGGTCTTGGAGATGGCCTGGGCGTTGCGGGTGCCTACTTTGCGGAGGAAGTGGCGATGGACGGAGTAGGCGCGGGGGATGGTGATGGTGTGGAGAAGTTCGTCGGGACGGAGGACGGTCGATTTGTAGGCGAGGTAGAAGTCGCGGTAGGGGAGGGTGCGCTGGACGATTTCTCCGGGAGCGGCGCCGGAGGAGATGAGGGTGACGGTGGCGTCGTAGACGAGGAGGGCGGGTGGGGTGTCGGCGGCGGGGCTGGCGTTGCAGAGGTTGCCGCCGAGGGTGGCGCGGTTCTGGTTGGCGATGGAGCCGGTCCAGGAGGCGGCGAGGGTGAGGAGTGGGAGGTCGGCGGCGATGGTGGGGTTGCGACGGATGTCGGTGAAGGTGGTGTTGGCGCCGAGGTGGATGGCGTCGGGGGTGATGCGGATGAAGCGGAGCTCGGGGAGGTGGCTGATGGAGAGGAAGGAGTGGCGGGGAAGGCGGCCGGCGGCGAGGGCGACCATGAGCTCGGTGCCGCCGGCGATGGGGATGTGGGTGCCGGGGTTTTGCGCGAGCTGGGCCAGCACGGCCTGGAGAGAGGCGGGGGCGGTGAGGGCGAATTGGGTGGGGTCGGAGCGCATCAGCGGGCGGTCTCCGTGGCGGCCTGGCGGATGGATTCGAAGATGCGCATGTAGCCGGTGCAGCGGCAGAGGTTGCCGGAGAGGCCTTCGCGGATTTGGGCTTCGGTGGGGTTGGGATGCTGGGTGAGGAGGTGGTGCGTGGCGAGGATCATGCCGGGGGTGCAGATGCCGCATTGGGCTCCGCCGGCCTGGAGGAAGGATTGCTGGATGGGGTGGAGAGCGGCGTCGGGGGCGAGGCCTTCGATGGTGGTTAGGGTGGCGTTGTCGGCTTGCAGGGCGGGGATGAGGCAGGAGTTGACGAGCTCGGGGCCGCTTCCGGTGTCGAGGAGGATGGCGCAGGCTCCGCACTCGCCTTCTCCGCAGGCTTCTTTGGTGCCGGTGAGGGAGAGGTCTTCGCGGAGGAGGTCGAGGAGACGCTTCATGGGCGGGACGGTGAGGGTGTGAGGCTGGTTGTTGACGGTGAGATGGATGGTGGTCATGCGGAGACCCTGGGGGATTCGGTTTCGGTGTCGAGGTCGGTGGCGGGGTTGAGGTCTTCGGTGCCGCCGTGGGGGTGGGTGGTGTAGGCGGTGAGGCGTTCGAAGATGTCTTCGGGGAGGAGCGGGATGGCGGTGAAGGCGATGCCGGTGGCGTCTTCGATGGCGTTGAGGATGGCTGGGGCGGGGCCGTCCATGGGGAGCTCGCCGATGCCTTTGGCTCCGCCGGGACCGTGGGGGCTGGGGGTTTCTTCGAAGTAGACGTGGATGGTGGGGAGGTCGGCGGAGGTGGGCATGATGTAGTTGGTCATCTGGTTGTTCATCAGGTGGCCGTTTTGGTAGACGCACTTTTCGTAGAGAGCGTAGCCGATGCCCTGGGCGATGCCGCCTTCGATCTGGCCGCGGGCGAGGATGGGGTGGAGGACGCGGCCGACTTCCTGGAGGGCGTCGAAGCGGGTGACGGTGGCGGTGTAGGTGCTGAGGTCTACGGCGACTTCGGCGACGTAAACGGCCCAGGCGTAGGCGGGATAGGCGTCGCCACGGTAGAGGTCGTCGTCCCAGTGGATTTTGGTGGCGGGCTGGTAGCGGGTGGAGGCGCGGAGGTGGTTGTGGCGGGTGAGGTAGGATTGCGCGGCGGCGATGAACTGGGCTCGGGTGTGGGGGGTGGGGAGCGATGCGTGGGTGCGGAGGGTGGTGAGGATTTGATGGGCGGCGCGCTCGACGAGCTTGCCGACGATCATGGCGGTGCGGGAGGCGACGGTAGGGCCGGAGTCGGGGACGAGGGTGGTGTCGGGCTGGTGGATGAGGATGTCGTCGTAGGGGAGGGCGAGGGCTTCGGCGGCTACCTGGCAGAGGATGGTGTTGGTGCCCTGGCCGAACTCGGTGGAGGAGACGAGGATCTGGGGGAGGCCGTTGGGAAGGATATCGAGGTGGACGAGGGAGTTGAGGCGGCGCTCGCCGGAACCTGTGAAACCTGCACCGTGCATGAAGGCGGCGATGCCGATGCCGCGCTTGATCCGGGAGGTAGGATTCTCGGCGGCGAAGCGGTCGCGCCGGGCGTGGTAGCCGGAGTCGGCGAGGGCGCGGGTGAGGAGATGCTGCATGTCTACGGGTTCGGTGAGAAGTTGCCCGGTGGCGGTGCGGTCGCCGGTGGAGAGGAAGTTGCGGCGTCGGATTTCTTCGGGGGTGAGGCCGAGGGTGTGCGCGATCTTGTCGATGTGGCGCTCGAGAGCGAAGAGGGACTGCGGTGCTCCGAAGCCGCGGAAGGCGCCGTGGGGAGGGATGTTGGTGGCCATCGCCTTCGCCCGGACTCTCAGATGCGGCCACTTGTAGGGGCCGGGGGCGTGGAGGGTGGCGCGGGAGAGTACGACGGGGGAAAGGGTGGCGTAAGCTCCGCCGTCGAGGGCGATGTCGATGGTGCCGGCGAGGAGTTTGCCGTCGCGGGAGACGGCGGTGCGGATGCGGGTGCGGGAGGGGTGGCGCTTGGTGGTGGCGGCCATGTCTTCGCTGCGGTCATAGATGATTTTGACGGGGTGGCCGCACTTCATGGCGAGCAGAGCGGCGTGGGAGCCGATGACCGAGGGGAAGTCTTCCTTGCCGCCGAAGGCTCCGCCGGTTTCGACCTGGAGGACGCGGCAGTTTTCTTCGGGGAGGTTGAAGACGAGGGCGAGCGCGTGGACGAGGTAGTAGGGGCACTGCATGGAGCCGCGAACGGTGACTCCACGAATGTGGCCTGTGGCGGGGTCGATGTCGCACTCGGCGATGACGCCGTTGGGTTCGATGTAGAGCTGCTCCTGGGCGCCGGTGGTGTACTCGCCTGTGATGATGAAGTCGGCGGACTCGAAGGCTGCGGCGAGGGCGTCTTCGGTTTCGTCGGCTTCGCCGGTGTGCATCTGATATTGCTTGAAGCAGTTGGGGGTGCCACCGGAGTTGGAGCCGGACCAGATGATGTTGGAGGTGGCGTTGGGGTCGTGGTGGAGGGCTTCGACGGCGGCTTCGGAGGCTTCGATGGTGAAGACGCCGGGGAGTTCGTCGTAGTCGATGTGAATGGCGGACCGGGCGGCGAGAAGAGCTGATTTTTCGGGGTGGGCGAGGAGCAGGATGGGCTCGGCTACGTGGTTGATCTCGGTGGCCGCGAGGCAGGGGTGGTCCCTGGTGAGGTGGACGATGCTGTTCTCGCCGGGGATGTCTGCTGCGCGGACGATGGCGTATTCGGACCAGTTGATCTGGGGGTCGAAGGTGATGGATTTAATGCGGCCGCGGGCAATGGTGGAGCGGATGGTGGTGCCGTGCCAGAGGCCGGGGAGGGTCAGGTCGTCGATGTACTGGGTGGCGCCCAGGACCTTGGCGCGGCCTTCCTTGCGGAGAGGAGAGGTGCCGAGAATGGGGTTGCCCTGGGACATAGGCCTCGTGCGCGCGGGGTTTGGGGTATCCGATAAGGATAGTACGAAAGGCGGGGGTGAGGCTATGGGGAGGCAAGGGGGAGGGCAAGGGGGAAGTAAAGGGGGAGGCAACAGCAACAGCAAAAGCAAAAGAAGAAGCAGATCCCTGCGGGATGACAACCAAAACGGCAACGGCAACGGCAACGGCAACGGCAAGGGCAAGGGCAACGGCAAAGGCAAAGACGGGGATCTTGAGTTTTGCTCTGGATGACGGCCGTAATGCCTTATTTCTGTTGCCTGGCTTTAGAAGTGGCGGAGGCGAGGGGGTGGGGTCGGGGCGGCGTCGGGGCGGGAGGGGATTTCCGTGGGACGGGGGAGAGGCTTCTCCATCGATTTTTCGATGGACCGGGTGACGAGATCACGGGAGCCGAGGCCGATGGCAAGCGCGAGGGTGAGGACGATTCCTCCGAAGAGGATTCCGAAGGCCAGTTCGACGACGACACCGCCGATGTTGAGGTGGTCGAGGGCCATGGCTGCGGCCAGGACCAGGACCAGCCACTTGATGCCGTGGGAGAGGAGACGGGCGTATTGGAGTTGCGCGTTGACGGCGCCGATGAGGACGGAGCGCGCAAGGAAGCGCGCGAGGAGGGTTCCGGCCAGGAGGATGAGAATGGCTCCGGTGATGTGGGCGACGTAGGGGAAGAGAAAGATGGAGTAGCGGGAGTCGACGGCGTAGGAGGCGTCGAAGGCTGAGATGCCGATGGCGATGCCGACGAGGACGAAGAGCCAGAAGGTGAAGCGGGAGGCGAGCAGGGTGGGGGAGTTGGCGGGTGACCACTCGGCGAGCAGGCCGGAGGCACTGGGAGCTTCGCGGGAGGCGAGACGCTGGTCAAAGTGGGCGGCGGAGAGCAGGGCGCGGAGGAGTGCGGAGAGTGCCCAGCCGAGCAGAGCGAAGACAATGACCGCGAGCAGGAAGGCGAGGATTCCAGGGAGGAAGCTGGCCAGCACCAGAACGATGCGGTGAATGGATTGGTGGAGTGCGGATCCGATTTGTTGTCCCAGTTGCTGTCTCATGATGATGTTTCCTTCCTGAATCTTTGGATGCGGAGATTGGGGCCTATGGGTTGAAACGGTCAGGCCAACGCCAGCGGGAGACGATGTAGGATTTCTCGTTTTCAAAGGCGGCGGCGGTGAGTTCGAGGGCGGTGGCGGCGCGGGCGGGGTCGTCGGCGACGGTGCGGAGGTAGGAGGCGACCCAGGCGAGGTAGAGCGGGGCCATGGCGCCGAGGAGATGGCTGCGGTTGAGGGTGCGGAGATGGAAGGCGAGGGTGAAGTCGTAGACGACGCGGGCCCAGAGGTCGGGCTGGAGGGTGAAGGCGTCGGGGGAGATCTGGGAGAGGCGTTTGAGGGCGAGACGCGACTGAGGCGGGAGGACGAGGGACCAGATCTCTTCGAGGTTGTCCTGGGCGAGATGGAAGGTCTCGATCATGGAGTGGATCTCGGAGGAGGCTTCGAGGGGAGATAAGGCGGGAGGATCAGGCTGGAGGTTGGGGCGGAGGGGAAGGCCGCGGACTCGCTGCCAGAAGGAGGCCTTGGCTTCGATATCGGCGAAGAGAGAGCCGGCGACAGAGGCGAAGAGGGCGTTGAAGTCGGTGGGATTCTGTGGCGGAGGCGGGGTGGGGGGAGTGGCGTCGGCGGCGGAGACCTCGCGGACGGAGAAGCCGGCGGAGGCGGCTTCGGCGACGGGCCAGAGGAGGGAGTGGCCCTGGTTGAGAGCGATGAGGCGCTGGGTGGTGATGGCGAGACGCTCGGCCATGCGGGCGGAGAGGGCGGCGTCGATGGGCAGGGGGAAGCGGATGTCGGCGCCGAAGAGAGCGCGGGAGAGCGGATAGATGAGAGCGGAGTTGACGAGGGCTTCGTGAGGGCCGAGGGCGAAGCGGGGAAGGACGAGGTCGATGTTTTTGATGCGGATGCAGTCGGCGAGGCTGCGGAGCATGGGCGCGTTGAGGGCGTTGGGCTCGGAGATGGCTGCGGAGTCGCCACCGAGGAGGAGGACGGCGCGGACGTTGCGCTCGCGGGCGAGATGGGCGGCGGCGGCGTAGTCGGCAGCGGCGAGAATCCAGCCGACATCGGAACGGGCGGTGGTGTAGGGGATGAGCTCGAGGGAGGGGAAGTCTGCGGGGTTGTCGGGGAGATGGGCGGCGGCGACGAGGACGGATTCGGTGGGGAAGGCGGCGGCGATGGCGGCGAGCGCGGAGGGAAGGGCGGCGGCGGTGAGGGCGGGAAGGCAGATGAGGAGCTCGGCGACGGCGCGTGGCGCGGGCGAGGCGTCGGGCGAGGCCTGGGCGCCAGGCTGGTCGGGCTGGAGGGCGTCGGCGATGAGCGGGGGCGTGGACATGGGAGAGTGGGCCGGGTGCTGATGAGATTATGCGCTGTCGCGCGCGAGCGCGAGAAGGCCGGTGAGAGGTATGACGAGCCACGCGGGACGATTGTTTAGCTCGTAGAGGAGTTCGTAGGAGGCTTTTTCGAGCAGGAAGGCATTGAGCGTGGGCTGGTGGACGGAGATGGGAGTTGTGGGAAGCAAGGTCTCAGCGGCGAGACCTGGGGCACCTGCGCTGTGCGGGGACGGTGGGTTGCTGGCGAGGGTGGAGTGGTAGGCGCGAAGGAAGACGGTGGTGACGGCTGTCTCCCAGGCGGCGGCCCAGGCTTTGAGGCTGGAGGCGTTGGCCGGGGTGCGGGAGAGTGCAGATTGGAGGGCGGTGCGCGCGGCGTAGCTGAAGCTGCGGAGCATGCCGGCGACGTCGCGGAGAGGAGACTGCTTGCGGCGGCGGGCTTCCAGTGTGTTGGATGGCTCGCCTTCGAAGTCGAGGATGAGGAAGTCGGGGTGGGTTCTGGTGTGAACGCGGAGGAGCTGGCCGAGATGGTAGTCGCCGTGGATGCGGATGCGCAGGCCGGAATGGGAGGGGTCGGTGTCGAGGGAGTCGATGCGGGCGAGGAGCGGTTCGCGGTGGGTGAGGAGTTCGACGGCGAGGGCTGCGGCTTCGTCGGAGAGAGTTGTGGGAGAAGCCTGGAGGGTGGATGCGAGGGAGTCGAGGGCGGTGGTGAGTTGGTGATGGATGCGCAGGCGGTCGTTGGCGAGGTCGGCGGCGGTGGTGGGTTCGGGGGTGAAGGCGGGGTTGGTGGTGGGGGTGGCCAGCGCGAGATGAAGCTCGGCGGTGCGCTGGCCGAGGAGTTCGGCGGCGGTGAGGTAGTCGGCGGCGTGGTCGTGGAGGACGTCGGAGAGTTCGTGGCTGGGAGCTACAGGTCTCTCCGCTGCGTCGGCAAAGTGCGCCGACTCCGGTCGAGATGACAGACTGGTGAGGGGCAGCGGTTGAAGGGATGAATGGCTCGAGATGGGGAGGGTTGCAACTGCGGTGTAGAAGTGGTCGAGTTCGTTGAGTGTCCAGGACCAGCCGTCGCCCAGGTTGGGAGAGAAGGTTTGGAGGAAAGCGAGGGTGGTGGAGTCGGAGGCGCGACGGAGGTCGCCGAGATAGGCGGGGATGTGGGGGAAGTGCGCGACCTCGGTGAGGAAGCGGGTGATCTCGACTTCGGGGTTCTCGCCGGTGGTGGTGGCGTCGGAACGGTGGCGGAGGCAGCGGAAGATCTTGAGGATGGCGAGATCGTCGTAGAGGAGGCTGGTGTTGGATTGCTCGGCGGAGGCGATGCGGGAAGGGACGTCGGTGAAGCGCGCGGGGTCAAGTGCGGAGGAGCGCGTGGCGATGAGGGCGGAGGACGAGGGTGCGGGCGGGGTGGTGCTCCGCGGTTGCGGATCGGACGCGGGATGTGCGGCACGCGGAGGAACGTTGATGATTTTGTGGAGGAGCGCGGAACGGAAGGCGGGGCTGGCCGTGGCCTCGTAGAGAACGGTGAGATGGCCGGTGTGGTCGAGGGTCGCGATGATGGCTTCGGGGGATGAGGCCTGGAGGGCCTTGGCCTGATCGTCGGAGGCGAGGGCGAGGGGAAGTTGGTAGAGATCGCTGGAGGCGTCGTCGTAGGTGATCTCGACGAGGGCGATGACGGAGGCGGGCTCGATGGGGATGGAAGAGAGCGTGCGCGTGGAGCGGATGGTGCGGGATTTGCCGCCGAACCAGCGCTGCTTTGCGATGTAGGCGGGGAGCAAAGCGTTGAACCGGTCGATGAGGCTGCCGGGTTGTGCGCCGTTGAACTGGAGCGTGAGGGAGGGGGCGGTTGTCGTGAAGGGGGAGAGTGCGGAGGCTGGAACTGCGGGTGTCGCCGCTGCGTCCGCAAAGGGTGCGGACTCCGGACGAGAGGATAACGTGGATGACGGAGCGGGCAACACGTCGGACGGCGGCGCGGACGTGGCGGCGGGCTGGAGTTCCAGCCAGAAGAAGCTGTAGGGTGCGAGCGTGATGGCGTAAGGGGTCTTGTCGATGATGGGAAAGGGGACGTAGCCGAGCATCTCGACGGGCTGACGGCCGACGTACTTGCTGAGGTCGAGCTGCACGGGCTGCGCGAAACGGGAGAGGTTGGCGACGCAGAGGACGGTTTCGGAGGGGCTGTCCTGGGGGGCGACTTCGTTATCGACGAGAGGTTGATTTGCAGGGCTGGCGGGCTCTTTGTAGTCGCGGATGTAGGCGAGGACCTTGCGGTTTTCGGGGTGGAGAAATTCGAGCGTGCCGCGGCCGAAGACCTGGAAGATTTTGCGCAGCGCGATCATGTTGCGCGTCCAGTGAAGGAGCGAAGAGGGGTCGGATTGCTGGGCTTCCACGTTGATGGCCTGGTAGCCCCAGACGGGGTCCATGATGACCGGGAAGTAGAGCCTGGCGGGGACGGCTTTGCTGAAGCCGGCGTTGCGGTCGGAGTTCCACTGCATGGGGGTGCGGACGCCGTTGCGGTCGCCGAGGTAGATGTTGTCGCCCATGCCGATCTCGTCGCCGTAGTACATGATGGGTGTTCCGGGGAAGCTGAGGAGGAGCGAGTTGAGAAGCTCGATGCGGCGGCGGTTGTTGTCCATCAATGGAGCGAGGCGGCGACGGATGCCGACGTTGATGCGCATGCGGGCGTCGGCGGCGTAGGCGAGGTTCATGTAGTCGCGCTCGTCGTCGGTGACCATCTCGAGGGTGAGCTCGTCGTGGTTGCGGAGGAAGAGTCCCCACTGGCAGTTGTCGGGGATGGTGGGGGTTTGCGCCATGATGTCGGTGATGGGGAGACGATCCTCCTGACGGAGCGCCATGTAGATGCGCGGCATGAGGGGGAAGTGGAAGGCCATGTTGCACTCGTCGCCGTCGCCGAAGTAGGGGCGAACGTCGGCGGGCCACATGTTGGCTTCGGCGAGGACGAGGCGATTGTCGTATTCGGCGTCGATGGCGGCGCGGATTTGTTTGATCTTGAGATGGGTTTCGGGGAGGTTCTCGCAGGAGGTGCCGTCGCGCTCGATGATGTAGGGGATGGCGTCGAGACGGAGGCCGTCAACACCCATGTCGAGCCAGAAACGCATGGCGGAGAGGACCTCGTCCATGACGCGGGGGTTGTCGAAGTTGAGGTCGGGCTGGTGGGAGAAGAAGCGGTGCCAGTAGTACTGCTGGGCGACTTCGTCCCAGGTCCAGTTGGATTTTTCGGTGTCGGTGAAGATGATGCGGACACCGTCGAATTTTCTGTCGGTGTCGGACCAGACGTACATGTTGCGGTCGGGAGAATCTTTGGGTGCGTGGCGGGCGCGCTGGAACCAGGGGTGCTGATCGGAGGTGTGGTTGATGACGAGCTCGATCATGACCTGGAGGTTGCGGGCGTGGGCTTCGGCGAGGAACTGGCGGAAGTCGTCGAGGGTGCCATAGGCGGGGTTGACGTTGGTGTAGTCGGCGATGTCGTAGCCGTCGTCGCGGAGAGGCGAGGGGAAGAAGGGCAGGAGCCAGAGGCAGGTGACGCCGAGTTCCTGGAGGTAGTCGAGGCGGGAGATGAGGCCGGGGAAGTCTCCGATGCCGTCGGCGTTGGAGTCCGCGAAGGCGCGGACGTGGAGCTCGTAGATGATCGCGTCCTTGTACCAGAGGGGATCGGTAGCGCTGCAGGGCTTCTTCACGTGCGGGTTGTCTCCTGGGCCGGTGGCATCTGGTGGTTGGATGCAGCGCGCTATCGTGTGGGTGGCTGAGAGCCTTGCGGCCCCACATCTCAAAGGCGAGATGCGGGGCCCCGTGCATTTGTGCTAGGTGCGGACGATGCGGAAGATGTGGGCGGTGGCTTGCGGGGTGAGGGAGATGTAGTTGGTGGGGCCTGCCCAGGTGTAATGCGCATTTGTGAGGAGGTCTTCCACGGTGTAGATGGCGTCCCAGGGGAGATTGAGTTTGTCGAGGGCGAGGGTGACCATCGAGGATTGCGTGTTGATGGGGTCGAGGTTGACGACGGTGAGGATGGTGTTGGTGTGGTCGGGGGATGATTTGGAGTAGGCGAGCAGGTTGTCGTTGGGGATGGTGTGGAAGTGCAGGTGCTCGTTGCGCTGCAGGGCGGGGTTGGTGCGGCGGATATGGTTTAGCTGCGCGATGAGTGGAGCGATGGAGTGGGGAGCGGTGCGGTCCCAGTTGCGGAGCTGATATTTTTCGCTGTCGAGATATTCTTCGCTGCTGGTCTTGCCGGGAGCGGGTTTGGCGGGGCGGCCTTCGAGGAGTTCGTAGGCGGGACCGTAGATGCCGTAGTTGGCCGAGAGCGTGGTGGCGAGGATGATGCGCTGCTGAAAGATGGCGCGGCGCTCGGAGAGATCTTCGACCTGGAATTGTGCGTGGAGAATGTCTGGGGTGTTGGGCCAGACGTTGGGGCGGAAGAAGTCAGAGACGGGTGGGTTGCAGATCTCGGTGAAGTAGTCGGTGAGTTCGGATTTGGTGGTGCGCCAGGTGAAGTAAGTGTAGGACTGCGTGAAGCCGCCTTTGGCGAGCGAATACATGACGTGCGGGCGGGTGAAGGCTTCGGCGAGGAAGAGGACGTCTGGGTGGGACTTGTGGATCTCGGTGATGCACCACTCCCAGAAAGGGAGTGCCTTGGTGTGTGGGTTGTCGACGCGGAAGACGCGGACGCCGCGATCGACCCAGAATTTGAAGACGCCGAAGAGGGCGTCCCAGAGGCCGCGCCAGTCAGAGGACTCGAAGTTGAGAGGATAGATGTCCTGATATTTTTTGGGAGGGTTTTCGGCGTACTGGATGGTGCCGTCGGGACGGTGGTTGAACCAGGCGGGATGGGCGGTGACCCAGGGATGGTCGGGGGAGCACTGGAAGGCGATGTCGAGGGCGAGGTCGACGTGGTGGGCGCGCGTGGTGTCGATGAGGGCGTCGAAGTCGTCGAAGGTGCCGAGGGCGGGAAGGATCTCTGTGTGGCCTCCTTCGCCTGCGCCGATTGCCCAGGGGCTGCCGACGTCGCCGGGTTCGGGAGTGGTGGTGTTGTTGCGGCCTTTGCGGAAGGCTGCGCCGATGGGATGGATGGGCGGGAGATAGAGGACGTCGAAGCCCATGGCGGCGATCTCGGGGACGCGTGCGGCGACGTCGCGGAGAGTGCCGTGCGCGTTGGGTGACGATGAGGTGGAGCGGGGGAAGAGTTCGTACCAACTGGAGAAGCGTGCGCGAGCGCGGTCGATCCAGAGAGGGAGAACGGGCGCGTAGGTGGTGGCGAAGGTGCGGTCAGGATATTTTTCGACGAGGTGGATGAGTTCGGGAGTGATGGGAGTTTCGTAGACGGCGAGATTGGCGTCGGCTAGGGAGCGGAGGTTGGTGGCGAAGACCTTCAGTTTTTTTGCGTCGGCGGCTTTGGCTCGGGAGGCAGCGGCATCGAGATGATTGGCGCCGATGCGGAGAGCGAGTGGGATGTCCTGCGCGGAGTCGGTTTGTGCGGCGAGACGTTTGGCGAGGTCGTGGACCCAGGTGTCGAAGTGGTCGATCCAGGCTTCGATGGTGAAGTGCCAGAGGCCGATGGCGTCGGCGGGAAAGGTTGCGGACCAGAGGTCGTTGGTGAGCGGAGTGAAGGGAGTGGAGAGAAATTTGCGCTGTGAGTCGTGGCGGTAGAGGAGGCGCGCGGCGACGTGGTCGTGGCCGTCGCCGAAGATGGCGGCAGTGATCTCGACGGTGTCGCCGAGGATGCGCCTGGCGGGATAGCGGCCGCTGTTGACGGTGGGGTGGACCTCTTCGATGACGATGCGCTTGCGGCCTTCGGTGGGCTTCATTCGGGCGGGCTCTCCTTTGCGTTCTGTAGAGATGGTATTCGATGGGACATGGATGAGACGACGCGATGGCGGCGATGTGCATCCAACGACAGGAGTGCGACCTTGATGAAAGTAGACGGTGCAGGGCTTGCGAACGATTACGCCGCGGCCCAGGTTGACTGGATGCACAACGGGTGGGAGTGGTTGTCGTGCCGGTTGTGGATAAGACGAGGCTCGACAGAAGGAGGAACGATTGCCGGAATGGTTTGGAAAGAAGCAGAGGGTGTCGCTGCATGGAGCGCGCACTGGAGATGATGCGCTGATTGGCGACTGCGAGACCGCAGCTCTGGTGGGCGGCGAGGAGTTGGCTAAAGCATGAAGCACGTACCTGGTTCGACCTATAGGCTGCAGTTGCATAAGGAGTTTACGTTCGACGACGCGGTGGCGATCGTGGAATACCTGAAGGCGCTGGGGGTGACGCATGTGTATAGCTCGCCGTATCTGCAGGCGACGCGTGGAAGCATGCATGGATATGATGTGGTTGATCATCGCAAGGTGAATGAAGAGTTGGGTGGCGGGCCTGGGCATGAACGCTTCTGCAGACGGCTGAGCGAGAGTGGATTGGGACAGGTGCTGGATATCGTGCCAAACCATATGAGTCTGGGAGCGCAGAATCGCTACTGGTGGGATGTGCTGGAGAATGGCACGAACAGCCGCTATGCGAGTTTTTTCGATATTGATTGGAACTCGTCGGAGGAGCGACTGAGGGACAAGGTGCTGGTGCCGATTCTGCCGGACCAGTATGGGCGGGCGCTGAGTGCGGGCCGCGTGGTGGTGGTGCGCAAGGGAACGATGTTTACGGTGGAGGTTGAGGGGCAGACGTTTCCTGTGTCGCCGACGAGCCAGGCTCTGATCCTGGGGAAGGCGGCTGAGTATGCGAAGAGTGATGCGCTGAACTTTATCAGCGCGAGTTTTGCAAGGCTGCCATCGCCGGACTTCTGGGACCGGAGAACGATTCTGGCACGGCATCGGGATAAGAACGTGCTGCAGGGATTGCTCGAGCGGCTGTGCAGGGAAGAGACGAGTTTGTCGGAGGCGCTTGACCGTGCGGTGCGCGAGGTGAATGGAAGCGTCGATGCGCTGGACGAGTTTTTGTCGCAGCAGTACTACCGGCTGGCGTACTGGAGGACGGCGGATCAACAACTTGGTTATCGGCGATTTTTCGATGTGAATACGCTGATCGGATTGAGGGTGGAGCGCGAGTTTGTCTTCGATGAAACGCATGCGCTGATTGTGAAGTGGTTGAAGCAGGGCGTGCTGGATGGCGTGCGCGTGGATCATCCGGATGGCCTGCGGGACCCGAAGCAATATTTCGATCGACTGAGGGAGCGCGCGCCTGAGGCGTGGATTGTGGGAGAGAAGATTCTGGAACCGGGTGAGTGGATGCGCGCGGAGTGGCCGGTGCAGGGGACCAGCGGGTATGACTTTCTGAACGCAGCGATGAGTGTGCTGGTGCATGGGGAGGGACTGAAGCGACTGGGCGAACACTATACGGCGTTTACGGGGGACGATAGGGAGTTTCCTGTGGTGGCGCATGACAAGAAGATTGCCGTGACGCAGGAGGCGCTGGGCAGCGATGTGAATCGGCTGGCGAGTTTGTTTGTGAATATCTGCGAAGGCAATCGCGACGAGAGGGATTTTACGCGGGCGGAGATTCGGCGGGCGATTCGTGAGGTGGCGGCGTGCTTCTCGGTGTATCGGACGTATGTGGTGCCGGAACGCAATGAGATTTCGACGGAAGACCGGATGCACATTGAGCATGCGACGGAGTGCGCGAAGGGAAATCGCATGGACATCGACGGCGGACTATTCGATTTTATGCGTGATGTGTTGATGCTGAAGGTGATGGGAAAGGAGGAGGCGGAGTTCGTGAATCGCTTTCAACAGTTCACCGGGCCGGTGATGGCCAAGGGCGTGGAGGATACGGCGTTCTATTGCTCGAACCGACTGATTGCGATGAATGAAGTGGGGGGTGATCCGGACAGCGGTGGATTCAGCGTGGAGCACTTTCATCAGTACAACATGACGATGCAGCAGAGGTTCCCGGAGACGATGACCACGTTGGGAACGCATGATACAAAACGCAGCGACGATGTGCGGGCACGGATGCTGGTGCTGAGCGAGATTGCGGATGCGTTTGCAGATGCCGTGCGGCGGTGGAGTGCGCGGAATGCGAGGTACAGGAGCGGCGATCAGATTGATACAGGGACGGAGTGGTTCTTGTATCAGACGCTGGTGGGTGCGTGGCCGATTGGGGCGGAGCGACTGCGGGAGTATATGCAGAAGGCGATGCGCGAGGCCAAGGTGCGGACCAGTTGGGTATTGATCAACGTGGAGTATGAGAGCGCGCTCGATGAGTACGTCGATAGGATTCTTGCGGATAAGGATTTCGTTGCGGACCTGGACCGGTTCGTGCAGGAGATTGCTCCGGCGGGGCGGATCAATTCGCTGGCGCAGACGCTGATGAAGTACACGTGCCCGGGGGTTCCGGATTTGTATCAGGGTGGAGAGCTTTGGGATTTTTCTCTGGTCGATCCGGATAATCGGCGGCCGGTGGATTATGCGAGACGGAGGGTGCTGTTGGCGGAGATGGGGAAGATGGATGCGGGGCAGGTGATGGCGCGCGTCGAAGATGGACTGCCGAAGCTGTGGGTGGTGCATCATGCGCTGCAACTGCGGAAGGATCATCCGGAGTGGTTTGGTGCGGACGCGGACTATGCGTCAGTTGCAGTACGCGGACCAGAGCGTGAATGTGTGATTGCGTATCTGCGGGGTGCGGACGTGCTGACTGTGGTTCCCCGCTGGTCGCGTGCGATGCAGGCCTGGGGCGAGACTGCGATAGAGGTTCCGCGGGGACGATGGAGAAATCGGCTGACGGGAGCGGAGGTTGCGAGTGGACGGGTGCTGGTGGCGGAGTTACTGGCGGAGTTTCCGGTGGCGCTGATCGTGCGAGTGAAGGGAAAGTGATGGGAGAGACGATGCAGGAGTTTCGGGTGTGGGGGCCGCGGGCGAAGAAGATTCAACTCATGGTTGGAGACAAGGCTCGTGCGATGCAGGGGCCGGACGAGCGGGGATGGTGGAGCTTGCAGGTGGAAGGAGTTGAGCGCGATGCGGAGTATGCGTTTCTGATCGATGACGATGCGATGCACTATCCGGACCCACGCAGCGTGTGGCAGCCGAAGGGTGTGCATGGGCCTTCGCGGTTGTATGATCAGGGCGCGTTTACGTGGACAGATGGGGCGTGGGAGGGGCCTCCGCTGGCGAGCGCGGTGATGTATGAGTTGCACATCGGGACGTTCAGTGCGGAGGGGACGTTCGATGGTGCGATTGCGCATCTGGATCACCTTGCGGAGTTGGGCGTTACGCATGTCGAAGTGATGCCGATTGCGGAGTGGGCGGGGCGGCAGGGATGGGGATATGACGGCGTGGCGTTGTTTGCGGCGTCGGAGAGCTATGGCGGGCCGGATGGTTTCAAACGATTTGTCGATGCGTGCCATGCGAAACATCTGGCGGTGATTCTGGATGTGGTCTACAACCACTTTGGGCCGGTGGGAAATTACACGAATAAGTTTGGGCCGTACCTGACGGATAAACATAAGACTCCGTGGGGCGAGGCGGTGAACTTCAATGAAGGCGGCAGCGATGAGGTGCGGAGATTCTTCCGCGACAATGCGGCGATGTGGCTGCGGGATTATCACGTGGATGGGCTGCGACTGGATGCGGTGCATGCATTTATTGATCAGTCGGCGGTGAATTTCATGGAACAGCTTTCGGCGGATGTGGAGCAACTGGAAGCGACGCTGGGAAGGCCGCTGGTGTTGATTGCGGAGAGCGACCTGAATGATCCAAAGGTGGTGAGGCCGCGCGAGGCGAGAGGGTACGGGATGGATGCGCAGTGGAGCGATGACTTTCATCATGCACTGATTGCGCTGTTGCATCCGGGGAATGCGGGCATTGGGTACTATCAGGATTTTGGCGCGATGGAACACCTGGTGAAGGCGCTGGAGCATGTGTTTGTGTATGACGGGAAGTACTCGAAGTATCGAAAGCGCTCGCATGGGAGGCCGGTGGAAGGGCTGTCGGCCCATCATTTTATTTGCTTTGATCAGAACCACGACCAGGTGGGGAATCGGGTGCAGGGTGAGCGATTGGAGCATCTGGCGGGGATGGAGGCGGCGAAGGTTGCGCTGGGATTGACGCTGATGGCACCGTATATCCCGATGCTGTTTATGGGCGAAGAGTTTGCGGCATCGAGCCCGTTTCTTTACTTTGCGGACCATGGCGAAGAGGAGATGATGAGGCGGGTTGCTGAGGGAAGGAAGAATGATTTTGTAGCCTTCGGATTTCTGGAGGAGGAGATTCCCGATCCGGGGGATGTGCGGACGTTCGAGGTGTCGAAGCTGAGGTGGAATGAGGTGCATGAGGATAAACATGTAGAGATGCTGGAGTGGACGCGGAGCCTGATTCATCTGCGGCGGACGACGAATGATTTGAATGATGGAGAGTTGAATCACGTGAAGGTGGCGTTCGACGCGGAGAAGCGGTGGCTGACGATGCAGCGTGGAGGCGTGCGGATGCTGATGAACATTGGGGGAGAGGCGGTGCGGTTGGAGATGCGGGAGGGGGAAGCGTTGAAGCTGCGATCGCGGGAGGATGCGGTGGTGGTGGATGGGTGGGTGACGCTGCCGACGATGAGCCTGGCGGTGGTGATGATGGAGCCGAATGAGTGTTCGGGTTAGGATCGAGGCTGGAGGGATCCTGTGTTGAGTGTTTCAGACGAGAAGCCGATTCGGACGATCAGTAGTCGCGAGGTGTATCGGAACCCGTGGTGCAGGGTGCGGGAGGATGTGATCGAGCGGAGCGTGACTCCAGACGGCGGAGGGGAACGCGGCATCTACGGGGTGATGGATAAAGAGCCGGCGTGTATTGTGATTCCGCTGGAACGCTCGGAGGACGGGGAGTTCGTGTGGCTGGTGCGGCAGTACCGGTACACGGTCGGCGATACGTATTATGAGCTGCCGCAGGGTGGTTGGGAGACGGCGGATGTGGATACGGAGGAGTTGGCGCGCGGTGAACTGGCGGAGGAGACAGGACTGCGTGCGGAGAGGATGACGCCGCTGACGGATCTATGGATTGCGTATGGTGCGATGCGGCAGATTCATCATGTGTTTCTGGCAGAGGGGCTGAGCGAGGGAGAGACTGCGCGCGATCCGGAGGAGCATGACATGACGGTGCATCGCGTGGCGGTGAAAGAGTTTGAGGCGATGCTGCTGGATGGACGCGTGATGGATAATTGCACGGCCGCGGCGTGGGGCGTGTATCGAGTGTGGCGTGACAGGCAGGGAAGCGGGGCGTAGGCGTGGGGAACGCCGTGATCTAGTTGACACGCTTGCTGCGGCGGGACATGAAGTCCATGAGGAGATAGTTGCCTAATGTCTGCGGGGTGGTGAAGTAGGCTTTGCCGCGGCACATGGCGGACATCTGCTGGACGAACTGGATGAGCTGGAACTCGTTGGCGAGCATGAAGGTGTTGATCATGATGCCGGCGCGCTTGCAGCGGCTGACCTCTTCGAACGTCTCGGAGATGACGATGGGGTCAAGGCCAAAAGCGTTCTTGTAGACGCGGCCGTCTTCGAGGGTGAGGGCGGAGGGTTTGCCGTCGGTGATCATGACGATCTGCTTCATGTCCTTGCCGGAGCCGCGGAGTACGCGCTGCGCGACGCGGAGGCCCTCGCGGGTGTTGGTGTAGTGAGGGCCGACTTTGACGCGGGGGAGTTGCGAGATGGGGATGTGCTCGGCGGAGTCGTGGAAGAGGACGAGGTCGATAGAGTCGCCGGGGTATTGGGTGCGGATGAGATGTGCGAGCGCCATGGCCACGCGTTTGGCTGGCGTGAAACGGTCTTCACCGTAGAGGATCATGGAGTGCGAGCAGTCGAGCAGGACGACGGTGGCGCAGGAGGATTGGAAGTCGGCCTGCTGGACGTGGAGATCGGAGTACTCGAGGTTGAGGATGCCGGTGCCACTGTCGAAGCCGCCAGAGGGTCCGCCTTCGCGGGCGAAGACGCTGTTGAGTGTGGCGGTGATGTCGAGGTTGAGGGAGTCGCCGAACTCGTAGAGTTTGGAGGAACCGTTGGTTTCGACGCCAGCGGCTTCGTGGTGGGTGTCGTGGCGGCCGAGGGAGGATTTGCCGATGGGGCCGAGGAGGTCGCGGAGGGCTTTGTAGCCGAGGAAGTCCATGCCCTTGTCGGTGACTTCGAAACGCGCGCCGTCGTTGCCCTCGCCGGCGTTACCGTCGCCTTCGGAAGGCTCTTCGGCGTTGAGATAGGCTTCGGCTTTCATGCGCTGGATGATCTTGTCGATGAGTTCTTCGACCTGCGCTTGTTCGAGTTTCTCGAACTGCTCCTGGGATTCCTCGTCGAGAAGATCGCCGGACTCGAGGGCCTGGCGGATGGCCTCGCGGAGACTCTCCATGGAGTCATCCATATTCTGGTAGGGCGAGAAGGGGTCGTCGTAGCCGGAGTCAAGCAGGAAGTCGGAGAGCTCCTGCAGGAGGTCTTCGAGATCGAAGCTGGTGGAGAGGTCGCCGGTGAATTTTGTGTAGCGCGTGAGTTTCATAAGGGCAGAGTGCAGGGGGTAGCGGGTGGAGGATGGTGAAAGACCGGATCGGAGTGCTGTACTGCGTATAGATTAGACGCTTGGAGCGGGCTATGGATGCGGGATTTGAGTGAGGGAGAGAGCGGACGGCGGGGGCGGTGCATTATGCTGGAGGTGGAGAACTCCGGCTCCGCTGATGCGGTGGGGGAACGGTAGATTCTGGCGATAGAGACGGACTTGGCGGGACTGGCGCAGACGGTTGCATCATGTGGCGGCGGTAGGGCATTGGATTGCAGGTGATCCAACATCTTCAGGAGTGGCATGGCACAGGCTTCCGTTGCACCTGCGGGAAAAGCGCGGGACAAGGACTACGATAGCGAGTTTCACTACGAGGCGTGGACGCCGCGGTTCAATCCGTGGATTATCGCGCTGACGGTGACGCTGGCGACGTTTATGGAGGCGCTGGATTCGAGCATTGCCAATGTGGCGCTGCCGCATATTGCGGGGACGCTGGGGGCGAGCTACGACGAGGCGACGTGGGTGCTGACGTCGTACCTGGTGTCGAATGCGATTGTGCTGCCGATCAGCGGGTGGATTGCGAATCGTATCGGGCGCAAGACTTTTTATATGAGCTGCGTGGCGCTGTTTACGACGTGCTCCTTTCTGTGCGGGCTGGCGACGTCGCTGCCGATGCTGATTGTGTTTCGCGTGTTCCAGGGAGCGGCGGGCGGTGGGTTGCAGCCGAGCGAGCGGGCGATTCTTGCCGATACGTTTCCGCCGGAGAAGCGCAGTGTGGCGTTTTCGCTGTATGGAATGGCGGTGGTGGTGGCTCCGGCGATTGGGCCTACGGTGGGCGGCTGGATTACGGACAACTACACGTGGCGATGGATCTTCTTTCTGAATATTCCGGTGGGTATTCTTTCGCTGGTGCTGACCAGCCGCATTGTGGAGGACCCGCCTTATCTGAAGAGGGTGCGAGCCAAGCTGGGCGGCATCGATGGTATTGGGCTTGGGTTGCTGGCACTGACGATTGGGGCGCTACAGATCCTGCTCGATAAGGGGCAGGAGGATGACTGGTTCAGCTCGCGGTTCATCATTACGTGCGCGTGCGTGGTGGCGGCGGGACTGATTGCGTTCTTGTATCGCGAGTTGACGATTGAGCATCCGATTCTGGATTTGTCGCTGTACCGCAAGCGTAATTTTTTGATGTCGCAGATTGTGATGGTGATTATTGGAGCTGCACTGTATGCGACGACGGTGATGATTCCGCAGTTTCTGCAGGAGGTGATGGGCTATACGGCGACCGAGGCTGGGCTTGCGATGTCCGCCGGAGGCCTGGTGCTGCTGTGCCTGTTTCCGATTGCGGGGTACATCGGGCAGAAGGTTGATCCACGGTTGATGATTACGATTGGCTTTAGCCTGCTGACGCTTGGGATCTGGAGAATTGGCAGCTTGTACCTGGGCATTACGTTCTGGGATGCGGCGAGCTGGCGGGTGGTGATGGTGCTGGGGATGCCGTTCCTGTTTGTGCCGATCAGCCTGATGTCGTATGTGGGGGTGCCGCAGGAGAAGAATAATGAGGTCTCCGGAATGACGGCGTTGGCGCGCAATATTGGCGGGAGCCTGGGGATTTCGTTTATCACGACGATGCTGGTGCGACGGGCTCAGACGCACCAGCAGATGCTGGCGGCGCACTCTTACAACGGGTCGGCGACTTATGGCACGATGACGAACGGGATGGCGGGCGCTTTGAAGACGCAGGGCTATTCATCGTTTGAAGCGCACACTCGGGCTGCGGCAAGAGTCTACGGCATGATGACGCAACAGGCGCGCGTGCTGGCGTACGTGGATACGGTGCACATCCTGGTGGTGATGGTGGCTTGCCTGATTCCGGTGGGGTACCTGATGAAGAAGCCGCGGTATCGCCCGAAGGAAGCGGTGGAGATTGATTGAGGCGGTATGGGAAAGGCGCAGGATCTTGTTGGGAGCAGACAGTGTGGGTCTCTCCGCTTCGACAAACGATGGGGCCGTATGGCTTCGGCTGAGATGACAGTGCTTGCGGTGCGACCATCACCGTCTTCCAGGTGAAACGATCAGCGATCTTCTTCAGTCGACGGGGCCGGGAGGATGAGCGGGGGTGTGGCCCCAGTTGAAGTAGCGGCCGAGGATGCCTTTGACGATGAGGTGATCGGTGCCGCCGGTGACGTTGACGCCGAGGCCGAAGTTGATCTCCCACCTGGGACTGACGTTGAGGTCGGAGACGACGAAGATCTGCTGTTGTTGATTGTGGATGGAGACGGGGTTGAAGATGGGGCCGATCTGGCCGTAGTACTCAATGCCGGCCTGAACTTTTTTAGTGAAGTCGTAGCCGATTTTGAGGTTGGGGGAGAAGACGACGCCCTGGTTGACGTCGGGGCCATGCCAGGCGCGGTCGAGGACGGGGTTGAACGCGATGTAGTAGCGGCCGATTTGCTTGTCGATGATGGGACGAAGCTCCCAGGTCCAGGTATCGGGAGAGAAGCGGGCGCGCTGGTAGCCGAACTCGTTGGAGATGGAGACGCCGACGGGCCAGTGCCAGCTATCGGGGACGCGGACGCGGGGACGGATGTGGTCGCCGACCCACTGGTAGCCGGTCTCGGCGGAGTAGGTGGTGAAGATGTAGAAGCCAACCTCACTCCACTTGGTGACGCCTTCGGTGAGTTCGACGGTTTCACGGCCGGCGTGGTTGGTGGGGAAGGTGCCATCGATGGTGTAGAGCGAGCCGGGCAGAGGCTTGAAGCCGTCGATGGAGTAGTTAGAGTGAAGCTCGGTCATGAGAGTCCTGGGAGCGACGGTTTCGGAGCCGTAGACCTGGATCTCGTA
Source organism: Acidobacteriota bacterium (assembly GCA_021778845.1). Taxonomy (GTDB): domain Bacteria; phylum Acidobacteriota; class Terriglobia; order Terriglobales; family Acidobacteriaceae; genus Granulicella. Next base: position 23,892 of record JAJYBU010000010.1, read on the forward strand.
GTTGTCCTGCGCGTGCAGGAGAGGGAGGGCCAAAAAAGAAAACGCAAGGGAGAGCAGCGGGAGGCGAGCGTTAACCATGTGTTCTCGATTTTATTTGGGGCGAGCAAACCCTGCATGAACGAATGGTTATTCGCGTTGATGCGGTGGATCATCGAGACGCAAAACTAACGTGCGGGACGAGATCCGGCGAGGACGGCGAAGCGATTGTCCTTGAACCAGCAGTCGGCGTCGGAGAAGCCTGCTTCGCGCATCCAGTGGAGTTGGTCTTCGACGGAGGCGCAGTGGTCATCCTGCTGGCGGTAGAGAGAGTCGGCGATCTGGGCGGGTGTGGCCTGGGCTTCGCGCACCTGCTGGAGCCAGAGCTTCTGGTAGAAGTCGTCGAGTGCGGGTGTGGGGCCGGCGACCTGCTCGGCGTTGACGAAGACGCCGCCGGGCCGGAGCGCGGCGTAGATCTTTGCGAAGAGTGCTTTCTTGGCGGGGTGTTCGAGGTGATGAATGGAGAGCGCGGAGACGATGGCGTCGTAGTTGTCGTCGAATGGGGCAGAGGCGTAGTCGGCGACTTCGAAGGAGACGTTGGTGTCAGCGGCGAGACGGGTGCGGGCGCGCTCGAGCATGGGTGCGGAGACGTCGATGAGATGAATGTGCGCGTCGGGATACCAGGAGCGGACGAAGGCGGAGAGAAGACCGGTGCCGGCGCCGAGATCGAGAACACGCAGGGCGCCACCGGGGATGAGGTCGGTGGTGCGGCGATAGAAAGCGTCGTAGCAGGGGATGAGACGAGCGCGCTCGGCGTCGTAGGTGGCGGCGGTGATGTCGAAGATGGTCTGGGTTGTGGACATGATGGTTCCCCCGGTATCAGGATACAGCGTGGGGAGATGCGAAGCGGGTGGGGAAGCCTACTCTAGGGCCGGGTTCCTGCGAAGACGGCGAAACTGTTGGATTTGTACCAGCAATCGACGTCCGCAAATCCGGTGGTGCGCAGCCAGGCAAGTTGCTGATCGAGGGGTGTGCGGCGGTCTTCGAGTTGACGATAGAGGGAGTCGGCGATTTGTTGTTCGCTTGCACCGAGAGCGCGGACGCCTTCGATCCAGCGTTGCTGGTAGAGGGCTTCGAGCGCAGGCGTGGGGCCGGCGACCTGATCGGCGTTGAGGAAGACGCCGCCGGGTTGGAGCGCGTCAAAGATAAGCGGAAAGAGGGCGCGCTTGCGCTCGTCTTCGAGATGATGGATGGACAGAGAGGAGACGACGGCGTTGCAGGCGGGGAGAGGTCCTACGGTGTAGTCGGCGAGGGTATAGGTGATGTGCGGGTCGTTGGCGAGGCGGTGACGCGCGAGGTCGAGCATGGGCTGGGAGAAGTCGATGAGGTGAAGGTGCGCTGCGGGAAAGGCGGCGCGAAGCATTGCGGAGAAGAGACCGGAGCCGGCGCCGAGTTCGACGATGGTCGCGACGTCAAAGGGAATCTGCGCGAGTGCCGCGGCGTAGAAGGCTTCGTGCCCGGGGAGGAGCAGCATGCGGTCGCGGTCGTAGGCTGCGGCGGTGGCGTCGAATACGGCGCGGGTGTTGTTGGTGCTTGTGCTCATGAAGAGAGCATAAGGGATAGAAATAGAGTTCCTCTGTGGAATAAGAAGAACTAATGCGGCAATGAATGCGGAGAAGGCATGCTGCAATGATTTTGGGGCGGGTTAGTTGAAGCCGCGGCGTGTGCGAGTGCGGGCGATGTCGTCGAGGTCACGCTCCTGGAGGCGCTCGCGGGCGCGTTCGCCGAGGTTGGCGGCCTCCTCGTTGCGGCGACGCTTTTCGCCGGCAGTGAAGGTGCGAGCCTCGGAGCGGGAGATCTTCTTGTGCGCGGTCATGCCTTCGAGGAGGAACTCGGCGGCGGAGACGGCGACTTCGACCGGGGTGCGGGCATTGATCTTCAGCGGGGACAGCTTTTCGAAGAGGCCCTGGATTGTGTGGAGTTCGGTGAAGACCGACTGGGCGGGCTGCTTGTCGTTGAGTTCGACGGCGCCGCCGAGGTTGAACCACTGCTCGATCTGCTGAGTGTTGGTGTCGGCGAAGTAGGTGTCGTAGATGTTGGCTACGGACTGGCGGATGAGCTCACGGATGACGATGTCGGCACCCTTCATCTCGCCTTCGTACTCGAGCTCGATCTTGCCGGTGATGCCGGGGAGCGCGGCGAAGATGTCACCGACGCGAGGAACGACGAGCGACTCGCCGTGGATAAGGGCGCGGCGTTCGGCGTTGGAGATGACGAGCTCCATGGTGGAGATCGGGAGGCGCTGCGAGACGCCGCTGCGCTTGTCTACTTTCTTGTCGTCGCGGGCGATGAAGGCCACCTGCTCGACGATCTGGCGGATGTAGTGCGGGATGATGATGTTCTGGATGGCGTTGGCGCCGGGGGCGTAGGTGCGGGCGGTCCAGGCTTCCTGCTCGGTGATGCTCATGGCTTCGTCGAGGGACTCTGGGTAGTGCGTGCGGATCTCGGAGCCGATGCGGTCCTTGAGGGGTGTGACGATTTTGCCGCGCGCAGTGTAGTCCTCAGGGTTAGCGGAGAAGACGATGGCGACGTCGAGCTCGAGGCGGACGGGGTAGCCCTTAATCTGAACGTCGCCCTCCTGCATGATGTTGAAGAGAGCAACCTGAATTTTGCCGGCGAGGTCGGGGACTTCGTTGATGGCGAAGATGCCGCGGTTGGCGCGGGGTAGAAGGCCGTAGTGCATGGTGAGCTCGGAGCCTAGCTCGTGGCCGGAGCGCGCGGCCTTGATGGGATCGACGTCGCCGATGAGGTCGGCCACGGTCACGTCTGGTGTTGCGAGTTTCTCGACGTAGCGCTCGCGCGGGGTCATCCAGGCGATGGGTGTGTCGTCGCCGAGAGAGGCAACGAGGTCGCGAGAGAATTTGCTGAGCGGGGCGTAGGGGTTGTCGCGGAGCTCGCTGCCGGCGACGTAGGGGCAGTGGGGGTCGAGCAGCGTGGTGAGCGAGCGGAGGATGCGCGATTTGGCCTGACCGCGGAGGCCGAGAAGGATGAAGTTGTGGCGCGAGAGGACGGCGTTGACGATCTGTGGGACGACGGTGTCGTCGAAGCCGATGATGCCGGGGAAGAGGGATTGGCCTTCGAGCTTGCCGCCGGGCGCGATCTCACGGAGACGCACGATGAGGTTGTCGCGGAGCTCGTCCTTGACGCTCCGTGCGACGCGTTCAGGGGAGTATTCGGAGGAGCGGAGCTGGCCTAGTGTGCGCGGGAGTGTGGTCTGCGGCATCGTTTAAGTATAGATGTTTCGCGGGGGTGAGGGGATTCGGGGCCGTGGCGGGAAGGAATTTGAAGGATCGGATTTACAGTGCGCTCGAAGATGGCGTCTAAGGAAAAGGTGAGTTGAGATAGACGAGAAGTGCTTGAGGGAGGGTTTGCCTGTGATGGCGATGTATCAGCACCACCGTTGGTTTTTTGTGATTTTTCTGTTTTGCGGAGCGTTGGTGCTGGCTAACGTGCTGCACTTCGTGCTCTTTCGTGTGCTGAAGCGGAATGCGGTGGGGGGGACGAGGGCGGGATGGGGACTGCAACAACACCTGGGACGTCCGGCGCGCCTTATCTTCCTGCTGACGTGCGTGATGCTGGTGCTGCCGCTGGCGCCGGGGCTGCCGCCAGACGTAGAGCACGAGACGCAGCACGTACTGATGATGATTGTGGTGGCTGCGCTGGGATGGTTCTCTGTGGGCTGCGTGTATGTTGCGCAGGATATCCTGCTGAGTAAATACGACTTGAAGGCAGCGGACAACAGGAATGCACGGCGCGTGCATACGCAGTTCCAGGTCTTTCGGCGAATTGCTGTTGCGTTTGTCGTGGTGTTGACGGCGGGCGCGCTGCTGTGGACGTTCAATGACCCGAAGATATGGCACTACGGGAGCGGCCTGCTGGCGTCGGCGGGGATTGCGTCGTTGATTCTGGCCTCGGCGGCGAAGTCGACGGCGTCGAATTTTCTGGCGGGGTTGCAGATTGCGCTGACTGAACCGATACGGATTGATGATGTGGTGGTGGTGCAGGGGGAGTGGGGACGGATTGAGGAGATTACGTCGGCGTATGTGGTGATAAAGATATGGGACCTGCGACGGCTCATTGTGCCGCTGAGCTGGTTCATTGAAAATGCGTTTGCGAACTGGACGCGAGAGAGTGCGAATATTCTGACGTACTCGTATCTGTATTTGGACTATGGGGTGCCGGTGAAGGAGTTGAGGACGCAGTTGGAGGCGGTGGTGAAGGCTTCGGGGATGTGGGATGGCGTGGCGCTGGGGTGCCAGGTGACGAACCTGACGGCGCAGGCCATGGAGGTGCGGTGTTTGATGAGCGCGAAAGATTCGGGGACGGCGTTTAATCTGCAGTGCCTGGTGCGGGAGGAGATGATGGATTGGGTGAAGGAGAAGTATCCAGAGGCGTTTCCGAATATGAGGTATCGGGCGGTGGGGGAGAAGCCGCTGGAAGCTGTTCCGATGAAGTTGGAGGGTGCGGTTCCGCACGTTGCAGCTACTCGCTGACGGCATGTGGCGGACAAAGCGAAGGGCGCGGCTGGTGGCCGCGCCCTTGTTGCTGCATTTTCCACCCTGAGGAAATTACAGCGAACTCATGTTGTGGAGGAACTCCTGGTTGTTGCGGGTCTTGCCCAGCTTGTCGCTGAGAAGCTCCATTGCTTCAACCGGGGAGAGCGGGTTGAGAACCTTGCGGAGAATCCAGGTGCGCTGGAGATCGTCCTTGGGGATGAGGAGCTCCTCTTTACGCGTGCCGGAGCGCTGGATGTCGATGGCCGGGAAGACACGCTTGTCGACGAGCTTGCGGTCGAGGATGACTTCCATGTTGCCGGTGCCCTTGAACTCTTCGAAGATGACCTCGTCCATGCGCGAGCCGGTATCGATGAGGGCCGAGGCGATGATGGTGAGCGAGCCGCCCTCTTCGATGTTGCGCGCTGCGCCGAAGAAGCGCTTGGGGCGTTGCAGCGCGTTGGAGTCGACGCCGCCGGAGAGGACTTTGCCGGAGGGCGGGACGATGGTGTTGTAGGCGCGGGCGAGACGCGTGATGGAGTCGAGGAGAATGACGACGTCGCGCTTGTGCTCGACGAGGCGCTTGGCCTTTTCGATGACCATCTCGGCGACCTGGACGTGGCGTGCGGCCGGCTCATCGAAGGTGGAGGAGATGACCTCGCCCTTCACAGAGCGCTGCATGTCGGTGACCTCTTCCGGGCGCTCGTCGATGAGCAGGACGATGAGGACGATCTCGGGATGGTTGGCCGTGATGGAGTTGGCGATCGACTGCATCAGGACGGTCTTGCCGGTGCGGGGAGGAGCGACGATGAGGCCGCGCTGGCCCTTGCCGATAGGGCAGAGAAGATCCATGACGCGGCCGGGGATGGCGTCCTTCACGGTCTCCATCTTGATGTGTTCCTGAGGATAGAGAGGGGTGAGGTTGTCGAAGAGGATCTTGTTGCGGGTCTCTTCGGGGGACTCGAAGTTGATGGCCTCGATCTTGACGAGGGCAAAGTACTTTTCGCCCTCGTGGGGCGAGCGGACGTTGCCGGAGATGGTGTCGCCGGTCTTGAGATCGAACTTGCGGATCTGGGAGGGGGAGACGTAGATGTCGTCCGGGCCGGGGAGATAGTTGTAGTCCGGGGAGCGGAGGAAGCCGTAGCCGTCGGGAAGGATCTCGAGGACGCCTTCGGCGAAGATGTGGCCTTCCTTTTCGCTCTGGGCCTGGAGGATCTTGAAGATGAGGTCTTGTTTGCGCAGTGCACTGGTGCCGGCAATTTCAAGAGCGCGGGCGAGCTTGCCGAGTTCGGCAATGCTCTTTTCTTTTAACTCGGAGATAGTCATGAGTACCTGGGTAGTTTCCATAGATTTTTGCGGGATGGGATGTTGCGAGGGGGGTGGTGCGGAATCACGCTGAAACGGGGGGAGTTCCGAAAGCGGAGTTGCAGGAAAGATCGAGCGGAGGGATCTACAGAAATGGGAGTGATGAAGCGTGTTGCAGAATGAGATGCTTGATTTTGATAAAGGGTAGCAGAACAGGGTGAGGAAAAGTAGTGTCGCGCGGCCGGAACCGCGCGACAAAGGATTTTAGGCTGCGCGACGCTCGGTGGGGGAAACACCTTCGAGGCCGGCTTCAGCGGAGAGATCCATGGGAATGGTGTCCTTGAAGCGGTCGAGGACCTCATTGGTGGTGTCCTGCAGGCGGGTGTTCGGCTTGTGGAGCTTGCGGGTGGCCTTGGAGGCAAGTTGACAGAGCTTGTAGCGGTTATTCACGTGCGTAAGAGCACCAAAGATAAGATCTGAGCGCATGGAAGATTCTCCTGGGATGCCGAGGCTCCGGGCGTCATCGGTGTAACGCCTATGAGTCGGATGCTTCGTGGCTTGCTGTGGCTTGGAGGTGATAACAAGCCGGTTACTGGTTAGACGCATTCGCGGCAGCGAAGATGCGTCGGGAAATGTCTTGCAGGGGACAACCTGCCATAAGTTGCAGCCAGGTTAGGGCTTGGGCTGCCATCGCGCAAACGACTCCCAACCTTTTGAGGAGGGAAAACCCTCAAAGTGGCGGAGGGAACGACATTTGGGAGGAATGTCCGGATCGACGCCGGCTGAACCGGTGATCATCGAGGCCGGAAGGAACGTTCGGGGTCTCGATGGGAACAGCTTGGGCCCTAAATACCTGCTTCTTGAACCATACCGTGTGCAGAGGCGCTGGTCAATCCTTTTTTTGGGACACGGCGGAAGGTGAATACTGAAAATGGGATATTGAGTTGGGGCGGTGGAGTCGGGGGTGGGCTCAGGACCAATAGCTGCGGTCGAGGGTGCGGTATTGGATGGCCTCTGCGATGTGGGGAACGGTGATGGAGGGTGCGGCTTCGAGGTCGGCGATGGTGCGGGCGACCTTGAGGATGCGGTCGTGGGCGCGGGCGCTGAGACCCTGCTGCAGCATGGCGCGCTCGAGCAGACGCTCGGCGTCGGAGGAGAGCTCACAGAAGGTGCGGATCTGCTGGGTGGACATTTGAGCGTTGGCAAAGATGGCGCGGCTGGCGGCGCGGGAGGAGCCCTTGGTACGGACGGGGGTTTCGAGGAAGCGGGCGTGCTGGATCTCGCGGGCGGCGAGGACGCGGGCGCGGATTTCGGCGGAGCCCTCGGCGGCGGCGTTGCTGCGGAGCTCTTTGTACTGGACGGCGGGGACTTCGATGTGGATGTCGATGCGGTCGAGGAGCGGGCCACTGACTTTGCTGACGTAGCGCTGGATCATGGGCGGTGTGCACATGCACTCGCGGGACTTGTCGTTGAAGTAGCCGCAGGGGCAGGGATTCATGGCGGCGGCGAGCATGAAGCGGGCGGGAAAGCTGAGGGACATGGCAGCGCGAGAGATGGTGACGGTGCCGTCTTCGAGGGGCTGGCGGAGGACTTCGAGGACGTTGCGAGGGAACTCGGGGAGTTCGTCGAGGAAGAGAAGGCCGTTGTGGGCGAGAGAGACTTCGCCGGGACGGGGAATCATGCCGCCACCGATGAGGCCGGCGTCGGAGACGGTGTGGTGGGGGGAGCGGAAGGGACGGTGAGTGACGAGACCTTCGTCGCGGTTGAGGATGCCGGCGACGGAGTGGATCTTGGTAGTCTCGAGGGCCTCTTCAAATCGCAGAGCCGTGAGGATTGAGGGGAGGCGCTTGGCGAGCATGGTCTTGCCGGAGCCGGGCGGGCCGATCATGAGAATGTTGTGGCCACCGGCGGCGGCGACTTCGAGAGCTCGTTTGGCTACTTGCTGGCCGCGGACGTCGCGGAAGTCGGCTTGATATTCGATGGCCTCGTTGAGCAGGGTGGTGCTGTCGACGACGAGAGGCTGGGCGAAGATGGAGCCGTTGGCGGCGGAGTTGAGGAGTTCGCGGACTTCGAGAAGTGAGGTGACCGGATAGACGTTGACGCCGGAGACGACGGCGGCCTCGCGGGCGTTGGCGGCGGGGATGAGGAGATTTTTGATGCCAGCGGTGCGGGCGGCGATGGCGATGGGCAACATGCCCTGGACGGCACGGAGGGAGCCGTCGAGGCCGAGCTCGCCGACGAGAACGAAGTCGGAGATGTCTTTGATGGAGAGCGCGCCATAGGCTCCGAGGATTCCGATGGCGATGGGGAGATCGAAGCCGGAGCCCTCTTTTTTGAGGTCGGCGGGGGCGAGGTTGATGGTGATGCGGGTGGGAGGGAGATCGAAGCCGGAGTTCTTGATGGCGGAGCGGACGCGGTCGCGTGATTCGCGGACTGCCGCGTCGGGGAGGCCGACCGTGGCGAAGGTCTCTTCCTGGGTTTTGATGCCGGAGAAGTCGACCTCTACGTCGATGATGTGAGCGTCGATGCCGTAGACGGCCGCACTGCGAGCTTTGAAGAGCATGCCTGGTAAGTCCTTGAGGCCGTAATGGGCCAAGTGTAGCACTCAGGCAGGAGGTTCGTATGTGCTGCGGATGCTCTCGATGGGAGCGGACGTCTACAATCGTTGGGACATGAGGCTAGTGAGGCGATGAATACGAGTTTGTTTGAGCTGTTCAAGATTGGAATTGGGCCGTCGAGTTCGCACACGGTGGGACCGATGCGGGCGGCGCTGCGGTTTGTGCGGGAGATGAGCGCGCGAGGAGAGTTTGGTGCGGCGATTACGGTGGATCTGTATGGGTCGCTGGCGCTGACAGGGATTGGGCACGCGACGGATCGAGCGGTGATGATGGGGCTGCTGGAGGAGTCTCCTGACACAGTGGACCTCAATACGATAGGGGGGCGGATTGAGCTGCTGAGGGCAACAGGGATGTTGAAGCTGCTGGGGGAACAGGCGGTGCGATTCGATCCGGCGATAGATTTACGGTTTCGACGCGATCAGATGTATCCGGATGCGGGCGTGGCGACGCATCCGAATGGGATGCGGTTTACTTTGCTGGATGCGAGTGGGAAGGTTTTGTTGGAGCAGGTGTACTACTCGGTGGGCGGCGGATTTATTTTGTCGGCGGAAGAGTTTGCGTCTGCGGATGGTGGAGCGAAGAAGCGCGATGTGCCGTATGCGTTTTCGAGTGCGGATGAGTTGCTGTGCGTCGGCGAGAAGCATGGGATGACGATTGCCGAGATGGTGTTGGCAAATGAGGTCGCGTTGCTGGCGGACCCGACGATTGTGCGCAGGATCGACAGGATTGTGTCGCCGCTGCGGCCGGGGAACAAGACGACGCAGAGAGAGGAGTCGCTGGTGGGGGAGGCTCGGGTGAAGGCAGCGATCTTTACGCTGTGGCAGGCGATGTCGGATTGTATTGAGCGCGGGATTGCGACCGAGGGAACGCTGCCGGGTGGGTTGAATGTGCGGCGGCGTGCTCCGGGGCTGGCGCGGCGATTGGCGGCGATGGAGGAGGCGGGAAAGATGAGAGATCCGCTTGCGCCGCTGGACAGCGTGACGCTGGTGGCGATGGCGGTGAATGAAGAGAATGCTGCGGGCGGGAGAGTGGTGACGGCTCCGACGAATGGTGCGGCGGGAGTGATTCCGGCGATCGCGTATTACTACGTCCATCATGCTGCAAGTGAGGTGAGTGACGAGGAGAGAGAAGCCGGACTGCTGCGGTATTTTTTGACGGCGGCGGCGATTGGGATTCTGTACAAAGAGAATGCGAGCATCTCAGGCGCGGAGGTGGGATGCCAGGGTGAGGTGGGGGTGGCGTGCTCGATGGCTGCGGGTGGTTTGGTTGCGGCGCTGGGCGGCGACAATGCGGCGGTGGAATCCGCAGCGGAGATTGCGATGGAACACAATCTGGGGATGACGTGTGATCCGATTGGCGGGTTGGTGCAGATTCCTTGCATCGAGAGGAATGGGATGGGCGCGGTGAAGGCCGTGAATGCGGCGCGGCTGGCGATGAATGACCAGGGCGTGCATAAGGTGTCGCTGGACCAGGTGATTGAGACGATGTACCGGACGGGGATGGATATGCAGTCGCGTTATAAGGAGACGAGCCTGGCGGGGTTGGCGCTGAATATTATTGAGTGCTGAGGCGACCGACGTCGATCCAGCAGGTGGTTGGGATGGTGATTGTGCCGTCGACGGCATAGGTTTGGAAGTGATCGCGCAAGTGCTGGCTGAAGGTGGAGAAGCGCGGGTCGTGTGGTTGAGGAACGACAGACAGAGACATTGTTTGACCGAGGAAGGCTTCCCATGTCAGCTTTTGTTCGAGCGGGATCTGTTCACTGTGGCGGTTGGCGAGGAAGATGCCGTCGAGGTTGTCGTGGACGCGATAGCCAGCGCGGACGTAGGTATAGTCGGTGCTTTCGCTGGTGAGCAGAGCTTCGAAGTCTCGGTACTGCGGGCTGTCGTCTTTGGCGCGGCCAAGAGAGACGAGGACGAGCCAGCCTGCGGGTTGGAGAATGCGGCGGAACTCAGAGAGTGCGCGCGGGACATCGAACCAGTGGAACGCGCGGCCGGCCGAGACGATGGCGATGGAGTGGTCGGGGAGACCTGTGGCTTCGGCGGTGCCGTTGCGGATTTCAAGCAGCGGCCATTGACTCAAGAGTTCTTCACAGGAAGTACGCATTTCTTTGTTGGGTTCGATTGCGATGACGGGGTTGCCGTTGGAGAGAAAGACTTCGGAGAGCATGCCGGTTCCTGCACCGATGTCCGCGATGTTCTCATGCGGTTGCAGGTTGCACCAGCGTTTGAGACGATCGAGAACGATTGTGGTGGGATAGCGGAGGCGGAAGCGATTGTAGGTTTCGACGCGTCCCGTAAATCGCTCGATGCTGTTCATGACTCCATGATAGAGAAGAAGCGTGAGAGTTGAACGGCTGCTTGATATAGTGAGCGAATGACTTCCGTTGAATTGCAGAACACGGGTGAGCGAACGCATGACCGGCGTCTGCTGGAGTATGCGCTGCTTAGTTTGTTGCTGGCGAATGTAGTGCAATGGGCGGTTTGCCGGGCGCTGCACCTGGGGAATCCGGGGAGCATGATTCCGGATTTGAAGGCATTTTTTCATGTGCGGCAGTGGACGGATTCGTGGCTGCCGATGATGAAGTCGCTGGATTATTTCAAGGCGCATCCGACGCTGCCGATCTATGACGCGAAGCTGTATGACACGCTGATCTACTCGCTGGCGAGCGAGTTGCCGCTGGTGGCGATGCGGAAGATGGGGATGAGCGATACGGCGATGCTGCGGGTGCTGGCGATTGGATCGTGGCTGGCGGTGTGGGGCGTTGCGGTGGTGTCGATTGCGATGGGTCGGTGGTTGCTGCGACGGCGTGGAGAGAGGTTGACGTGGCCGGCTGCGCTGGCGGTGGTGCTGGCGACGCTGGGATGCTATCCGCTGATCAAGGGGTACTCGCTGGGAAATGCGCAGACGTTTCTGTCGTTTGGGTTTGCGGTGCTGCTGCTGCTGTGGACGACGGGGCGCGAGCGTTGGGCGGGTGCAGTGGCGGCATTGATGACGGCGGTGAAGCCGCAGTTTATTTTGCTGCTGGTGTGGATGCTGGTGCGGAAGCGGTGGGGCGCGGTGTGGGCCTTCGTGGCTTGCGGGGTGGTGCTGATCGCGGCGTCGGTGGCGGTGTTTGGGTGGCACAACAATCTGGATTACCTTGGCGTGCTGGCGGGGTTGAGCCACAAGGCGCAGTCGCACTATGCGAACCAGTCGATGTTTGGAACGATCAATCGCATGATCTTCAACGGCGAGAATATTGGCTACACGCCGTATGTGTATACACCTTATATTCCGTGGGTGTATCGCGTGACGGTGGCGACGTCGCTGCTGCTGGTGGGGTTGGTGCTGGTGTATCCGTGGAGAGCGCTGCGCGGATCGACGGCGGACCTGGCGGCAATGGGGATTGTGTCGGTGGCCGCGTCGCCGATGGCGTGGGAGCATCACTACGGTATCGTGGTGGGGATCGCGTCGTGGGCGTGGTTTGCGCACGCCTGCTGGATGAAAAAGCGACCGTGGGTGCTGGGGGTTGCGGTATTTCTTTGTTTGAACTTTCTGCCAGCGTTTAATTATCTGGCCGATAAGCGCGGGTGGAATGTGCTGCAGTCGTATCTTTATTTCGGGGCGCTGTTGCTGATGGGGTGGTTGATGCACCTGGCGCGCGCAAACGACGAGGCTGCGCTGGGATGAGTGCGCGGCAGCCTCAGCGTTCGAGGGCCATGGCGACGGAGTTGCCGCCGCCGAGGCAGAGGGCGGCGACGCCCTTGCGTGCGTCGCGGCGCTGCATCTCGTAGAGCAGTGTGACGAGGATGCGCGCTCCGCTGGCTCCGATGGGATGGCCGATGGCGACGGCACCGCCGTTGACGTTGACGCGGTCGAGGCTGAGGCCGAGTTCTTTGGTGACGCCCAGCGCCTGAACGCTGAAGGCTTCGTTAAGTTCGAAGAGGTCCACGTCGTCGATCGACCATCCGGCGCGCGAGAGAACTTTCTGGATTCCGGTGACGGGCGCGAGCATGACCCAGCGCGGAGCGACGCCGCTGGTGGCCTGGGCTCGGATGGTTGCGAGCGGCTTGAGATGCAGATGGTGAGCGCGCTCGGCGGACATGAGGAGGACGGCTGCGGCAGCGTCGTTGACGCCGGGCGCGTTGCCGGCGGTGACGGTGCCGTCCTTCTTGAAGGCGGGCTTGAGGGCGGCGAGTGCTTCGAGCGAGGCATCGGCGCGGACGCTCTCGTCGTGAGTGAAGATGGTGGGCGCGGCTCCCTTTTTGGTGGCGATGGTGAGGGGGATGATTTCGGCGTCGAAGCGGCCGGCCTGCTGCGCAGCGGCGGCCTTGCGGTGAGAGTTGAGGGCGTAGGCGTCCTGTTGCTCGCGGGTGATGGAATGTTTCTCGGCGACAAGTTCGCCGGTCATGCCCATGTGCTGGTTGTCGCAGGCGCACCAGAGGCCGTCGTGGATCATGGAGTCGACGGCCTGCGCGTCACCCATGCGAAAACCCTTGCGAGCGTTGGGCAGGAGATAGGGAGCGTTGGACATGGACTCCATGCCGCCAGCGACAGCGATCTCGGAGTCACCGGTGGCGATGGCGTGCGCGGCGAGGGCGACAGATTTGAGGCCGGAGCCGCAGACCATGTTGATGGTGAGGGCTGAGACGGTGTCGGCGAGGCCGCCGCGGAGTGCTGCCTGGCGTGCGGGATTCTGGCCGAGGCCGGCGGGGAGAACGCAGCCCATGATGCACTCGGTGACGTCGGCTGGATCAATGCCGGAGCGTTCGACGGCGGCGCGCACTGCGATGGAGCCGAGTTCGACGGCGGAGAGATGAGAGAGCGAGCCGAGGAACTTGCCAACGGGGGTTCGCGCTGCACTGACGATGACTACTTCTCGCATGAAGGCTCCTGCGTTTGCGGTGATAGATGCGTTTTGCGGTACGAAAAAGCGGTGCCGCAGGGACAACGTAGTATACGACGCACGGCCTATGTAGAGCAGTGCGTGACGGTGAGTGGGGTCGAAGGTGAAGCAGCGATGCAAGTGTCCGCGTGGAGAGTGTTGTGTGTGCGTTGCAGAACTTTTTGAACTTTCTGAATTTCCTGGCGATGATGACGGAGCATCTCGAGATGTCGGGATGCGATGTTCGGTAAGAGATGGCGAGCGGAGATAAAATTTCGTTGCGTCGAAGTCGTTTTTTTCTTGACTCTTCGACGCGAGAAAACTATACCTTCGTTAGCTGCTTCATACAGATGAAGTCGGCGTCGATGTTCAACATCGATTGGGAGCGCAGGCAAACGCAACCAAGGCAAAGCATCAAAGCAATGGCAACACACTCAGGGAACGCGATCATCGCGTTCCCTGAGGTGTTTAATCGCCAGTGTTCATGCGGCTTTCGCGTGTGGTGTAGACGCAGTATGCTGTTTGCATGACGAGACGACGATGGATTGCTGATACATGGACGGAGACAACCGCAGCGTTGAGGGGTGAACAGGCGGTGCATCTTGCACGCGTGTTGCGGGCGCAGCCAGGGCAGGTGTTCGATGTGGTGGCGAATGGATTTTTGCACCGGGCGGAGATTTTTTCTGCGGATGAACATGAGGTCGTGTTCACGCTGCATGAAGAGCTTGAGGCGGATGCTGCGTTGCCGGTGCATCTGGTGATGGCCGTGTTCAAGTTCGATCACATGGAGTGGGGAATCGAGAAGGCAACGGAGTTGGGCGCGGCGAGAATTACGCCGGTGATCGCGCGCAGGACGGAGAAACATCTTGCACAGGCGGCGGCGAAGCGAGTGGAGAGGTGGCGAAGGATTGTGCGTGAGGCGGCGCAGCAGTCGCGGCGAAGTGATGTGCCGGAGGTGAATGATCCGGTGGTGCTGAAGGCTGCGCTGGGGATGGTGAGTGCAGAGAGGAAACTGCTACTCGCGGAGACGGAGCAGGAGAACTCTCTGCGTGCAGCGCTGGAGACAGAAGTTGCGACGGTGGCCCTGGCGATTGGTCCGGAAGGGGGATGGACCGCTGATGAGATGGTGATGTTTGCGGAGAACGGATGGAAGAATGTGACGCTGGGGCCGAGGATCCTGCGGGCTGAGACGGCTGCGATTGCAGGGCTCGCGGTGTGTGCGGCGATGCTGTAGAGCAGTGAGTGCGTACAGCTCAGAATCGAGATGTACGCACTCACTGCTTTTGTGCGGCGGAAACTGTAAGAGCCTGTGGGTGGTTGCGGCTAGCTGAACATCTCTTTGACCTTGCTGAAGAGGCCGCGGGAGGTTGGGGTGTTCTCGATGGAGATGGATTCGGCTAGCTGCTTGAGGAGTTCCTTCTGCTGTTTGGTGAGCTTCGAGGGCGTTTGCACGCGGACTTCGACGACGAGGTCGCCCTTGCCGTGAGAGTTGAGGTGGGGAACTCCTTTGCCACGCAGCTTAATCTCGCGGCCGCTCTGCGTGCCTTCGGGAACCTTGATGGTCTCGACGCCGTCGAGGGTCTCGAGTTCGAGTTCGGTGCCGAGCGCGGCTTGCGGGAAGCTGATGGGGATGACGCAGTGGAGGTCGTCGCCGTCTCGCTCGAAGAACTTGTGCGGCTTGACGTTGAGGACTACATAGAAGTCGCCGGCGGGGCCGCCGAAGCGGCCGGCTTCGCCTTCGCCAGAGTAGCGGATGCGGGTATCGGTCTCGACGCCGGCGGGAACCTTGACGAGGATCTTGTGCTCGCGCGTGACGCGGGAGTCGCCCTTGCAGGTGGCGCAGGGAGTGCGGATGACGGAGCCGGTGCCGCCGCATACGGGGCAGGTGCGGGCAACGGCGAAGAAGCCCTGTTGGGAACGGATCTGGCCGCGGCCGCCGCACTGCTGACAGGTCTCGGGCTGCTTGCCGGCGGCGGAGCCGGTGCCTCGGCAATCTTCGCAGGACTCGGCGCGGCGGATGGTGATCTCGCGCTCGACGCCGAAGACGGCTTCTTCGAATTCGAGCTTCATGTCGAACTTGAGATCGCGGCCGCGCTGCTGACGGGTGGCGCGGCGATTGCCACCACCCATGTTGAACATTTCGCCGAAGAGATCTCCGAAGATGTCGTTGAGGTCGCCCTGGCCCTGGAAGGGATTGCCGCCGGGGAAGCCGCCGGAGCCGTTGACGCCAGCGTGACCGTAGCGATCGTAGGCGGCGCGCTTATCGGCGTCGGAGAGAACCTGATAGGCCTCGCTGCACTCTTTGAACCGCTCCTCGGCTTCGGGGTTGTTGGGGTTGCGGTCGGGGTGGTGCTGCATGGCGAGCTTGCGATACGCAGATTTGATCTCGCCGTCAGAGGCGGTGCGTTCGACGCCCAGGAGTTCGTAGTAGTCAGTCTTCATCGTTGCAGTTGCCATTCTTGAATCCTAGTGATTGAGGGCGATGTCTGCCCGGAGTGTTTCAGGGCTTAGGCCCGTTCTTCGATCTGTTGCGTTCTACGCGCTATTGTCTGTGGCTCATCCGGCAGCACGTTGATCCGTTGGAGCTACTCGCTTTTCTGTGCGGAGTTGCTGGCGATGCGGACCAGCGCCGGGCGAAGGAGTTTGTCGCGGAGCTTGTAGCCGCGGCGAATCTCCTCAAGGACTTGATGGTCCGGGTGTTCCAGAGTTTCGATGCTGCCGAGGGCCTCGTGGATTCTGGGGTCGAACTGTGCGCCGATGCTCTCTACGGGCTGGACACTGAGGCCGCGGAGGGCTTCATCCATCTGCTTGACGATGAGTTGCACGCCGGAGCGGAGCTGTTCGGCGGAGGCGTCGGCTTTGAGGGCGAGGGCGAAGTTGTCCATGACGCCGAGGAAGGGCTCGACGGCGGACTGGATGGCGTAGTCGCGGATATCCTGGCGCTCCTTGGCCTCGCGCTTGCGAGTGTTGTCGAACTCGGCCTGGAGGCGGGCGAGGCGGTCCTGATATTGGGCGAGTTGGAGGGCGAGCTGATCGCGTTCGGCGCGGAGCTGCTCGAGCTCGGCGTTGATGTCTTCGGTCGCGGCGCTGGCTTCGAGGCTCGGCTGCGTAGTCTCCTGTTCGCTGTTCTGTTCGATCTGTTCGGTGGTCATGTGCTTTTCCTTTTTGCTGTGAGTGTTTCGCGGCCAGTTTGCGAAGCGGTCTTTGACGGTGGTCATAAAGTCATCCTGTCTGGGTGCACCCTTTATGGGGATAGCGGGGCGATGTCGCCGGTATCTATTCGATGCAGAAGCTGGGCGACGTAGCCGACGGCGTTGATGGCGCTCTCGTAGTTCATGCGCTTGGGGCCGAGGATGGCGACGGCGCTGTCGCCGGAGATCTGCGCGGGGGCGGCGATGAGGACGAGGCCTGCCATGCCGGGATCCTGTTGCTCGAGGTCGAAGATGACGCGCACGGATTGTTCGGAAGTATCGATATAGGCGTTGAGGAGTTCGATGAGGCGCTGCTTCTCTTCGAGTGCGGAGAGCATGGCGCGGAGGCGGTCGCGATCAGCGGGAAGGCCGATGAGATTGACCACGCCGTCGATGTAGACGGACTGCTGCTGGCCGGCGCCGGGAGGGACGGTGCGAGACCAGAGATCGTTCGCGTCAGAAGCAAGTTGGGCGTCCGCCAGCTGCTGATAAGCGCTGCGCTCGTGGTCGATGCGACGGGCGAGCTCGCTGCGGACACGGTCGATGTTCCAGCCGCGGAAGTGTTCGTTGAGGAAGTTGGCGGCGGTCTCGAGTTGAACGGAAGAGAGATCCTGATCGAGGGTGAGGACGCGGTCGCGGACCATGCCGCTGCGGGTGACGACGACGGCGAGAACCCGGCGCAGGGTGAGGCGGCTGAAGTGGATGTGCTCGAGCAGGTCTGTGGACGCGGCTGCGCCGATGGCCAGGCCGACGCCGCTGGAGAGCGCGGCGAGGACGTGGGAAGTGCGTTCGAGAAGCGCGGAGGCTCCAGCGAGACCGGCGAAGCTGGTGTCAATTTTGGCGTGCAGGGCTTCGCGATGCATCTGAAAGTCGGCGCGCGAAGGGCCGGGGAGAGAGGTGGCGGTGCTGGTGAGCTGGCTGACGTAGAGGCGGAAGGCTTCGGCGGAGGGGATGCGGCCGGCGGAGGTGTGGGGCTGCTCGAGCAGGCCGGCGTCGGCGAGCTCGGCCATCTCGTGGCGGATGGTAGCGGAGCTCATGGCGTTGGCGAAGGCCGATTGCGCGAGGGTGCCCGAGGAGATGGGCTCGCCGGTCGAGATGTAACTCTCGATGATGGCGGTGAGGATCTCGCGCTGACGGGTTGTGATGGGTTTGGCCATGATTGAGCTTGTGTAGATTAGACCGCTTGCGACACGGAAAGGTCGCAAGCGGCCAGGGTTAAGAGATTTCGAGGACGCTTTCGGAGTTGGAGGCGAGTTCGTGAGCGCGGGCGATGACCTTCTCGGCGATTGCGAGGAACTCCTTGCCGCGAGGGGTTGCGTCGCCGGCGAGGGCGGCGGGAAGGCCGCTGTCGCCTCCGGTGCGGACCTGGGGATCGAGGTCAACGGAGCCGAGGAAGGGGAGATTGAACTGCTTGGCGGTCTGCTGGGTTCCGCCGGCGCCGAAGACGTCGACGACGGTGCCATCGGGGAGGGTCATCTGGGACATGTTTTCGACCAGGCCGAGGACTTCGACATTGACCTGGTGGAACATCTCGAGGGCTTTGCGGGCGTCCTGCAGAGCGACGCTGGAGCCGGTGGAGACGATGATGGAGCCGGTGAGCGGGACAGTCTGGACGAGGGTGATGACGACGTCGCCGGTGCCTGGAGGCAGGTCGATGAGGAGGTAGTCGAGTTCACCCCAGGCGACCTGATGGAGGAACTGGCGGATGATCTGGTGGAGCATGGGGCCGCGCATCGTCATGGGCTTGTCGCCGGGGGAGATGAGGCCGATGGAGATGAACTTGACGCCGTGGGCGAGGATGGGCTCCATCTGATTTTCGTTGACGATGGTGGGCTGGCGCGTGGAGCCGAGCATGGTTGGGACGTTGGGGCCGTAGATGTCGGCGTCGATGAGGCCGACGCGGTGGCCGAGCTTGGCGAGCGAGACGGCGAGGTTGACGGCGACGGTGGTCTTGCCGACCCCGCCTTTGCCGGAGCCGATGGCGATGATGTGCTGGATGCCTGGGAGGCGTTGCGGGCCTTGCGGTACTGCTGGATTTGCGTGGGACATTAGAACCTCGTCGTAAAGATGCTGGTTGTGGGCAGGAAGTTGAAGGCTAGGGGCTAGAGATGCCACTCGGGGGCGAGGATGCTGCGACGTTCTCTTTTGCGCTGGACCTCGGCGTAGCGGAGTTCGCGGCGGTGGCCTGCGTCTTCGTAACGGCGGATCTGGTGTTCGGTTTCGGGGACGATCTGCGGGACTTCGATGGGTTGTCCGTTGACGTCGACGGCGACGTAGGTGAGGTAGGCGGTGGATACGTGACGGAGGGTCTGCGCTCGGAAGTCTTCGACCATGGCGCGGACGCCGATCTCCATGGAGGTGCGGAAGGCGCGGTTGACACTGGACTTGAGGATGAGCAGGTCGCCGACATGGACGGGGGCGACGAAGTCGAGGTGATCCATGGAGGCGGTGATGGTGAAGGCACGCGCATGGCGGCTGGCGGCGGTGGCCCCGACCAGATCGATGAACTGCATCAGGCGGCCGCCGAAGAGGTTGCCGAGGGCGTTGGCGTCGGCGGGAAAGACGATCTCGCTGCGCTCGGACTGGGAGGCGCAGACGGGGCTGGCTTTGGGGCGTTCGGTCATTCTTCCATTGTAATGGCGCTGCTGGCTGGCTGTCGGGCTTGCGCTGGGAGAGTGCGGGCGGCATTCTAGAGAGATGGACAGGATTGGAATGCTGAGCGGGATTCTTGAGCAGAACCCGAAGGACGCGTTTGCGCGGTATGGACTGGCGATGGCATTTGCTGCCGAGGGCAAGATGGACGAGGCGCTGCGCGAGTTTGCCACGACGACGGAATATAACCCGGACTATGTGCCCGCATACCAGATGGCGGCGCAGACGCTGATAAAGGCGGGACGAATGGATGAGGCGCGGGCGCGGTTACAGGCGGGGTTGGCGGCATGCGAACGCACGGGAAATGCCCATGCCGCGAGCGAGATGCAGGGGATGGTGGAGGAGTTGGGATAGAGAGTGGTGTGGCGCGAGCTTACTTAATAGCCGTTGGCGAGAATGTAGGCGGGGGTGAGCCAGTCTTCCTGCGAACGGGCGCGCTGGGCGGCAGCGTATTTAGCGAGGACATCGGTCTCGAGGTTGACGGGAGAGCCCGGGGCGAGGGTGTGCAGGTTGGTGGATTTATAGGTGTGTGGGATGATGGCGACTTCGATGCGCGGCAGGTCTGAGTTGCTGAGGTCGGCGTGCGCGATGGTGAGGCTGATGCCGTCGATGGTGATGGAGCCTTGAGGGACGACCTGGGTGGAGAGTTGCGGTGGGAGTGCGATGGTGAGACGCCAGTCAGTGGTGTCGAGGCTGGGGTGGAGCGGCAGGAGTGAGATGAGAGTGCCGGTGGCGTCGACGTGACCCTGGACGACGTGGCCGCCGAGGGGAGAGCCGGCGGGAGTGGGGAGTTCGAGGTTGACGGTGGCGCCGGGGGAGAGCGACGAGAGGGTGGTGCGGGTGAAGGTCTCAGTGGCGAGATCGGCGGCGAAGTGGGTGGGGTCGGCGACGGGGATGGCGGTGAGGCAGACGCCGTTGACGGCGATGCTGTCGCCGGTGTGCCAGCGGCCGGTGAGTGCGGGTGCGGCGAGGGTGAGGCGCGTGGCTCCGGAGGTAGGTGTGAGCGAGATGACGGTGCCAGTGGCTTCGATGAGTCCGGTGAACATAGATATAGGGTACAGCGATCAGGGAGTGGAGATGTTGGCCCAGGGATCGTGGAGGTATCCGGTGATGCGGACGTCTTCGGCGTAGGGTGTGAGATCTGAGGGGAAGGGGATGCGTGTGGTTTGGGTGAGGCGCTGTTGCAGCGCGTAGGGGGAGTCGAAGTTGGCGGCGAAGGGAACGGCGTCCAGGCCGAGTTCGCGCTCGGCGTAGTAGAGTACGAGCTTGTCGACCAGGTTGGCGCGGAGGAGGCTACCGTTAAGTGCGCTGCCGGCTTCGATGAGGATGCTGAGAATGTTGCGTCCGGCGAGTGTTGTGAGTAATGCGTTGAGGTCGAGGTGGCCGTTGGTTGCGGGGATGCGGAGAACTTTGGCGTTGCGGGAGATGAGGGCGCGCTCGCGATCGGCGGGTGCGGTTGTGGCGTCGGTGGAGCAGAGGATGAGGAGGTCGTCGGCTGCGCTGGTGAGGAGTGTGGAGTCGAGCGGCGTGCGGAGGGCGCTGTCGAGGATGATGCGCAGCAAGGGTCGGCGACGGGGGAGGCGGGTGCGGTCGGTGAGCGAGGGGTTGTCGGCGAGGATGGTGCCGATGCCGGTGAGGATGGCGTCGGAGGCGTGACGGAGGAGTTGTACGTCGGCACGCGCGGCGGCGCCGGTGAGCCAGTGGGGCGCGGCGGTGGTGCGGGTTGCGTGCGGTGGGGCTAGTTTGCCGTCGACCGAGAGCGCGGCCTTGAGGGTGATGAACGGGCGATGGTGCTGGATGAAGTGGGCGAAGGCGTCGTTGAGGCGGCGGGCTTGCTGGGCGAGAGCGGATTGGGGGTCGGCGAGTGCTACTTCGATGTTGGCATCGCGGAGTTTGGCGAGGCCCTGGCCGCTGACGAGCGGGTTGGGATCGATGGTGGCGACGACACAGCGGGCGATGCCGGCGGCGATGAGGGCATCGGAGCAGGGACCGGTGCGGCCGTGATGGGAGCAGGGTTCGAGAGTGACGTAGGCGGTGGCGCCGCGGACGTTGCGACCGAGTGCGGCGGCTTGCTTGAGTGCGGCAATCTCGGCGTGGTCGCGAGCGTCGTAGAGGTGTGCTCCCTCGCCGAGGATCGTGTCGTCACGGGTGAGGACGCAGCCAACGGTGGGATTGGGCGAGGCGAAGGCTGCGGCATCGCGCGCGAGCGTTAGAGCACGGTTAAGGTGAAGCTCGTCCTGTGGCGTGAGTGACATGCAGAGTTCAGGATAGCCGGTGTTCCTCTATCGCACCCAGGCGTGATGAAGTCACGCATGAGTGGGCATCCGAATTTCGCGGTGGCGCGCTAGTCGAGGAGAGAGTCGACGAAGGCTGCGGGGTCGAAGGGGAGGATGTCTTCGAGCTTCTCGCCGACGCCGGCGAAGCGAACGGGCAGGCCGAGCTCGTGGGCGATGGCGACGACGATGCCGCCCCTGGCGCTGCCGTCGAGCTTGGTGAGGACGATGCCGGTGACGTGGGCGGCTTCGGTGAAGAGCCGCGCCTGCTGCAGTCCGTTTTGGCCGGTGGTGGCGTCGATGACGAGGAGAGTTTGATGCGGTGCGCCAGGGACGAGGCGCTCGGCGGTGCGGCGCATCTTGTCGAGCTCCTTCATGAGGTCTGTCTTGGTGTGGAGGCGGCCAGCGGTGTCGACCAGCAGAACTCCGATGGAGCGGGCTTTGGCGGCGGTAAGGGCGTCGAAGAGCGCAGCGGAGGGGTCGCCGCCCTGACGGGTCCTGATCAGATCGACGTTGGAGCGTTGAGCCCAGACTTCAAGTTGCTCGATGGCGGCGGCGCGGAAGGTGTCGGCTGCGCAGAGCAGGACGGTCCTGCCTTCACGGCGATAGAGTGCGGCGAGCTTGCCGCTGGTGGTGGTCTTTCCAGTGCCATTGACGCCGACCATCATGATGACTTCGGGTGGAGCCGTTGGATGGGCGACAGGCGTGTCTACTGAATGCAAGATGCGGAGGATTTCGGCTTTGAGGAGGGACTTGAGTTGGGAGCCGTCGGAGATACCGTGGCGGAGGGCTCGGTCGCGCAGGTTGGTGATGATCTCGTTGGTAGTGGTGGAGCCTATGTCGCATGCGAGGAGAGCGAGCTCCAGGTCGTCGAGCGAGGCGACGTCGACCTCGCGGGTGAGCGCGACGACGGACGCGAGGGAATTGGAGAGCGATTCGCGGGTGCGGGTGACCGCCTGCTTCATGCGGTCGAAGAGGCCGCGCGGTTGCTGGGGTTCGAGGTCGGGGGCTGGGGTGTCGCGCTTGCCGAAGATTGAAAAGGCCATCGCGTTCTAGTTTAGCGGAGCGCGGGATTACTCGGTGCGGCCGGGACGGGACATGAGGTCGCGGATGGCGTCGAGTGGGGGCTTTTGCTGGTGAAGGATGGCGGCCATCTGCTCGGTGATGGGCATCTCTACGCCGTAGCGGCGGGCGAGGCCGAGGGCCGCGGTGGTGGTGAGGACACCTTCGGCCACCTTGCCGTTGAGACCGGCGATGATGGCGTCGAGCTTGCGGCCCTTACCGAGTTCGACGCCGACGGTGCGGTTGCGCGAGAGGCCGCCGGTGCAGGTGAGGACGAGGTCGCCGATGCCGGAGAGTCCGGACATGGTCTCGCGGCGGCCACCGCAGGCCATGGTGAGACGCGTAATCTCGGCGATGCCGCGGGTGATGAGAGCGGCCGTGGCGTTGTTGCCGAGTTCAAGGCCGGTGACGACGCCGGCGGCGAGGGCGATGACGTTCTTGAGCGCGCCGCCGAGTTCGGTGCCGATGACGTCTTCGTTGCGGTAGGCGCGAAGGGAGGCGGAGCTGAAGTCGTCTTGCAGCGACTTGCCGAGGGCGGGGTCGTCGATGGCCAGAGTGATGGCGGTGGGCATGGCGGCGGCGACCTCCTGTGCGAAGGATGGACCGCCGAGCGTGCCGATGGGGTTGGAGGGAGCGTACTCGAAGATGATCTGCGACATGCGCAGGAAGGTCTTCTCCTCGATGCCTTTGCTGGCCGAGAGCAGGATCTGCCGCGGGTTGAGCATGGGGGCGATCTGCTGCATGATCGAGCGCAGGGCCTGAGAGGGCGTGACGCAGAGGATGATGTCCGCGCCGGCGATGGCGTGGCTGAGATTGTGCGTGATCTGGACGTCGGCGGGAAGGATGAAGCCGGGAAGATAGCGGGTGTTCTCGCCAGTGTCGGCGAGCTGGCGGGCGTGGTCGGGCGAGTGGGCCCAGAGACTGAGTCTGTGACCGTTGCGACTGGCGAGAGAGACGGTGAGCGCGGTTCCCCAGGCTCCTGCACCGATGACGGCGATACGGCTCATGCGGCCCCCTTCATGTGGTTCGATGTGTTGTTCTTGTTGGTGCCGAAGCGGCTTTCGGTGCCATGCAGCAGGCGCACAATGTTGGCGTGGTGCTTGAGGATGCTGAGCAGTGAGATGAAGCTTAGGCCAGCCAGCAGTGCGGTGGAACGGTGAGGGACCAGCAACAGGGCGAAGATCGGGATGGAGACGGCGGCGAGGACCGAGCCTAGAGAGACCAGGCGCGTAGTCGCAACGATGAGAGCAAAGATGCCGACGGCGGCGAGTGCAACCAGTGGCACCAGAGCGAGGAAGACCCCCAGCGCGGTTGCGATACCTTTGCCACCGCGAAAGTGCAGCCACACGGGAAAGACGTGGCCGAGAACGGCAGCGACGGCAGCGGCGACGGCCAGGGTCGAGGGACCGTGGCCGGTGGCGGGCGCAAGATGTGCGGCGATAAGGACGGCTACATAACCTTTGAGGGCGTCGAAGAGCAGGGTGAGGAGACCGAGGCCGCTGCCGCCAGCGCGCGCGACGTTGGTTGCGCCGATGTTGCCACTGCCGGTCTCGCGGACGTCTTCCTTGCGGAAGATGCGGACGAGCAGATAGCCGAACGGAATCGATCCGAGGAGATAGGCCAGTGCCAGAGTGAGTAGCCAGAGAGTCATAAGGTTCGTTGTTGAGTTTAGCAGTGAGAGTTACTGGAGGTAACGACGAAGCAATTCGAGGGCGTGCTGCGTGGCCCAGAGGCGGATGCGGTCGCGGTCGCCGGTGAGGTGGAGTTCCTTGACCTGGGTGTCTTCACCGTCGGTGAGGGCGATGTAGACGAGGCCGACGGGCTTGGAGGCGTCGGGGCCGCGGGGGGCGGTGGGGCCGGCGCTGCCAGTGATGCTGAGGGCGAGAGAGCTGCCGGTGCGGCGGCGGATGCCCTCGGCGAGGGCGCGGGCTACGGCATCGGAGACGGCGCCGTGCTCGTCGATGAGGTAGCAGGGTACGTCGGCGAGCGCAGTCTTGCTGCGGTCGGAGTAGGCAATGGCTCCGCCGAGGAAGACGCGGGAGCTGTTGGGGACGGCGGTGAGACGCTCGCCCAGCCAGCCGCCGGTGCAGCTCTCGGCGATGGCGAGGGTGCGGTGGCGAACGCCGAGCATGAGGAGGACGACTTCCTCGAGGGACTCTCCGTTGAGGGAGAAGATGTCGTCGCCCATCTCGCGGGCTACGGCGTCAGCGACAGCTTCGACGCGGGCTTCGGCTTCGGCGATGGTGGGCTTGACGCAGAGGAAGTGGAGCTGGATCTCGGCGTGACCGGCGAGGATGGTGGTCTCGACGTCGGGGAACTGCTGGTAGATGGGCGCGGTGCGGGCGTCTACCTGGCTCTCGGGGATAAGGGCCATGCGCAGCATGCGGCGGGCGAGATGGTTCTGCGGGAGTGCGGCGGCCAGGCGCGGCTTGCACTCGGTGTCAAAGATGGGCTTGAGTTCGCGGGGCGGTCCGGGAAGCAGGGCTACGAGCTTGCGGTGTCCGTTGAAGGCGAGGTCGAGCCATTGGCCGGGGGCGCTGCCGTTGGGGTTGGGCAGGATGGTGGCGCCGGCGATTACGTCGGCCTGGCGGGCGTTGTTGGGTGGCATCGGCATGTTGCGGGCGGAGAAGCGCTGGAGGAGGGCCTGGAGGAGGGCTTCGCTGCGCTGGAGCGGGAGTTTGAGGGCCTGGGCGCAGCACTCGCGGGTGAGGTCGTCAGCGGTTGGGCCGAGGCCGCCGGAGAGAAGGACGATGTCGGCGCGGGAGAGCGCGATGAGGATGGCCGAGACGAGGTGGTCGCGGTTGTCGCCGACGATGGTCTTGAAGGCGACGGTGACGCCGAGGTCGTTGAGGCCGGCGGTGAGGTAGAGGGAGTTGGTGTCCTGACGGTGAGGCGTCAGCATCTCGGAACCGACGGCGATGATCTCGGCTAGCATAGGTGGTTCGATGGTAGCGCGAGCGGATGTTAATTCGCGTAATTAACGCGGTTGTGTGCGGCTAGAACCGATTGTCCTCAGGTGTAGTCGCCGGTTCAAGAAGCAGATTCCTCCGCTTCGCTGCGGAATGACAACCATCAAAATGATTGCACTAGACCTCAAAACGAACGGCTCTATTGACCGCTGAAGGCTCGGCTAATTCGGCGGTGAGCAGAGGGGCGGGATTGAAGGCGGGCTGCTTGCGGCGGATGCGGGCGAGGTCGAGCTCGTAGCGGCGCATGGCGATGCCGATGCTGCCTTTGACGCGGGCGGCGAGTTCGGCGAGGAGGTCGCGGCCGTGGGTTGCGGCGTGGGCGGTGCGGTTGCGGAGGTCGGCCATCTCGGAGTGGGCGAGGGCTTCGATCTCGGTGGCGAGGGCGAGGAGATGCTGCTCGGATTGGTCGATCTGGTGGGTGATGCGCTGGAGTTGGGCGGCGAGGGTGAGGTCGTCGCCGGAGTCGGTGGCGGGGTCGTAGCCGTTGAGCATGCGGTGGAGCATGGCGGCGTCGTCGCGGAGGAAGGCGGCGTTGGCCTGGGCCATGAGATGGGTGCGGTGACGCTCGTCGTGGGCGCTGCGGGCGCGGTCGGGGTGGATGCGCTTGGCGACGGCGCGGAAGAGGGCTTTGAGATCGAGGGCTGCGGGGTCGGGTTGCTGAGGCTCGGGTTCTGGCTCGGGTTCGGGGGCGAGGGTCTGGGGCTGAGATGGAGTTGGGTTGTGGAGTTCGGCGATGCGGTCTTCCCACTCGTCGAGCTGGATGTAGAGGACGCCGACCTGGCGGATGTAGCGGCCTTCGAAGCTGTTGAGTTGGGCGCGGAGATGGTCCAGTTCGGCTTCGCGGACGGCCAGCGCTGCGCGGAGAATGGCTAGTTCGGCTCGGCGGCGGAGAAGCTCGGCTTCTTCCGGCCTGGGCTGGCGGAAGATCGCGACGGGCTGGTGGCGCGGTGCTGGCATGGGTTGATTTCATGATAGGGCAGATGGGATGGCCGCCCGTGTACCCCCCCCCTCCCCCCCGGGGTACTTTTGCGTCTAAAGTCTTCGATTCAGGGGAGTTTGCGGAGGACTTATGGCAGTCTGTCTGCGGGATTTCTGGATAATGCTGGTGCCCGGGCAGGCAAAGAACGCCTGCCCGGGGCTCCGTCGTCGGTCCTGGTTGGTGTGGGAGGGGCTAATTAAATTGTACCGAGTGGGAGGGGTAACTATGCCAAGCGTGTTGAATAGAAATCGCCTGTGTTTATGGGGGGCTTGTGCTGGCTTGGGGGTTGTGGGGGGTTGACATGCGGTTTTTGGGCTGTTTTTTGAGGAAATTATTTTTGAGCGGGGCTTGTTCGGTGGGCGCGCGCTTCACGCGCGAGAAGCAGGTTCCTCGCTGCGCTCGGAATGACAGACAGAAGGGCAAGAGCAAGAGCAAGACAACGGCTAGGACAACGGCAGGAGCAGATCCTGCCAGGGCGGGGAGGGACGTGCGTGAATTTCCTGCGGGGGCGCGAAACCTTTGGCTGCAAAACGCGTCTCGTGAAGCATGGGACACTTGCGGCCAATATTTATGGGATACTTGCTCCCGATGGATTAGTTGAACGTATGGAGGGTGCCATGCTGCAGAGGATCGCTTTCCGTTGGTTTCCGAGGGTTGCGCGGGTCGCGCCGAAAACAATGCTGCGGGGCTGTGTTGCACTGGTCGGGCTGGCTGCGCTGGGCGCGATGGTGGGTTGCTATACCGATTACAGCGGTGCGTCTTTTGTTGGGCCGGGGCAGCAGCAGAATAATGCGCTGTGGGTGGCGAATGGGAGCAATGTGGTGGAGTTTCTGCCCTCGCAGTTGCAGAACGGAGTGAGTGCGCCGGTGCCGCACCTGATGCTGAACTCGGCTGCGTTTGGAGCGCCGCAGGGGGTGGTGTTCGATCAGAATGGCGATCTGTGGGTGATTGATGGCGGGACCGTGGCGACGGGGGGAAAGGTAGCTCCGGCGCTGTTTGAATTTACGCCGACACAACTGGCGAAGCTGGGGACGGTGAATAATCCAACGCCTGCGGTTACGATCGAGTCCAGCAGCTTCAAGTTTCCGCAGCAGGCTGCGTTTGATCTGCGGGGAAACCTGTGGGTGACCGACAACGGAAGCAACGCGATCTATGTGTTCACGGTGGCGCAACAGGCGGCGACGGCGATGAGTGCGACGCCAGCGGTGAAGGTGACCTCGGCACCTGCGTTCAATGGGCCGCTGGGGATTGCGTTTGACTATAGCGGCAACCTGTATGTTGCGAATAATGGGACGACGACGATCTTTGGATTCAAGGCGAGGACGCTGCCGACGGTGGGTAATGCATCGAGCGGGACGTCGAACCTGGTGCCGAGTGTGACGCTGAGCGATGATGGCTCGGGGTCGGTACAGGGACCGTGGGGACTGGCGTTCGATTCGTATGGCGACCTGTGGTCGACCAATTCGAATGCGCCAAATACGGTGGTGGGATATAGTCCCGCGCAGTTGGCGATGGGTGGAGCGTTGACGCCGTCGTTGACGTTTACGAGCGTGGCGGTGAGCGGAAACCAGACGCTGGTTGCGCCGAATGGGATTGCGTTCGATATGTATGGCGATGTGGTGGTGGATAGTTCGGCAGCACCGTTCGGGCTGGCGGGCTATGGGACGGAGCAACAGGTTACGACGAATACGAGTGGACCGGTTCCGGATGTGTTTCTGGTGGGGAGTGCGACGAAGCTGAATGCGCCGGCGGGGATTACGTTCGGGCCTTCGTTCTAGCGGAGGGAAGGCGGCTAGCGGGCGGACTGGTAGCCGCCGGGGACGCCGTTGGGGGAGAGGACCAACTGCCAGAGCTGGAGGCAGCGGGAGCGGAAGGCGGCGGCGCAGGTGAGCAGGTAGTACTGCCACATGCGTTGGAAACGCTGGTCGAGGTGGCTGAGGAGTTCGCCGCGCTGGATGCTGCGCTGGAAGTTTTTTGACCAGGACATGAGGGTGAAGTCGTAGTCGGGGCCGATGTTTTGCAGGTCTTCGATGAGGAAACGTCCCTCAATGGCGGTGGTGATCTGGCGCAGGGAGGGGAGTTTGCCGTTGGGGAAGATGTGGGTGTTGATCCAGGGCTCGCCGGCGAGTTCGGTGTGGAGGCTGCCGATGGTGTGGAGGAGGAAGATGCCGTTGGGGGAGAGGGCGCGGCGGGCGGTGTTGAAGAAGGCGGGGTAGTTTTTGACGCCGACGTGCTCGAACATGCCGACGGAGACGATGGTGTCGGTGTGGCCGGTGAAGCTGCGGTAGTCCTGGAGGCGGATGTCGACGGGGAGGCCTGCGCAGAGGTTGCGGGCGAAGGTGGCCTGGTTCTCAGAGACGGTGAGGCCGATGACGTGGACGCCGTAGTGCTCGGCGGCGAAGCGGGCGAAGGCGCCCCAGCCGCAGCCGATTTCGAGGACGGTGGTGCCGGGGGAGAGATGGAGCTTGCGGCAGATGAGATCGAGCTTGGCGAGTTGCGCTTCGTCGAGGGTGCGGTCGAGCATGCGGGTGCAACTGCCGCTGTAGGCGCAGCTATAGACCATGGTGTCGCCGAGCATGGAGCGGAAGAGCTGGTTGTCGAGGTCGTAGTGGCGCTCGCCGACCTGGAAGGCTCGACTGACGCTTTGCAGGTTGGCGAGATAAGCGCGGAGGGTGCCGAGAAGCTGCGGGATGAAAAGGCCGGCGGTGCGGTCGAGATGGGCGGTGAAGAGGCGATAGAAGAGGTCGTCGAGATTGGCGCAGTCCCACCAGCCGTTGATATAGGAGTCGCCGAGACCGAGCGT
Organism: Acidobacteriota bacterium; assembly: GCA_021778845.1. Classification (GTDB taxonomy): domain Bacteria; phylum Acidobacteriota; class Terriglobia; order Terriglobales; family Acidobacteriaceae; genus Granulicella. The sequence continues at coordinate 53,140 of JAJYBU010000010.1, forward strand.
GCCCTGCCAGCGGATGCGGTGGAACATGGCGGGGTTGTGAACCTGGATGTCGTAGGGTGCGGAGCCGTTGAGTTGAATGCCTGCGGTGGCGATGAGCGACTGAAACCAATACTCGGCTGATTGCATGCTGTCCTCCAGCAAAAACCGCCATCGATGTTGGATATACGCTTTGGCATGAAGGATACATCGTGTGGGATCAAGGAGATGCGATTATCGAAGATTGAGTGCGGAGAGATGAGCTTTGTGTGAGCTGGGGAAGGCCGGAGTTTCGCACAGAAAGGGCGAGATTTGCACCGAAATTTTGCTGTTGCACGGACGGGATTTTGTGCGAGGATTCTCAGCAACGGAAGAGCGATCTTCCAGAGAAGAGAGAAGAATCAGAGGCAGTAGGGGATCGGACGCGAGACCCACTTCGGGCAACCGGAGAGAAGGATTGGATGCGAGGCCCGCTTCGGGCAACCGAAGATGAGGAGCGGATTCAAAACCTACTTTGAGCAACCGGAGACACGCTGGCAAAGAGGAAACTCGCAGGATTTGCTGAACGGACGAACGAAGGACAAGCGGGTTCGCCTGCGGTCACGAGGGAAGACGGGAAGCGGAGATTGACTTGGTGCCGAAACCAGGTCTTCGAAAGATTCGGACGGCGGAAGGGCGAGTTCTCGCGAGAGGATTCGCCCTTTGGCTTTTGGGGGATCAGGAAGGAGTGGGTGCGGTGGGAGTGCGTGCTTTGTCGTTCCCACCCGTCCGCAAGTGCGCGTACGGATGGGGCACCCGGTATGTCAGCAAAGATCGACAGAGGGTGTTTGAAAAGCAGCTAGATGAGGGGGAGGCCTTCGATGCCGAGGTCGGCGTGGAAGATGGTGGTGTTGGTGGCGAGGGCTGCGCAGCCGTCGTCGAGGAAGCAGAGGCCTACGAGGTCGTTTCCGGCTACGATGAGTTCAGCTTCGGGGGCATTGGTTTCGCGTGAGTCCCAGATGCGGACGATGCCGCGATGGCCGCGGAGAGAGGCGGCGACGTAGAGGTTTCCGTCGACGTCCAAGGCCATGCCCTGGGGACGTCCGAGGCCGCGGTAGTAGGTGGTGGTGTTGCCGTGGGGGTCGATGGCGTAGATGGGCTGGTTGGAGCTGACGGTGGGTGCGGTGACCATGAGGACGCCGTCGGGACGAAAGCAGAGGTGATAGAAGGCGACGGAGGGTTCGAGGGTGGCGAAGACGAAGGTCTCGCCGGAGCGGCTGGGGTTGTGGGGGTTGAGGGCGCTGCCGGGCAGGTCAGAGGCGGTGGATGTGGTTTTGGGAATGATCTTGAAGATGGTGCCGGAGCGGTCGCCGACGAAGAGGTTGCCGTCGCGGTCGAAGGCGATGCCGGTGGCGATGCGCATGCCTTCGGCGAAGGTGGAGATGTTGCCGGCAGGGGTGATGCGGTAGATGGTGCCCTCGGTGCGGGAGCTGGCGTAGAGATTGTGGTCGGGGCCGAAGGCGAGGGCGGAGACGTTCATCATGTCGCGGACGAAGGGGGTGACCTGAAGGTCGCGGGCGACGCGGAAGATGGAGACGGGGACCTGCTCGCCGCGGGGACCGGAGACCATGGCGAAGAGGTTGCCGTCGGCGTCGACGGCGGGGTTGGAGATGATGTGGAGGTCCTCGACCATGGGGACGCCGATGTTGGCGTGGAGAGGATTGCTGGCGAGGTCGCCGTGACGGAGGGACAACTCGGAGGAGATGGCGCCGGAGGGGACGCGGACGAGGGCTCGGGTGGGGCGGGCGAGATCGAGATGCGCGGGCGTGTCGCCGAAGAAGGCCTGTGGGAGTTGCGGGCCGTCGTTGGTGCTGAGGAGATGGGCACCGAGGACTTCAAAGCTGCCGCCGGGGATGGCGCAGCGTGGAAAGAGGTGATCGAGATGCGGGGCTTCGGGACGGATTGGATGCAGGAGGGCCATTAATGCCTAGGGTATGCGTGGCGGTAGGGCGATGCAAGATGCGGTGATGAAAATGCATGCGATGCGGGATCGCAGAGAGAGGAGGCGAGGCGTGATGGGCCTAGTAGTGCCTGCCGAAGAAGCGACCGTGCAGGCCGGCTCCGAGGAGGATGCCCAGCACGCTCAGAAGCAGGGGCCAGTTGCCGACACCGAGGCCGGCGATGGCGGGACCGGGGCAGACGCCGGTAAGTCCCCAGCCGACACCGAAGATGGCTGCGCCGATGAGGGTGGGTGCGTTGAGACGCGAGGGATGGGTGTGAAAGACGGGGCCGAAGAGGGGACGCTTCATCAGGCGAGGCAGAAGTGCGTAGGAGATGGCGGTGACGCCTGCTGCGCCACCGAGAACGAGCAACAGTCCCATGTTCTTGAGCAGGAGGAACTGGAGGATGCTCTCGGGTTGGACCATGGTGGAGATTGCGAGGCCGAAGCCGAAGAGGCCGCCGGAAAGGATGGCGGAGAGAAGGATGGGACGAGAGGTGGTTGGGGGCATGTTAGAAGCCTCCGAGGGCGTGCACGAGATGCGCGGTGAGAATGGCCGTGGTGAGAAAGAGAATGACCGCGAGGATGGAAGGGAGTTGGCCGGAGCCGACGCCGCAGATGCCGTGACCGGAGGTGCAGCCACCGCCCATGCGCGCTCCGAAGCCGGCAAGGATGCCGCCAGCGAAGAGTTGCCAGAGCGGGACGCGGGTGACGTATCCGTGGCCGTGACCGAGGGTGAAGGTGAAGACGGCAGCGCCGGCGACCATGCCGAGAGCGTACATGAGCAGCCAGTTGCGCCGGGATACAAAGTTTTCGTGACGGAAGAAGGGATGGCGCGACAGAAAAGACCAGAGCGCACTGTAGACCGTGCTGATGCCGCCAATCAGACCGGTGAGAGCGAAGAGCAGGCTGACGCCGAGTCCGATGGAGATGCCGCCGAATAGGAAGTGCTTCCATCCGAGCGGAAACCATTGTGTGATTGCGATGAGGTGCATGTACCTCTCCGGGATGTGATCAGAAGATGTGGGTGAAATGGGTAAGGAGAGCGCCGAGGAGAAGTGCGATGAGGCCGGCGGCAACGTCGTCGAGCATGATGCCGGTGCCGGAGGGGAGGGCTTCGAGGCGGCGGATGGGCCAGGGCTTGGTGATGTCGAGGAGGCGGAAGAGGAGGAGTGCGAGCGCGGCCTGCTGCCAGGTGGGACGCATGAGCATGAGAGCGAAGAGCTGGCCGGCGACTTCGTCGATGACGACGAAGCCGGGGTCGTGGCGGGAGGCTTCGCGCGCGGTGATGGTGGAGGCAGGGATGCCGATCGCGGTGATGAGGAGGGCTGCGACGGTGGTGGCGATAGTGAGAGTAGTGGCGGTGGAGGGGAAGATGTGGGCGGCGGCGTACCAGAGGAGGACTGCGGCGACGCTGCCGTAGGTGCCGGGGCCGGGCCGGCCGTAGCCTGCGCCGAAGAAGGTTGCGAGGGTCCAGGCCCAGCGGGTCTTGGGGCCACGAAGATCGGAGCGCGAGACGCCTGGCTGATGCGCCACTAGTTCTTCCACTCTTTGATGGGGTTGGATTGCTGCTCGGCGTGCTCGAGGTCTTCGAGGAGGTCGGGGTCGAGGATGGGGGAGGAGATTTTGTAGTCGCCCGAAGCCCACTTGCCGAGATCGATGGTGCGGCAGCGGTCGGAACAGAAGGGGAAGTCTTCGCTGGTGGCGGGGACGGGTTTCTTGCAGATGGGGCAGGGGATGGTCTTGATCATGGTGGGTTACAGGTCAGGCAGATTTGGCTAGATACTCATCAAGCGCATCGTTGATGACGGTGTTGAGTTTGCGGTCGGTCTTTTCAGCGAAAAGTGCTGCGCGTGTGTGGAGGTCTTCGCGGAGGCGGACGTTGAGACTGCCCTTGAAGGGCTTGTTAGGGGCCTTACCCTTCGCTGCGCAGAACTCAAGGTATTCATCGACTGCGTTGCGGAAGTTCTTCTCCAGTTCGCGGACGCTCTTGCCGCCAAAGCTGATCATGTCGCGGATGCCGAGGACGCGGCCGTGCAGCATCTTGTCTTCAGCACTGAACTCTACGGAACCGTCATAGCCGCGGTGTTGCAGCGTTGTGCTCATTTGATCAAACCTTCCCTTTGAAGAAGAGTGATGGTGTCACGCACCTGATATGGCTTTAGTATCCTGGACGGGTGAGGTTCATGGATAAAGAGTACAGCTTGCGTTTCTTTATGAATGAATTTTCGACTCGAACCCGACGACTTTTCTATATCAAATCCGAGCGCGGCCATGAGGGACACCAACTCAGACCAGGTAAAGTCCTTCGGTTTTGACTGCAAACGATATAAGAGCTTTTCTTGCTTTGCCACGGAGGCCTCCGTTGGGATGGTTGCAGCTCATATGGGTGATCTCCCGGTCAAACAAGAAAGGTGTAACTAAAAACAGTTGCAGAATACTATGAGGGTTGGAATTAATCAAGAATGCGGGCTACGACATCGTAGTCGTGGGATTCGGTGATCTGGGCACGGTAGAAGGTGCCGGGGATCAGGGCTTCGTGGGGGCCGAAGTCGTTGATGAGGACCTTGCCGTCAATCTCGGGGGCGTGGTCGAGCGAGCGGCCCTGCCAGAGGAGGTCGGTCTCGTCGGACTCGCCTTCGACGAGGATGTCGAGCTCGCGGCCCACCCATTGCCTGCGGGCCTTTTTGCTGATGCGCTGCTGGAGCTTCATGAGCTTGCGGCGGCGGGATTCGATGGTGCGCTTCGGAACTTTTTCGTCGAGGGCGAAGGCTCCGGCACCTTCTTCGTCGGAGTAGCTGAAGACGCCCAGCCAGTCGATTTTGGCGGCGGTGACGAAGGCGCAGAGTTCTTCGAAGTCGGCTTCGGTTTCGCCGGGGAAGCCGACGATGAAGCTGGTGCGGAGGACCAGGTTGGGGATGGTCTTGCGGGCTTGCTCAATGATCTGGAGAAAGCGGGCCGATGTTCCGCCTCTGCGCATTCGCTTGAGGACGTTGGCGGAGGCGTGCTGGAGGGGGACGTCGAGGTACTTGGCGATGGTGTCGTGGCGCGCGATGGTCTGGAGGAGGCGCGGGGTGATCTTGTTGGGGTAAGCGTAGAGGAAGCGCAGCCACTTGAGGCCGGGGAGGGGTGCGAGGGCGTCGAGGAGGTCGGCTAGCTCGGGCTTGCGGAGGTCGATTCCCTCAGGGGCTAGAGCCCCTTGCGCGGCAGGGTCATGGACGGACGGGCTAAAGCCCGTCCCCTTCAAAGCGCGGCTGTCTTGCATCTTCAAGGCGCGCCCGGATTGGGTGAGGAGGCTGGGAGGGAGATCTTCGCCGTAGCAGGTGGTGTCCTGGCCGATGAGGGTGATCTCGCGGACGCCCTGGGCGATGAGGGATTTGGCTTCGGCTACGATGCTGGCGAGAGGGCGCGAACGGAACTTCCCGCGGAGTTGAGGGATGATGCAGAAGCTGCAGGGATGGTCGCAGCCTTCGGCGATCTTGATGTAGGCCGAAGAGCGCGGGGTGGTGAGGATGCGCGGGGTTTCGTCGGAGTAGAGATAGGTGGGGAGGGCGGGGGTGGCACCGTCCCATGAGTCGCGGGAGAAGCGGCCCTGCTGCTCGCGTAGATCGCCTTCGGGGCGGGAGGACTGCGCGTCGAGCGGAAGGCTGCGCGTGGTTTCGTGAATGATCTGGGGCGAGTCGGCGCCGGGGCGGGAGTGCTGATTGACGGCGCTGGCGTGGCGGGCGATCTGGACGGCTTCGGATTGGGCGGCGGTGAGGATGGGGAAGGGGCTGGCGGCGGGGCGGTTGAGGCCTGCGGCTTCGAGAATGGCTTCGAGTTCGCCAGTGCCGACTACGGCGTCGACCTCGGGGATGTTGGCGCGGATCTCGTCGCGGTAACGCTCGACGAGGCAGCCGGCGACGATGAGGCGCTGGGCTTTGCCCTTGCCTGCGCCGCCGTTGGCGAGCGCTTTCATCTGCACCATTTCGAGGATGGTGTCGACGGACTCCTGCTTGGCCGAGTCGATGAAGCTGCAGGTGTTGACGACGAGGATGTCGGCGTCTTCGGCGCGGGGAGTCAGATGGGCTCCGCCGCGATGGAGCAGGCCCATCATGACTTCAGAGTCGACGAGATTCTTTGGGCAGCCGAGCGAGACGAAGCCGACCGAGGGGTTTTTGGCCCGGTGGGATTCTGGGGAGGGGGTCTCGGGAGCGGCGCCGTCTTCGAGAGTGGAGGACAGGCTCACCCCTCCAGTTTAGCAGCTTTGACGCGCTAGTTGATGAGTTTTGACGCGGGTTTGACGGCGAGCAGTGAGTAGGGTTTCGGGGTGGGGTGGCTGGTGACGACGACGCCGTTGGTTTCGAAGTGGGTGATGCGGTGGTCGGTGCTGTGGCCGAGCATGACGGCTTTGCGGAGCATCTGGAGGTGGCGGCGGGAGTCGTTGGCGAAGTGGCGGGAGATGGCGTGGTCGTAGTCGGTGACGAGGATGTAGGTGGCCTCGCATTTGGGACAGTAGATGGGATCCTCCAGCCAGCGATGGAAGGCGGCCGGAGGGAGCGGGGCGGCGGGGTCGGTGCCGGAGCGGATGGCGGCGATGATCATGGGGCAGGGATTAGGATGACGACAACATCACGAAGCTAGATCTCCCAGCGGAGGAGGGTGGTGGCGGCGGTGAAACCTGCGCCTACGCTGGCGAGAAGGACGAGGTCGCCCTTCTTGATGCGATGCTCGTCGAGGGCGGTGTTCATGGCCAGAGGGATGGTGCCGGCCGTGGTGTTGCCGTAGCGGTCGATGTTGATGATGACACGGGATTCTTCGACGCCGAGACGCTCGGCGGTGGAGAGGATGATGCGCTTGTTGGCCTGGTGGGGAATGAAGCAGCCGAGGTCGGCGCCTGTGATGCCATTGCGGGTAAGGAGGGTTTCGGCGATCTCGGACATCTTGCGGACGGCGAACTTGTAGACGGCCTGGCCGTCCTGGTGGACGAAGTGCTGCTTGGCGTCGACGGTGGCGTGGCTGGCGGGGAGGAGGCTGCCGCCGGCGGGCATGTTGAGGGAGGGAGCGCCGGAGCCGTCGATCTCATGGTGATAGTCGATGAGGCCGATCTCGCCCTCTTCGCAAGGCTCGAGGAGGACGGCGCCGGCGCCGTCACCGAAGATGATGCAGGTGGCGCGGTCGGTGTAGTCGATGATGGAACTCATGACGTCGGCACCGATGACGAGGACTTTTTTGTGGGCGCCGGATTCGACGAGCTTGGCGCCGACCTGGAGGGCGTAGGGGAAGCCGGAGCAGGCGGCGGAGAGGTCGAAACCCCAGGCGTGGGGTGCACCAATCTTGTTCTGGACCAGGCAGGCGGTGGCGGGAAAGGCCATGTCAGGGGTGACGGTGGCGACGATGATGGCTTCGACTTCGCTGGCGTCGATGCCGCGACGGGCGAGGCAGACCTTTGCTGCTTCGGCTGCTAAATCGCTGCTGCCAATGCCCTTGTCGACGAGGTGGCGCTCGCGGATGCCGGTGCGCTCGGTGATCCATTTGTCGTCGGTGGCGACCATTTTTTCGAGGTCTGCGTTGGTGAGCAGGCGGGGCGGGACGTAGGATCCTACGGATGAAATCTTGGCGCGAACGGGGTTCCGGGGCTTCAGGGTGAGACTCAAACTACGACCTCCAGGGGGGAAACATGTTGCACTCAGCATCTTAGAGCATTTTCGATGGCACCGCTCTATCGCGGAGCAGACGTGGGCGACAGGCAGGAGGAGACACGGGGGTGCCTGCGCGGAGGATCGGTGGAATTTTCAGGGGGAAAGTGTACCGGGTTTCCCTACTGCGCCCATATCGGCCCGTTACCGTTGCTTCCTTCCGGACCTGGCGGGGTTGGCGGGAATATGTCGCGTAGGACCCGGCACAAGATTGAGTTTACCACTGCGACCTGAGTGCTGTTCCGGATTGCGATTTGATTGGGCCAACAGAGATTTGGGAGGCGCAAAGGAAGTCTTGACAACGATCTTCAAGCTACATATTTTTCAGACTTATTATGAGCCTTGAAAAAACATCTACGGTTGAGTCACTGCTGGGGTTGCTGAGTCAGGGGCCGATGTCGGGGTATGAGATGCGGCAGATGATGGAGCGGTCGACGACAAGCTTCTGGAGCGAGAGCTTTGGGCAGATCTATCCGGCGCTGCGGCGGATGGTGGAGGATGGGCTGGCGACGGTGGAGGAGCAGAGCAAGGATGGCCGGGCGAAGAAGGTGTATCGGCTGACGGATGCGGGGGAGCGGCGGCTGCGGAGGTGGCTGGGGGTGGAGGCGAGGCCGCAGGTGCGGAGAAACGAGTTGCTGCTGAAGGTGTACTTTGGCGACCGGGCAGAGCGGGGAGCGATTGCAGCGCAGGTGGTGGCGGAGCGGGAACGGTGCGAGGACGAGATGCACCGGTTTGAGGCGGCGCTGCTGCGGATGGAGATGGAGCATGCGCGGCACCCTGCGCTGCCGTACTGGAAGATGACGGTGCGGTATGGGATGGCCGAGGCGAAGGCGGTGATGGAGTGGTGCGATGAGACGTTCGAGGAGTTGGAGAAGCGGGGGCTGGTGAGCAGAGCGAGGATGTAGGGCCAGTTCCTCGCGATGGGGCAGCGTGCCGGTGCGAGCAGGCTGCATGCCTCTTGGCTAGACGCTGCGCGCTGTGCGCCTCGGTGGCGATGGCAAAGCTTTGCGGTAACTGTATGAGACAGGTTCTCTAGCGGGTGGTGGTGACGGGTTTGGGATGGGGCTGCTGGTGGGCGAGGTCGCGGGAGGTCTTGTAGAGACGCCAGATGGCGGTGATGGTGAAGAGAAGAATGATGGACCAGAGCGTGATGAGGATGGTGTTGGCCCAGCGGGCGGAGAAGTGAGCCCAGAGGCGAAGGAAGGTGCGGCCGTAGTGGATGCCGATCCAGACGGCGATGCAGTGGCGGAGGAAACGGCTGAGGGTGAAGGCCCACATGAAGGTGGTGCGGGACATGTGGACTGCTCCGGCGGCAAGGACGAAGGGCGAGAGTGGCATGGGCGGAGGGATGAGCGCGGGGAGCGAGACGGAGAGGATGGCGTGGGTTTCCATCCAGTGGGTGACGCGGGTGAGGATGTAGGGCGGGACGTGTTTTTTGAGGAACTTCATGCCTCCGGCCTGACCGGCGACGTGGGAGAGATAGCCTCCGGTGGCGGAGCCGAGGGTGGCGATGGCGACGAGGAGGATGGGGTTGGTGTGGGCGGCGGCGTAGAGGATGAGCATGATGTCGGTGACGCCGGGGATGGGGAGAGGCACGAAGGAGCTGTCGACGATGGCAACGAGGAAGAGGCCGATGAGGCCGAGGTGGAAGAAGTAGTGCATGAGGGTGTGGTGGGGCGCGGGGTGCGCAGGCGGGGCCGCGGCGGTAACGGCGAGGAGGGCTGCGAGTGTGTGGGCGCGGAGGCTCATGCTGGTGATATGACGTTAGCTTGAATGCGGGAGTCGCGGGGAAAGTATTTTGCCAATCCATTGGGGTGCGGCTGCGCTGATAAACTTTAGATCTATGCGCAACCTTAGTGGGAATCAGATTCGGGAAGAGTTTCTGCGGTTTTTTGAGGGTAAGGGACATCGGCGGGTGCACTCGTCGAGTTTGGTGCCGGTGAATGACCCGACGCTGCTGTTTACCAATGCAGGGATGAATCAGTTTAAGGATGTATTTCTGGGGGCGGAGACGCGGGAGTATTCGCGGGCTGCATCGTCGCAGAAGTGCGTGCGCGCGGGGGGGAAACATAATGATCTGGAGAACGTCGGGTTTACGCGGCGGCACCACACGTTCTTTGAGATGCTGGGGAATTTTTCGTTTGGGGACTACTTCAAGAAAGATGCGATTGCGTTTGCGTGGGAGTTGCTGACGAGCCCGGAGTGGTTTGGGATTGATAAGGACCGGCTGTATGTGACGATCTTCGAGGGCCAGGGAACCGTTCCGAGAGACGATGAGGCGGAGCGGTTGTGGGTGGAGGCGGGTGTGCCGAAGGAGCGCATCTTCACCATGGGGATGAAGGATAACTTCTGGCAGATGGGCGATACCGGGCCTTGCGGGCCTTGTAGCGAGATCTTTTATGACCTTGGGCTGGCGGCGTCGGAGACGGGCGAGGACAGGCCGTTTCCGGAAGATGACCAGCGGTATATGGAGATCTGGAATCTGGTGTTTATGCAGTTCGACCGGAGTTCGGATGGGGTGTTGACGCCGCTGCCGAAACCGAGCATCGATACGGGCATGGGGTTGGAGCGGGTTGCTTGCGTGTTGCAGGGGAAGCTCTCGAATTATGAGAGTGATTTGTTTACACCGCTGTTGAAGCGGGCGGCGGAGTTGACGGGGTTTGGGGGTTCTCAGTTCTCAGTTGTCAGTTCTCAGATTGAGGATCTGGCGGTGAGCGATGAGAAGGGCGCGGCTTCGCTGCGGATTATTGCGGACCATGCGCGGGCTTCGACTTTCCTGATTGCGGATGGGGTGGTGCCGAGCAATGAGGGGCGGGGGTATGTGCTGCGGAAGATTCTGCGGCGCGGGATTCGGCATGGGCGGCTGCTGGGGCAGGAGAAGCCGTTTATGCACGAGATGGTGTTTGCGGTAAGGGATGAGATGGTGGCGGCTTATCCGGAGCTGGCGGAGAGCGCGGAGAGAGTTGCGAAGGTGGTGCTGGCCGAGGAGGAACAGTTTGCGCGCACGCTGGAGCTGGGGCTGCGCAATATGACCGAGGAGACGCTGCGCTCGGGTAAGCTGGCGTTTGGGCTGTACGAGACGTTCGGGATGCCGTTGGATTTTATGGTGGATGCGGCGCGCGATGCTGGGATCGACTTTGATATGGAGGGGTTTGAGCGGGCGAAGGAAGAGGAGCAGGCGCGGGCGCGGGCTAGTTGGAAGGGTGGGTCGCAGAAGACGGCGGCGCCGGTGTATCGGGAGTTGGAGAAGACGGAGTTTGAGGGGTATACCGCGCTGCGCGTCGATGGAGCGAAGGTGCTGGCGCTGGTGAAGGATGGGGTTGGGGTGTCGGCGCTGAAGAGTGGCGAGACGGGTGAGGTGGTGCTCGATGCGACGAGCTTCTATGCGGACTCGGGTGGGCAGGTGGGGGATGTGGGGTGGTTGTATGCGGGGGATCATCAGAGCGTGGTGGCCGAGGTGAATGGATGCAAGAAGCCGGTGCAGGGAGTGTTTGCGCACCAGGTGGTGGCAAAGCAGACGATTGCTGTGGGGGATACCGTGGATGCGGTGGTGGATGGGGCGGTGCGGTCGGCCGTGATGCGGAACCATACGGGGACGCATCTGCTGCATGCGGCGCTAAGGCAGGTGCTGGGGACGCATGTGAAGCAGGCGGGGTCGTTGAATGATCGCAGCCGGCTGCGGTTTGACTTCAGCCACTTTGCTGGCGTGGCCGAGGAGGAGTTGGCCGAGATTGAGTCGATTGTGAATGCGCAGGTGCTGGCGAATACTCCGGTGGTGACGATGGTGGATGTGCCGATTGATGTGGCGGTGCATGAGCTGGGAGCGATGGCGCTGTTTGGCGAGAAGTATGGGGACAAGGTAAGGGTGGTGAAGATTGGGGAGTTCTCGACGGAGCTGTGCGGAGGAACGCATACGGGGGCGACGGGGGAGATTGGGCTGGTGAAGCTGATGGGCGAGGGCGCGGTGGCGAGTGGCGTGCGTCGCGTGGAGGCCGTGACCGGGATGGGAGCGCTGGGAGTGTTCAGGCGGGATGCGGATGTGGCGCGAGTGGCGTCGTCGTTTGTGGGGACGGGCGAGGTGAGCGGGGAGGCGCTGCGGGTGCGGGTCGCGCATCAGGAAGAGGAGATGAAGAGGCTGAGGCGGGAGTTGGAGACGCTGCGGATGAAGTCGGCGAGCGCGGCTACGGCTGACGCGGCGGCTTCGGCGGTGGAGGTTCGCGGGGTTAAGGTTTTAAGCCTGCGGGTCGATGCGCTGGATAAGGCGCAGATGCGGAACCTGGTGGATGAGCTGAGAGGGAAGCTGGGGAGTGGGGTGGTGGTGTTGGGTGCGGCTTCGCCGGATGGTAAGGTGAGCTTGATTGTGGGGGTGAGTAAGGACCTGACTGGACGCGTGCAGGCAGGGAAGATTGTGGGCGCGATTGCGGCGAAGGTTGGCGGCAAGGGCGGCGGGCGGCCGGATCTGGCCGAGGCCGGAGGCAGCGATGTTGCCGGTTTGGATAAGGCGCTGGCGGAGGCGAAGGATGTGGTGGGGGAGCTGCTGGGGTAGAAGCTTTAGAGGCTAGATGCTGGCAAGGGCAACAGCAAAGGCAGGGCCAATACGGAGATCCTTCGCTGCGCTGTGGATGACGGCGGGGAGATGGTAGCGGCGAGGGTGAGTGGATAGGCGCGAGGGGCTGCGTTGGAAAACTGAGGGTATTCGCGGCGATACCTTTGGGGGATTCACAGGGGCTGGGGTGGGGTTGGAACCTACACTTAAATGGGTATGGGTCTCTTGCGGAGCAGTGTTGTCCATGTCGGGGGGAAGCGTTGGGGCTGCGGCTGGTGGAGCGCGGTGGCCTGGGTGGGATTGTGTTGCGGGAGCGCGGGCTCGATGGTGGGCGCGACGCGGGTGGGGAAGGCGGCGGAGACTGGGGCGGACCTGACGGCGAAGACGCGGGCGGAGGCGTCGGGGTGGGATGCGGCGGTGGCGGCTCGGGAGCGGTTTGAGGCAGAGCCGAAGAGGACTCATACGCGGCAGGAGTATGCGCGGGTGATGAATCAATTTCGCTCGATCTATCATGCGAATCCGGGGGACAAGCATGCGGCGGAGGCTGTGGCCCAGGTTGCGGAGTTGCTGGCGGAGCAGGGGCGCGAGTTTGGCGATAAGAAGAGCCTGCATGATGCGGCAGGACAGTATGAGTATTTAGCCAAGGCGTATCCGGATGGGACGCTGGCTCCCGAGGCCTTGGAGAAAGCGTTGACGTTGCTGGGGCCGCAGGATGCAGAAGAGGCGGCGAAGGTGAGGGCGGAGCTGGCCGGGGATTATCCGCAGTATGCGCGCGGGGTGGTGGTTTCCGGTACGCCTACATCTCAGAAGCAAGATGCGGGGAAAGCTGAGGCTGCGCCTGCTTCGCAGGGGCGAGGGGTGGGGCACGCGGGGATGGTTGCCGACATATCGGCAGCCCAGAAGCCGGATGCGGGGCACGCGGAGGTGCAGGCGGTAAAACCGACGGGGCCGCTGGCGGTGGTGACCGGGATTCGGCATTGGTCGACGGCGAGTTATACGCGCGTGGCAATTGATTTGAATGTGGCTCCGGGGGAGGCGGTGAAGTATGCCGCGGCGCGGGTGGAGAATCCGGACCGGATCTTCTTTGACGTGGAACATGCGCGGCTGGCGCCGGAGTTGGTGGGCAAGAGCTTCAATGTGACCGATGATGGGTTTCTGGAGAGGGTGCGTGCGGCGCAGTTCTCTGACCATGTGACGCGAGTGGTGCTGGATGTGCACCAGGTGGCGGAGTACTCGGCGTTTTTGCTGCCGAATCCGTATCGGCTGATTATTGATATTCATGGGCGGCAGGGGGCAGAGGGTAAGGAGCAGGGCGTAGAGAGTGCGGCGACTGGGGATGCTGCGGCGACGGGGTCTGCGGCGACGGGGCCTGCGGTGGCGGGACCGGCGGCGGTGAGTGCGCCGGTGGAGGTGTCGAGTTTGCCGCCGATGCCGGTGACGGATGGGAGTGCGAGCTTTGGGCTGCCGGCGCGGGGGACGGATCGGGGCGGTGCGGCGAAGGTTGTGGCGCAGCCGCGGGTGGTGATCTCGTCGAAGCCGACGGTGGCGCGGCCGGTGCCGAATACGGTGATGAATAGCTCGGCCGATATGGGCAATGAGGTGGCGGCGGTGAGCGACCAGCCGGGGATGGTGGAGGCTACGCGCAGGCCGACGTCGAAGCCGATTGCGGAGACGAGCAGGGTGGATGCGTCGAGTGGGGCGCACTATGGGGCGCGGTCGAGACGGAAGGCGGGGAGTGCGTCCCCGGTTGGCGACGACGGGACGTTGGCGAGGGTGGGGCACCCGGGCGTGGCGGCTGGCGCGGAGGTGAAGGGCGAGCCGGCGACGGTTGCGCCGCCGACGGCGGATGGTGAGACGTCGTTGATGAGGGCGCTGGGGTTGAAGATTGGGCGGATTGTGATTGATGCGGGACATGGCGGGCATGACTCGGGGACCCTGGGCGCGGGAGGGATTGAGGAGAAGGATGTGGTGCTGGATGTGGCGCTGCGGCTGGGTAAGCTGCTGCATGACCGGCTGGGCGCGGAGATTGTGTATACGCGCGCCGATGACACATTTATTCCGCTGGAGACGCGGACGGCGATTGCGAACAAGGCGCAGGCGGACCTGTTTATCAGCATCCATGCGAACAGCTCGACGGATGAGAGCGCGCGGGGGGTGGAGGTGTACTACCTGAACTTTACGAGCGACCCGGAGGCGATGCGGGTGGCGAGTAGGGAGAACGCGGTCTCGACTGAGAGCGTGCATGAGCTGAGCGACCTGGTGAAGAAGATTGCGCTGAAGGACAAAATTGATGAGTCGAAGGAGTTGGCCAGCGATGTGGATGCGTCGCTGTATGGGGGGCTGCGGAAGGGAAATCCGGAGATGCGGAATCGGGGGGTGAAGAAGGCTCCGTTTGTGGTGCTGATTGGAGCGAATATGCCGTCGATCCTGGCGGAGATCAGCTTTGTGACGAATCCGGATGATGCGATGAAGCTGGAGACGGGAGCGTATCGCGAGCGCGTGGCCGAGAGCCTGTATCAGGGCGTCGCGCGGTATGCTGAGGCGATCAATGGGGAGAAGCCGAGGGTGCGGACCGTGGAGCAGGCGGCCAGGTAGGTGGGTGGTAGCTAGCTTTTAGCAAAGGCAACGGCAAAAGCAAGAGCAACAGCAGATTCCTCCGCTGCGCTGCGGAATGACAACCAGAAAAGCAAGAGCAAAGGCAAGAGCAAAGGCAAATACGGAGATCCTTCGCTTCGCTCTGGATGACGGCAAGGGGTGAACCTGGATGATGGCGAGGGGTGAGCCTGGACGACGGCTGGAGATGAGTTATCGCAAGAGTGTCTGCGCGGTAGGTGGGGGCGTGCTCACGTTTGGGTGGTTGGTGTAGTCTGGGCCTTGTATGTGCTTGGGTTTAGGGACAAAACGAGGGGTGGCGCTGGGATTGCTGGCGCTGGGGCTGGCGGCGGGGTCGGATGTGCGGTTGGTGGCTCAGACGTCGGTGACGCTGATGGAGCCGAGTGCTCCGCTGCTGCCAGCGAAGTTTGGGGAGTGGACACGGGCGGCTGCGGTGGGAGCGACGTCCGGCTTCTCGCTGGCGAGCGTGAGCAAGGAGGCGCTGGCCGAGTGCGGGGAGCAGCGGTCCAAGGTGGCCGAGTATGCGCGAGCGGGGCGCGTGGTGCACGTCGAGGCGATTGAGTTTGGAGACAAGACAGGCGCCGATAGTGCGTTCACGCTGGTGGAACGGCCGGGGATGAAGGCGGGCAAGGAGTTGGGAGTTGAAGACGCCGTGGGGGATGGCGCGGTGCTGTTTGTGGTGGGCAAGTCTTTGGTGCTGGCGAACTTTGGAGGCGAGGTGACGGCGACGGACGTGGCCGCGCTGAAGCCGCTGGCCGATGCGATGCCGAAGGTTTTTGGGAACTCGGGGATGGCGCCGATGCTGCCGACGCTGGCGCCGGCGAAGGGGCTGGTGGAGGGTGGGCTGCGGTATGCGCTGGGGCCGGTGAGCTATGCGGCCGAGGGGGGCGTGCTGCCGGCGGGGTCGCTGGGCTGGAAGATGGAGGCCGAGGCGGTGACGGCGCTGTATGACGACGCGCGGGGAAAGGAGACGCTGACGCTGCTGCTGTACCCGACGCCGACGATTGCGGAGAATCAGGCGGCCGTGGTGCGGGATGAGCTGTCGCAGGTGAAGGGGCCGAATACGAAGCTGCGGCGGGAGGGCTCGCTGGTGCTGCTGGCGACGGGCAGCTTTGCGCCGGAGGAGGCCGAACGGATGGTTGGGGGTATCCATCTGTCGCAACTGGCGTTCAATCAGGATGTGCATCCACCGTTTAAAGTGGTGGCGGCTCAGACGTTTACGCTGCTGGAGAACATTGCGATCCTGTCCGGGGTGCTGGGGGCCGGGGCGGTGCTGCTGGGGTTGTTTCTGGGGTTTGGGCGGGCGTGGTTCCGGGTGCTGCGGGGGAAACCGGCGGCGGTGGAGGTGGAGTTCTTGAGCCTGCACCTGGCTCCGCAGAATAAGCCGGCACAGTTTCACCGTCCGGACTCGACCGAGGGCCGTTGAGGGGCTGGTGGCTGGACGCAGGGATGATTGAGGGGATTTAGAGGGGTTTCGGGGGGCTGTGGAAGGTACCCGAAGAAAACCGGAAAAACCGGGTTCGAGACGGGGTAAATCCTGCTAAGTTGTTGATTATTATAGATATGATAAAAGCTGGAAAACGTTCTTGACAGCGTCGGGAGGCGAACATAGTCTTGCACCAGAGAGTTTCGATGGCTTTGCCTCCGTTGGAACTGCCTCCCATAGAAAAGGGCCGCCCTGTTGCCGGGCGGCTCTTTTGCGTTGTGGATAACGTGGGCGAAATTGTGGGAGAGGGATGTGTGAAGCGTGTGGCGAGCGAGCGTTGAGGTGCAGAGGTGAGGGGAGATTTGAGCTTGATGTGTGCCGATGTGGAGCAGAGGTGAAGCCGTGGACGGAGTCGTCGATGCGGGGCGGGAGAGAGAAATTTTGCGGATGCAGTGATTGCCGATAGAATGACGAAGGAGTTCGCCGACGTAGCTCAGTTGGTAGAGCAGCTGATTCGTAATCAGCAGGTCAACGGTTCAAGTCCGTTCGTCGGCTCCATAGAATCTTTAAGGGTTATAGGCCTTTCGTAGCGTGCAGGTGCTACGAAAGGCCTTTTGCTTTTTTCACGCAATGGCTGTTTGAGTGGCTGTTTGAATTTCGACCACGGTTAGGTTCAGCAGAGTCACGAGCCGCTCTATGACGGTGACGCCGATCGCGCTGCGGTGAATGATGCGGGGCCTGGACTAACGGGCCATCCAGCCGCCGTCGACGGTGAGGACAGTGCCGGTGACGTAGTCGCTGGCGGGAGAGCTGAGGAAGAGTGCGGCTCCGGCGAGGTCCTGGGGCTGGCCCCAGCGGGCGGCGGGGATGCGCTCGAGGATCTGGCGGTTGCGCGTCTCGTCGGCCTGGAGAGCTTCGGTGTTGGTGGTGGCGAAGTAGCCGGGCGCGATGGCGTTGACCTGAATGCCCTTCGGAGCCCACTCGTTTGCGAGGGCTTTGGTGAGTTGGGCTACGCCGCCCTTGGAGGAGGCGTAGGCGGGGACGCGAATGCCTCCTTGAAAGCTGAGGAGGGATGCGATGTTGACGATCTTGCCGGTGGAGGATGAGAGGCAGAAGGCGGCCTTGCGGCGGAAGATGTCGCGGGCTACGAGCTGGGAGAGTTGGAAGACGCTGGTGAGGTTGACCTGCAGAACGGTCTGCCAGTCTTCGAGGGTGGTGTCCTCGGCGGGGGCGCGGGAGATGGTGCCAGCGTTGTTGATGAGGATGTCGATGTGGCCGAAGTGTTGGTGGACGGCGTTGAAGAGGGTTTCGGCACCGGCGGTGGTGGAGAGATCGGACTGGAAGGCGGCTGCGTTGGCACCGATAGTGGCGGCGGTTTCGGCGGCGGGGCGGCGGTTGCCGTGGACTGCGACCTGCGCTCCGGCTTGTGCGAGTGCGATGGCGATGGCGGCGCCGAGACCGCTGGCTGCTCCTGTGACAAGGGCGACTTTGCCGTCGAGGCGGAAGAGTTCGAGGATGTTTCGGGTGGACATGAGGTCAACTTTACGTGGAGGGCAACAGCAAATGCAAAGCGCGAGCGGCGAAGGATGTGGGCGGGCCGCGCGAGGTGCGGGGACGAAGTGACGTGGCGGGTTGGATTCCTTATGCTGGGTAAGGCAGCATCATGGAGGTTGCGAGGATGGGATTGTTCGGAGTGGCAGCGAATGCGGTCATCTGGTCGGCACTGACGGCAGCGAGTGGGATGACGCCGACGAAGCAGGCTGCGGTGGTGCAGCCGCCAGCGGCTGTGCCGCCAAAGATACAGACTCAGCCTGAGGTGTTGAATCTTGATGCGTTGGCGGAGCAAGGCAAGGCGCTGCTGGAACAGGCGAAAGCAGGCAGTGGCAGCGCGGGGATTACGCTGGCGCACTACAACGGCCACTACACCATGTTGACGGCGCGCAGCAAGAGTGGAGGCGGCGAGCTGCATAAACGCTTCGCGGATTTTCTGATTGTGGTGGATGGCGAGGGGACAGAGTTGACGGGTGGGACAATGGTGGATGCGAAGGAGTTGCCGGGGGGCGAAGTGCATGGGACAGAACTGGAGGGAGCTACTCCGCATGCGTTGCACAAGGGCGACGTGATTCATATTCCGGCGGGGACGCCGCATCAGGCGATCGAAGCACCAGGGCAGACGATCATTATTTATGTGATCAAGGTGCAGGAGCCGGAGAGCAGTAAATAGTAGATGGTAGTGGAACGTAAGGAGCAGGGAATGAAGATTGTGCAGATGGCGGATGTGGTTCGGTATCCGAGGATGACGACTGCGGAGTTGCGCGAGACGTTTTTGCTGGAAGCGCTGTTTCGCGAGGGAGAGATTGAGACGCGGTATGTGGACCTGGACCGCACGGTGATTGGCGGAGCGGTGCCGACGGACAAGGCGCTGACGCTGGAGACGCACCCTGAGTTGAGGTCGGATTATTTTCTGGAGCGGCGCGAACTGGGCGTGTTGAATGTGGGCGGCGAGGGCTCGGTGATGGTTGACGGGCAGACGTTTGCGCTGGGTAAGCTGGACTGCTTGTATGTGGGGCGCGGCAGCAAGGTGGTGACGTTTGCAAGCGATGATGCGACGAAGCCGGCGGCGTTTTATCTGCTGAGCTATCCGGCGCATGCGGCGTATCCGACGAAGCTGGCGAAGTTTGCAGAGTTGGAGCCGGTGCACCTGGGCTCTGAGGAGACGTGCAATAAACGGTCGATCTATAAGGCGATTTTTCTGGATGGCATTCGCAGTTGCCAGTTGGTGATGGGATTTACGCTGCTGGCGAAGGGATCGAACTGGAACACGATGCCGCCGCATACGCATATGCGACGCAGCGAGGTGTATTTTTACTTTGATGTGGATCCGTCGCAACGCGTGGTGCACCTGATGGGGCCGCCGGATGAGACGAGGCATCTGGTGTTGAGCGATCGCGACGTCGTGGTGTCGCCGGGATGGAGTATTCATGCAGGCGTGGGCACGCAGAGTTATGGATTCTGCTGGGGCATGGGCGGAGAGAACCAGCGGTATGACGATATGGATGCTGTGGCGATTGCTGGACTGAAGTGAGCGGGGAGCGTGCGTAAGCATAGTGGCAAGGGCAACATGCGACTCTGACAAAGGATGACGATTATGTCGAAGAGAATTCGCTGGGGCGTTCTCAGCACTGCAGCAATCGGTATCAAAAAAGTCATTCCTGGCATGCAGAAGGGCCAGTATGTGAGTGTCACCGCGATTGCTTCGCGGGATCTTGCGAAGGCGAAGGAAGCGGCTACCACGCTTGGGATTGCGAAGGCTTATGGTTCGTACGAAGAGTTGCTCGCCGATCCGGATATTGATGCTATCTATAATCCACTTCCAAACCAGATGCATGTTCCGTGGACGATTAAAGCTGCGGAGGCGGGCAAGCATGTGCTGTGCGAGAAGCCACTGAGCCTGACGTTTGCGGAGGCCGAGTCGCTGCTCGCGGTGTGTGCACGGACCGGCGTAAAGGTGGGCGAAGCCTTCATGATCCGAAGCCATCCGCAATGGCTTCGGCTGCGTGCGTTGCTCGACGAGGGGCGCATCGGGAAACTGCGTTCGGTCATGGGATTTTTCAGCTACTTCAATATCAACCCGGCGAACATTCGCAACCAGGTGGAGTGTGGCGGCGGTGCGTTGATGGATATCGGCTGCTACATGATTCATGCATCGCGCTTCTGCTTCGGCGAGGAGCCGAAACGCGTGGTCGCCAGCATTGACCGCGATCCGCAGATGCATACGGACCGGCTCACGTCGGCGATTCTCGACTTTCCGAGCGGCCAGTCGATCTTTACGTGCAGCACGCAACTGGTGCCGTATCAGCGCATCCACTTTGTTGGAACCCGCGGGCGCATTGAGATCGAGATTCCCGTCAACGCACCGATCGACCGGCCTACGCGCCTCTTCATCGACGATGGCAGCGATCTGTTTGGCGGTGGTGTGGTCACGGAAACTTTTCCGGTGTGCGATCAGTACACACTGCAGGGCGATGCCTTCTCGAAGGCTTTGCTGGAGGGCGGGGACGTTCCCGTGCCGGTGGAAGATGCCATCAAGAATATGGCGGTGATCGAGGCCATCTTTGACTCTGCTGCTTCAGGTAATTGGGAATGCCCGCGGCGATGAAGGCTCTGCCGCTGTCGAAGGTATATCAACTGCTCGAACCGGGGCCGGTGGTTCTGCTGACGACTGCGCAGAGGGACCGCGCCAACGTCATGACGATGACGTGGCACATGATGGTGGAGTTTGAACCGCCGCTGGTGGCCTGCGTTGTGAGCAACGCCGATTATAGTTTTGCAGCCCTGCGTGCAACGAAGGAGTGCGTGATCGCGATTCCGGCGCTGGAGCTTGCGCCTAAGGTCGTTGCCGTTGGTAACTGCTCGGGGCGGGATGTGGACAAGTTCGAGAGTATTGGCCTGACACCAGTGCCAGCAAAATGCGTGGCGCCACCGCTGGTGAGAGAGTGTTTCGCGAATCTTGAGTGCAGGGTTGTTGATACCCGACTCGTCAATAAATACAACCTTTTCGTTGTGGAAGTGCTCAAGGCGTGGGTGGATCCGGCACAAAAGAATCCAAGGACTATTCATCATCATGGATATGGCAAGTTTGTGGTTGATGGCGAAACGATTCAGTTGAACTCAAGGATGCCGTGATGGGATTTGGCGGGCTGGAGCAGGAGCCTGCTGGTCTCGGTGTGTCTCATGGCAGAAATAGATGTGCAGCGCGTCACATTCCTTTGTGCGGTAATGGCGATATGCTCTGATGCGGCAAGCGTGGGGTGTCCTCTGAGGGATGCCCAAGGCTTTGTCTGGCTAAGGAGCGCACGTGAGACAGGCGATCGGGGAATTTCTGCTGAGACGGCTTGAGGAAGTTGGCGTTCGCCATATCTTTGGTGTACCTGGCGACTACAACCTTGAGCTTCTGCAACAACTGGAAGATCGGCGGCGGCCCGAGTGGATTGGCAACTGTAATGAGTTGAATGCCGCGTATGCAGCGGATGGCTATGCCAGGATGAATGGCCTGGGCGCGCTGTTTGTGACTGAGGGGGTCGGGGCGCTTAGTGCGATGAATGGGATCGCGGGGGCCTATTGCGAACATGTGCCGGTCATCTGTGTGTGCGGATCGATTCCGCAGGAGGCAATTGATTGCGGATGGCTGATGCATCACACGATGGCGGATGGGTCGCAGGACCGCTTCTATCGCGCGTTTGCTGAAGTGACCCTCGCGCAGGCGAGACTTACGCCGGAGAATGCTGTTGCCGAGATTGATCGGTTGATCCTTGCGGCCTGGCGTCAAAAGCTTCCGGTGTATATGGAGCTTCCATCCGACATGGGGTACGTCGAGATCGAAGTGCCGGAGGCGCCGCTGATGCTTTCGTATCCGTTGAGCGAGGAGGAAAGTCTCGCGCGATGCTGCGAGAAGATTGTGGCGCGGCTGCAACACGCGTCGAGACCGGTGCTGCTACTGGATATCGATGCTGACCGGTTTGGGGTAGAGAAGCAAGTCGCGGCGCTTGCAGATCGGCTGCAGCTTGCGGTTGCGACCATGCCGGGATCGAAGGGAATATTTTGCGAGCAATCTCCTTTGTTTGCGGGGGTATATTGCGGCGCGTGCAGTACTCCGACCGTGCGGGAGATGGTGGAGAGCAGTGACTGTTTATTGACGATTGGCTATCGCCGCGTCGATAGCACGTCTGGTATCTTCACGGATGATCTTCCGGGCAATACGATTCATCTGCGGGGTCAATCAGTGTGCGTGGAGGAAGAGAGCTTTGAGGACGTCTTCCTCGGTGAGTTGCTTTCACGCCTTGTGGCGGAAACTGAGGTGAGGCCGAAGCGGCCTTGTGTTGTGGTTGAATCGACGCAAGCCGAGGCCTGCGTTAAGAGCCAGCGTCCGTTGAGCCAAAGAGAATGCTGGCAAGCGATGCAGCAGTTCCTGCAACCCGGAGACCTCTTGGTGGCTGAAAATGGCACGTCCGGCGCAGGTGTGGCTGGACTGCAGCTTCCGTGTCGATCGACGCTCATCACGCAGGCGGTGTGGGGCTCGATTGGGTACAGCCTGGGTTGCCTGCTCGGAACCCTGATGGCGGCACCCGAACGGCGGCAGATTCTGTTCATCGGTGACGGTTCATTTCAGCTTACGGCGCAAGAGCTCTCGACTATGTTGCGACACGAGTTGAAGCCCTATATCTTCCTCATCAATAATCGCGGATACACGATTGAGAGAACGATTCTTGGCCGCACGGCAAAGTACAACGACATTGCAAACTGGCGCTATACGGAGCTGGCCAAGTCAATGAGCCGCACGCAGGAGATCGAGACGTTCGTCGTCCATGACCGGCAGGAACTGGATGCGGTGCTCACGTCTACGCATCGGGGGATGGTCTTCGTTGAGTTGGTGATGGATCCCATGGACGCTCCGGTTGGACTGATCCGGGGGATGCGGGCCATCGCAAACCTCGATTATGGCCCGAGTGGACCTCAATGTGTGCGTGGGGCTCAAATCACGGAAGCTGAGGTGCGATAGACGGGCGTCGTGCGGGCAGGAGTGGGGCTCTCGCGTGCGGGGAGTGGCGCCGGACTGAGCGATGCGGCGAGCCAGTGATGTGATCGCTCGCTGCCGCCTGCTGTGAAAACGGGGTACAATGTCGCCATGCCACTGAGCGTAGCCATCGAAAAGCTGCCCGAGGGAACTGCCGTTGTTACGTTGTCGGGCGGGATGACCCTGGGCACGTCCCTGAAGATTGCGGATGCGCAGATCCATGCGGCCATTGAGGAAGGGATCACCCGGATGGTGATTGACCTGACGGGTGTGGAGTATGTGGATAGCGCCGGACTGGGGATGCTGGTGTATGTCTATGGCACGCTTGGGGAGAAGCATGGCGAGCTTCGCCTGTGCGGAGTTGCGCCCAGGGTCCAGTCCCTGTTTCAGATGACCAAGACGGATGTATTTCTGGCGATTGATGCGGACCGCGAAGAGAGCCTGGCTGCGCTGGCGAGATAATTCGCGGGCGGCGACAAGCGACCCACTATAAGACGAAAGTCCTCCTTGATTCAGGCAGGCTCTGGCATTGCGCGGGCAGCGCGACGGAGTCCGGCGACTGCTGCGAGCAGGCGAGATGCAGACGATTCGCGGGTTGGAATTCAATTGCGCTTTTGCATAGAATCTATTATGTAAAACGCTTTAAGAAAAACTTGACAACCCTTGATCCAATCTAATAACGTCATCGCGTTCCGACGTTAATCCGTAGCCTGTCGCGCGGGTGAAGCGTTGCTTTTGCGTAGAGAGCACGACCGGCAGCCAATGTCCGGATCACGGGAAGAAGACGATGGACGGATCCATTTGCAGCGCCAGATGGGTCGAATGTGCAACCCGGAGTCCCGCCGTTTGATGATGCAAGGTGTTTTGTATGCCTCGCGCGGCTGTGGACACCGCATCCTCAACAAGTACTGTTGCGAAGTATGAGCAACTGAAAGCAGCATGATGATACTTTCTACGACCGCCGCATCTGTTGATCAACGCCTGTTCATTCCTCGTTGGCTGTTCAGCCTGTGTGGGGCATGGCTCCTGAGTGCCACGCTGGTGGCCCAGGTTCCTGCGCACGTGCCTGCGCCGGAGACGGTGAAGCGTGTTTCGGAACTCGTCGGCAGGATGACACTGGAGGAGAAAGTGTCGCAGATGGAGAACGACGCGGCCGCGATTCCGCGGCTGAATGTGCCCGCCTATGACTGGTGGAGTGAGGCACTGCATGGGGTCGCGCGTTCGGGCTATGCGACGGTGTTTCCCCAGGCGATTGGCCTGGCGGCGACGTGGAACGCACCGTTGATGAATGATGTGGCTGCGACGATCAGCACGGAGGCGCGCGCCAAGAATGGCGAGGCGTTGCGTCAGGGGATTCATAGTATTTATTACGGGCTCGATGTGTGGTCGCCGAATGTGAACATCTTTCGTGACCCGCGGTGGGGACGCGGGCAGGAGACCTATGGCGAAGATCCTTTCCTGACGGGCCGTCTCGGCGTTGCGTTTGTCGAGGGGTTGCAGGGCGACGATCCTACGTATTACAAAGTGATCGCAACGCCAAAGCATTACGTGGTGCATTCCGGACCGGAGACGACGCGGCACACGGCGAATGTTGTTCCGTCCGCGTACGACCTCGAGGATACGTATCTTCCTGCATTTCGCGCGACAGTGACCGAGGCGAAGGCGGGCAGCGTGATGTGCGCGTATAACTCGATTGACGGCGAACCGGCGTGCGCGAATACGATGCTGCTGGAGACGATCCTGCGCAAGGACTGGGGCTTCCATGGCTATGTCACTTCGGATTGCGCGGCCATTACTGACGTCTATGTCGGTCATCACTACTCGGTGGATTTGGAACATGCGGCAGTCGCCAGCGTGCGTGCGGGAACCGATACTAGTTGTGGCAAGGAATATGCTGTGCTGGTCAAGGCGGTGCATGATGGGCTGATCACAGAGAAAGAGATTGACCGATCTGTCGAACGACTGTTTACGGCGCGCTTTGAACTGGGGCTGTTTGATGATCCTGCCAAGGTGAAGTATGCGCAGATTCCATTCTCCGAAGATGACTCGCCTGCGCATCGCCGGCTGGCGCTGGATGCTGCGGATCAGTCGATTGTGCTGCTGAAAAATGATGGCCTGCTGCCGTTGAAGAAGACGGAGACTGTGGCTGTGGTGGGGCCGAATGCTGCCAGTCTGGCTGCCATCGAAGGGAACTATAACGGGGTGCCGTCTGAACCTGTGCTTCCGCTGGGCGGGATGGAGAAAATCTTTGGGGCCGAGCATGTGAAGTATGCGCAGGGTGCTCCGTATGTGAGCGAGTTGCCGGTTCCTGTTCCGCGGACGCTGCTGCGCCCGGCAGTGGGAGATGCGCGGTTCGGACTGAAGGGCGAGTACTTCGACAACGTGAACTTTACAGGCACACCTGCGATGACGCGCATCGACGAGCAAGTGCAGTTTGATTGGAATGCTGCATCGCCGTACAAGAGCATCAGCGCGTCGCACTTTGGTGTGCGCTGGACCGGCACGATGCAGGTTCCGGTGGCGGGAGACTATACGTTCAACTTCACGCTGGCGCATTGTTATCCTTGCGGCGATGCGGAAAGCGTGAAGTTGTTCTTCGACGATAAGGCGCTGGCTGATGAACCAGTGCCTGCGAGTGAATACCGTTCAAGTGACATGAAGCCGTTTACCCTGCATTTTGCGGATACGAGGCCACATGTGATTCGTATCGAGTACACGCACAAGGCGAGACTGTTTGGAGCTGGCATTACGCTCAACTGGATGCCGGCGATCGACGCTGAGCGCGAAGCCGCCGTGGCGGTGGCCAGGCAAGCCGACGTCGTGGTGGCCTATGTAGGACTCTCGCCTGAGTTAGAGGGTGAGGAGATGCCGGTTCACGTCAAAGGCTTTGATGGCGGCGACCGCACGAGTATTGAATTGCCGATGGTGCAGGAGAAGATGCTGGAGGCCGTTGCTGCTACCGGTAAGCCGCTGGTTGTGGTGTTGATGAACGGAAGTGCGTTGGCTGTGGACTGGGCGAAGCAGCATGCGAATGCTATTGTCGAGGCGTGGTATCCCGGCGAAGAGGGTGGAACTGCGATTGGGGATGTGCTCACGGGGGCGGTGAATCCTGCTGGACGTTTGCCCCTTACTTTTTATGCGAGCACATCCGACCTTCCACCGTTCGATGATTACTCAATGAGCGGCCGCACGTATCGCTACTATCGCGGAAAGCCGCTGTGGGGCTTTGGGTATGGTCTGAGCTACTCGACATTCAAGTGGTCAAACATGAAGCTCTCCACGGCCTCGTTGCAGGCCGGAGAACCGCTGATGGTGGAAGCCGATGTGGAGAACACGAGCTCGCGTGCCGGGGATGTTGTGAATGAGCTGTATCTCACACCGCCTGCGACAGCGACGTCGCCGAAGCTGCGACTGGTTGGATTTGAGCGTACAACCTTAGCACCGGGGGCGAGACAACATGTGAAGTTTACGTTGGACGAGCGGGATTTGAGTACGGTGAATGCGGATGGAACGCGGGCGGTGCGAGCGGGAGATTACGCACTGCATCTTGGTGGAACTCAGCCGACCGAAGGCATCTCAGTGGATGCATCGTTCACGATTCACGGAAGCAAAGGGTTGCCAAAGTGAGCTTGAGAAGAGGAAGTGTGGTGCGACTTACGACTCTTGCTGCTGCAATGCTGTTGCTGGCCGCGGCGAGCGATGGCGTAGCACAGACGCCGCTGGGTGCAGGGGCTCCGGCATGGCTGGTCTATGGGCCCGTGCATGCTGCGGCGGTATTTCCCGGCGGCATTCCAGATACGATTATGGAGCTTGGCCATGACGTGCTAGAGGACTCCGCGGCGCGAGAACTCGCGCTGGGATGGCGAGGCATGTTGCGGCATGAGCCGCGGGTTGTAGGCCGTAGTGACGGTGAGTTCAAAGAGGGCGTCGTGGTCGGAACACAGGCTGAGATGGTTTTGTGGAACCCGCGCTCGAAGCATGAGCAACCGCTCGCGCCTGATGCCTACAGGCTCTATCGTGATGGCGGAATTCTGGTGGTCGAGGGGGGCGATGATCGCGGAGTTCTTTACGGAGCGTTTGCGCTACTGAGGTTGATCGGCTCGGAGCATTCCCTCGCGGCGTTGGATGAGTCTTCTGCTCCGTGGGCGGCGGTGCGCTGGACGAACGAATGGGATAACCCTGATGGCACGATTGAGCGGGGGTATGCAGGGCCGTCCATTTTCTTTGAAGGCGGGAAGGTGCGTGCGGACCTTTCTCGCGCTGCGGCGTATGCGCGGCTGTTGAGTTCGGTGGGCATCGATGGATGCACTATCAACAATGTTAATGCTGCTATCGATTTACTCAGGCCGGAGAACATCAAGGACATCGCGCGGATTGCGGATGTGTTTCGCCCGTATGGAGTGCGGCTTTCGCTTTCGGTTGATATGAGCAGTCCGAAAGTTATCGGTGGCTTGAAGACGTTTGACCCGCTGGATCCGGAGGTTGCGACGTGGTGGAAGGCGAAGGTGAACGAGATCTACGCCGCGATTCCCGACTTCGGCGGGGTTGTCATCAAGGCGGACTCGGAAGGTAGAGTCGGGCCTTCGCAGTATGGTCGCAGCCAGTCGGATGCGGCGAATGTTGTGGCGCGTGCATTGAGGGCGCATGGCGGTGTGGTGCTGTATCGGGCGTTCGTTTACAACAATCATCTCGACTGGCACGACATGAAGGCGGACCGGGCTCGCGCTGGCTATGACATCTTTCATCCTCTGGATGGCAAGTTCGACGACAACGTCATCGTGCAGATCAAGCATGGTCCGATCGACTTCCAGGTGCGTGAACCGGTGAGCCCGCTCTTTGCTGGACTGCCTCATACCAACGAGGCGATCGAGTTGCAGGTGACGCAGGAGTACACGGGGCAGCAACGACACCTGGTGTACCTGGTGCCGATGTGGAAGGAAGCGCTTGATACGGACATGCGCGCATCGTCAACGATGGCGGCATTGCCTGTGAAGCTGATCGTTAGCGGGAAGACGGTGGCGAACGAGCACCATACGATGGGCGGCTTCGTCGGAGTTTCAGGCGTAGGCACCGATGGATGGCTTGGCAGTCCGCTGGCGATGGCGAATCTGTACGGCTATGGACGGCTGGCGTGGGATCCAAACCTGAGCGCAGCGGCGATCAGCGATGAGTGGACGCGGCTTAGCTTCGGCAACGACTCTGAGGTGCGTGGAACGATTAATCAGTTGGAGCTCAACTCCTGGCACATCTACGAGAGTTATACGGGATCGCTTGGCGTGGGGACGCTTACGGATATTCTCGGGTCTCACTTTGGCCCGGGGATCGAGTCCGCCGAGCGCAATGGATGGGGACAGTGGATTCGTGCTGACCATGATGGCGTCGGGATGGATCGTACGGTCGCAACGGGCACTGGTTATATTGGCCAGTATCCTGCGTTGCTCGCTGCGAAGTATGAGTCGCTCGCGATGTGCCCGGACGATCTGCTGCTGTTCATGCATCATGTGCCCTATACGTATCGTCTGCATTCAGGCGAGACGGTGATACAGCATATCTACGATACGCACTACTGGGGAGCGCAGGCTGCAGCGGCGCAGGTCCCAGCGTGGGAGCAGATCCAGGGGAAGGTTCCGGATGCGACGTATGCGGAGGTGCTCAGACGGCTGAAGTATCAGGCAGGGGCTGCTGTTGTTTGGCGCGATGCCATTACGTCCTGGTTCGCGAAAGAGTCGGGAGTGCCGGACGCGCGGGGACGTGTGGGGCACTATGATGGACGTGTTGAGGCGGAGTCCATGCAGCGCAACGGGTACAAGGCGGTGGATGTGACACCGTGGGAGACGGCTTCGGGCGGGAAGGCCGTGATCTGCGAGGTGCCCGAGTGCTGGGTTGAGATGACATGGGATAAGCCGGATGGCTGGTACGATGTCACCGTGCAGTATTTCGATCTGCTGCATGGGCACTCGCGGTTTGCGCTGTCGGTTGCGGGCAACGAGGTTGAGCACTGGATTGCTGATGACACGTTGCCGGGCGGCACGCTCAACGGCAGCACTTCAACGCGACGCGTGTTGAATCGCGTGGCCATCCACCGAGGCGATCGTATCCGCGTAACGGGCTGGCCAGATGGACCGGAGCCTGCGCCGCTTGATTATGTGGAGATTGTGCCCAGCGCAGTTCGATCAACCACCAAGAAAAATGCAACGCGTTGAGGATGCCACCCATGAATACAAGAATTATTGATGCCAAGGTCATCGTCACCTGCCCGGGGCGAAACTTCGTCACACTCAAGATCACGACCTCGGATGGAGTGTATGGTATTGGGGACGGAACGCTGAATGGTCGCGAGCTTGCGGTCGCTGCGTATTTGCAGGAGCACGTGATCCCGTGCCTGATGGGTCGCGATGCTGATCGTATTGAGGATACGTGGCAGTACCTGTATCGCGGTGCGTATTGGCGGCGCGGACCGGTGACGATGAGTGCGATTGCAGCAGTGGATGTGGCGCTGTGGGACATCAAGGCCAAGCGCGCGGGGATGCCGCTGTACCAGTTGCTGGGGGGGCGTTGCCGCGAGGGCGTCACGGTCTATGCGCATGCCAATGGACACGAGATCAGCGATCTGCTGGAGTCGGTGGCGAAGCATCGGGAGCTTGGCTATCAAGCGATTCGTGTGCAGGCGGCGGTGCCGGGCGTTGCCGACGCGTATGGCGTTCCGCACGGAGAGAAGCCGTATGAGCCGGCGGATGGCGACCTGCCACGGGAAGAGACGTGGGATACGGCGAAGTACCTTCGCTTTATGCCGAAGCTGATGGATGCTGTGCGTTCGAAGTTCGGTTTCGACCTTGCGGTGCTTCATGATGGGCATCATCGCATGACGCCGATCGAGGCGGCCTCGCTGGGGAAGAGTCTTGAAGAATTTCAGCCGTTCTGGCTGGAGGACCTTACGCCCGCGGAACATCAGGAGTCGTTCCGGCTGATTCGTCAGCATACGACGGCGCCGCTGGCTGTGGGAGAAGTGTTCAACTCTATCTTCGACTGCCAGCGCCTGATCAGCGAGCAGTTGATCGATTACATCCGCGCTACGGTTGTCCATGCTGGCGGCATCACGCATATGCGGCGCATTGCAAGCTTCGCCGATCTGTATGGCGTTAAGACGGGAAGTCACGGAGCAACGGATCTGTCGCCGGTGTGCATGGGTGCGGCGCTGCACTTCGATCTCAGTATTCCCAACTTCGGTATCCAGGAACACATGCCGCATACGGCGCTTACGGATGAGGTGTTTCCGCATGCGTATACCTTTGCTGACGGGATGATGTACCCGGGCGATACGCCAGGGCACGGTGTCGATATCAACGAGAAACTGGCTGCAACGTTTCCATATAAGCGTGCATATCTCCCGGTGTGCCGGCTGAAGGATGGCACGATGCACAGTTGGTAGTGCGCCGGACTCATGAGGCGAAGCTTGCTGTTATTGAATAGGGTGAATTTTCGCTGAGTGCGTCTTCGCTTGCATTTGGATGGCTTTGCGGAGCATACTGAAAGATATGATTTTGTCCTCGACCACCGTCACGTCCATGGCCATGTGTATGCCCATGCGTCGCTGCCTGTGGGTGCGAGTGGGGACTGTCTGATGCGCTAGACGCAGACGAGATCAGATTCCAAACGGCTCACGGTCCTCAAGAGGATGGTGGGCTTTTTTGTTGCAGTAGATTCATTGCTTCATCCAATTCATTGAACCGATAAAGGAGTAGTGCATGTCAGAGGAAACCGCAACACCGAAGCAGCAACTTGCAACGCTTGCCATTCACGCAGGACAGGGTGTGGATGGAACGACCAACTCGCGAGCAGTGCCGATCTATCAGACGACGTCCTATCTGTTCAACGATTCGGACCATGCGGCGCGGCTGTTTGGGCTGCAGGAGTTTGGGAATATCTACACGCGGCTGATGAATCCGACGACCGATGTGTTCGAGAAGCGGATTGCGGCGCTGGAAGGCGGAGTGGCGGCGCTGGCAACGGCTTCCGGGCAGGCAGCCGAGACGCTCGTGATCCAGACGCTGGCCAGCGCAGGCGATGAGATCGTTTCGACGACGTCGCTGTATGGCGGCACCTACAATCTGTTCCACTACACGCTGCCGAGGCAGGGAATTACGGTGCGGTTTGTGGATGCGGATGACTTCGATGGGCTGCGCGCGGCTATCAACGCGAAGACGAAGGCGATTTACACGGAGACGCTCGGCAACCCGAAGCTGGATGTGGTGGACATTGAGAAGCTGGCTGCGATTGCGCATGAGCACGGGCTGCCGCTGATCATCGACAATACGTCGGCATCGCCGATTCTGGTGCGGCCGATTGAGTGGGGCGCGGATATTGTGATCAACTCTGCAACCAAGTTTATTGGCGGGCATGGAACGACGCTGGGCGGCATTATTGTAGATGCGGGCAAGTTCGACTGGAAGGCCTCGGGGCGTTTCGCGGATTTTGTGGAGCCGGATCCGTCGTATCACGGGCTCTCCTATGTGGGGGCGTTTGGGTCGCTGGCGTTTATTTTGAAGGCACGGGTGCAGGGGCTGCGCGATACGGGCGCGGCGCTGTCGCCGTTCAGTGCTTTCCTGCTGCTGCAGGGAGCGGAGACGCTGCATCTGCGGATGGAGCGGCATTCGCAGAATGGGCTTGCGGTGGCGAAGCACCTGGAAGCCCATTCGGGGGTGGAGTGGGTGAATTATCCGGGGCTGAAGTCCAGTAAGACCTACGAGCGGGCACAAAAATACCTGCCGAACGGTGCGGGGGCTTTGATCACCTTCGGGATTAAAGGCAGGGCCGACGGGAGCGGATATGAGGCGGGTAAGAAGCTGATTGATTCGTTGAAGCTGTTCTCGCATGTGGCGAATATTGGCGATTCGAAGTCGCTGGTGATTCATCCGGCGTCGACCACGCATGCGCAACTGACGGTGGAGGAGCAGGCGGCGACGGGGGTTACTCCGGAACTGGTGCGGCTCTCTATCGGAATCGAGGACATTCGCGATATTCTTGCTGATCTGGATCAAGCAATTTTTGCCGCGAACGGAGCGAAATGATCAGTAGTCCGACCCTTGCAACTGCAACACTAAAGCCGACGTACGAGGGGGACTTCGTGTTGAACGAAGTCCTCCCTCTGGAAAGTGGTGAGGTGTTGGTGAAGCCTACGCTGCATTACGCCGTCTACGGACGATTGAATGCGGCGAAGGATAATGCTGTGCTGGTATGTCATGCGCTGTCGGGTTCGGCGGAGGTCGCCGAATGGTGGCCGCAACTGTTTTTACCGGGCGGATTGCTGAATTTAGAGCGAGATTGCGTCATCGGGATCAATATCTTCGGGTCGTGCTATGGATCGACCGGGCCATCGACGGTCGATCCGGAGACGGGGAAGTTGTATGGGCCGACGTTTCCGTTGATCAACATACGCGATATCGTGCGTGCGCAGGTGAAGCTGATTGACTCGCTGGGGATTGAGAAGCTGAAGCTGGCGATTGGCGCGTCGATTGGCGGGATGCAGGTGCTGGAGTGGGCGATTCAGTTCCCGGAACGGGTGGCGCGGGCGATCAGCATCGGCGTGGCTCCGCTGGGCGCTATGGGACTGGGACTTAATCACTTGCAGCGCCAGGCGATCATGCTGGATCCAGCATGGAAGGGCGGGTACTATGAGCCGGATCAGCCGCCGAAGGGAGGACTGGCGCTGGCCCGATCGCTGGGGATTATCAGTTATAAATCCGTGCCATTATTCGAGCAGCGGTTTAATCGCAAGCCGAATCGGGGAGGGAATGAGAATCCGTGGATTTCGACTTCGGCAGGCCAGAACGGGCGGTTTGATATTGCCGGATATCTGGATTACCAGGGAGAGCGGTTCATTAGCCGGTTCGATCCTAACTCCTATATTTCGTTGACGCGAACGATGGATATCTTCGATCCGATTCGTGCGCATGTGTCGCCGTACGAGGCCTATAGCCGGATTACGGCGCATCTGACGCTGGTTGGGATTTCGACGGACTGGCTGTTTCCGCCCGAGGATGTGCGTTCGCTGGCGGCGATTATCAAGGCAGCAGGGGCTCGATGCGATTACAGGGAGATGGCGTCGGTGCATGGGCACGATGCGTTTCTGGTGGAGCCGGAGCAGTTGGTAAAGCTACTGACGCCCGTGTTTGAGTAGCCATGCAATGAGGGTGTCCCTGCGTGAGGCAGGCTATGTTGCTATGTTGTTTCGAATGAGTGAGGGAAAATGGTGGACGCGGTAGGGATCGAACCTACGACCAGTCGATTAAGAGTCGAATGCTCTACCAGCTGAGCTACGCGTCCAGACCTTGAACTTTGCCGTGGGGCAAAGAGCGAACTACAGGTAGATCGCCAAGGGATGCGCGGGGAACCTCACCGCACTTGAAAAGAATATCACGATCCGGCCCTTGAGCGCAGCACCGGATCGTGAGGAAATCATCGGCTGCGAGGGGCGGCCGATACCAGGTTAGCCAACGAAGTCAACGTTGGCCTTGTGGGGAATGATGCCGCGTTCGTAGCCCATGTCCAGCAGCTTGCGGATGGCCACCCGGCCGTCGTCGCCATAGTTCAGGGTGCGCTCGTTGACGTACATGCCCACGAAGCGGTTGGCCAGCGAGGGGTCGAGATCGCGCGCAAACTGCATCGCATACTCGAGCGCCGCCTCTCGGTGATCGAGCGCGTGCTGGATGCTTTCGCGCAGGGCATTGGTGGTAACCATCTGCACGTCATGGCCCAGCGAGCGGCGAATCGCGTTGCCGCCGAGAGGGAGGGGAAGGCCCGTCTGCTCGTTCCACCAGACGCCGAGGTCGAGGATCTTGGTAAGGCCGTCGCGGCCATAGGTGAGTTGACCCTCATGGATGATCAGGCCGGCGTCGAACTCACCCGAGACTACGGCGGGAATAATCTTGTCGAAGTCCACGGTGACCGTCTCTACGTCCGGCGCGAACAGCTTCAGGGTGAGATAGGCGGTGGTGAGCGTTCCCGGGACGGCGATGCGGAGCTTCTTGACCTCGTCGAGGGTGTAGTTCTTCGCTGCGACGATCATGGGGCCGTAGCTGTCGCCGACCGAACCGCCGCACGCCATCAGCGTGTAGTTGTCCTGGACATAGGGGTATGCATGGAAGCTGATCGCCGTCACGTCGTAGTACTGATCGGTCATGGCGCGGTGGTTCAACGCCTCGATGTCGGTGAGGGTGTGGGTAAACTTATAGCCCGGCACGCGCACTTTGTTGGTGGCGAGGCCATAGAACATAAAGGCGTCGTCTGAGTCGGGGCTGTGGGCAATCTTGATCTCGCGAACTTCTGATGCTGCAGTCGTCATGTGTTCCTTTGGAGCTTTGCTTGTTGGGAGGAGTACGTTGGAGCGGCACTCCTGTTCAGTCATCCTAAGATGACCCTGATTAGATGCGTGGAGCGCGAGCCAGGGTGCTATAAACGCCCGCAGCTACCACACACTTGACGAATTCTCCTGGCAGAAACGGAGCTACGGCGGCAATCCATGTAGCGTGCAGGGAGAGATGGCCGAGATACATCAACCACGAGGCTCCCGAGATGATCAGTACGGCCATGGCCAGATTTCCAGCCACAAACGCGGCGAGAAATCGAGGCGTCCGTGCGGCGAGTCCTCGCGTTAGGCCGCCAACGATGGCTGCCACCAGCGGATAGGCCAGGAGGAAGCCGCCGGTGGGACCAAACAACTGCGTAAGCCCGCCAAGGCCCGTCGGACTGAAGACCGGAAGGCCGATCGCCCCTTCGGCGAGGTAGGCCATCATGGTCAGGAAGCCTCCGACGGGACCCAGCGCCAGACCTACTCCCAACACAGCGAGCGGCTGCAGGGTGAGAGGGACGGGTGTGAAGGGCAGGGGAATCGCAACGTGCGCTGCTGCTGCGACAACCGCGGTGGCGGCGAGGCCAATCAGGATCCTGCCGGGAATCGTTGCAGCAAAGGCTGCGAGGCTCTGAGTGCGGGAGGAGTGGAGTGTGGCGGTTTGCATAGTGGTCTCTCGGTGTTGAGGATCTTCCAGCGTTCGAATTGCGTGCTTCGATGTATCTTTGGGTCCTGCGTCGATCTAAGGTCTGCCCTTCAATTCTGCGGCTGGTTCGGTCGGCGACTCACGATCACGGCACCGCCGGGCCTGTTGCACATGCCGCGCAATCGCGACGGAGGCCCAGAGGAGCGCAATCAGGGCCAGTATCGAGATGAAAAAGAGGACGCGCATCGGGCCCTTCAAGGATACCAAAGCTGGCGGTGCGAAACGAAATGCAGGCAGCAGGAATACCGTCCACGGGACCGGGTGTCGACGAGTCTGGTTCCCTTTAGCGGATATCGGCCCATGACCATGCTGGAATGCGCGATACTTCTACACAGCCCTGCGTTGCAGGAGATGAACCAGTGAGGCCCCAGCGTTGGGAACCGTGCACTACCCACTGAAGCTGACCGCGAAGCTGCCGGCACTGGCCGGAGCTGCGAAGGACAGCGTCTATCTGTGGAGGCGCCGCGCTGCGACCATGGCCACGGGAGCGCTCGCGTTGGTGATGTTCTATGGCGTCATCTTCGGACACAACGGCCTGACGGCCTATGTGCACAAGCGTGCAGAGGCTCGCGATCTGCAGCAGCAGATGCAGCAGTTGCAGAAAGAGAACGAGCGACTGAATGAGCATATCGATCGCTTGCAGAGTGATCCAGACGCGATCGAGCATGAAGCTCGCGAAGAGTTGCACTACACGCGTGCGGGCGAGGTGATCTACACGCTCCCCGATGCAGGCGGAGATGCGTCAAAAGCGACCACTTCTACCATGCCGAATTCAAAGCGATAGATTCCTGCCAATCCTGCTTTGCGTAACTTCGCCAGCCAGGCAGGAACCTTCCTGCCTCCATCGGAGCTCTCGTGGAAGACTCCTCTACTAGAAGTTCCGCCCCATTCTGCCGATAGAGATAGGTGGAAGGGCCTTCCACCGGAAGCGAGCGAACATGGGCACGGTTCCTATCGTCAACATCTCTCCGCTGACCATCACCCAGTCCGACGAGCCACTGCTCGAACCGCTGGTGCCGGTCGCGCGGATCGAGAGCCCGACAGCAGGCACGGACGAAACCTATTCGCCCAGCGGAGAGCAGACGGCCAGGGGCTCGGAGGATTCGGAGGATGGGGAGTTGGAGGAGCAGCGCAAAGATTCCGCCGATGAAGTCGAGGAACAGCCGTCCTCAACGGAGCTGAGTGAGGCGCTGGCGATCGACTTTTTTGCCTGAGGCTGCTGGCAGGGAACGGACGAGATGCAGCGAATGCGCTGAATTACAGCGCAGGTGGCGCATGATGCGCAATCTGCGCTGTTGTCGCGTCAATGTCGAAGCCAGTGAACAAGTCGGCAATGCGCTCGTCGGTGAAACCGCGCTCGCGCAGCATGCGAATCTCGTCGCTGAGCATGGCAATGACCTGTGCTGCGGTAAAACGTTTCTCTTCGGCACCGGCGGCCTCGCGCAATTCGCGGGCGGCGATTGCCACTTGCGCGGGGGTGTAGGTTTTGTCGTCTGCCATTGGATTCCTCCTGACCCGTCAGTGATTGGAGGCCTTTATGGGTGCTCAGGGTTGGTCGAGTCTTGCCCATCACTTCGAGCGTGTAAACTTGAGCGGTTGAACGAAACTCTTCCCTGGGGAACGCATGATTGTTATCGATACTGAGTATGTCGACCTGTCAACACCCACTGGCCCGATGCGTACCCACATCGTGCGCCCGGCCGCGCCCGGCCGCTACCCGGGGATTCTGCTCTTCTCTGAGATATTTCAGGTGACGGCGCCGATCCATCGCACCGCCCTCCAGTTAGCTGGCCACGGCTATGTTGTCGCTGTGCCCGAGGTGTATCACGAGTACGAGCCTGCTGGAACGGTCCTCAAGTACGATCAAGCAGGATCTGACCGGGGCAACGCACTGAAGACGACCAAGCCCGTGCAGGCTTATGATGACGACGCGCGAGCAGCCCTCGAGCACCTTGCTGGACGAAGCGATTGCAATGGTCGGCTGGGCGTGATGGGAATCTGCATGGGCGGGCATCTTGCCTTCCGTGCTGCGATGAATCCGGAGGTCCTCGGTACGGTGTGCTTCTATGCGACGGACATCCATAAGGGCGGACTCGGCGAGGGAATGAAGGACAACTCCATGGCGCGGGCCGGCGAGATCAAGGGCGAAGTTCTCATGGTCTGGGGCCGCCAGGATCCGCACATTCCGACCGAAGGACGCATGAAGGTCCTCGAGCGGCTGAACGAGGTTGGAACGCGGCTCAACTGGCACGAAGTCAATGGCGCCCACGCGTTTTTGCGCGATGAAGGAGTGCGCTACGATCCCGATCTCGCCCGCTCGATGTTTGGCCTGGCGCTGGATCTCTTTCATCGCACGATCGCGGTCGGAGCCTGATCGACGCAGGACGGGATTCTCCGATGCTTACTCGATGTACTCCTTGAGCCAGGGGTCCTCGGTGTGCGTCAACTCCAGCGTGGTTCCGTCAAAGACAATCCTTCCCTCGTTGAGCACCAGAAACCGGGTGCTGGAGTCGATGCCATTGTTCGGGATGCGTTCCATGCGGTGTTCCTGCATGTTGTAGCGGTGAGTCGCCAACGTGAACGCGTCCTGTAGTCGATGGGTAATCAGCAGGCATGTTGTGTGGGATACATCGCGCTGCTTGAGCACAAGTTCGATGATGGTCATCGACGTAATGGGGTCCAGGCCGCCGGTTGGGGAATCGTAAAGGATGAGGTCCGGTCGACCAATGATCGCGCGCGCAATGGATACGCGCCTCCGCATGCCGCCGCTCAACTCCGACGGATATTTGTCGATCACCTTGTCGAGTTCCACAAAACTTAGCGCTTCGAGAACGCGTGCATGAATCTCCTGGGGATCGACATGTTCCTCCTCGAGGCGATACGCCACATTGTCTTCGACGTTGAGCGAATCAAATAGCGCGCTTTCCTGAAATACCATCCCGATATGGGCGCGCATCTCAAACATATCGCGCTCCTTCATCTCGCGCAGCGATCGTCCAAAGACGCGAATTTCGCCGCTGTCGGGCTCGATGAGCCCGTTTGCGAGCTTCATGAGCACGCTCTTCCCGCCGCCCGCTGGTCCCAACAGAATGCGCGTCTCGCCATGGGCCACCGAGAAGCTCAAGTCGCTCAGCACCGCGTGGCCCTCAAAGCCGATGGAGACGTTCTCGAACTCGAGCATGGGGCGGCCGCTGGCAAGAAACTCGGACATCTGCGCACTCACGACCGTCTCCGTCATCGCCTACCTTCCGAATATCCCGATCATCAATTGCGTGACGAGAAAATCTACCAGAATGATGATGACCGAAGAGGCGACTACGGCCTGGGTTGTGGATCGGCCTACACCGCGTGTTCCGCCCGTCGTTCTCAACCCGTAGTAGCAACCGATTGTGGCGATGATGAAACCTGAGAACAGCGGCTTCACGAGGCCCTCCACGACGTCGCCGTGCACCAGCGACATGTAGCCCGTGTGGAAGAAGGTTCCTGCGTTCAGCTTCAGCATGGTGACAGACACAAACGCTCCGCCGGCGATGCCGCATGCGTCCGAGATAATGGTGAGGAAAAACAGCATGAAGACGGTTGCGACCAGCCTCGGAGTGACCAGCTTGCGAACCGGATCGGTGCCCAGCGCCCGCATCGCGTCAATCTGCTCGGAGACCTTCATTGACCCCAGTTCGCTGGCCATCCCGGAGGCATTGCGCCCTGACACCATCAGCCCCGTTAGCACTGGCCCCAACTCCTTGACCATGGAAAGAGTGACGAGTTCGCCGGTCATATTTACCGCGCCAAACTCTTTGAGCGAAACCGCTGCCTGCAGTGCGAGCACGCAGCCGGTAAAGAAGCCCGTCAGCACAACTATCGGCAGGGAACCGACGCCGATCGAGTCCATCTGGGTGTAGATGTCGTCCATATACCGTGGCCGCGAAAAGATGTCGCCGATCGCCTTCGCGCAGAGGAGCGAATACTCTTGCACCGAGGCGACAATGGTCTTAGCGTAGGCTTCTGGAGAGACAAATCTCATGGGTTCGCGCTTGGCTCAGGGTATCAGATGCAGCATGGGCTGCTACCGGTCGCATGTTCAGGAAAGTCGTTCAGGAGGCCTCTGGGATGAGAAAATAAAGAGATGGCCCCTGCCGCAAACCAGACCGTTGGCCGGACGATGAGAGCCGCTGTTCTTCGTGGCAAGGAGGACCTGCGCGTCGAGGACGTCCCTATCCCAGTTGCTGGCCACGGCGAGTTGGTACTGCGCGTCGGCGCTGCCCTCACCTGCGGCACTGATCTCAAGGTCTACCGCCGCGGCTATCACGCGAAGATGCTCACCCTCGACCGTCTCTTCGGCCACGAGTTAGCTGGAACGGTCGTACAGATCGGCGAAGGCGTGACGAGCTTCGCGATTGGCGACCGCGTCCTTCCACTTAACTCTGCGCCCTGCGACGTCTGCTTTTTTTGCCGCAACAACCAGCAGAACCTCTGCGACGACCTCCTCTTCAACAACGGAGCCTACGCTGAGTACATCCGCATCCCCGCGCGCATTGTCGAAAAAAATACCCTCCGCATTCCCGATGCGATGCCCTTCGAACATGCTGCGCTCACCGAGCCACTGGCCTGCGTGCTGCGCGGCCTGGAAGAGTCAAACGCTCACGCCGGGCAAACCGCCATCGTTCTCGGTGCCGGCCCGATCGGCCTGCTGTTCATCCACGCGGCCTCGCTCATGGGGCTGCACGTTATTGCCGTCGTCAAACGGAAGGATCAGGTTGCCACTGCACAACACTTCGGCGCCGAGCAGGTTCTTCGCATCGTGGACGTCCCCGACCCGATCGCCGCCGCGCGTGCGCTCACTCCGGAGGGCCGTGGTGCAGACATCGTTTTCGAAGCAGTTGCTACGCCCGAAGCCTGGCAGTGGGCCGTGCAGATGGCGCGCAAGGGTGGCCTCGTCAATCTCTTTGGCGGCCCGCCCAGCGGAACCTCCGTCTCGCTCGACACCAACCTGATCCACTACTCCGACCTCACCCTCAAGGCCAGTTTTCACCATACGCCCGCAACCGCGCGCCGAGCCTTCGAAATTCTCGCCTCTGGCCGTTTTCACTGTCAGGACTTCCTCACTGGTACGGCCACCATCGAAGACCTGCCCAACGTCTTCCGCCGCATGCTCACGCGTCCCGCGGACGGCGTCGCCCCCGAGATCAAGACGGCCATTTTTCCCAACGCCGCAGCCTCGCAAGCCGAGCCGCAGCACGTCGCCGCCATCGAGGAGCCCGCATGACCGCCCTCGCCAAAGCGATGCCCGTGCCCGCATCTCCCGCGGACGATGGCCTTCTCGGCGCTCCTGCGCTCTACGTCACTCCTGCCACGCGCCCCTCGCTCGCCGAAGCACAGGCCTGGTGCAAGACTCTGGCGACCACGCACTATGAGAACTTCCACGTCGCAACGTTCTTCCTGCCGGCAGCCCTGCGCCCGCACTTTCACAGCGTCTACGCCTTCTGCCGCACGTCTGACGATCTCGGCGACGAAGTATCAGATACCGTAACAGCCACGCGTCTCCTCGCTGAATGGAGGGCCATGCTCCATCAGTGCTTCACTTATCCTGACCTCTCGCGCCATCCCGTCTTTGTAGCCCTGCGGCCTACCATCGCGGAGTGCAGCCTACCAGTCCAGCCTTTTGACGACCTCATCTCCGCCTTCGAGCAAGACCAGGTCTACACCCATCACGAATCGCTCGCAACGCTCGAGCACTACTCGCGCTACTCCGCCAACCCTGTCGGTCGGCTTGTCCTTCTCGTCAGCGGCTACCACTCCGAAGAGCTCATGCATCTCTCCGACGACATCTGCACCGGCCTCCAACTCGCCAACTTCTATCAGGATGTGGTCGAAGATCGCGCCCGCGGACGCCGGTACATCCCCGCTGACGCCATGCAGCGTTTCGGTGTTTCAGACGAACAACTCATCGACTGCCGCTTCGACGCT
Source organism: Acidobacteriota bacterium (assembly GCA_021778845.1). Classification (GTDB taxonomy): domain Bacteria; phylum Acidobacteriota; class Terriglobia; order Terriglobales; family Acidobacteriaceae; genus Granulicella. The sequence goes on from JAJYBU010000010.1 coordinate 93,948, forward strand.
AACGTCCGCGCGATGATGCAATTCCTCGTCGCCGATGCACGCGACCGCCTGACCCGCGGCCAGCGCATCACGACTCTCGTCTCCCGCGATCTGGCCTCTACGCTGCAACTATTCGTCAACGGTGGCCATGCAATCCTCGACGCTATTGCCGCGCAGGACTACGACACTCTCCGTGCCCGCCCCGTCGTCACGAAGGCTGCAAAGCTGCGGCTGCTCGGCGGAGCGCTTGCTGGAAAACTCGCCGCATCCCTCCTGCCGTCGCGAGTTGCAGGCAAGGACCGCCCCGCATGAGCGTCACACAATCTCCCGAACTCATCGCAGCGTACGCAGCCTGCCGTGCGATCGCCAAACGCGAAGCCAAAAACTTCTACTACTCTTTTCGCGTCCTGCCACAGCACAAGTCCGACGCCATGTGCGCGGTCTACGCGTTCATGCGCAAAGCCGATGACCTCGCGGACGACGAATCCCTCTCGCTAGGAGCCCGCCGTGAAGCCATGGCCATCTGGACCGCTGCTTGGCGCGCCTCCCGCGTCACACCTGGCGAAGATCCCATCTTCCTTGCACTCAACGATACGCAGCAACGCTTTGCTATCTCCGACGATCTTCTTGAGCAACTCGTTGCTGGTACTACTCTGGATCTCCAGCCTCAGCCCGACGGCGTTCACACGCTGGAAATCCCCAGCCGCAGCGGCCCTCCCCGCAGTATCCAGATCTACGACAGCGTAGCCGCGCTGCATCACTATTGCTATCTCGTAGCATCGGTCGTAGGCCTCGTCTGCATCCGCATCTTTGGGTACACCGACCGCCGCGCTGACCAGTTCGCCATCGACACCGGCATCGCCTTCCAACTCACCAATATCCTCCGCGACGTGAAAGAAGATGCTGACCGTGGCCGCATTTATCTCCCGGCCGACCTTCTCCGCGACAACGCCGTAGCCCCTGAGCGCATTCTTGCTCTTGCGTTCGGAGACCCTCTTCAACCCAACGAACTTGCTCTCCTCCGCGGTCTCGAACTCCACGCCCAAATGCTGTACCGCAGCGCCGATCAACTCATCCCGCTGCTCGATCCTGATGCTCGACCGGCTATGCGCGTTCTCGTCCGCATCTACCATGACCTTCTTGACCGCATCGCCGCGGATCAGGCCGCCATCTTCCGCGAGCGCGTCTCCGTTCCCACCGCTCGCAAGCTGAGCATCCTGGCGATCGGCATCCTTCAATCTTTCAAGGCCAGGCTGATCGGATGAGCGAGCAGAGTACCACCGGAGTCCTCGATGCTTTGATTATTGGCGCGGGCGCCGCAGGGCTTGCAGCAGCCGTTGCTCTGTCTGGTGCTGGAGCAAAGGTCGCGCTGCTTGAGCGCAAACCCTTCGTTGGCGGCCGCGCCTATTCCTATCCGCATCCCGCGCTCGATGAAGTCATCGACTCGCAGCATGTTCTGCTCGGCTGCTGTAGCAACCTCGTTGATCTCTGCAATCTTTCCGGTGCCAGTCGACACATTCGCTGGTATGACAGCATCACATTTCTCGAGCCTTCGTCCCCAACTACACCCACGCGTCGAAGCGATATCGGGCCCGGTCCGCTCCCGTCGCCCGGTCACTCCGCGCTCAGCTTTCTACGCGCGCCCATGCTCTCGCTCGCCGACAAATCGCGCATTGCCTTCGGTCTGCTCGACTTCCTCCGCGCCTACCCGGCCTCCGACGACGAGCCGTTCTCCGCCTGGCTCCAGCGCACGCGCCAAACTGACCGCGCCATCCGACACTTCTGGGAGCCCATCATCGTCGGCACGCTCAACGACACCTTCGACCGCTGCTCCACACGTTACGCCGGCCAGGTCTTCCACGAGTCCTTCATGAAGTCCGCGGAGGGTGGCCGCCTCGGCATTCCGTCGCAGCCACTTTCTGAGTTCTACTCGGCCGTGGCACGGCTCGCGGAAGAGCAAGGAGCTAGCCTCTACCCGCGCACTAGCATTGACCGCATCGAGTGCCTCTCCAATGGCCTGTGGCAAGCCACTGCCTCCGACGGTTCCACGCGCCGCGCCCAAAGCCTGCTCCTTGCGCTGCCCTTCGAGCAGACTGCACGCCTTCTCGGAACGCTGCCAGAGTCGTCGCTACAACGCCAGCGCCTTCTGCCCTCGCTCGCGCATTTCACCCACGCGCCTATCACGACTATCCACCTCTGGTTCGATCGCCCCATCACCGACCTCGATCACGCGGCGCTGCTCGATACGCGCATCCAGTGGATGTTCAACAAGACACGCATCCGCCGATTGGAAACCAATACACAGCCAACGGAATGCCAATACCTGGAACTGGTTATTAGCGCTTCCCACCCGGAACTCCATCAGTCTCGCGAGGAAATCCTCAAGTCTGCTTTAGCAGAACTCGTGCGCTTCTTTCCGATCGTCCGTGAGGCCAAACTCGTGAAAGCTGGAGTTCTCAAAGAAGCGCGCGCCACCTTCTCCGTAACCCCGGGGCTCGATCGCTTCCGCCCCACGCCCAGCGCTCCCGGAGCCAATCTTTACCTTGCGGGCGACTGGACGCTCTCTGGCTGGCCCTCCACCATGGAAGGCGCCGTCCGCAGCGGCCGCCTCGCAGCCGAAGCCATCGCCCGCGCTACTGGCAACGCTGCCAACTTCCTGACGCCAGACCTTCCCCCCGCGGGCTTGATGAAATTCTTCAGCCGTTAGCGCGCCAGCAAAATCACGCCCGCCACGACACACATCGTCGCCAGCCACCTTCGCCGGTCCACCTTCTCGCGCAAAAAGAACTTTGCTGCAATCGCATTGCCGACATATGTGAGCGCCGCAATTGCCGGTCCTGCCAGCGAAAGATTCGCAATGCTCAGAGCGAACAGCATCGAGAAGAAGTTCAACGCCATGCACAATGCCCCGATCACAAACCGCGCATTCGTGAGCACGGCCCCAATCGCCCCACCGAGTCCATGCAGTGCCCGGATATCATCCAGGTCGCCAAGCTGCCGCATCCCCGAGGCGATCATCACTTCGCCAATGACGGCCAGCGCCGCCACAAACAAAATCGCAGACCACACATGTACCATGGGCGACAGCGTCATCGTCCCACCCCTGCGTCCATCTGGTCCAGTTCGGGATGCTCTGTTCGCGACGGGCCGCCGGCTACAAATCCTACCGCGCACACGATCAGCAGAATTCCCATCCACCGCGACAGCGACAAGTGCTCGTGCAGCCAGTAGCGTCCCATCAGAGCAATCACCACGTAGCCGAAGGCCGTCGCTGGCATCACGAAGGTGAGATCCGCCCAGCTCAACGCTGTCGTGTAGGTTGCAAAGAATCCGATCAGCAACACAATGCCGATATCGACGTAGGGATTGAACAGTGCGTGCCACAGCAGGCCGAGGTGATGTATGTTGACCGCGCCAACCTGGTCCATGCCGCGCTTCAGAAACGAATCGCCAACGGACGCCGTCAGCATGATGGCCAATAGAATCGCATACTGCGACGGCTTGAGAACGTGTTTCACGCAAATCCCTTCTGCTGTTCAATACAAAGAAAAAGGCGGCCAGCGGAGTGCGCCAGCCGCCCCTCGATCTTCAACAAAGACTAGACGTTCACGCTGGCACTCTCGTGGGCCTTGAGTGCGTTTGCTTCCTTCTTGGCCCGCGACGCCTTATTCCGCTGCGAGCGCAGCTTCATGAATGCCTTGGCCTCGACATACAGTCGCGGCACATCGCGGTTCACGACGGCCTTCCACACGACGCGGAACGCTGCCTTTGGACGGAAGTAATATTCGTCGTAGAATTTGTGCACCATCTCCATTACGTACTCGGTAGGTAGACCCGGATACTCGATGTGCGCCATCTGGTGGCCGCCGCCGTCCTCCATCTTTTCGTTGGTGATGAAGTCATTGCGCTTGGCGTAGTCGTAGAACTCAGTGCCGGGATACGCATGGGCAACGGATACCTGGATCGTCTCGCAGTCGAGCGTCTTGGCAAAGTTGATCGTGTTGCGGATCGACTCCTTGGTCTCGCCGGGGAGGCCAAGAATAAAGTCCGCATGGATGATCAGCCCGAGGTCGTGGCAGTCTTTGACGAACTCCCGCGCGCGCTCAACCGTTGCACCCTTCTTGATGTTCTTCAGAATCTGTGGATCGCCGGACTCGAAGCCCACGATGAGCAACCGGCAACCGGCTTCCTTCATGGCCTTCAGCGTGTCGCGATCAGTGGTTACGCGTGACGTACAACTCCACGTAATGCCCAGAGGCTTCAGTTTCTCGCAAAGCTCGATGGTTCTGCCCTTCTGGATGTTGAACGTATCGTCGTCGAAGAAAAACTCCTTCACGTGCGGGAAGTTCTGCTTGGCCCAGGCCATCTCGGCGGCAACGTCATCGGTGGAGCGCTTGCGCCATGCATGGCCGCTCAGCGTCTGCGGCCACAGGCAGAACGTACACTGCGCCGGGCAGCCGCGCGTCGAGTACAGCGAGATATACGGATGCAGCAGGAACGGGACGTTGTACCGCGTCACATCCATGTCGCGCGCATAAATTTTCGTCGCCCACGGCATCGCGTCCAGGTCTTCCACCTGGGGACGGTCGGGGTTGTGCTGAATTACCCCGTTCGCATCCTTGTAGCTAATGCCGAGAATTTCATTCAGCGGCTTGCCGTTGGCAAACTCCACGACCGAAAAATCAAACTCGCGGCGGCAGATAAAGTCGAGCACTTCGCACTCATTGAGCGCGCGGTCGGGGTCGGTCGTCACCGGCGGTCCGACAAAACAAATCTTGATCGTCGGGTTCGCCTTCTTGATGGCACGCGCCAGAGCATGGTCTCCGGACCATCCCACAGTTGAGGTAAACAGGACGAGAAACTCGTACCCCTTGGCGATCTCGATGGTCTCCTCCGCGCTTACGTGGTGCGGCGGTGCGTCGAGCAGCCTGGAGCCTTCCAGCATCCCAGCCGGATAAGCCAGCCAAACGGGATACCAGTAAGACTCGATCTCACGAGTCGCGGGCCAGCGGGAACTGGCGCCACCGTCGAAGTTTTCAAAGGAAGGCGGGTTTAGGAGAAGCGTTTTTAGCGACATAATATAACGTTAAGTTTATCACTTTGTCTCCGGGAAAAGGTTGATCAGGCGGGGTCTATCCGGACATCCTGCGCTGGTCAGCCGTATCCTATGCTGCATGGGAATCATGCTCCATCAGATCATTGCAATCAGTGGCTTACGGTTGGTGCAGGGATGCCTTCGGAGATTCTGATCGCAGCCTTCAGCCAATCGTCCAGTTGTCCTGTCTGACGCAGCAGGTTTACCTTCGCCTGGCTGAGCTGAAATTGGGCATGCAGCAGGTCGATGGTGCGCGCGCTCTCGGTGAGCTTTGCGTTCTGTTCGTCTACCGGCGTCATCTGCTCGCCGCCGGAACTTCCGCTGGCCGCCGAGAGTTGCGCGCGCACGACCTTCACTTGTTCCTGTGCGATGTCTTGATCGATCTGCGCAAGGTCGCTGCGCTTATCAAGTTCCGCCGCACTCCGTCGCAGCTTGAAGCGTCCCTCCAGAAATTGACTGCGCTGCTGTTCGGTCTCGAAGTGGGCGCGGGTGGCCTCGGCCGCAGCCTCGTCTGCCTGGTGCTGATGCAACCGGTCGTAGATCGGAAGCTCCATTTCGAGGTACACGCTGACGGCGTTCTGGCTCTTACCTGCGAAGCTGGGGTAGTAGGTGGCATACCCGTTTTGACCGGTATCGATACGGCTATAGTTGATGCCTAGACTCATCTGTGGTCGCAGCCGATAGCGGTTCAGGCCAAAGGAGAGTTGCTGTTTGCTCCTCGCGCTGGCGACTGCCGATTGGACGCCTGGGCTATAGGCCTGACTCACATTCTCCGCTGCCGCCTGGACGCTCGGCAGTTCGGGGATCGAAGTCGCAATCGCTGTCAACCGATCGGCAGACAGGCCCATCAGGCGCGAAAGATGATCGCTAAGGCTCGCAATCTCATCCTGAAGATTGAGTTGGTCCAACTCAATTTGCTTGGCGGTCCGCTGCGAGCGCAGCAGATTCATGCGCGTGTCCTGTCCTGCATTCAGACGGGCCTGAACGATGCTGACAAGCCGCATTGCATCGCTGTACTCCTGGGTCATCGTGGCCGCGCATCGCTCGTCGCTATCGAGGTTGAGGTAGGCCACCACCACGTCCTCTTCCACCTGTTCGCGCATTTCGGTCAGCGCAAGTTTCGCAGCCGCCAGTCCGGACGCGGCCGCTCGTATGTTGTCGCGTTGCGAATAGTTGAACACCAGCGATTGGCTCGACAGGCTAAAGACTGTGGGCAATCCGGTCGGCACACCGAAGCCCTGGCCGTAGCCTCCGCTGGCGGTGATGGTTGGCACATAGACATCGCGAGTCTCGCTCAGAGCAGCCTGCGCTTTCTGCACCGCGGCTTCGGACATCTTCACGCGGGGATCGTTGCGCAGCGCCAGATCAACCGCAGAGCTTAGCGATATCTGCGCCGAGGCGCCAACGGTCAGCGCCGCCAGCATCACGAACCCCATCGCCCATCCGGTCCTCACGCGCATCCTGTCCCTCGGCCCTTCCGCACACGTCTCACCAGCTCAACTCCCAACGCAATCAGCCCGCGTTACAGTTCCTGTAGTGCCTGCTTTGCCGGTGCATAGCCTGAGGCCATCTCCAGCGCCTTTTCAAATTCGATCTTAGCTCCCGCCTTGTCTCCGGCGGTGGCCAGCATCTTCCCAAGCATCACATACACCCTGATCACGGGAGCCGCATCACTCTTTGCATCGCTGGCCAGATACTCTCGCAACGCCTGCTGAGCTACTCCCTGCTCGCGATGCATGTCGTCCAGAAGACTGGCTGCATCCACAATGCTCGCGTCCTTGGCTTGATCGACTGCGAGGCATTGCTTGAGCGCACGTATGGCCTGGTCGTATTGGCTGCGCCGCAGGTAATACGCACCCATGTCCGCCCATGCATCCGGGCGGTTTGCCACCTCGACAGCAGCTCTGAATTCGCGCTCTGCCGTTCCATAGTCCTTGCGCTTCTCCGCGGTCAGGGCACGCATTCTGTGTGCCTGCTGCGGCAGTTGATTTGCGATGCGGTCCGCTAGCGCGGTGGCCTTATCAAGGCCGCCTCCAATGATTGACGGAGCGTCGATATAGAACTCGCTGAGGTCATTTGCCGCAGCTCCATTCCTTGGATCCAGCGCCACGGCTGCCTCAAACGCAGCCTTTACCTTGAGCGCCAGACTGAGGCCGGCGATGGGGCCGGCGTGTTCCGCCTTCATCCCGTAAGCCCTTCCCATCCAGTCCTGCGCCTCGCTGCTGTGCGGGAGTGCGCGTACAGCCCTCACGCATGCATCGATAGCGTCATCGGCGTGGCCTTCAGCATAAAAGCTTCTACAGAGCAGCAAGTACGTCTGCCCATCCGTGGGGTTCGCGGCCGCAATGCGTTGAAAGCTCGCAACGGCTAGATCGATCTGGCCTTGCATTAGAGCGTGCTCTGCAGCCGCCCGCTCCGTAACCAGGTGGCTTGCCGACATACCATCCATGGCGCGAAGGCTCCGTGATCCCGGACCTAAGACCATCGCGATGAGTAACAGCCGCAAACACGAGGCGGGCCGGATCGTCTCTCGAATCGCATGGGCGATGTTGGGTCTGGTCAAGGACATCTCCCCTACGGATGCACCTTCACGGGAAGACCATCGCTGAGCTCGGTTTCGGACGTCGACCCAAGGGCCACTTGATCGCCCTCTTTCAACCCGCCGAGAATCTCGAAGCGGGTCAGGTTGGCGAGTCCCACCTGGACGGCCGTCTTAACCAGGTGGTTATTGACGATCCTATAGACGTAGTCGTTCATCCCTTCGGTGTGCAGGGCTTCGCGAGGCAGGCTGAGCACGTTGTTGCGTTGCGACTCGGTCACCGTCACGGTGACGTTGGTATCGGGGAGTAGAACGCCGTTGGTGTCGTCGACGCTGATCAGGCACTCCCCCACATTGCGCGTGCCGCCATAGGTGATGATCGTCGTCGGCGCCTGAATGATGTGTCCGTGCCACTCCTCGCCGGGCTTCGCGGGCCACACGATCGCCACCGGCTGCCCGGCCTTGAGTTGCCCGATCTCCGGTTCGTCGAAGTACGCCTTGATCTCCAACTTGCTCAGGTCGGCTAACTGGATCAGCGTATCTCCTGCCGCGACAAACTGATATTGAGAGACCGGAATCGCATACACTGTGCCGGAAAATGGAGCGTGAATATCAACTCCTGCATAGATCGCCCGAGCTGCATCGACTGCCGCCTGCGCCTGGGCTACCTGAGCCCTCTGTGCGCGGAGATCGTCGGCCGAATACCGACTACCCTTGCGCGCTTGCAGTTGCGCCACCCTCGCCTGCGCGGCATTTAGCTGATGCTGCGCGAGTTCCACCTCGTTAGCCGACGCAGCGCCTTCAGCCTGTAGCTTCTGCAAGGCTGTCAGCGAGGCCTGGTTCTGCTGCACCTGCGTCTTCGCCGAGTTTAGATCCGCAGTCGCTGTGAGGCGCTCATCCTGCGTCCCACCCTGCTGCATCGCCTGCAAAGTGGACACGTTCGATTCAAGACTTGCTTCCGCAGCAGCCAGTTCTTTGCGGGCCTCGCTGTCGTCCATCCGGATGAGCTCCTGGCCGGACTGCACTTGTTGGCCAAGATGCACATAAACGTTGTTAACCACACCGGCCAGCGGCGCATGCGCTTCAAAATCCTCCAGGGGCTCGACCCTGCCGTTGGTGGATTTCTTTTGCATGAGCGTCTGAGGCTCGACTTTTGCGGCCGTGACCTCCACAACTTGATGCTGGTTGTGAATGTAGAAAAACATGGCGAAACCTGCCGCAATCGCGACAAGCACCCATACCCACCCACGCGATTGTGCCGGAACTTGTTGAGCCATAATCAAAATGCCAGTATATAAGACGCGCACGATCCGGCTGGGGCGTCAAAACTTTTGCGAACACCTCATGCATCGGGTTCGAGGTGATTCCGACGTCAGTCCTCCCGGAATGCAGCCCTCCGGATTGCAACAATCTCTAGCTCCCATCCGCCAAAATCGGGGTGCCAGTTTCTACGTAGCCGATAGGCCAGATCCATCAAGTCTCCTCGCTCCCAACGCTCGGCCTGCGCCAGCGCAGCCCAGTCTGTTTGGCGGCTCCATGCCATCCCCCCAAAGCGCGCGCCGTTGGCGATATCTTCCACTGTCAACCGCAGGTGCCGCTCCTTGATCACGCGCGGTGGCGCCGTCAATCTCACTCCCCGGCTCACAAAGACAGGCTCGGCATTGCCATGTCCAAAGGGTCCCAGTTGCTCGAGCGCTGTCAAAAAATCCGGCGTCATCTCGCCCAGACGAAGCTCCGCGTCGCAGTTCAACTGTTCCGTTGGCTCTTGCTGGTCCTGGGCAGCAGCAGCCAGACGGACCAGCCGTTTCCGTAGTTCGCCGACTTGATCGGAGCGCATGGAGAATCCCACGGCGAAGGCGTGGCCTCCAAAACGCATGAGCAGCGGCTCCGCGCCTTCTTCATGAGCGGCTGTCAGCGCGTTCAACAGATGAAACCCTCGCACCGACCGTCCCGATCCGTAGGCGATTCCATCCTCGTGGGTCACGATCACGGCGGGCTTGCCCGAGCGGTCCACCACTCGCGACGCAAGAATCCCGATGACCCCCCGATGCCACGCCTTCCGGCCGTCCGCATCATCCAGCACAAAGCATGCTGGCGCGCACTCCTCCATCGCTTCCATCTGAGCCTCGATCGCCCGCAGCGCTTCGGCCTCTGTTGCCTTTCGCTCATCGTTCAACCGATGCAGCTTCTCGGCCAACGTCCGGGCCTCAGCCGCGTCCCTGGTCAGAAACATCTTTACGACATCCGAGGCAATATCCATGCGTCCCGCTGCATTGATCCGCGGTGCAAGGCGAAACCCTACGTCGGTCGCTGAGATCGGCCTCGCCGTATCGACCTGTGCCAGGTCCATGAGCGCTCGCAGCCCTGCCTGCGACGGCTTCCTCAGTTCCACCAGCCCCATCGAGGCGATCGTCCGATTCTCGCCCGTAAGGGGCACGGCGTCAGCAATCGTCGCAATTGCCAGCAGCTTGAGAAAAGAGGGAAGCGTCTTCTCGCGTACCCGCGCACGCTCCACGTCATCCCTGGCCGTACTCTCGAGCAGGGCCTGAGCCAGCTTGAACACGACCCCAGCCCCGCATAACTCCTTGTAGGGATATCCGCACCCCGGCTGGTTCGGATTCAGCACTGCGACCGCCTCGGGAACGCCCTCGGTGCCCTCCGGCAGGTGATGGTCCGTCACGATTAAATCCAGTCCCAGGCGCTTGGCCTCCGCTGCGGCAGCGAACTCCCGAATTCCCGTGTCGACGCTGACCACCAGCCGTACACCCTCAGCCGCCGCCTCCTCGATCCGAGCGTCCTGCATCCCATAACCGTCGCGGATCCGATGCGGGATGTGATAGCGCACGTCCGCCTCTGCGCCCGATCCGGACCCCGCGCCCATCGCCGCCGCGGCCCGCTCCATCGCCGTCTTCAGAAGCACTGTCGCCACCGTGCCATCGACGTCGTAATCCCCGTAGATCAGGACCGGCTCGCGCTTTTCCAGAGCCTGCCTCAGCCGTGCGACGGCCTCCTGCATCCCCAACATCGCGTAGGGATCGTGCAGTTGGCCGAGCGTCGGCCGCAGATACGCCTGCGCTGCCTCCACCGTCTCAAACCCACGCGAAACCAGCAGCCGCGCAATTGACTCAGGTATTCCAAGCGCTCGCGCCAGAGCTGCCGAGAACTCACTCTCCTCAGCGGCAACCACCCACTTCATTCGCTCGCTTGCACCCGCGTCCGCTGACTCGCCCACTCCCGCACCTACTCGTCGTCGCGGTCATCCACAATAATGTGCCCTAGTTCCGACACCGACTCCATCAATTCCTGGAACAGGTCGTACCACTCCGTTGCCGTCTCGTAAAGAAATATCACCCCGCCCTGCGCAAAGCCCAGTTGCAGATAGCCCGTCTTGCCCACGTGTTGCATGAGGCTCTGGGCCTCGTCCAACTCGCCCGAGTCCCCATCCGGATACTGCTGGTCTCGCACCTGGCTGATCAGCGTCGCCACGTCCTCCGGCTCCAGAATCACATCGCTCATCGTGATAAAAGGCGCATTGGCGGCCTTTGCATGCTCCACGAAGTCCTTCCAGCCGTCCACATCATCTTCTTCAAACAGGACGGTCGGCACATCTTCGGGTACAAAGCTCTTCATCCGCCGCATCCCGTGCCCGGCGATGAACGCCACCATATCGTCCTTCACTGCTGTTAAATCGTCAAATTCCATAGACTCCTATTCTCGCAGATGTTGCCCCTGCCTGACGCGCCAATCTCTGCGTGCTACCCTATCTTTGCCCATGATTTTCTCGAAGGATTACGTCAGCTACCTTGCCCGCCAGACCAGCAAACACCTGGTGGAGGCAAAGATGATCAAGACCAGCAAGCCGGCCTTGGTCGATGAACGTCTTGCCGCCGCACTGATCGAAGAACTCGCACTCGAGGATCGCATCAACGACGAAGTGCGTGTCATCCTCGAAGCCTTTCAGGACGACATGCTCAAGACCGGCGCCAGCTACCCTGAAATGTTCAAGAAGGTGAAGCAGGAACTGGCCCGTAAATACAAGGCGGTTCTATGAGTGCCATGCGCGGAGCTCCCGACATCAAGTCGTCCAACACCACCCGCATCTCCGACGATAAGCTCAACAAGTTGGCCCACACCGTGGCCGACACGCTCGCCGAGATCGACGAAGTGGACTTCCTCGAAGACCGCAACACGATTCGCCAGGAGGCGCGTAAGGCCCTCACCAAGCTGCTTCTCGAAGAGGTTAAAATCGACGCCGCTGCCCGCCAGAAGATCGCCTCTCAGCGCCGCATCATTCCCGAGGGCTCCCAGGAGTGGGACATCCTCTACCGCAAGTACTACAACGACGAAGTCAAGAAGCTTGGCCTCTAAGAGGCTGCTTTTCGGCTGTCATTCCGGACGGTAGCGAAGGAATCTGGCTGGACTCAGAATCCAAGTGCAACAAACTTTGCCTTTCGATTCATAGCCAGCGGTCGTCGGCACATGGGAAAGTAGGAAACGGCCCTTTGTTTTCCACCTTTTCCATGTGCACGTTTATTCATGTGCAACAAACGAAACACGTTACCTTATTGCACTTGGACCTTGAGCGCGCCTTGCTTCTTTGCGGGCACGAATTTTGTTATACTCAGGGAGTCGCAACGGATTCCCCATCCGTTTTATGGCGTTATGGTGTAACTGGTTAACACGTCGCCCTCTCAAGGCGAAGAGTCCGGGTTCGAGCCCCGGTAACGCTACCAAAAACCTCAATGAAATCAAATGCTTAGACCAAAGCTCCTAAACGACGCCAAAGCTGTTTTCTGCTCTGGTGGCAATTTTGTACAAAATTTGGCGGCACCTCTGGTGGCACGCTGCTCTGTGGATCGTTTCCAGTCTCAGCGTGCAGTTCGATCTTAGCTTATGGCATTTTCCAGGGCTGACGCCTGATCCTCGAACTTGTGCGGATTCCTCTTAGCGAGCTGCGCAAGATTCTGGAGCTTCCAACGAATCGCGGGGGGTTCGGTCAGGTGGGGAATGGCGGACTGGCTCCAGCCCGGTTCGTTACGAGTGATGGAGATGAGAAATTTCCGCTCTGCCGAACTCAGTCCGGTTTGAAGCTCTGAGAGCATTCGTTCCCGCGCTGTCAGCAAATCATCGAGTGCGACAGTCTCGACCGTCATGCCACGGATGTTCCCGTCATATTCCTGGCCGAAGGGGCGCTTGGCTGGGAAGAGAACTTCGTGAATCGGGCGATTGTGGCTGGCGAGATACACGACGAATGCCTGCCGGATGCTCCGTGTCATTCCTTCATGCTCGAAGAGCTGTATTACGTCGAAGGGATCGCGCGGGTGCTGGCGATCCATGGAAGCAGTGAGCTTGCCTCCGTGCAAATCTTCAAGAGAAACGACCGGCACTTCGAGATCAGCCAGCAGGACTTCACTCGCCTTGGGCGTGAGCGATGCTGGAATGACTGGATGAATCGTTCCGCGCATGACGAAGTTCACCTCAATTTTCACTTCGATCAACCCACGGCGCACAAGCAGCTCCGTCTCTCCGGCTTCTGCTGACGTTGATGTGTACTTTATATTCACGAGGAGTCAGGCACTAGAGACGTCTCATAGAAGACTCTAGGCTGTGCCTCTGGCTACAGGATGAAGTCCAGCCTCCTCCGCCTACGCCGCGGCGTTGATTCTTCTTCGGAACTCATCAACACTTTCCAGTTCTCGCTTTGCTGCAAAGCGAATTGCATGGGACGCATACCGATGATTGCGCTGCCAACCCCTCTCTCCTGGGTTCGGCTCGACGGAGTAGGAGAGTTACGAGCAGATCAGCCTTTGAGCGCCAGTGCAAATGTATGGTCCGCCCTGGGCGGCCTGCTTTTACTCTGCCCTTGATGGCCGCCCGGTTTCATCGAGCGCATACGGCATCAGTGACCCAAACGGAAATCCGGGATGCTTGCGCGACACCGTCGAGAGCGTAGCCAGGCTTTCCAGCGACACCAGGGTGCGGCTCCGTTCCGCGTGGCTCGGCTCCGGAAGCTGCGGCTGCGCGGGCCCGCTCGATGCATGTTGGCGCGGCACTGTAC
>JAJYBU010000011.1 GCA_021778845.1 Acidobacteriota bacterium
AAGCGCGCACCCGCGAAGCCCTCGATCAAGCCATTGCAGACCTGCTGCCACACATCACCGCCGAAGATGCTCAAGCCTGGTTCAGGCTCCGCCTCGGCACATTATAGTAACTATAATATTGCTCTAACCACACCCATTCCCTTCACCACAAACAGAACGGCCTCCGCAACCGCGGAGGCCGTTCTGCTTTATCTACTCCTTACTACTTACCCTCTACGCTCTGCCTTACTTCACGTACAGGAAGATAATGACGAACGTAAACAGCGCCAGCGACTCAATAAACGCGAGGCCAAGAATCAGGAACGTGAAGATACCAGGACGAGCGCCCGGGTTCCGTGCCAGCGCCTCGGTAGCCGAAGCCGTTGCACGACCCTGACCCAGACCGCAAAGCCCAGCCGCCAGCGCCATGCCGATACCGGCCGCGATCGGTGTCCATGGGCTGGTCGTCTCAGCCGCCTGTGCAAACGCCGGCGTCGCCAGAAGCATCGCCGCCATCGCCATAAATCCATACTTCATCATGCGCAGTGCATTAACCATTGCTACTCCATGCCCCCATTGATCTCGCCGCCAGTGGGTGGTTGAGGCTCACCGTGCTGGCCCCCTCACGCTGGATCGGCGGTAGTACGCACCACAGGCAGGGAGCACCCACCCATGGGAATCTTGATAGGTCAGGGCTTTAGCCCTGACTAGAACGCGACAGCGTTCTAATGTTCGTGCGACACCGCAAGGCTCAGATAAATCGCTGCCAGCAGCATGAACACATACGCCTGCACCACTGCCACGCCAAGATGCAGCCCTAAAAACAGCAGCGGCACACCAACCGGGATCAGCGAGAAAAACGCAATGGTCAGCAGGTCGCCCGCAAACATATTCGCGTACAAACGAACCGTGAGCGAAAGCACACGCGCCAGATGCGAGATAACCTCGATCGGAAACAGCAGCCAGTACAGCCACCACACCGGTCCCAGGAACTGCTTGATATACCCAAAGCCATTCGCCCGCACGCCATGGAAGTGGTAGTACACAAACGTCACCAGCGCCAGGCCCAGCGGCACCGCCACATTCGCCGTCGGCGACTCCAGCCACGGCGAGAGCAGCCCCATCAGATTCGCCAGCAGGATAAACAGCAGCAGAACCGTCAGGTAGTTCGTAAAGCGCTCATACCCGTGGCCAATAATCTGTTCGCCCTGGCCTGACACAAACTCATGCGTCATCTCCGCCAGGTGCTGCACGGCTCCGGGCTTCTCCACGCTCAGTGTCAGCCGGATCGCCACAAAGTAAGCCAGCAGCCCCACGAACAGCAGCAACTCCATCGCCACCGCATTGGTAATCGGCGCCTGCGCATACTGCGGCGTCACATGCAGCACCGCCAGAACCTTATCGACAGGCCCTGCGAAGAGATGATTCAAAATACTCGTAAGAAATAACTGAGATGGCATAATTACGAATCAACTGAAGGCCGCAAAACCACGCAGCAAAGGTTCGAGTGCAACTTCCTGCTAAACCGTCCATGTTCTGGCCATTCGGATAGCCTCAAACGTGAGCGAAGCAATGCCCAGTCCAAGTCCCACAGCCAGTGCAATTACGGAACCATTGAGATACTTAAGACTAACATAGAGCACCGCCAACGCCAGCCCCAGCCGCATAAAGAACCCGGTCAGCACCATTCCCATCGGTCTGGCCTTCGCTCCCGCATCCATCCGCGCCATCACCGCGCTCATCAGCCGCATCCACTCCCACAGCCCCGACCCTGAAATCCCCGCTCCGATCAGCAAAAACACCGCACTCCGCCACCCCAGCTTCCAACCCACCACAGCCATCCCCAGCACCGTCAGCACCGCCAGCAGCCGTAGCGTCCGCACCAGCGTCGCCCGCACATCCGCGTCGGTAAATCCCTCCAGCCCTTCCATCACCGCTCCCTCTTCCTTCTCCACATCAATGATCTCGCTTCATGTACCGCGACGCCGTCCGATAAATCTGGATAAACCCCGCCGCCGCGCCCAGCAGAATCCCCGCCACGGCCATCCACCCGGTATGAAAGTGTTTGTCCAGCCAAGTCCCCGCCAGCGCTCCAATCAGGCACCCGGCCGGCAGCATCAGCGCCAGCTGAATCATCGACTCAGCCTTCACCAAATCCCCCAGCACGCCGCCCTTCTTCCCGTTCTGTCCATCATCCGCCATCGTAAGCCCGTATCCCCTCGCCACGCCCCCTCTACACTCTATCCTCTACACGCTATCCTCTGCTTCTATACTGAACTCTCTTATCTCCATTTCTGAAACGAGCCGCACCGTGTCCCAGTACGAAAGCCAATTCGAAGAAAACCTCTACCAACTTCGCCGCGACAAGCTCGCCCAGATCGTCGCCATCGAGCGCACCCTCAACCCCTCCCTCACCGACGCCGAAGCCCGCTACCCCAACGCCTTTCCCGTCACCGCCACCGTCCCCCAGCTCCGCGCCATGGGCCAGAGCGGAGACAGCGCCCCGCTCACCACCGAAGAGCTCGCCGACATGCACATCGAGGCCGCCATCGCCGGCCGCATCATGGCCATCCGCGTCCAGGGCAAAGCCGGCTTCGCGCAAATCCAGCAGCATGGCGAGCGCCTCCAAATCTACGTCCGCAGGGACGACGTCGGCGAACCCCTCTTCAACCTCTACAAGCTCCTCGACCTCGGCGACCACATCAGCGTCCGCGGCTTCCTCATGCGCACCCGCACCGGCGAGCTCACCCTCCACGCCGCTCCCATCACCCTCCCCGGCCACGAAGGCCACCCCGCCCTCACCCTCCTCACCAAGGCCATGCTCGCACTCCCCGACAAGTACCACGGCCTCGAAGACATCGAACTCCGCTACCGCCAACGCTACGTCGACCTCATCGTCAACTCCGGCACCCGCGAACCCGCTATGCAGTCTCCCGCCCCCACCCAAGATCTGTCATCTCGACCGGAGTCCGCGCCCTTTGCGGACGCAGTGGAGAGACCTGCAGCTCCCTTCGCACCCGCCACACCTCCCGCACCTTCCGCCACCGACACCCCACCCAACGTCCGCGAAGTCTTCGTCAAACGCGCTCACATCCTCCGCTCCATCCGCCACTTCTTCGACCACCACGGCTACCTCGAAGTCGAAACCCCCATGCTCCACACCATCGCCGGAGGAGCCACCGCCCGCACCTTCTCCACCCACCACAACGCTGAAGACATGGAGCTAACCCTCCGCATCGCGCCCGAGCTCCACCTCAAGCGCCTCGTCGTCGGCGGCCTCGACCGTGTCTACGAGATCAACCGCAACTTCCGCAACGAGGGCACCGACCGCAGCCACAACCCCGAGTTCACCATGCTCGAGTTCTACCAGGCCTACGCCAACTACCACGACCTGATGAAGCTAACGCAGGATCTCATCATCACAGTAGCGCAGGAAGTAAACGGCACCACCATCACCCACTTCAACGGCGCCGAAATCGACCTCAGCAAATGGACCAAACTCTCCATGCGCGAAGCCATCATCAAATTCTGGCCGGAAGAGCATGCTGGAATGCCACCTACAATGGCCGATTTTGCAGACAAACCAGCGTTCGAGACATTCATACGCAAGGCTCAGGCCACCGCTCAAGACCCAAGTAACATCAGAGAGCCTTTGATAGAGGGCCAAGATTTCAAGATCGTGACGCACCTCGACGCCCTTCTAATGGTAGTTAGAATGAATTTAGCGTCCGGTTCACTGGGTAAGGCCATAGCGACGCTCTTTGAGGGCCTCGCCGAGCCCCACCTCATCCAGCCCACCATCATCTACGACTTCCCTCTCGCCGTCAGCCCACTCTCCAAAGTCAAGCCCGACGAACCCGACTGGGTTGAACGCTTCGAGTTCTACATCGGAGGCTTTGAAGTAGGCAACGCCTTCTCCGAGCTCAACGACCCCGACGACCAACTGCGCCGCTTCGAAGCCCAACTCGAAGACCGCAAGCGAGGCGACGTCGAAGCCATGGCCGAGATCGACTACGACTACGTCCGCGCCCTCGGCTACGGCCTCCCTCCCACCGCCGGCGAAGGCATCGGCATCGACCGCCTCACCATGATCCTCACCGGCAGCCGCACCATCCGCGACGTCATCCTCTTCCCCCTCATGCGCCCCCAAAAACCCACCCCCGAAACCGAAGCCGAAGCCGCCAACCAACCCCACGGCGAATCAGCCGAATAGCTCACACCACCAACCGCAGCACCGCGACCCCATCCCTGCCTGGGCCGAAGGCCCTTCCTTGCTTACGCAGGCCGCAGCGCAGCCGCCGGCGGAGCGGCTGAATTGCCTCTTCGACACCGCCACGAATCCAATCCCCCGCAAAAACCTGTCAAGCCCCTCAAAGCAACAGAATCCACCAAACCCAGCATAAACACTGCCGATTTAAATTCACAAAACATGGCATAGTTACCCCACCCAATCCATTAACATAGAAGTAGACCCTCAACCATCCACCCACAGCCCGTCACCCCGCGCTACAGACAGCCTCTTGCCGTCCGCGCTGGACCTGGGCCTTCGCATTTAACCTCGGAATGACGAAGCCGGACTGCCACAAGTCCGGCCTCATCCTCCGTTTCCTCAAGACTTTAGTCCCAAAAGTACCCCGGGGGGGAGGGGCCCCACCCCTGTCCGCCAATCCCTGCCCGGACAGGTACTTGATCTCCACACCACCTACCCCGCACGCGCTAGAATCCATAGGTGAACATTCTCTTCGTCGGCGACGTCTTCGGCTCGCCTGGCCGCCACATCGTCCGCGAGCACCTCCCCCACGTCATCGAAACGCACGCCATCGACCTCCTCGTCATCAACGGCGAAAACTCTGCTGGCGGCTTTGGCATCACGCCCTCCATCGCCGAAGAGCTCTTCGACCTCGGAGCCCACGTCATCACCACCGGCAACCACGTCTGGGACAAGCGCGAGATCTTCGAGTACATGACCGTCCCCGCCAACTCCCACGAGCGCGGCCGCCGCATCCTCCGCCCTGCCAACTTCGCCCACGGCACCCCCGGCTTCGGCATCTACGAAGGCCAACTCGGCAACGGCACAAAATACGCTGTAATCAACCTCCAGGGCCGCATCTTCATGGCCTCCTCCGACGACCCGTTCCGCAAAGCCGACGAGCTCCTCATCCTCATCGAGCGCAACACCAACGCCAAGGTCATCCTCCTCGACTTCCACGCTGAAGCCAGCAGCGAAAAGGCCGCTCTCGGCTGGTACCTCGATGGTCGCGTCACCGCAGTCCTCGGCACCCATACCCACGTCCCCACCGCCGACGAGCGCATCCTCCACCATGGCACCGCCTACCAGACCGACGTCGGCATGTCTGGCCCCTTCGACTCCGTCATCGGCGTCGAAACCGAACTCGTCCTCAAGCGCTTCCTCACCGGCATGCCCGGCAAATTCGAAGCAGCCAAGGGCAATCCCAAGATGTGCGCCACGCTCATCTCCTGCGACGGCGCCACCGGTCGCGCCCACCATATCCAGCGCATCATGTTAGGCGAATAGCGCCTGCGTTTGCCTCTTATCGCCTCAACGCTCTATCCTGATCGCGTTCAGCTCTCGTCGCCCCAACCACAAATCGGCCCGCGAACCCTCTCCCCTGGGCCACCGAAGCCATCCTCGGCGTCCGAGCACGAGCACGTCCAAATCAGAGCACGTCCGAATTGGGCTACTCATCCCGGTACGAGCCTTACACTGACCACACAGATTGAAAGGATCACCACATGAGCCTTCCCGCAGGCATAGAGTTCCACGCCCCTCTCGCCGACCGCTACGCACCCATCCTCACCCCTGAAGCCCTCGACTTCCTCGTCACCCTCCAGCGTGAGTTCAACCTCCGCCGCAAGGAACTCCTCGCCGCGCGCATCATTCGTCAGCAGGCCATCGACGCCGGAGCGCGCCCCGACTTCCTCCCCGAGACCGCCAACATCCGCGCCGCCGACTGGAAGATCGCACCCCTCCCCGCCGACCTCCAGGACCGCCGCGTCGAGATCACCGGTCCCGTCGACCGCAAGATGATCATCAACGCCCTCAACTCCGGCGCCAGCGTCTTCATGGGCGACTTCGAAGACTCCACCACGCCTACTTGGGAGAATCTCCTCGACGGCCAACTCAATCTCCGTGACGCCATCCGCCGCACCATCACCTTCTCCGATCCCACCACCGGCAAAGACTACAAACTTATCGACAAACCCGCCGTCCTCATGGTTCGAGCCCGCGGCTGGCACCTCGAAGAGCGCCACATACTCGTCGATGGCGAACCCATGTCCGGCAGCCTCTTCGACTTCGGCCTCTACCTCTTCCACAACGCCAAGGAACTCCTCGCCCGAGGCTCCGGCCCCTACTTCTATCTCCCCAAGCTCGAGTCCCACATCGAAGCCCGCCTCTGGAACGACGTCTTCGTCCGCGCCCAGCAACTCCTTGACGTTCCCCAGGGCTCCATCCGCGCCACCGTGCTGATCGAGTCCATCCTCGCCACCTTTGAGATGGACGAGATCCTCTACGAACTCCGCCACCACTCCGCCGGCCTCAACTGCGGCCGCTGGGACTACATCTTCTCCTTCATCAAGAAGTTTTCCGGCAGCCAGACATTGCTCTTCCCGGATCGTTCGCAGGTCACCATGACCACGCCCTTCATGCGCTCTTACGCGAAGCTCACCATCAAGACCTGCCACCATCGCAACGCGCCCGCTATCGGTGGTATGAGCGCCTTCATCCCCATCAAGTCCGACCCTGTTGCCAACGACACCGCCATCACCCAGGTCCGCGCCGACAAGGAGCGCGAAGCCACCGACGGCCATGACGGCACCTGGGTCGCGCATCCCGGCCTGGTCCCTATCGCCAAGGAAGTCTTCGACCGCGTCATGCCCCAACCCAACCAGATCTCCCGGCAGGTCCCCGACTACGGTGCCACCGCCGCCGAGCTTCTCGCTATCCCCACCGGCACCATCACCTATAACGGCCTCAAGCACAATCTCGCCGTCGGCCTCGGCTACCTCGAAGCCTGGATGCGCGGCACCGGCTGCGTCCCTCTCTTCAACCTGATGGAGGACGCGGCGACGGCAGAAATCTCCCGCGCCCAACTCTGGCAGTGGGTCCACCACAACGCCAAACTCCAGGATCCCGAGCACGCCGGACAACCCGTCACCGCCGAACTCTGCGACAAACTCATCGATGCCGAAGTGGCCCGTGCCATAGAGAACGCTCCGCCCGCACGCGTCAAGGCCTACAACCTTGCCGCGACCCTCATCCGCAACCTCATCGACGCTCCCAGATTTCAGGAGTTCCTCACCCTCTCCGCCTACACCACCATCCTCAAAGAGGAAGGCTACAACGCCTAGCCTCCTCCCCAACGATTCCAGACGCTTCAAGACGTTCCATCGGCCGACCCACAGGTCCTCGCACCCGTGGGTCGACCAGACCAAACGGACACCCTCTCCGCCACAGTCTCATCATGGCCGAGAGGCTGTGTTGCGCGTTAAACGCACGACGTCCCGCACTTGAGCGGCGCACATCACACACATTCCCTCGCCGTAGGCGTACACTTTCGATTTCGTGGGAATCCATACCTGCGAGGTGCATCCATGCCCCCGTCTTTGCTGGAGCGGCAAAATCCAGATCTCGTGCGTCTGTTTTGGCATCACGCCCTGTATCGCCGCCGCGCCCGCCAACCACATCCGCCTCATCGACGCCCTGTGCAAATTCGTCGGTCGTAGTACAACCAGCACAGGCCCCATCGCAACCCAGCTTCAAAGAAGGACCGCCCCTCATCGGAACCTTTTCAAAGCTATACACGCCCCGACCACTCAAGCCAACCCGGACCTCTCCCAGGCGAAAGACCGCATAGGAATCCATCATGGCAACCAGCAGAACCGTCCCATCGAGCACCTCCCGCAGGAACAACCCTAAAGCCAGCGCCGTCGACGAGCAACTCGAGCACTACCGATCCATACGCGACTTCAACCTTACCACCGAGCCCTTCGGCTCCGGCCCCACCGACAAGTTTGCCCTCCGCAGACCCACCGTATCGCGCGGCCTTCCCTTCGTCATCCAGAAGCACGACGCTTCCCACCTCCATTACGACTTCCGTCTCGCCTGGGGTGGCGTCCTAAAGAGCTGGGCCATCACAAAAGGTCCCAGCTACAACCCACAGGAGCGCCGCCTCGCCGTCGAAGTCGAAGATCACCCGCTCGAATACGGTGGCTTCGAGGGCATCATTCCTAAAGGCCAGTACGGCGGCGGCACCGTCATGATCTGGGACCAGGGAAGCTGGTGGCCGCAGCTCGGCAGCGAGAACGTCGAAGCCTGCCTCCGCAGCGGCCACCTCAAATTCGAGATGAATGGCGCCAAGATGAAGGGCAAGTGGGCCTTCATCCGCATGAACAGCCATGCAACAGACGAAGCGGATGCCAGCGCCAAGCCCCATTGGCTGCTCATCAAGGAGCACGACAAGTACGAGCGCAGCCCTGGCGACCCAGCCATCACCGAGGAGCGCCCCAACTCCGCCGTCACCGGACGCTCCATTCCCCAGATCGCCGCCGCCCACGACCATGTATGGGGTGCAGCCGACGCCAAGCCCGACACCGACCCTGATCCCGCCGAATCCAGCGACTCACCATCGCACAGCAAAGCCCCAGAATCGAAGCGCTGGGCCAACCACTTTGCATCCATCAGCCTCGACGCTCTCCCACGCGAATCTCAGCCCGACTTCATCGCCCCGCAGCTCGCGTTCGAAGCCACCGCCACGCCCACCACCGGCGACTGGCTCCACGAACTCAAGCTCGACGGCTACCGTATCCAGGCTCGCAAGTCCGGCTCCGAGGTCACCCTCCTCACCCGCAAGGGCCTCGACTGGACCCACCGCATGCCCGTCATCGCCGCCGCCATCGCCCAACTTCCCTCACACGACTGCACCCTCGATGGCGAAGTCGTTGTCCTCGCCCCCGACGGCAACTCCAGCTTTGCTCTCCTCCAGGCCTCCTTTCAAGACGCCCAGAGCCACCCCCGCACCTACTTCGTCTTCGACCTTCTCCACCTCAACGGCCACAGCACCCGAGACCTCACCCTCCGCGAGCGCAAGCATCTCCTCACCCAACTCATTCCACCCCACAACGAAACCCTGCGCCTTTCCAAAGACATCCCCGGCAATGGCGACGACGTCTTCAGCCACGCCTGTCAGCTCCACGCCGAAGGCATCATCTCCAAGCTCGCCGACGCACCCTACCGCAGCATCCGCAGCGCCGACTGGCTCAAGTCCAAGTGCCTGCGAGAGCAGGAACTCATCATTGGCGGCTTCACCCTCCCCGCCGAAGGCCCCGATCGCATCGGCGCACTGCTCCTCGGCTACTACCCGGCACTCACTCGCAGCGAGCACAAACCTGCAAAGCTCATCTACGCTGGCCGCACCGGAACCGGCTTCACCCAGCAACTGCGCCGCGACCTCCTCACCCGGCTCGTTCGTATCCGCGTCCCCGAACCGGCCTTCGACCACGTCCCGCCAGACGCCGCGCACGGAGCCTACTGGGTCCGTCCCGACCTCGTCGCCCAGATCCGCTTCGCAACCTGGACCTCAGACAACCTCGTCCGTCAGGCAGCCTTCCTCGGTCTTCGCGATGATAAATCTGCCTCCGAGGTCACCCGCGAATCTCCCAGCGTAGCCCCGAAACCCAGAAGAGCTGCCCCCGGGGGAAAGCAGGAATCCCCTCAGCCCGAGAACCCGAAACCCATCTCCCCACGTGCCCATGTAAGCCTTCATCCTGCGACCCTGCAAAAATTTTCGCTCCTAACCCCGAAGTCAAGACTCCTGCCTATCACCGCTCCTGCCACCCTCCACCTCACGCACCCCGACAAGGTCCTCGACCCCGAAACCGGCCTCACCAAGCAGCAACTCGCCGACTACTACTCCGCCGTGGCCGACCGCATGTTCCCCCACATCGCCGACCGCCCCCTCAGTCTGGTCCGCTGCCCCGACGGCACTGCCAAGCCCTGCTTCTTCCAGAAGCACCTCAACACCGCACTGCCACCCGGTATCCGCACCATCGCCATCACCGACAAGACCTCCGACCAGCCTGAGCCCTACATCACCGTCGACAGCACCCAGGCCATCCTGTCCTTCGCCCAATTCGACGCCCTCGAGATCCACCCCTGGGCCTGCACCAACCATCACCTCGAGCACCCCGACCGTCTCATCTTCGACCTCGATCCAGACCCCACTCTCTCCTGGCTCACCCTCGCCGCTGCCGCCGCCGAAGTCCGCCAGCGTCTCAAGAATGCCGGCCTCGAGAGCTTCCTCAAACTCACCGGAGGCAAGGGCCTGCACATCGTCGCGCCGATCGAACCCACCATCACCTGGGCCGAACTCAAAGCCGCCGCCCGCGCCCTCGTTTTCTCCATGCAACGCGACAACCCCGCCCTCTACATCACCAAAATGACCAAATCCTCGCGCAACGGCAAGATCTTCCTCGACTATCTCCGCAACCAGCGCGGCGCCACCACAGTAGCTCCGTACTCCCCGCGCGCCAGCTTCGGAGCCCACGTCTCACTGCCCCTTCCCTGGTCCGCGCTCAACCACTCCACCCACCCCGTCTTCTCGGTTCACAACCTCGACGCCTGGCGCAGCCGTCTCCGCACCGACCCCTGGAAGTCTCTCCTCACCACTAAGCAGCAACTCCACCCCTTTCACTTCGCCGCCCTCTAAAACACCGGCCACCATTTGCTTCCTCCATTACGCTTGCTCGTCCCTGCTCTTCTCTGGCATCCGTAGCCAAGCTAGCGCAGAAGTAATGAGCAACCATCCTCGCGCCCCTTACGGTGATCCGAACCCTCCCTATGCCAGTCATAGCCACCCCGTTGTCCCCCCAAAGCCCCTAGAAATAAAATGCCCGGTTGCCGATAGCTGGACTGCATGAGCAGCATGACAGCATCATCCCCGGTCAACAGCCGGGACGATGCGACGCGTCTGCATGCGGAGGCGGTCGGTGCAGGGTCAGTTCCATAGCGGCAGTAGTTCCGACGCACTATCGCACGAAGGCTATGGCGTCGCACCAACGCGCCGCTCGGCAGCATCACAATATCACTGGCCACTTGCCCGCGAGATTCAGCAGTGGCTGGGAGAAGACTCCCAACTCGACCCTCTCTTCTTTGAAGAAATCTGGACGCTCGGGATGCCTGCAGCCGTTGAGAACCGTCGGCTCAGGTATATGCGGCGGACCGAGCAAGAGGCTCAACGGATCACCTTCCGGGAACTCGACAACTTCGGAATTTTGTCCTTTGTGCAAACCAGCGATTGTCCAGCGGACTTTGTCCCTCGTGGCCACGCTGCCACAATCGCACGATGCTACGATGCGTGCTGGCAGCAGGCATCTCCTGACGAAACGACCTCGCGGATACAGGACCAACCGCCACCATGTAGCGACGCATCTCCTGACAACACCAACAGCAGTCAACCCGTACTCCATCCCGCGACCCACGTTGCCGCACGCCAACTCCTGGGAGTAACCATCAATAGCAGCGAAGAACAGATCAAAGCTGCGTATCGGCAGAGGGTGCGCCAATGGCATCCCGACCTTCTCCAGCACCGCAGCGACGAAGTGCGCCGATTCGCCAACCAGCAGATGGTTGCGATCAACCAGGCCTACTGCATGCTGCGCAGCGAGCTCCCACTGTAGTCCTACGGATTCCCCTGCTGATCGCGCCGAAGGGCATCTGTTGCGCATGCAGCCACTGGCCACTTCAGCGTCAACATGGCAACCCTTCCCTTCATTCGTACTCACGATGCACGCCATGTCCCCAACGGTATATCTTGATCTCACGGTATAGAGTTGAGGATGCGCGTGACCGATCGATTCATCTCCGGAATGCTCACAAAATATCACCCCGCCAACAAGGTTCGATTTGTTACCGCTGCCTCGCTCTTCGACGGCCACGACGTTTCGATCAACATCATGCGCCGCATCTTGATCGCCAATGGCGCGGAGGTCATTCACCTCGGCCACAACCGCTCGGTGGACGAGATCGTCACCGCCGCTTTGCAGGAGGACGTGCAAGGCATCGCGGTGTCAAGTTATCAAGGTGGCCATCTCGAATACTTCAAGTACATGATTGACCTGCTCAACAAGCGAGGAGGCACCCACATCAAGGTATTCGGCGGCGGTGGTGGCGTCATCGTTGCTGACGAGATCGCAGAGTTGGAGGCCTACGGTGTAGCCCGCATCTTCAGCCCCGAAGATGGCCAGCAAATGGGTCTAGCAGGCATGATCCTATCCATGATGCAGGCCTGCGACACGGACCTATCTGCGTACGCTCCCACCGGCCTGAGTACGTTGATGAACGGCGACGCAGCATCGCGCCATCGAGCGCTGGCGCATCTGATCACCGCGCTCGAGAACGGAAAGGCCGATCCAACTCTGAAAGCCAGTCTTCATCAGGCCGCAAGCTCTGTCACCGTGCCAACACTCGGCATCACCGGAACTGGAGGCGCCGGGAAATCATCGCTAACCGACGAGTTAATTCGCCGCATTCGCCTCGATCAGGGCGATAACCTGAACATCGCCATGATCTCCATCGACCCGTCCCGCCGCAAATCGGGCGGAGCCTTGCTGGGCGATCGTATCCGCATGAACGCGATCGCTCCCTGGAGCGGCCAGCCTCGCATCTTCATGCGCTCACTCGCAACGCGCGAAGCCAGTTCGGAAGTTTCACTGGCTCTTCCTGACGTGATTGCCGCCTGCAAAATCTCTGGCTTCGATTTGATCATTGTCGAGACCTCCGGCATCGGCCAGGGCAACGCCGCCATCGTGCCGCTGGTCGATCTCAGCATGTATGTCATGACGCCCGAGTTCGGCGCAGCGTCGCAGCTTGAAAAAATCGACATGCTCGATTTTGCTGACTTCATCGCCATCAATAAGTTTGATCGCAAGGGCTCGCATGACGCGCTCAATGCCGTATCCAAGCAGGTTCAGCGCAACCGCGAACTCTGGAGCCAGCAACCGGAGCAAATGCCCGTCTATGGCACGCAGGCCTCGCGCTTCAATGATGACGGCGTAACCGCGCTCTATCAGGGCCTGCTGCCAAGACTTGCCGCCCTCGGTCTACCGGTCAAGCCCAGCACCCTGAGTCCAGTGAACGTCAGATTCTCATCTGCCAAACACGCGATCATACCGCCCTCTCGCATCCGTTATCTGGCGGAGATCGCTGATACCGTGCGGGGCTATCACCTCTTTGCTGCGAAGCAGGTCACGCTCGCACGAGAGCGCCAGCAGTTGCAAGAGTCCAAGCGCATGCTGGCCGCGGCCGGGAAGAGCGCAGACCTTGACGAACTAATCGGCGAACGAGACACCAAACTCCACAGCGCAGCCAAGGATCTACTCGCAATGTGGCCGAAGATGCAGGCCGCGTATGCCGGCGATCAATACATCGTCAAGAGCCGCGATAAGGAGATTCGCACACAACTCGTCACTACGACCTTGTCAGGAACCAGAATTCGCAAAGTGGCTCTGCCGCGCTTTGTCGATCACGGCGAAATTCTGCGTTGGCTCATAATGGACAACATACCCGGGTCGTTTCCCTACACCGCTGGCGTCTTCGCATTCAAGCGCGAGAACGAAGATCCAACCCGGATGTTCGCCGGCGAAGGCGATCCCTTCCGCACCAATCGACGCTTCAAACTTGTGTCAGAGGGCATGGCCGCCAAACGCCTCTCTACCGCCTTCGATTCGGTAACACTTTACGGCGCGGATCCAGCCTTGCGTCCCGACATCTACGGTAAAATCGGCAACTCCGGCGTATCCATCGCCACTCTCGACGACATGAAAGTCTTATACGACGGCTTCGATTTGTGTGCCCCCGCCACCTCCGTGTCGATGACCATCAACGGTCCTGCGCCGACCATCCTCGCGATGTTCATGAACACCGCAATCGATCAGCAGTTGGATAAATTACGCGCCGAGATCAAGCGAGAGCCAACCGACCACGAAGCCGCCACCATCAAGGCCCGGGTCCTGAAAAATGTCCGCGGCACAGTGCAGGCCGATATCCTCAAAGAAGATCAGGGGCAGAACACCTGCATCTTCTCGACTGAATTCTCTCTCAAAGTCATGGGCGATATTCAGGAGTACTTTGTCCAACATCACGTACGCAACTTCTACTCGGTATCGATCTCCGGTTATCACATCGCGGAAGCAGGTGCGAATCCGATTTCACAGTTAGCTTTTACGCTGTCGAACGGCTTCACCTTTGTCGAAGCCTACCTTGCCCGCGGCTTGCATATCGACGAGTTCGCACCCAATCTTTCGTTCTTCTTTTCCAACGGCATGGACCCCGAATACACTGTGCTCGGAAGAGTTGCGCGGCGCATCTGGGCCATTGCCATGAAGGATAAATACGGTGCCAACGAACGCTCTCAAAAGCTGAAATATCATGTGCAGACTTCAGGTCGCTCATTGCATGCTCAAGAGATCGACTTCAACGATATTCGTACAACGCTGCAAGCGTTGATTGCGATTTACGATAACTGTAATTCGTTGCACACCAACGCCTATGACGAGGCCATCACGACACCGACCGACGAGTCGGTCCGCCGCGCATTGGCCATTCAATTGATCATCAACCGTGAATGGGGCCTCGCCAAAAACGAGAATCCGAATCAGGGAAGCTTCATCATCGAAGAGCTGACCGATCTGGTCGAGGAGGCTGTCCTTCAGGAATTCGAACGCATTGCCGAGCGCGGCGGCGTGCTCGGCGCCATGGAGACCGGCTACCAGCGCGGAAAGATTCAGGATGAGTCGATGCTATATGAGCAACAGAAGCATGATGGATCGTTGCCAATTATTGGCGTCAACACCTTTCGCAACCCGAAGGTATCCGGCAGCGCGCAACACATCGACCTCGCTCGATCAACGGAAGAAGAAAAGCAATCACAGTTGACCCGGCTAGCCGCCTTCCATGCCCGCAACGCGGCAACGAGTCCTGCCATGCTGGCTGAATTACAGCAAGCTGTCATCCACAATGAAAACGTGTTTGCAAAACTAATGGATGCGGTACGAGTTTGCTCGCTGGGACAGATCACCGAAGCTCTGTTTACAGTAGGCGGACAATATCGTCGCAACATGTGATGCCGGCCAACGCCCATCGCATCGGACGGGTAATCTTTCCGCTATAATTTAGCGCGCGCCGTCCGCCGCATTCAATCACGCTTGCGATTAGAGGCGGCAAAGCAATCTGTCACGAGGTTCTGTCGATGCCATCTTTCGACTTTGATTTTGTCGTCGTCGGATCAGGTTTCGGCGGTAGTGTTTCGGCCTTGCGCCTTACAGAGAAGGGCTACAAGGTCCTGGTGGTTGAGATGGGCCGGCGTTGGACACCTGAAAATCTTCCAGAAACAAACTGGAAATTACATCGCTATTTCTGGAAACCCAAGCTCGGACTGCGCGGATTTTTCAATATACGTTTCTTCCGCCACGTCATGGTTCTGCACGGCAACGCGGTAGGGGGCGGCTCGATCACCTACGCCAACACGATGCTGGTGCCGCAGGACAGCGTATGGGACCACGGCACATGGGCCGGCCTCGACGACTGGAAGCGCGTGATGCCCACGCATTATGCAACCGCCAAACGCATGATGGGCGTTGTCACCAATCCCATCCTTGCGCCTGCTGACCGCAAATTGAAAGAGATGGCCGACGCCGCGGGTGTGGGTGACACTTTCTACCCCACGGATGTTGCAATCTTCTTCGGCAAGGATGGTGAGGACCGAGGTACTCCCTCCGCCGATCCATATTTTTACGGTGAAGGTCCAGAGCGCCAGAGTTGCATTGGCTGCGGCGGCTGCATGGTGGGCTGCCGCCATAATGCCAAGAACACCCTGGACAAAAACTACCTTTATCTGGCCGAGAAAAATGGCGCGCGCGTCCTCGCTGAGACAAAAGTAGTGGACGTGCGGCCGCTCAATGGCAAACACGATGGGAGCGAGGGATACGAGGTCTTCACCCAATCTTCCCTGGCTTGGTTCGGAGGCAAGGCGCAGCGATTCACCACACGAGGCGTTATCTTCGCCGGCTCATCGCTCGGTACGCAGGAGTTGTTGTTCCGCCTCAAGCAGAGCGGCTCCTTGCCACATATCTCCAACCAACTTGGCAACCGCGTACTCACCAATGCAGAGTCACTGATCGCCGTGCGCTATCCAGGCGGAGCAGAGGACATGTCCAAGGGCATTGCCATCGGCTCCGGCATCTACATCGACGCGAATACCCACATCGAAGCCACCCGCTACCCTCGCGGCTCCGATGCCCTCAGTCCCCTGTCGACCTTGCTCGTCAACGGGCGCCCCGGCCCTACTCGTATCTTCACTTGGCTAGGAACACTGGGGCTCCAGTTGTTGAAGTCTCCGTGGAGAACGTTCCGCGCAATTCAACCCTTCGGTGCCGCGCATGAGACGCTGATCCTGCTCTGCATGCAGGCCATCGATGGCCATCTCACCATGCGACTCAAGAGGCCCTGGTACTGGCCCTTCATCAAAGTGCTCACGACCGCTGGCGATCGCATCCCCACCTACATCCCCGCAGCAAACCGCTTCGCCGAACTCGGCGCATCCGTCACAGGAGGCGTACCTTGCACGACCATCACAGAAGTGCTCTTCAACATCCCCATGACCGCACACTGCATCGGCGGCGCAGGCATGGCGGACACCCCTGAACGCGGAGTCATCGACCACCATAACCGCATCTTTGGCTACACAAATCTCTACATCTGCGATGGCTCCATGGTCAGTGCGAACCTTGGCGTCAATCCGGCCCTCACCATCACAGCACTCACCGAGCGCGCCATGGAGCACATTCCAGAGAAAGCCAAGCCCCACACCTCCGACGCATCGCGACAATAATAACGCTGCGAAGTTCAGCGTCGGGTCCCATGCTCAGATGGCAACGCACAAATTTCTGAGCCCCCTCCTTTTCCCGCGGTCCTCGACACCTTCAGCCGAAGCACAAGGCGCAAAGCAACGTGGCTTCCCCCTCAGGAGAAGCCACGTTGCTCAGAACCGACGTTCCCGCACCCTCGCTACAGCCAAGGGTCCGCGATTTCAGAACTTCACATTAGCGCCCAGCCACATGGTCCGGTTGCCAGGATCGGGTCCGAAGTAGCCGCCAGGCTGGGCACCGCCGGTAACAACTCCGAAGTTGTTGTTGGTACCGGTGTTGCACAACTGCCCGCTGCCTGCGAACGGTCCCACGGTGGTGGCGCTTGCAGGGCAGGAGCTGTTCGGGTTGGCGAAGTGAGGCGTGTTCGTGAGGCTGAAGGCGTCCGCCCGAATCTCGAGCGTGGCCCACTCCTTTACCTTGAAGTCACGCACGACACTGAGGTCCGCGATAAAGTAGCCCGGACCGCGGAATTCGTTGCGATTCGTGTTGCCATAGTGAGCGTTCGCAGCACTGGTAATCAGTGGAGCGGCAAAGGAACTCGGCGCGAAGTATTCGCACGTTGGATCACCCACGGCGCAGGTAACGCCTGTGCGTGGAGGCCGTCCATGCGTCAAGTGGAAAGGCGTCACGAGATCAGCCGTCTGTCCGGAGCCATTTGCATTCAGGTTGCCACCCGCGCCGACGGTAAATGGTACTCCGCTCATGGAACTGATCACCGGGTTGACGAGCCAGTTACCGAGAATCGCGCCGGCAACTCCACTCTGCAACCACGGTTGTCCCTTCCCGAATGGCAGTGCCATCACGCCCAGAATCTCAAGATTATTGGTCCGATCGAAATTAGCCGGGGAGTAGTTCTTTTGCCAAACCGACGGATAGGGGAACGCGAGTCCGCCCAGATCTTCGTTGTCCGCGTAGCTCATCGCCTTCGACCACGTATAGATCACGTTAAGGCTGGACCCGCCACCAAAAAGGTAGGTCAGCTTCGTCTGCAGCGAATCGTAGCGGCTATGTTTGAACGGATTCAGTTCGTTGATCGTTCCTGTATAGTTCGCTCCGTACTTCTGGCTCAGCAGACCGCCGGCGCTGCCGGTGCCCGGGGCTGAAGCGTTGGCATTCATATTCACTACCGGCCGAACAGCGTAGGCCCCGACGTAACCGACGTTGAGCGTAACGCTGTGCCCGAACTGCTGCTCGATGGTGAGGTTGTAGGAATTGATGAACCCGCGTTTGAAGGGATTCGGAATCGTCGTAGTGCTGATACTGGTCGGCAGTGCGATCGACCCGGAGCTCAGATTGGGCAGCGGCTGCAGCACAATGCCGGTCGGTACGGAGTAGCTTCCGCTACCCAGCCCCGTGCCGTTCAAGCCTGTCAGACTGGCCGCAGGAATGAAGCTCGCCGTATTGGCTGGAATATTTGTATCGAGCAGCACCGAAGGATACGAGTTCATAAACACGTGCCAGGTGTAGGGGTCTTCACTCATCCCATAGCCTGCCCGGACCACGGTCGTGGGCATGATGCGGTAGGCGGCCCCGAGACGCGGCAGAAACTGACCCGATCCCACGTCGACGCCATCGTTGACTGGAGTGTTACCGTACCCGCCGAGGAGAACATTCCCCGTATCGAGGTTGAGATAGCGTAGACCTTTCCCGTTGTCGCCGTATGCAAACGGGTAGAACTCCCAGCGAATGCCCAACGTCAGCGTCAGCTTAGGCGTTACCTGGTAATGGTCTTGCAGGTACCATGCCCACTGCGACCACCGCATGGCGGTCGGGTTGAAGAGCGCTCTAGATTTGCCGGTAGCGCCAGGTAGGCCGAGCAGAAAATCTGCCCATGAATGGAACCATGTCGGGGTAGACCCTTCCAGGTCTGTGACAAATCCGTTGAACGACAGCACCCCGCGTGGGTTTTGGAACGTGCCACCCTGCGGCTGGAAGTGGTTGATCTGCGAGTGATTCCACTCGAGTCCACCGCGGAATGCATGCTTGCCCTTATTCCAGCTGACGTTCGCGCCAGTTACAAATTGCTGGTCGCGGAACAGGAATGGATTGGCGACTTGGGCATTGCCCAGGTTGGCACCGATTGTATTTCCGGTCCCTGGCGGCGTACTGCCAACCGGGAAAATGAAGCCAGGATACCCGTAGTAGAGGCTTGGATCCCCGGTAGCACCGGCATTGTTGGTTCCCGGAATATGTAACGTGTCGAGTCCTCGCGCCGAAGTGAGATCGAACGTAGAGCCCAGCCGCTGCCGCGTGAAGCCGAAGTTCCAATCGACCAGCAGGGATGGAGTAAACGTGTGGGTGGCTCCAAGACCGATGTCCTGAACAAGTCCCGGCGCGTTGCCGAGCTGTCCGCCATTGGTTGCATCCCCAATTGCGGTTCCAAGCAGAGGCGGGTCGTACGCCAGGGTCTTGGATAAGCTATAGCGTCCGAACATCGTGGTGCTCTGGGTCGGAATGTAGTTGATCTTGATATCTGCGTTGTCGCGGTTGAACAGAGCCGTTCCGCTGCCCGTCCAATTGTTCGTATCGTTGGTCGTTGTGAATTCCTGCGGAATTAATGGCTGCAACAACGTCGCCATCGCTTGCGCGGCAGGATCGATCCGGTCCGGGCAAACGACATTGAGCACCCCATCGCAGGAGATCTGCTGCTTGTTCGCTCCGTTCTGGTCGCCCGTCGCAGGATCGTAGATAATTGGGTTCCCCGGCAGATTGCGAAAGTCGCCCGTCATCATCGCCGCGGTCGGAAGCGTCCGGGTATCAGGTCCTGCCAATTGCCGCTGCGTCGTACGCTCGTAGTCGCCAAAGAAGAACAGCTTGTCCCTTATGATCCGACCACCGATGGAACCTCCAAACTGGTTCTGATTATTCCGGTTTTTCTTCGGGAAGAGCTTGGGGTCGGTCTGGAAGTAGTTCCGCGCCGCAAAGTTCTGGTCTGTATGGTAAATGTGGGCGCCACCGTGAAAGCGGTTGGTACCAGTCTTGATCTCCACATTGATGGCGGCGCCGCCAGCCATTCCCTGCTCAGCATCGAACGAGTTGGTCGACACGTTCACCGTCGCGATCGCGTCAGACGGCGGGACGTAGGCCACGTTGGCAGGCAGGTATGGAAACGCGTCCTGAACACCATCGATACGCGTATTGTTTCCCTGATTCGACATACCGTTCACATTGGTATTGATCGCCCGCTGCGGGTTCCCGGCCAGCGAGTTTGTCTCAGCAGTCAGTCCTGCACCCGGAACAGTCCGCAGCAACTCCTGGAAATTTCCTCCCTGAGAACCCATAATCGGCAGATTCTGGATCTCTTTCGCCGTGATGTCGGTATGTACATCAGCAGAGTCAGTTTGCAGAAGTGGTGGCGCGGTGGTCACGGTAACGTTTTGCGTCGCGGAAGCCACCTTGAGTTGCGCATCAACGCGTGCGATTTCATTCGCTCGGACAACCACTCCCGTAGTTTCTTGCGTGGAGAACTTGGGCGCCGTGACGGTCACCTTGTAAGTACCCGGAAGCAGCGCCGTGAAGCGATAGATGCCGATTGAGTCGGAAGTCTCCGTCTGGCTGACCCCGGTCTGAACCTCCAATGCGGTTACAT
Source organism: Acidobacteriota bacterium (assembly GCA_021778845.1). Classification (GTDB taxonomy): domain Bacteria; phylum Acidobacteriota; class Terriglobia; order Terriglobales; family Acidobacteriaceae; genus Granulicella. The sequence continues at coordinate 20,513 of JAJYBU010000011.1, forward strand.
TGGCACCGGATACCGCAGCACCGGTGGAATCCGTTACAGTGCCGACTACCGATCCGTAGAGCACCTGCGCCTGTGCAGTCGGCACCAAAAGTAGAACCGCCACCAGGAGCAGAACAACGCCCAGACTCCGAGTTACGAACAACCGACTGTCTATTACCGTGCGATTGATACTGTGCATCATAGTTGTTGCCTCCTAATGGTACTGCGACGGAAATGCCCGACCTCGTTATCGACGGTGCCGACAAAACCTAATTTAATACGCGATGCAAACAATATTGAAGTGCTTTAATATATGTCAAGATATTTCTTCAACAAAGTTCAGCAGCGTCCAAACTCCAGATTCCGGACTGCCCTCACAGATCTCTCGGAAAACTCCGGTGCCCCTCCCGGCGCTACGGCAAGGCCTCCGCTCCGCCTACCTCCAACAAGCTTCCGTGAAACTTCACGGAATTGGATTCCTGCTTCATACATCTCTGATCATCGAATGCGTCGGACGGGCAAATCGCTCGAAGGCAACCACTCCATCGCCAAATTTCGCAAGAGTCACCACGTCAACCCGCACCGCCTGTGTGCTAAAGCTACTCCCGGCCCGCACCCAATCGAACAGAAAACGTATCATCTCTGTGGGTCTCCCAAAGGAAACACGGCTTCGATTTGCCATGTGCATCACCAGTGTCATAGATTGTTTTCCTAAGTTGTCCTAGCCAACTAAACGTAGCCACGCAAGGCGCACATGCTCAGGTATCGAGAGGATCACACTTTATGAATTCATCAGATCGACGTTCGTTTCTCAAAGGAATTGGATCGGCAGGGGCCTTCTCGGTGATGCCGCCATCCGCCTTTGGTGCCCTGTCGCACGGCAACCGAATCATTCATGAGGTCGCGCACCCCGGCCCGGCACCTGACGCCAAGCCGAAGTATTCCGTCAAGTTCGCCGTTGCGGGCATGAGTCACGACCACATCTACGGCATGGTGGGCGCCATGCTTCGCGGCGGCGGCGAACTGGTGAGCGTCTACGCCGCCGAACCCGAGCGCGGCGCCGAGTTTCTTCGCCGATATCCCCAGGCAAAGAAAGCCGCATCGGTCGATGAGATCCTCAACGATCCCTCCATCCAACTCGTTCTCAGTTCTGCGATTCCGGTCGAGCGCGCACCACTTGGCATTCGCGTCATGCAGCACGGCAAAGACTACCTCTCCGACAAGCCCGGCATCACCACGCTCGAACAATTAGCCGAGGTCCGCCGCGTGCAGGCTGAGACCAAGCGCATCTACGGCATCATGTACAGCGAGCGACTCGAAGTCCGCGCCGCCGTCAAGGCAGGAGAACTCGTTCAAGGCGGAGCCATCGGAAGAGTCGTGCAGACGCTGAACATCGCGCCCCACCAAATCCAGCAGGGCCACGGCGACAACGGCGGTGCCTCGCCGCGTCCGGACTGGTTCTGGGAGCCCGCAAAGTACGGTGGCATTCTCACCGACATCGGATCGCATCAGGTCGATCAGTTTCTCTTCTACACGGGCTCCACTGCGGCCGAGCCCGTCACCTCGCAGATCGGCAATATCAACCATCCTCAGCATCCAGAATTCCAGGACTTCGGCGACGTAATGCTTCGCGGCAATCGCGGCGTTGGCTATGTGCGTGTGGACTGGTTCACACCCGACGGCCTCGGAACCTGGGGCGACGGCAGGCTTTTCATCCTCGGCACCGAAGGCTATATCGAGCTACGCAAATACACGGACATCGCCGGTCGCACGGGAGGCAATCATCTCTTCATCGTCGATCAGAAGCAGGTCCGCTATATCGATTGCAGCAATGTTCCACTTCCCTTCGGTCCTCAATTCATCTCCGACATCGTCAACCGAACCCAGACTGGACAGTCCCAGGCTCAGACACTGCTTGCTGCGGAGCTCGTACTAAAGGCGCAGAAGAATGCACATTGGCTGCACCTCGACGCTTGATGGAACCGCACCACGAGTATCATCCCTGCACCATCGCAGAGTTACGAGGACCGAATATGAAGCATAAGAAGCAGAATGGAATCTCGCGGCGCAATTTTCTGAAGACCTCGCTTGGAGCCGCGGTGGCTGCAGGGTTTCCAACCATCGTTCCCTCCTCGGTCCTCGGGCAGATGGCGCCGAGCAAGCGCATCAACGTAGGCGCAATCGGCGTCGGCCGCATTTCGCGAGGCCACGACATGCCGGGTATCTGGAAGTACGACGATGCTCGCGTGATCGCGGTCTGCGACCTCTCAGACGACCGTATCGAACAAGCCAAGACGCTGGTCAATAGCGTCTACAGCAAGCAAACCGGCAAGTCCTACAATGGCGTCACCGGCTATCGCAACTATCACGACCTGCTGGCCAATAAGGACATCGACGCGGTCCTCGTGAGTACGCCCGACCATTGGCACGCTCTGATTGCTGTCGCCGCAGTGCGTGCGGGCAAAGATGTCTACCTGCAAAAACCCGCGTCGCTCACCATCGCCGAAGGCCGCTATCTCAGTGATGCGGTGCAGGCTTCGGGACGCATCCTCCAGATCGGCAGCCAGCAGCGCTCGACTGTGCAGTTTCGCCGCGCGGCAGAATTGGTGCGCAACGGCCGCATAGGCGATCTAAAGCATGTCGAGATCGGGCTTCCCGGCGATCCGGCCGGCGGCGACCCGACGCCAATGCCCGTTCCCGCAGGATTCAATTATGAGATGTGGCTGGGCTCAACGCCCGACGTCTACTATACAGTGGACCGCGTCATGCCAACCAAAGACTTCTCCCGCCCCGGCTGGCTACGCTGTGAGCAGTTCGGTGCGGGCATGATCACCGGTTGGGGCGCCCATCATGTCGACAGTGCCTATTGGGGCATGAACACTGAGTACACCGGCCCCATCGAAATCTGGGGCTCCGCCACCTTTCCCACGCACGGCCTGTGGGACGTGCACGGCGACTTCCTCACCCACGCACGCTACGCCAACGGCGTCACCATGGACATCTCTGGGGCATTTCCCAACGGCATTAAATTCTATGGGACCAAGGGCTGGATCTTCGTCACCCGCACCGAGAATGTGACCGCAAGCGACCCCGGAAGCAACGCACCCACAAGCGCACGCCTGAAGGCGACTGGCCTCGACGCCAGCGACCTTTCCATCCTCGATTCTGTGATCGGCCCGGACGAGGTTCACCTTTACGTGAGCAATGATCAGCACCGGAACTGGCTCGACTCCATCCGTTCGCGCCAGATCCCCATCTCGCCAGTCGAGATGGGACACCGTGCCTGCTCCACCTGCCTGCTCCACCACATCGCCATGAAGACAAACCGCCGGCTGTCTTGGGACCCGCAACAAGAGCGCTTCCATAATGACGACGATGCGAATGCCCGGTTATCACGGCCTCAGCGAGAGCCATACACGTTCGCGCACGCATAGATCGCGCGAACGTAGTGCAGTGAACCACGCCTTGCATATCGGCAACTCCGTCAGTGTGCGGGAGGCTAAGCCAGGCCTTCCGACCGCCCGATAGCGATGACGCAGTAGCGTGCAGGCGTGTCGCCAATATTTCTCAATCCATGCATAACGTTGGATGCCGTAAACACCACGCCACCTGGACCCACGGCCTCGGGCGTCCCGTCGTTGAGAAACTCCAGCTTCCCCTCCCGGATAAACAGGATCTCGGAATGTCGGTGCCTGTGCGGCGGATGAGGCATCTTGCCCGCGGGCAACGTCGTCTCGTGAACCTCGATATATTCACCGGTAGCCAGAACCCCTGAGATGACCTTCCGCATGGCACCGCCATTTGTCGTATGCGTCACGGGAAGCTCGTCATATGGGAATGTTTCAGACCGAGTGAGAACCTTGTCTCCAGTTGCATCGCCTGTCCCCTCGGCAGTTGCTGTCCTCTCGACGCTGCCCAGCGCCACCAGCGCGGAGAGGGCAACACACATATCACGACGATTCATAGCTTTCATGCAGCCTATCCTATACGCCTCAACTCGCATTCGTCATGCACGATCGAGCCCATCATCACGCCCGTCGTCCAACTCAAGGATGCGGACTGATGGATGAGCCATATGACTTCGCGTCATGCCGAATGGGTCCTGCGCTAACTCCGGGAAGCAGGCATCCCCGCTCAGCGGTAACGATAAAGCCTGACTCGGTAGATTCTGCCCCTCGCCACATCAGTGCCGTACAGCCTCAACGCCTGCCCCTGAGAGTTTTCGTCCCCATTGAGCCTCCGCCTCGTGGCCCACGTTCCGTTCTCAAACAACTCTTCGTCGATACTCTCCACACCAACGATCGGCGGCCCCGGCTTCTCCGTCGAAAAGACAACCTGAGCATCGCCGCATCCGATCACCAGAAATTCGTTTGGTCCGGTCTGAAGGAACATCACCCCAATTCGTCCGCTTGCGCCCGCTGCGCTTCCGGCCCTGGTGATGGTGGCGGTGTAATCTCCAAAGGAAACTCTCGCAGCGCGTTGCGCATCACCTTCGATGAGTCCGGCCGCGACGCCGTCTGTCACCTGCTTGGCGAGAATCGCAGGCGCAAGCCTGCCCAACTCCGCGTACATAGAACTCAAAGCGCTTCCATCCACACGCTCTGACGGATTCGTGATGCCCACAAGATCAAGCGGAACATTCCCTTGATCGTCAATCCCAAAGGCAGAGAAGCCGATGGCGGATAAGCGGCCAAACGCATACAGCGCATTCGCTGCACCCGCCGAGCCGGACTGAGCCTCCGGAATGAACAGCGGATTATCAGGCCGCGAGTACGAACCAGCCCAATGCGCAAAATCGTTGAAGTAGATATCCGGAGAAAGAAAATCGAGCGACGGCGCTCCTGCATGCCATACGTCCATCGAATGCGGCAGCGGCCCCCCGCTGTTATATTGCCCTGGCTCATAGTTCGGCCGGATCAATGCTGCATTGGCATACATCGGCAAAGGATATTCCGCTTTGCCGGCAGCGGCGATCCGATCAATATATGTGGCATATTGCCAGGCCATGAAGAGGTCATCCGTCAAAGAAGTCTTGCCAAACACCTCTTGCCACGTCCCAGCTCGCCTCGCTCCCGCCGATTCCCAGGCAGCACGAAACTCCGGGTTCAACGTTGCTCGATGCGCTTCGAGAAATTTCATGAGTGTCGTTGGCACCGCGGCTGCAAACGCCGCATCCGCGACCGCCGAGTAGTCCCGAGCTTCGGGAATGACACCAACCTCATTCTCCACCTGCACCATCAGCACGGTATGCCTGTCACCATCCGCCTCTCGCAGATGGTGCATCAACGCCGCGAAAGCTTTCGCATCCGCATCTCGAACGACCGCACTGAACGGTGACAGCCGCTCCGTGTCTCTACCATCGCTCGTCTGCACGCGTGGAAACCGCTCCGTATTCGTCTTCACCCATGCTGGCACGTAACTGGAATAGGTATTTTTCCAAGCCCCAAACCACAGAACGACAAGCTTGAGATGATTCTCGCGGGCTCCGGCAAGCAGTCCATCCAGGCATCGGAAGTCAAACTTCCCTTCTTCAGGCTCAATCGTCTCCCAGGCAACCGGCAAGACTACCGTATTCAGATGCATCGCTGCCAGCCGTGGCCAAACGGGTTGCATATACTCCACGCTGGATGAACTGGAATTATGCAACTCTCCGCCCAGTATCAAAAAGGGTTTGCGATCGACAATGAGTTGCGTCGCGCTCCCCATCTTTTGCAAATGGGGCAGAGACGAGTGCAGATCAGGAGTCTGCGCTGTAGCAAGCAGGGGCCACGCAATCGCACCTGCAAGTATGAGGATGCTAAGCCTTCTCAATGATGGCGTTCCATTCTTGTGACGCGGTCTCAATGGTCACGTTGAAGACAATGACTTCGGACGGCCTCAGACATGATTGTTTTACCTTGCCCTGTGACCTTTGTGCAAGACGCAGCTACACCGCTGCTTTGCATTTCATTTCTATCTGACGCCTTACTACTCGACCCTTGAAAGAATTCCCATCTCCTCATAGATCGGCCGCATCACCGCGCGCACGCCCGGCAGTTGCACGGTAAACCACAGCGACCCCACCACACAAACTGCCCCCGTAATCATCACCGTATGCGGAGCGCCGAGCTTGTGCGCCAGTGCTCCAGCCAGCAGGCTCCCGAACGGCGCCATACCCACAAACGCCATCGTGTAATAGCTCATCACGCGCCCGCGCTTATCCTCCGGCACCAGCGTCTGGATCACCGTGTTGCTCGCCGCCAGCCCCTGCATCATGCCGAACCCGACCACCAGCATCAGCAATACGCTCAGCCACAACACATGCGACAATCCAAATAAAATCAGTCCCACACCAAACATTGCGGCTGCCACCGGGATCATCGTCGTCAGCCCCCGCACCGTCTTGCGCAGTGCCAGCGAAATCGCCGATGCCAACGCCCCAACCCCTGACGCTCCCGTCAGAAACCCCAGCGTATGCGCTCCACCATGCAGAATCTTTCCTGCAAAGATCGGCAGCAACACCATGAACGGCATCCCCATCAGACTGACCACCGCGAACAGCAGCAGGATCGTCCGGATAGGTTTGAAGGTGCTCACGTACGACCATCCTTCTTTCATCTGCACCAGCATCGTTGCGGGCACGCGTCGCAGATCCAGCGGCTTCACATGCATCATCACCAGCGACGCAATGACCGCTCCATAGCTCAGGCCGTCGATCAGAAAGCAGTACCCCTCACCCACCCAGGCAATCACCAGACCCGCCAGCGCGGGTCCCACCAGCCTCGCCATATTCACGATCGACGAGTTCAGCGCGATCGCATTGCCAAGGTCCTGTTTATCGTCCACCATCTGCACCAGAAACGCTTGGCGCCCTGGCATATCAAACGCATTAATCAGGCCCTGCAACGCCGCCAGCACAATGATCTCGTGAATCGTAATCACCCTTGCCAGCGTCAACGCAGCCATTGCCAGCGACTGAATCCCGGCCAGCGCCTGTGTCCACACCAACAGCTTTCGCCGATCCAGTCGCTCCACCCACACCCCTGCAAACGGTGCCAGAAGAAACGTCAGAATCTGTCCCGAAAATCCCACCACTCCCAGCAACAGCGCCGACCCTGTCAGCCGGTACACCAGCCAGCTCGTCGCCAGCCGCGTCATCCATGTTCCAATCAACGAGACGCTCTGGCCTGTAACAAACAGCTTGAAGTTCCGATGCCGCAGCGCCCTCCACGCATGCGAAAATCTACTCGCCGCCTGCTCCACCCCCTGCGTCAACTCTGCTGCCATATCACTCTAGATGCTACCGCCATTCGATCGACTCATCGCACCTGCCATCAGCACCTCTCCGCTCCGTCTCGAACGGCTCACCACTTAAAGAGTACGCGCCAGCCTGTGCCGCACCGGTACCTTCTCAATCTCCTCCGTGCAATCCGAGTAGACCCGCACCGATCGTCCACCCAGAATCACCTTGCCATCGGTCGCAGCATCACAAAATGGATTGTCAATATTCTCCGTATCCAGCACCTGCCTCCACGGACATCCCGCCGGCGGCTCGGGCAGTACATAATCCACGCCCTGATCTGCAGCATTCACGAGGATCAGAAAGCTGTCGTCGATCACCGGCATGCCGTCGTCATCCATCACATTCAGAGTCTTCCCGTTGAGCATTAATCCAATCGACTTATTCCACGCCTCGTTCCATGCCTCTTCTGGAATTTCGCCGCCATCGGTCCCATGCCACGAAATATCGCGCACCACCGACCCGCGAATCTGACGGTCCTGAAAAAACTTGCGGCGGTGCAGATTCGGATGATCCTTCCGCAACTGAATCAGCTTCGACGTAAACTCCAGCAGCCGTTTCCTCGGCTTATCGAGCTTCCAGTCATGCCACGTCAACTCATTATCCTGGCAGTAGCAGTTGTTGTTTCCACGCTGAGACCGCGCAAATTCATCTCCCCCCAACAGCATCGGAACGCCCTGACTCATCATCAGCACGGTCAGAAAGTTCCGCATCTGCCTCTCGCGCAGCAGGTTGATGTGCGCATCCTCCGTCGGCCCCTCAACGCCCATGTTCCAGCTATCGTTGCTATCGGACCCATCCTTGTTCTCGTTGCCGTTAGCCTCGTTATGCTTCTGGTTGTAGCTCACCAGATCGCACAGCGTAAATCCATCATGCGCGGTAATGAAGTTGATCGACGCCGACGGCTTGCGACCATCGCTCTTATACAGATCGCTCGATCCCGTCAGCCGGTACGCAAAGTCCGACAGTTGTCCGCTATCGCCCTTCAGGAATCGCCTCACCGTGTCCCGGTATTTACCATTCCACTCCGCCCACAGCACAGGGAAATTGCCCACCTGATATCCACCCTCACCGATATCCCATGGCTCCGCAATCAACTTCACATCCGCAAGCGTCGGGTCCTGATGAATCGTATCGAAGAACGCGCCCAGTTTGTTCACATCATTCAGCTCACGTGCCAGGGTCGACGCCAGATCGAAGCGAAACCCATCCACATGCATCTCCGAAACCCAGTACCGCAAACTATCCATGATTAACTTCAACGTCTGCGGGTTATACACATTCAACGTATTCCCCGTACCCGTATAGTCCACGTAACGCCGTGCATCATCAGCGTCCGTGCGGTAATACGTCGTGTTGTCGACGCCCTTCAGCGATAGCATCGGCCCTCGCTCATCGCCCTCGCAGGTGTGGTTATAGACCACATCCAGAATGACCTCAAGTCCCTCCGCATGCAGCCGTTTCACCATCTGTTTGAACTCGACCACCTGCTGTCCATCGTCGCCGCTAGAGCTATACCGAGACATCGGAGCGAAGTAGCCCAGCGTGTTATAGCCCCAATAATCGCGCAGTCCCCGATCCAGCAGATTTCCCTCATCAATAAAGTGATGCACGGGCATCAACTCAACCGCCGTCACTCCCAGCTTCTTCAAATAAGCAATGCTCGCATCGTGTGCCAACCCCGCATACGTTCCACGCAAATTCTCAGGCACATCCGGATTTCTCATCGAGAATCCGCGCACATGCATCTCATAGATAATCGAATCCGAAATCGGTATCTCAGGCGGAGTATCCTCTCCCCAATCGAAATGCCAGTCCACCACAACGCTCTTCGGAACAAAATCCGCATCGTTTATCTCGCACTTCTTCGTATCGTCACCGGACGCCACGTCATACGGCATGATCGGTCCCTTATGGTCGACCTCGCCAGAAATCGCCTTCGCATACGGATCGACCAGCAGCTTCTTCACATTGAAGCGCAGCCCCTTCTCCGGCTCCCACGGCCCATCCACCCGATACCCGTAGCGTTGTCCCGGCTGGATATGGCGCACCAGCCCATGCCACACAAACGCCATCTGCTCCTTCAGTTCGATGCAATCAATCTGCTTGCCCTCATCGTCGAACAAGCAAACGTGAACGGCCGTGGCGTTCTCCGAGTACAACGCAAAATTCGTTCCCAGGGCCGTGGGAGTGGCTCCCAGTGGGTAGGGCTTTCCGGGCAACAACGTTCGTGGCATAGGGTAGTCTCACTTCACAAAGCTGGCGAGCCGTATCGCGGCACCATCAAAATCTCTCGAGCCGCCTTCTCCTCCCAATAGATGCACAATTCCATCTGGAAAGCTGCTCGCTCCGGCCTCTTGTTTGCCCACACCCACCATCGCACCAAATCCCTACTCCACAACAAGCGTCACCTTGGTCGAGTGACTCAGCACCGCCCCCACCAAATTCGTCGATGTTCCCGTCACCGTCAGCGTATACGAAGTCCCTCCCATAGCCGCTGCCGAGATCGATCGCGATCCGCATCCCACCGCACTCGCCATCACCGCCAACGCCGCACACAGCGCAATCGCCCTCCTCAGCCTGCGCCGGCGCCTCCCCATCACCAGCCACGGCACCAACAGGAACGCCAACACGACCCCGCGATATCGCCGAACCCTCGTCGTAATCGGCAGCACCGCACTCGTCTGCACACTCATCGTCACATTCACCGAACTCATCCCCGGCACCACCTGCGGAGGAGAGAACGACACCGTAGCCCCCGGCGGCAATCCACTGGCGCTCAAATCCACCACCCCGGTAAATGTTCCAGACTGCGCCCCCACTGTCATCGCATAGTTCGCGACCCCACCCGCAGCGACCGTCTGGGTCGTGGTGCCCGACAACGCCATCGTAAAGTCCGGCATCGCGCTCACCGTGGTCATCTGCGCCAGCGACGTACTCGCCATAAAGTTCCCATCGCCGCCGTAGCTTGCAACGATCGAGTGCGTCCCCGTACTCGGCGAAAGATACGTCCCTGACGCAACTCCATTAACCACCTTCGCTGTCGCCACCACCGCGCCGCCATCAAGAAACTGCACCGTCCCCGTCGGCAGCCCCTGCGTCGTTGAACTCACGTCAGCAGTCAACAGCAGCGGCAACCCCGAGTACGAACTCTGCGCCAGTGGTTGCTCCACCGTCACACTCCCCGCCTGCACAATCTTCAGCGAACCCGACGCAGCGCTCATCACCACGCTGTAGTTCGCACTCGCCGGCCCCGTCAACGTCGCAACAATCGGATAACTCCCTGTCGGCGACAACACACTCGCGGTAGTAGCAAACACCGCCGTAACACTTCCCGCGTCCTGCGGCAGCACGCCGCTCAGCGACCCCGTCAGCGCCGGAATCCCCTGTCCATATTCCGCACTCGCCGCATTCGCCGTGGCCGTAATCACCTGCGCGCCAACCGTCGTACCCACCACCTCACTTGTGGCCGTCGGATTCACCCCATCCCCGAGATACACCGCACTCAGCGAGTGTGTCCCCGCCGACAGCACCTGCGGCGCAAACGTTGCCGCCCCACCCACCAGCACCGTCTGCGCCACCACCAAACTCCCATCCATCAACTCCACCACACCCTGCGGCGTTCCCGCCGACCCCACAACGCTCACCGCAGCACTCGTCTGCCCATACGTCCCACTCGGGCTTACATTCAGCGTCACCACCGACGTCCTTGCCGCAGCCAACCCCGCCGACACATACACCTTACCGTTCGCAACACTCTCGCGCACCAGACGGTTCAGCGCATCCGCATACACCGGCGCCCCCAGTCCCGACACCGCAACACCGCGTGGCGAATTCATCGCCGCCGTCATCGCCGCACTCCCATCACTCACTGCCCCCTGCACCCCACTTCCCGCAATTGTCGTAATCGTCCCGCCAGCACTCACCATGCGTATCCGCTGATTATTCGAGTCCGCAAAGATCACCGCACCCGACGGCATCACCATCAACCCGCGCGGCAGCGCAAGTTCCGCCGCAGTCGCCGCCCCACCATCCCCCGCGAACCCCTGCACTCCGTTCCCTGCAAACGTGCTGATCGTGCCATTCGTCGCAATCACGCGGATACGATCATTGTGCGAGTCTGCAACAAAAATCCGCCCATCACCACTCACCGCCAACCCCATCGGCGTATCCAGCTCCGCACTCATCGCCGTAGCACCATCGCCAGCGAACCCCTGCACACCATCGCCAGCAATCGTCTGGATCACCCCACCACTGATCCGCCGCACGCGTTCGTTCCCTGCATCCGAAATCAACAGCGCCCCGCTCGCATCGATCGCCAACGCATTCGGCCGCCGAAACGACGCACCCACAGCCGCTCCCCCATCGCCAGCGAAGCCCTCACTCCCGTTGCCTGCAAACGTAGTCATCACCCCACCACTGACCGCACGAATCCGCTCATTCCCCGTATCCGCGATATACAGCGTTCCATCCGGCCCCACCGCCACGCCCTGCGGCGAGTCCAACTCAGCACTCGTCGCTGCGCCACCATCGCCGCCAAACCCCTCTACTCCGTTACCCGCCACCACGCTCAGCACGCCGCCCAGCGACGACTCATACACCACCTGCCGATTCGTATCCGCGAAGTAAAGGTTCCCCGCCGCATCGTACGCAACACTGGTCGGCAGCAACGGCAGCGCCACTGTCTGCGCACCGGCCTGCTCCACCATAAGAGCCAGCATCATCCCCATCAACGCAACCGCAAGGCCCACCAGTACCGCCGCTCCCGACAGCGCAGCGAACGCCGCCAGCAGTTCCCCGGCTCCACCACTGCCCGCTCCTTTGGCCGTGCCTGAACTACGCAAGAATCCTCCTCAGCGATGCGCCGCACATTACACGCGCAAATAACGGATTCAAACCCATGCTACCCCAATCGCACGTCTACCCAAGTGTCTACGCGCACACCTCCACCACAAGCGGTAAGCTTAAATCATGCGCTTCATCACCAAATTCCTGCTCTCCGCCATGAGCCCCGATCACTTCCCCGACGTCAGCCGCACCTTCGACGCCCCCGAAGTCGCCTTCCTAGGCCGCTCCAACGTCGGCAAGTCCTCGCTCATCAACACCCTGCTCGGCTCCAAGGAAGCGAAGGTCTCCTCCACCCCCGGGCGCACCCGCGCCATCAACTTCTTCGCCCTCCACGAAGGCACCGAAGCCAAATTCACCGCGCGCCCATCGCTCATCTTCGCCGACCTGCCCGGCTACGGCTACGCCAAAATCTCCAAGTCCATCTCCGCCGAGTGGCCCAAGTTCATCGAGCCCTACCTCACCGAACGCGAGCAACTCGCCCTCTGCATCTGCCTCGTTGACACCAACATCCCCCCGCAGGAGAGCGACACCCTCCTCATCAACGCTCTCCGATCCATGCAGCGCCCTCACCTCGTCGTCGGCACCAAATCAGACCGCCTCGGCGGCAACCAACTCACCAAGTCCCTCGCCGCCCTCAAACGAGCCCACGGCGTCGACCGCGTCATTCCTGTCTCTTCCAAATCCGTAGGCGGCGTAAAAACCCTCTGGCCCGAGATCCTCAACGTCATTCAGATCTAACCCTTCGAGGCTTAAATCTCCGCCAATTCGGTCTCCGTCAGCCACACTACCCGCGCTCCCCCAGCCACCGGCCGCTGATAGTGACCAATACGCTGCACCCAAAACCGCCGCACCGCATCCCCCTCCGGCAACACCGCCAGCAGCCGCGCATCCAACTCCCGCAACTCCGCCGTCGTCGCGCGTTCCATCGCCACCTCCACCCATCCCCGCTCCTGCAACCACCCCACCAACTCCACGCTCGGCGCAACCACCATCCCCTCGCGAGCCAACTCCAGCCGCTCCGCCCCCGGATACTCCCTCTCCCCCTCCAACGCCACCTGCAAATCCGGCAGCACACCCCGCTCGATCATCTCCTCCAGCGCCGGCTGCACCGCACCCTCCAGCGCCACACTCAGTGGCCGACGCTTGCGAATCTCATTCTTCAGCACGCGCAGCGCCTCATCCAGCGTGTTGACCACAAAGTCCACGCCGCCCGCGCGAAACACTGCCTTCACCGCGGCCGCATCCGGGTCGAGCACCAGCGACGTTCCGCCGGCAATACTCACCGCAGCCGGCAGCCCGCTCGCCGACACACCCCTTCCGCAGGCAAACACCAACCGCCCAGCCCAACTCTGCCGCCGAGCCACCAGCTCGCCATACAGCCGCAGCGCCTGCCGTTGAAGCTCTATTCCACTAAGCACGCCGTCCCCCATCGCATCCTGCCCCACCAACAAAGAAGCCCTGCAACACCACGTTGCAGGGCCTCTCCGCCGTTCCACTTCCATTACTCGCCGTAGTAATCCAGGCCAAGGTGCGTGATCAGATCCTCGCCCATAATGTACCGCAGCGTGTTCTTCAGCTTGGTCTGCTGAATAAACAAATCATGCTCCGGATACACGCCCGGCGCGCTGTCTGGATCCTTGAAGTAGAAGCTCAGCCACTCCTGGATGCCCAGCCCGCGCAACGCCGGAGTTCGTGCCGCCAGGTCCATGAACAGGCAAAGATCCAGCGCCAGCGGAGCCGCCAGAATCGAATCGCGGCACAGGAAGTCCACCTTGATCTGCATCGGGTACCCGAGCCAGCCGAAGATGTCGATGTTATCCCAGCTCTCCTTGTTATCGCCGCGCGGGGGATAGTATTCAATCCGAATCTTATGGAATGCGTCACCATAGAGCTCCGGATTCTTGTCGGGCTGGAAGATATGTTCCAGCACGCCCAGCTTCGACACTTCCTTGGTCCTGAAGTTGTCCGGATCGTCCAGCACTTCACCGTCCCGGTTGCCAAGGATGTTCGTTGAGAACCATCCGCTGACTCCCAACTGCCGCGACTTGAAGCCCGGCGCCAGGACCGTCTTGATGAATGTCTGGCCGGTCTTGAAGTCCTTGCCGCAGATCGGCGCATTCATCTTCTTGGACAGCTCCTGCAGCGCAGGAATATCCACCGTAAGATTGGGCGCTCCGTTCGCAAATGGAATCCCTTCCTTCAGCGCAGCCCACGCATACAGCATCGACGGCGAAATATTCGGGTCGTCCTCCACCAGGCCCTTCTCAAACGCCTCCAGCGTCTGGTGCACGGCCGACGGCTCAATGTAAATCTCCGTAGATCCGCACCAGATCATCACCTGGCGATCGGTCCTGGTTTTGAACTCCGCAATATCATTGCGGATCTGGTTCGCAATGTCGCACTTGTTCTTGCCAACCTTCTGGAACTTGGGCGTCAGACGCTTTACCCAGCGCTGGTCGAAGGCAGCGGGCAGCGGCTCGATGCTCGACAGAAAATCCTTCATGCTCTCCAATTGGTCGCGATCCAGCACACCGGCCGTCTTCGCGGCGTCGTACAGATTGCCTCCGAAGATATCCCAGCCCGTAAACACCAGATCGTCAAGCTGCGCCAGCGGGGCCCAGTCCTTGATCAAAGGCGTACGATCTTCGGTGCGCTTCCCCAGCCGAATCGTGCCCATCTGCGTGGTCGAGCCAAAAGGCTTGGCAAATCCTCTGCGCACAGCCTCTACGCCGGCGATGAGCGTGGTTCCAACCGCTCCCATCCCGGGCATCATGATTCCAAGTTTTCCAGTTGCGGGCTTGATGCTCGCTGCATCCGGAGACGCGGCGTTGGTTGTAGACATTATCGGTACGTACCCTTCCTATAGTGCAAATTTCCGTAGAGTAAAGCGGACACTTCAGTATCGCTCTTTGCCAAACCTCGTTGCAAATAGCCTGCGGTGGCCCTCAAGCCTGCTCCAGCCATCTCACTGCACGGAGGACTTCGATTGCGTCCCCATCTGGCCAGCCTCGTCGAGGATTTTCGCCGGAACAACCGCCAAACAGCGGTAGTGCGCTACCTCGGCGTCCGCCGCTACGCCACCACCTATGCCGAGCTCGCCACCCTCGCTGGCCGCTTCGCCGCTGAACTCGACCGCCGCAACATCATCCCCGGCGACCGCGTAATCCTCTGGGGCGAAAACTCCGCCATCTGGATCGCTGCCTTCTTCGGCTGCCTGCTGCGCGGCGTCCTCGCCGTCCCACTCGACGCCGCCGGTTCTCCCGACTTCGCCGCCCACATCATCGCCGACGTCTCCCCCCGGCTCATCCTCGCCGACGCCGCCAACCTCCCCGCCGTGCCCGCAACCCTCCCCGTTCTCTCCCTCGACAACCTCACCGCTTCCCTCCCCGCCCAGCCCCTATTCGCCGTCGCACCTTCCGTCACCCTCGACGCTCCCTTCCAGATCATCTTCACCTCCGGCACCACCGCCGCGCCGCGCGGCATCGTCCACACCCATCGCAACGTCCTCGCCAGCCTCGACCCCATCGAGCGCGAGATGCAGAAGTACCTCCCCTTCGAGCGGCCCTTTCATCCTCTGCGCTTCCTCCACAGCCTTCCGCTCAGCCATGTCTTCGGCCAGTTCATGGGCCTCTGGACCCCAGCCTTGCTCGCCGCCGAAGTCCACTTCGAGCCCCAGCTCGATCCCGCCCGCATCCTCGACCACATCCATCTGAACCGCATCTCCGTCCTCATCGCCGTTCCGCGCGCTCTAGAACTTCTCCGCTCCCACATTCAACTCGTCTTTCCCGATCTCGACGCGCAACTCGCCGCCTCCGAAGCCTGGCCGCTTTACACCCGGCTGCTCCGCTTCCGCCGCGTACATCGCCTCACCGGCTGGAAGTTCTGGGCGCTGATCTCCGGAGGCGCCACGCTGCCCCCCGATCTCGAACTCTTCTGGGCGCGTCTTGGCTACGCCGTCATTCAGGGCTACGGTATGACCGAAACCGCCGCGCTCGTCACCCTCAACCATCCCTTCCACGTCGGTCGCGGAACCCTCGGCAAGCCGCTCCCCGGCCGCGAGGTCCGCATCAGTCCCGAGGGCGAGATCATGGTGCGTGGCGACGTCGTCTCTGGCTCCACCTGGGCCAACGGCCACATCCAGCCCCGCTCCACCGACTGGTTCGCCACCGGCGATCTCGCCACCCAGGACGCCTCCGGCGAACTGCGCTTCTCCGGCCGGCGCGGCGACACCATCGTCACCGCCGCCGGCCTCAACATCTTCCCCGAAGACCTCGAAGCCGCGCTCCTGAAGCAGCCAGGCATTCGTGCCGCGGCTGTCGTCGGCTGCGAAGGCCCCTACGGCCCCGAACCCGTCGCGGTTCTCTTATCAGACGCCGACGAAGCGCACCTCCACCTCACCCTCGAGCAGGCCAATCACTCCCTCGCCAACTTCCAGCAGATCCGCCACGTCCTGCGCTGGCCCGAACCCAGCCTCCCCTTCACCTCTACCGGCAAGCTCCTCCGCCGCGTGGTCGCCGCCTGGGCCTGCACACAACTCGCCGCCACTGCCGCCCACCCCGCCACACACCTCACCGATGTCCTCCTCCAACTCATCACCACCGTCACCGGCGAGTCCCCCGCCAACCTCGCCAACACCGCGCGCCTCTCCGAAGACCTGCACCTCGACAGCCTCGGCCGCGTCCAGCTCCAGTCCCTCATCGAGCAGCGCTTCGGCCTCGAACTCCAAGACGAGCAGATCGCCGCCGCAGCCACCCTCGGAGAGCTTCGGACGCTCCTCGGTTCACCCCCAAACACCTCTCCACTAACTCCCCAGCCAGAAGACTCCAATACCCTGAAAGTCAAAGCAATAACACCACAAATATCATCTAACACTTCAATTACAGCAGGCTCCACCCTTAACCCAGTTGCAAGCCCAGTTGCAAGCCCAGTTGCAAACCCGGCTGCAAGCCCGATCGCTCACTCCGCCCGCAACCATCGCTACCCCCGCTGGACCTGGCTCTCCCCCGTCAACGCCCTTCGCATCGCCTTCCAGGAACTCCTCGTGCGGCCACTAGTGTGGCTTCTCGCCTCCCCCCGCGTCGAACGCCCAACCACACCGACGCCCTCCGCCCCCCTGCTCCTCATCGCCAACCACATCACCACCTACGACGTCCCCCTGGTGCTCTACGGCCTTCCACCAGCCCTGCGCCGCCACATCGCCATCGCCATGTCCGGGGAGATGCTGCTCGACTACCGCAGCGGCCGCGGCTCCGGAAACCCCTTCCTCGACCCGCTCATGCCCATCGCCTACTGGCTCCTCACCATGCTCCTCAACGTCTTTCCCCTGCCGCGCCTGGGCGGCTTCCGGCGCAGCTTCGAGCACGCCGGACGCGCCCTCGACCGCGGCTACTCCGTGCTCATCTTCCCTGAAGGTCAGCGCTCAGCCGACGGCAAACTCCAGTCCTTCCGCTCCGGCATCGGCCTGCTCGGCAAACAGGCTCAGGCTGCCGTGTTGCCCATCGCCCTCGTTGGCCTGGGCGACGTCAAGCGCACCCACGGGCGCTGGTTCCGCTCCGGCAGCCTCACCGTCCGCGTCGGCAACGCCATCCCCTACGACCCGAGCAGCTCCCCCGACCAGACCACCCGAATCCTTCAGTCCGCCATGTCTGCACTACTCGTCAGCGAAGCTGATCCTTCAACGCCAGCCTAATCGATTCCCAACCGCTCGCGATTCTGCCAGTGCGTCCACACAAAGTACGCAGCCCCCACCACCAGCACCACCTCAACACCCAGATGAAAGCGGTTGAAGAACGCCTTGAACCTCGGATCGCTGTTCCACTGCGCCCCCAGCTTCATCCCGAAATACGCCAGCGCGTAGCACCACGGAAACGAGCCGATAAACGTGTAAATGTGAAACCGCACCTGATTCATCCGCGCAATCCCTGCCGGAAACGCAATGAACGTGCGGATGATAGGCAGCATTCGCCCCACCAGCACCGTGATCGACCCATAGCTAGAAAAGAACTTGTCGGCCCGATCCAGATCGCGCTTGCTCAGAAGCAGGTAGCGCCCATAGCGTTCCACCATCGGCCGCCCGCCGCGCGCCCCCACCCAGTACGCCGGAATCGACCCCAGATTCGACGCCAGCGATGCCACCGTCGCCAGCAGGATCAACTGCATCTGCGTGTGCGCCAGCGCATACCCCGCCAGCGGCATGATCACCTCCGACGGAATCGGAATGCAGGCCGACTGAATGGCCATCAGCAACACAACCGTCGTATAGCCACCAGCGCCGATCAGGGCAATAAGGAGAGCAATGAATTTTGCAGACATGAGCCTTCATTATACCGAGCATCGAATACCCTCGCCTTTGCAGTCGCAGTCGCAGTTGCCGTTGCTTTTGCTTTTGCTTTTGCTTTTTTGGTTGTCATCCCGCAGGGATCTGCTTCTTCTTTTGCCCTTGCCCTTGCCCTTGCCTTTGCCTTTGCCTTTGCCTTTCTGTCTATCATTCTGGGCGCAGCGAAGAACCCGCTTCTCGCTCGTCCGAGCGAGCGCCCGTTCTTGCCTTTAGCGCAGCTAAGAGCTAGCAGCCATCACCAACCACCGCCATCCGAAGGACCTTTGTTAGCATGGAGCCATGTCTGAAGCCGTAAACACTCCCACTCCCGTCGCCACCGAATCCGCAGCCCCCGGCCGCCCACAACCCAGCGGCTACGGCGCTCCCGCCGCCCACGGCTCCACGCCCGTCAAGCGCCAGGTCGTCTGCTTCAGCTTCTACAAACTCATGCCGGAATGGCGCCGCCTTCCCGCCGACGAAAAGGCCGCGCACAAGCAAGCCTTCGTCGACGTCCTCACCCGCTGGAACAAGCCCGGCGAGTTCCTCTCCCTCACCTACTCCACCATCGGCACGCGCGGCGATGTCGACATGTGCGTCTGGTCCATCGGCTACGCCGTCGACGAGCTCAACCGCATGCGTTCCGAACTCCTCGCCACCCCGCTCGGCGGCTATCTCTCCACCCCCCACAGCTTCCTCGCCATGACCAAGCGCTCGCAGTACACCATCGACCGCGAGGATGAGAGCGAAGGCGAAGGCCGCGGCGCCATCCGTCCCGGCGGCCAGAAGTACATCTTCATCTACCCCTTCTGGAAGACCCGCCCCTGGTACCTCCTCTCCGCCGCCGAGCGCAAGCGCCTCATGGACGAGCACATCCGCATCGGCCTCCTCTACCCCCGCGTCAAGCTCAACACCACCTACTCCTTCGGCCTCGACGACCAGGAATTTGTCGTCGCCTTCGAGACCAACTTCCCCGAGGACTTCCTCGATCTCGTCCAGCAGCTCCGCGAGACCGAGATCAGCCTCTACACTCTCAAGGACTTCCCCATCTTCAGTTGCGTCCGCCTCAAGCCCATGGAGATGCTGGACCGTCTAGGCTAACCGTGGCGCCCACAACCAAGGCAGTAAAGAAACCCGCACGCAAGAAGGCCGCCAACCCGCTCGCACACGAGCGGGTTGCAGCCATCCTCGACGCACTCCAGAAGGCCTATCCCAACGTCGTCTGTGCGCTCACCCACCGCAACGCCTTCGAGCTCACCATCGCCACCATCCTCTCCGCCCAGACCACCGACGTCGGCGTCAACAAGGTCACCCCCGAGCTCTTCCGCATGTACCCGACGCCGAAGAAGCTCGCCGAAGCGCCGCTCCCCGAACTCGAGCGCATCATCCGCACAACCGGCTTTTACCGCGCCAAGGCGAAGAACATCCAGGGTGCAGCACGCGTGCTCGTCGAGAAGTTCGGCGGCAAAGTTCCCCAAACCATCGACGAACTGACCCAGCTTCCCGGCGTCGCACGAAAGACCGCCAACGTCGTCCTCGGGAGCTGGTACGGCATCGCCTCAGGCATTGTCGTCGACACGCACGTAGGACGCCTCTCGCGGCGGCTCAGCCTCACAACACAGACCGACCCGGTCAAAGTCGAGCGCGACCTCGAAAAGGTAATTCCGCAGGATCACTGGATTCAGTTCAGCCACGAACTGATCCATCACGGACGCCAGGTCTGCATCGCCCGCAAGCCGCGCTGCGCGGATTGCTCGCTGGAAAAGTTGTGCAACTCTGCGGAGAAGACCTGGACCTCGGACCAGGAATCCGGCCTACGGTAAAGCTGTCGACCCTCACCACCCGATCCAGCGCCTGCCCTTCCGGCCGCACCGCTCCTTAGCCACCCGCCCCACCCTCCGCGTTCCACCGGCACGCTGTGATACAGTCAAAAGGTTGCCTAGCGACTGAGCGGACAGATGGCCGAGTGGCTGAAGGCGCACGCTTGGAAAGCGTGTATACCGCAAGGTATCCAGGGTTCGAATCCCTGTCTGTCCGCCAAATACTTATCCCGCAAGATTCCAAGACATGCATTATCCGGATTGGAATCTTTAGTTTACGGAGATAAGGTTGTCCAAGACATTCAAAGAGAGCTTGTGGTATCCAGTCCGAAAGTGTGGTAGAAAAGTGGGGTAGAAAATACCACACCTGGGAGATACCACACCATGCCCGCCAACCTGCTATCTGCCGTAAAGTGCAAGAACGCCACATGCGAAGACGCTGCAATTCGCAAGCTGCATGACGGCGCGGGCCTTTATCTTTGGGTGTTCCCAAACGGCTCGAAATACTGGCGATTCCGCTACAAGGTCCAAGGCAAGGAACGGGTGCTTGCACTCGGCGTCTATCCGGGCGTTGCCTTGCAGGATGCACGGACCAAGCGAGACGAGATAAAGAAGCAGTTGAGCAACGGCTTGGACCCGTCTACGGAACGGCGAACGGAGAAGCGCAAAGCGAAGATAGCCCTGGAGGATTCCTTCGAGGCTGTGGCGAGGGACTGGTTTGGCCGCCAGTCTCACACATGGGTTCCCATTCACAGTCGGGACGTGTTGCGGCGCTTGGAAGCCGATATCTTCCCTGTACTCGGATTCCGTCCTATCGCAGCCATTGACGCGCCGGAGTTGCTGACCGCTATCCGCAAGATTGAGGCGCGCGGTTCCTATGACTTGGCTCACCGCGTCCTGCAAGTATGTGGGCAAGTCTTCCGGTATGGCATCGCAACGGGGCGATGCCGCTATGACCTCGCGGCATCCTTGCGCGGGGCGCTCACTCCGCATGAGAAGCACAATCAGCACGCGGTCCGCCCGGATGAGTTCCCCGCCCTGGTGCGGGCCATCCGAAGTTACGAGACTATCGGTGATCGGCAAACACGCCTTGCGCTGGAGCTGCTGGCGTTGACCTTCGTCCGCACCAGTGAACTGATCGGGGCCGTCTGGTCGGAGTTTGACCTGGAGGCGGGGATATGGGCCATTCCAGCAGAGCGCATGAAGATGCGGAGCGAGCACCTTGTACCGCTTTCAAGGCAAGCGCTGGATATCCTTGCGAGTCTCAAGCTATTGGCAGGGGCCAGCCGCTATCTTTTACCTGGCCGCAACCAAAGCAAGACAATCAGCAACAACACGCTTCTGTTCGCGCTCTACCGGCTGGGCTACAAGTCGAGGATGACGGGGCACGGCTTCCGAGCGGTGGCGTCAACGATCCTGAACGAGAAAGGCTTTCGGGCGGATGTGATCGAACGCCAGCTTGCACACTGCGAACGGAACGCGGTCAGAGGCGCATACAACCGGGCCGAATACCTGGACGACCGCCGCAAGATGATGCAATGGTGGAGTGATTACGTCGATTCAGTCGGGACGGAGAGCAACGTGGTTCTGGGTAACTTCGCCGCCGCATGACGTGGACGCCGAAGCCGCCTATTACCCTATAGGGTGAGTTAAATCTATAGGGTGAGTTAAATATAGATACTTGAAATTGCTTAAAGAAAGAAGCCCTATAGGGGCGCGCCTTGTGAGGGCTGAATCATCCTGGCTGCATGGTAGAACGGGGGCGGTTCAAATGTCTGGGCTCTGATCCTCCTAGACCGTGATTTAGACATACGCGCGTTTCGCCATAATGAAAGTTTGCAGCAAAACCTCAAGTATCGAGGCTGGCGCTTGATTGAGGCCGTGCGAGGATTGCCTATCGGCGAGCGCCCTTGGCTCTATCTGGTGCCGGTGGTTGGTTGCGCTTGAAAAATCTTCGCCTCTCTCAGGTGCGAAAAAAGCGAAAGAAGCGAAAGAAGGGTATCGCGGCGAGTCCCTGCGCACGGTGAATGTCCTGCTATGTCCAGAGGCGTCTCATAATTTCACGCGCCGCCAGCGCCGCCGGATTCAGGACTGCGAAAGAAGTGCGAAAGAAGGGTGCTGACTCACCACACTCGCACGCATCGGCGGGCTGTGACCTGGTGGTGAGCGCTGGCCGTGGTGGAACTGGTCGAGGCCGCCGGAGTGCCACGCTGGCCGTTCTGGTGGCAATCGAGGCCGCCGTGGTGACGCGCTGGCCGCTTGGCCGGTGAGCGGTGGAAACGCGGATTGCTGCTGTGACCTGGTGGTGTGCGCTGGCGTGGGGGTCGAGGCCGTCGCGGTGACGCGCTGGTCGTGCTGGCGACAATCGAGGCGCCGTGGTGAGGCGCTGTGACCTGGTGGTGGTGAGGCCGTCGTGGTGAGCGCTTGTCGTGCGGGTGGTCCTCGCGGGCGTGCAGCTCTACAATCTCGCGCGAATAAACGGGGCTGAATGATGGCTTAACGGGGCCATTCGACGCGAAAGGCATAGGAAACGGGCCTAATCGGGGCTATTCGACGCAGAAGGCATGGGAAACGAGGCTAAAGGCGTTCAAAGTCTAGTTTTCGAGCTGGAGCGGACTATCTGGCCGGTGGGCGTTTTTTCTTGGCCAGCGCCTTCTCTTTATCTTTTTTGATCCTGGCGCGCCTTTGCCGCTGCGTGTAGCGATTCTTGCAGGCACTTGTCTTGACCGTCGAAGGGTAAGGCGGCGGCGGGCAGAACACCTGACCATGACCAGATTCGACGCGGAAGAGCTTGCCGCACTCTTTGCATCGCTCATACTCCACGCCGGAGCATCGATCGGCGTAGACGGTTGCGGCGATTGCCTCAAGGATATTGTGTACTTCGATGCTGAGGTAGGGCTTCTGCTCTTTCCCTTTGTGCATTGGTACTGGCGGCGCGGGCTGGAAGCTCGTATCGCCAGCCGCGCTCCATTGAATCGAAAGACAATGGCCGGGGAGTCTCTCCGGGCGCATAGCGAAGTGGTGGAGATGGATAAGGCGCTGGCGCCGATGGGCGGTGATTTGCCTATAACCGTCCGCGTCATCCTCGCGGACCCAATCTGGAACAAGCGCTTCGACGAAAAAATGATCGTAATCCTCCGCTGCGCGCCACGCTTTCCGGCCTTCGTCGGACTGTTGGGCCTTCTCGTAGGGCACCTGTAGCCATCGAAAAAAAGCCTGCCATTTTTGGAACTGACTCCAGAGGACTTCCCTAAAAGGCCAGAAGCTTCCCGCATCACTCAGAAACCTGGTTGCGGTCGTGGGATCTTCAACTGCAAAGAATGCCTCACGAATGGCGAATGGATCAAGGTGTGTCTGCTCGCGGAATCCCTGCGCTTCGGGTTGCTGATGCCATGCCGATATCTCGGCCTCTGTGGCAGGCGCGCTAACGCCTTGCATTGTGAAAGGGGCTTCGCAAAATAGGTAGTCGCTCCCTTGCGGCCTACATATATGCAGGCTTTGAGGCGACCGATAGTCGATTCGTATCGGCAGAGCTGAAAGGGTGCGCTCTTCGCGTTGGACCCCTGCAAACCGGTTGCCGCTTGCCTTCTGCTCGGATTTTCCCTTGGCCATTTGCGTACTCCGATTCGTATATATCTAGCGTATGGATAAGCTTGTACTGTTTCCATAGTGAGTACAATCTTAGCACCGAAGGGATACTTGAATGTCCGAACTTACGGGGAACTTGATTAGGTTGGCGCGTGTGAGAGAAATCACCGCTCTTAGCCGTAGCTCGATCTACGCATACATGGCGGCGGGAACGTTCCCTGCCGCTATCAAAATATCGGAGCGGTCGATCGCTTGGGAGGAAAGCGCGGTTCGTGAATGGGTGGGGGCGCGGATCGCCGCGCATCGGAAGCCGCAAACCGTCGCAGCGGGGGTGAGCCTTGAACGGTAAGCGCTGGGTTCGTGATCTGTGGTCGTGGGTGACAAGGTGTGCAGCGGAGCCGCCGGTCGAGTGTCCAAGGTGCGAAGGCGCTGGCATGGAGTTGGTCGCTATTCCGCCGATGAGGGAAGGCGACCGTGCCACATCAGCCGCAAGGACGTGTCGCACCTGTAATGGGCGCGCCGCAGTCAGACTGACGGCAAAAGAATACAAGGCTGTTGAGCGAGACCGCCGCCGCACCTTTGAAGAGTGGGAGAACACGCGCCGGAGGTCTAAGTGAGCTGTCTTGATGAGGCGCTGCGCTATGCGGCGCTAGGGTGGCATGTTCTACCGTTGCACACGCCGGAGGCCTCAGGCTGCTCTTGTGGCAAGCCTGAGTGTTCCTCTGTCGGTAAGCATCCGCGCACAAAGGATGGACTCGCCAGCGCCTCAACTGCTCCGGAGACGATTCGGGCGTGGTGGCGGCGCTGGCCTTCGGCAAACGTTGGCATCCGCACCGGCGCTATCAGCGGCGTTGCCGTGCTCGACATAGACGGAGATGACGGCAAGGCGGCGCTGCTGAGTTTGCAAGAGACGCATGGGCAGCTCCCGCCGACGCAGCGCGCCTGGACCGGGCGCGCCGATGCCGACGGCAAGCGCAAGGGCTGTCACTACTTCTTTGCGATGCCGGACGGCGGCCTCCGCAATAGCACTGGTTTGGCTGGCAAAGGTTTGGATGTGCGCGGTGATGGGGGCTATGTGGTGGCCGCGCCGTCAAAGCACGCAAGCGGCCTCTCGTACCGGTGGATCAAGAGCGATGCGCCGGTGGCGGCAATGCCGGAGTGGTTGGTCGAAGTGTTGACCCAGCACAAGCCCGCGCTGGTGACCTCACCGAAGGTCAGCGCGCCGCCAGCGCCGCAAGAGAGCACCTTCGGTGAGGGTGGGCGCAATGCTGGCCTCACCAGTCTCGCCGGTACGTTGCGGGCGAAAGGCCTCGCCGTGGTGGAGTTGGAGGCGGCGCTGCTGGCAGCGAATCAGAACCGCTGCAAGCCGCCTCTGCCCGATAGTGAGGTGCGGGATATCGCTCGAAGTGTCGGGCGCTATCCGCCGCAAGCGTCCGTCGCAACTCCGCAAGCGTCTACCGCTGAGACGCCAGCAAGGGCGGCGCGCAACTGGCCTGAGCCGCTATCAAGTGTTGCATACCACGGCCTCGCTGGGCAGTTTGTCGCACTAGTCGGACCCACGACCGAAGCGGACCCGGCGGCGCTTCTCTTTCAATGCCTGGTGGCGCTTGGATCGATCATTGGGCGCGGGCCGCATTATCGCGTCGGAGCGGAGCGGCATCACGTCAACCTCTTCGCAGTCTGTGTTGCAGATTCATCGAAGGGCCGCAAGGGGACAAGCTGGAATGAGGTCAAGGCGTTCTGTAAGTTGGTGGATATCGAGTGGTGGAGCCGTAGGATAAGCGGTGGCCTCTCGACTGGCGAAGGCCTCATTCATGCTGTCCGCGATGCGGTCACTGAGAAGGTGGCAATCAAGGAAAAAGGGCGAGTGGTGGACTCGCAGGATCAAGTAACAGATGCCGGAGTTGAGGATAAGCGGCTCTTGTGCGTTGAAGGTGAGCTGGGCCAAGCCCTGCAATGCGCAGCGCGTGAGGGTAACACGTTATCGCCAATCATCCGGCTCGCATGGGACGGCCAGCGCTTGCGCGTGATGACGCGCAACTCGCGGGAAGAGTGCGCTGAGCCTCACATCTCGATTGTCGGTCACATCACGAACACGGAATTGCAAACCCTGCTCACTACGAACGATGCGGTCAACGGATTCGCTAACCGCTTCCTCTGGATCGGTGTGGCGCGGAGTCAATGCCTAGCGTTCGGCGGGACTGTTGACCTTACCCGGTTGGATGAGCTTGCGATGCGAACGCGGGAGGCCGTCGCAGTTGCGCGAGGTATCGAGGCGGTGGGTTGGTCGCAAGATGCAGCGACGGAATGGGAGCGCATTTATCCGGGGCTGAGTGAAGGTGGCCGGGGATTACTTGGGTCCGTGACGGCGCGGGCTGAGGCTTATGTGGTTCGGCTGGCGACTCTCTATGCGGTGTTGGATGGTTCGGCTGAAATCCGCCTGGAGCATCTACGCGCCGCGCTGGAGTTATGGCGGTATGCCTACGACTCGGCGGCCTTCATCTTCGGCTCTGCCATTGGTGACCCGGTGGCCGATGCCATCGTCGATCTATTGCGTGGCAAAACGGACGGAGCAACCCGGACGGAGATTAGCAAACACTTCGACAACCACAAGACAAAAGCGCAGCTTGACGCAGCGCTATCTACACTCCAAACGCAGGGACTTATCCGCAATGCAAAGTGCGAGACGGCTGGCCGCGCCTCTGAGGTGTGGCAACTGGTGAGCGTGTGATCGAGGCCGTCGCCGTGAGACGCTGTGATCTGGCGGCGGTCGAGGCCGTTGCGTTGAGGCTCTGGTAAGTTAGTGACTATGAAATTCAGCGAAGGAATCGAGCGTGGGCCGGATGGCTCACTCCCTCAATTCGACGAATTGCAGTATGTCTACTATGCGCCTCAGATGGAGCGGGGCGAAGCTGAGGGTGACTACTACTGCATTGTTGGATTCAAGGATGGCAAGGGGCTGTTTAGTGGCCTAATCGCTGCTGGTAATTTGGAGCGGATCGTCGGGCCGGTACTCACTACAAAGATGGTTCTGGGGCAGGGTGATGCGGTCAAGACTCCGAACGTCTCGGGTGAATCGAATCCTCCTAAATCACTACAGGTCCACAGTAAAGAAATCACAGAGATGGACCAAAACTGGTTGAAGCAGATGGGTGTTCAATCGCGGTGAGTTGAAAGAGATGTGGTGTCGTTGCTGAGGCCGCGTGAGGTGTGATCGAGGCCGCATGGGTGAGGCTGACCGGCTGGCCGGTGATCGGTAGAGACGCGGATCGCTGCTGTGACCTGGTGGTGCGCGCTGGCGTCTTACTGGTGGCCGAAGCCGTCGCGGTGACGCGCTGGTCGTGCTGGCGACAATCGAGGCGGCATGGTGAGGCGCTGGCCGTCGTGCTGTGGCAATCGAGGCCGTCGTGCTGAGTTGCTGGGCGGCTGCTGGTGGTCGAGGGCGTCGTGCGTCTGGACCCTTCTTTCGCACTTCTTTCGCAGTCCCGAATCCGGCGGCGCTGGCCGCGCGTGGAACTATGAGACGCCTCTGGACATAGCAGGACATTCACCGTGCGCCGCGAATCGCTGCGATACCCTTCTTTCGCTTCTTTCGCTTCTTTCGCACCAGAGAGCGCCGTAAGACGCGAGGCCGCATGGGTGAGCTGACCGGCCAGCCGGTGATCGGTAGAGACGCGGATCGCTGCTGTGACCTGGTGGTGCGCGCTGGCGTCTTACTGGTGGCCGAAGCCGTCGCGGTGACGCGCTGGTCGTGCTGGCGACAATCGAGGCGGCATGGTGAGGCGCTGGCCGTCGTGCTGTGGCAATCGAGGCCGTCGTGCTGAGTTGCTGGGCGGCTGCTGGTGGTCGAGGGCGTCGTGCGTCTGGACCCTTCTTTCGCACTTCTTTCGCAGTCCCGAATCCGGCGGCGCTGGCCGCGCGTGGAACTATGAGACGCCTCTGGACATAGCAGGACATTCACCGTGCGCCGCGAATCGCTGCGATACCCTTCTTTCGCTTCTTTCGCTTCTTTCGCAGCAGAGAGCGCCGTAAGACGCGAGGCCGCATGGGTGAGGCTGACCGGCTGGCCGGTGATCGGTGGAGACGCGGATCGCTGCTGTAAGGGGGGGGTGGGTAAAAGTATTCAAGGTGACGGCGCGCAGACCGTCACATGGGTGCATTTTTACATCCACAAAACAAGCACTTCTCTGGGAAAATCGGTAGTTATGTGGGGTCCGCAAAGTATCTCATCCGGCTAGCAGGCTCACCAGAGGCCGCCTACGCTCAAGATTTGGCGACATACGGAAGTGCATCACCGGCTCTAAAAGTGTGGTACAAAGGCGTGGTATATTTTTGCAATCGTCCATTCATATTATTGATTATAAGCATCTTACATCCTGCAAGTGAAAGACTGTCTGTCCGCCACATTATCAGGGAGTCGCTCAGCCCGATCTCCCGGATACCCAGCACTGAACAAAATAAATAGTTTAAAAACAGCACAAAACTTGGCTGTCAAGCCCCCGCTGGCTTCAAGAATCGCCAAACCCCCTATCAACAAAGGCGATTTCTATCTCAACAACGTGGCATAGCTACCCCCTCCCATTGACTACAATTAAATAGGAAGCTCAGCCACAAACCTAAACCAACAGATAAACTACCTGATGGAAATAAATCATAAAAGATAGGCAACACTGATAGATGGCGCAGCAGGTAAACCACAAAACCGGGCAAGAGCCAAACCTCCAGGCTCCCCTGTCCCGGCACGTGCGAGCCCAGCACCCGCCAACCCTCATCTTTTGAATAATTTACCAACAAAACACCTGCAATCAAGCACTTACAGGCAGCAAGATCAACAAACAGTTTATCGTCAATACTTTGCCAGCAAACGATTCAGAATCAGAGAGTTACGAGAAGATCGCAGCATAACTCGCATCATAGCAATATCTTACCTGCAAGCCGTTTACCTGGAATACCTTACAGGATTCACACAGCGCAACCTGCACATTCTAAATGTCCTATGGAAAAGAGTGATGGGGAGGGGGGTACCTTCCCTCCCCAGGGGCTGGAGTCAGGCTGACCAACTACAGGCGGTCCCATGCTGCACGGTCTGCATCGCTCCAGGATACCCCGGTACCTGTGTAACCCGAGTCGCTTCCATCGCCGATGAGTTTTGCTTCTCCATCGCGCTCCATGTCTCTCGAATCCTCAACACAAGGGCTACCTGTTCCTCGAGAATTTCGGCTGACCTCTTGACCTGAGCTTCAATCATCTTGCGCCTCAGCGACGAGTAGAACGCCGTAAGTTGTTGCGCCAACTCCCCGCCTCCAGACCGCTCAATCCAGTCCTCCAGGTAGCCGACGACGAGCGTCGCATGGTTGATCTCCTGACACCGCTTCTCGATATCATTGATCCGCTCTGCATCTGCGGCGCGCAGCAGGTCGCCGGCGAGAGTGTCGTAGAGTGCAATCAGCAATCCGAAACCGCTTGCACCTTCGACCGCGGTCTTCCGATAAGCCAATTCTGTCGAGTTCATAATCATCTCCGGTTAGCCTCCTGTGGTTGACGTGTTGTAGCCCAGTTGCGTATCAATTTGCCTCATCTCGGTGGGCAACTGTTGAAGCAGAATCTCAGCCTGGCTCAAATCGCTGGTCAACTGTGTCCGCAGCGGGGCAATCACGTTAGCCTCGAAATTGGTAATGTCGGTTTTCAGCCCACTGGTTTGGTTGCTAATGCTCTGCAGATCTACGGTGAAAGCTCCGTCTGCCGGGCTGATGAAGCTGGTCAGTTGCTTATCCAGAGAGTTCCCAAAGCCATTCAGCGAAGCTCCTTGAAAAAAGTTCTGCACATCACTGAAATTGCTCTGCAGTGTGCTGGCCAGCGCTGAGCTATTCACGCTCAGCGTTCCGTCGGCATTCACCGAGATGCCCATGGAAGTCAGGTTCGGAACCGTGGTACTGCTGCTGCCTGAGGCCGGCGCAGCGGTATAGCTTGATGCCTGCAGTAACTCGCTCTGCAAATTCCGCACAGCAGGATCCTGCGCCAGGGACCCTTGACCGGAACCTGCGGTGTTGTTAAATTCTGCATTGAGATCGGTCATAACGGTGTTGTAGTCCGTCACAAACTGATTGATGGCCGCGGCTGCCGTCGCAGTATCGGGCGCAACCGACAGGCTCGCCGAGGTCCCCGCCGAACTCGTCCCCCAAAGGTTGAGCGTCAACCCAGGAACTGCGCCCGTCACGGTATTCGATGCGCTTGAAATACTGATTCCATTCACGGTAAGCGAGGCGTTAATGCCGGTCACCGCAGACGCAAATCCAAAACCGCTGCCCGTAGAGGTCACCGTAAAGTTGCCGCTACTGCCGGAAGTATTACTCGCAATCGCGATCCTGGAGCCCGACGCATCATTGATGATGCTCGCGGTAAGCCCAAGGCCCAAACCATTGATCGCCGTCTGCAGATCGGCTAGTGTATTGACGCCGCTCCCCGTGGTAATGGTCGCGGCCGTGCCACCGTTATTGGTAATAGTAAAAGTCTCGGCCGGCAGCGTAGTAGAAGCGCTTGCCACCGTCGTCGAAGAATAGGATGCAGTGCTTGCAAGGTTATTGACCACCACCACGTTATTTCCCGTCGGACTGCCGGAACTCGCCGTAGCAGTGACGACGCTTGTATTGGAGGACGTGACAGTGGTTGCAGCCAACGGACCCGTCAGACTGTTGAGCGCCTGCATATCGTTGTCGAGGCTGGTTACGTTGCTCTGAATCGAAGTCAATGCATTCGATTGACTTTGCAGCACGCTTATCTGCGAATTCCAGGTATCTTCCGGAGCCCGCGCAGCCGTTACGGCCGAATTCACCGCGGCCGCCACGTCGATTCCCGGAGTGGCGGCTCCCGTCGCCGCCTGCAGAATGGTGCTCAAGTCGGCCGCTGTAGAGGTGTTGGCCGAACTCAGTAACGAACCCAGTAGTGAGGTTGAGCTCATAGCCCTTGTGTATTCCTTTCCTCGGGGAGTTGCATTTGCCAGCGCGTTCGAGAGTGCTGAGGCCACTAGGCCACAACCACACTATCGGCAGACTCAGGGGATTCGTTTAGCCTGATCGACAAAAAAGGTGGCGCCCATAAGGCGCCACCGGTTGGAGGAGGAAGAAAGTGCTTACTGGAGAAGCTTCAACACGGCCTGTTGAGCCTGATTGGACTGCGACATCGCAGCCATACCGGTCTGCTCCAGTACGTTGTACTGCGTCATCTTCGCAACTGTAGTTCCGATGTCAGCGTTCTGAATGTTGTTCTGAGCACTCGTCAGGTTCTGGACTTCGGTATTCTGCACACCCTCAGTCGCCGTCAACTGGTTCACGTTGGCACCGATGGTGCCGCGTTGAGCTGCTACGGTGCTGATCGCGTTGGTGATCTGGAGTAACGCGGCCTGAGCGCCGGTGGGCGTTGAAAGATTGCCAGTCAATCCCAGGGCTGTGGACGAGAGGGCGCTGATAGTAGTCCCCAGGCTCGCGCTGCCGCCCGCCGTTCCGTCGCTGGTATAGACCGTGTCAGCAAGAGGCACGAAGGATGTGGAGGTGAACGTACCCAACCCCGTGGTGGTGCCGCCTACTGTAACGGACTGACCATAGGACGCCTGTGCGCTAGTAGTCGAAGTCGATATAGATAAGTCAGCTGCCGTGGCGGTTGGTGTAGACGAGGAAAGTCCAGCAAAGTCCGCAGCAGTGGCCGCGACACCATTGACAGTGCCAGAGATAGTCCAAGAGCCAGCAGCACCACCTGTGGTGCCCGCCGAGCCAGCGCCAAGAGTGCCGATGTCTGTTGCCAATTGGGCAGCAGTTGCAGTTGTACCTACCGTATACGTCGCTACAGCGCCGCTCCCCAGCGTGATCGTGAGACCGCTAACCACTGCTGCTGTCGAAGCAACTGCAGTGCCGCTGGTCGCCGTAGCAGCCGTAACCGCCGCATTGCCGCTGAACACGTTCGAACCATTGAAGTTCGTAGTCTGGCCAATCTGGTTAATCTCGCTCATAATCGACGTGAACTGGGTGTTCGCTGCCGTGGCCTGGCTTGTGGTGAGGCCACCGTTGGCGGCTTCTGTCGCAATCGACACTGCCTGATTGAGCAGCGACGTGACCTGCGAAAGTGCACCATCAGCGGTCTGTAGAAGGCCAACACCGTTGGACGCGTTCTGGCTGGACTGGGTGAGGGCTGCGATGTTGGCTCCCAATCCGTTAGCAATCGAAAGACCCGCAGGATCGTTCGAGCCCGAGTTAATTCTCAACCCGGTGGACAGTTGCTGTAGTGTGTTTTGCAGACTAGTCTGCGTGGAGGAAAGGGCGTTCTCTGCGACCAGAGAAGAGACGTTATTGAGTACACTGATCATCGGCTTGTTGCTCCTTATATCGAATTCCGCCTGCACCGAACCGGTTTTGTTTGCTTCAAGGTCCAGAATCGTTACTTGGAGCAGGTGGTTATTGTTACGAGCAATCTATCGGCATCTTCTTTTGGGATTCTAGAGAGCTTCAAAATCTTTTTTGACCCTCCCCCGCGAATCATGGCGCTGGCCCTAAATACAAGCCTGCCTAATCATTCCGCTGTTCCAGTTGCAACGCCTGCGCTGCCGCCATCCATTGAATACAGCGATGGACGATAGAGCATCTCGCCAAGCCTGGTCTCTAATACTTCGAGAACCGACCACCAATCCCTCAGCAGAGGCACGGGCAGACACACCGTACGCGATCGTCGCAACCGACCAGCCTGTTTTCAGCATCTGCCAGCATCGCTGCGTGAGCGGCGCTCGACAACGGAACAGCAATCATGGCAGACTTCGTCCTCATCACCGGCAACCGTCCGCCAATATTCAGAGCGGTAGGGGTTCCCCCGCCTTCGCGCTCGAGCGGTATACAGCCTCCACCAGCGCCATGGTCTCATAAGCAGACTCAAAGCCGGTTGGCAACTCCGCAACCGCCCCCTCCACATAAGCCTGTAGCGCTCCCATGCTGCCAACAAACGCATCTGGAAACCAGTTCCCTTCGACAGGCACCCGCAGCCACCGCCGGTCTTCGCTGCCGCGCACCGCGTACGAAAGCGTATCCGGCTTGCCCTTCGGATAATCCAGATTCACACCCATATCCATTCGCATCGCCCCTTGCGTTCCCTCCCACTGGACGAAACTGCATTGGCTCTCATCGGCAAAGTCATGACCATGATTCGTCACCACGAACACTCGCTTCCAATCGCCATAGTCCAGCACAATAGACGACTTCGTCGCCGCCAATCCAGCACACTGCGGATTCCTCACCGTCTTTGCATACACTCCGATGGGGTTGCCGAGCCAAGAGCGAATTAGATCCAGGTAGTGAATGCTGTGATATAGCACCTCCAGGCGCGGCGCCGTAGCGAGAAACGTCCACAGCTTCCACGGCGTGTAGGTCCGAACCTGGACCTCCATATCGTGCAATTCACCCAGCAGCCCTTCGCGAGCCAGTGCAACGGCACCGAGGTTATTCGGTGCATACCGCAGTTGGAAGTTGACGGCCAGTGTGAGACCCCGCCGGCGGCAATGGTCACGTATGGCTCTGGCTTCTTCCAGGGTCTCGCCCATGGGCTTCTGCAATAACACGGCAGCACCAGCAGGAAGTTGCGGCAGAATCGTCATGATCTGCGACGCAGGAACCGCAACATCAAAGATCGCGTCTGCCGGAGCAAAGCGCACCGCATCTGCAATCGACCCAAAGCTGTGCCCGATCTTCCAGTCGGCTGCAAGCTCGGCTGCTTTATCGCGTGCAATATCCGCGACCGCAATCACCGGAAATCCGGCCTTCTGGTAGGCGGGCAGATGCGCAGCCCGAATGATGCCACCAGATCCCAGAATTACGATGGGCCGAACTGCCTTCGGACGTGGCGGCACTGCCTGTTTCACAGCAACTCCGTAGCGTTCTTGATCACCTTCCATCTTTTCCCCAATCGCCCCGCTCCACCACAGTGTAACTTGCGATGTGTCATGCAGCTAGAAAGCTATCTTGTGGCGACGATGACGGCGTTCATGGCCTACAGTGCCCTACACGACGAGCACGACATCAAGAAAGCGAGGACCGTGGACGCCCTTGATCCGCGTCATCTCGATATCTGCTGTCGCCGAAGGCCCGGAGAAAAAGGTCGTAGGCAACGCGGACATACCATCGAGTTGCGCAAAGGATTCCGGAACAGTCTCCACAACCTGCTCAGCAAATACCACGCATAGATGGTAATCGGGGACCAGCGAAAGGATCCGCGGCCCCTGTGCCGCAGCATTCTGCAGCACGATGGAGCCGGTCGCTGCAATAGCAACGGTACAACCCGTGAGAACACCGTCCATGCGGTCAAGTTGATAGTCGTCGAAGTGCGTACCCACTTCAAAGTCCAAACCCTTCGGCAACCACCCATCTGGTAATCCTCCAGGAATCGCAATCTTCCTGCGACCACGTGCCTCAAGAATCCGCGCGATCTCTTCGCTGATCTTCTCCACCGAGCACCGCGTCACTCCAGCATCATATTCGGCCAGTCGATGGGCGAAGAGATCCATCAGAGCATCGCGTCCCAAGGTACCCTCACGTTTATAAGCGCGCGGAATTGCGTCATATTCAGCGGCGATTCCACTAGCATCCATCGAACGCCCCAAGGCGGACCGAATGCTGTTCAAGATGGCCGTGCGTGCATCCGAACTATTCGACATCGGATTCCTCCTTCACTATCCCGTGATCTGCGGACGGTTTACGCTGCGCCCACCAATCGCGAAAGGTCTGGTCTGGCAGCGGCATCAGATCGCGCGTCTGCGTCCATCCAGAGAGCATGGAGGGTAGTCGTTCGATCACGCCATTCTGGGATACCACCAGCTTCTGACCGATCTGTCCAAGATGCTGCGCGAGCGACAGTCGGCTCGAACTAGCGAACAAGAACGCAGCCGCCTGCATCCCCATGTTCCACATGCCAAACTTACCACTGAACGTCTTCTGGTCTTCCTCG
This sequence comes from Acidobacteriota bacterium, assembly GCA_021778845.1. Taxonomy (GTDB): domain Bacteria; phylum Acidobacteriota; class Terriglobia; order Terriglobales; family Acidobacteriaceae; genus Granulicella. The sequence goes on from JAJYBU010000011.1 coordinate 55,317, forward strand.
ACAATCTTTCCGCGCAGATGAATCAACACCTCCGGAATATTGATCTTCACTGGGCATACCTCGTAGCACGCCCCACACAGCGAAGAAGCATACGGTAGTGACCGCCCTTCCGTCATGGAGTGAAGCTGCGGCGTCAGAATCGCACCAATCGGCCCTGCATACACCGATTCATACGCATGCCCCCCGGTCTGGTGATACACCGGGCAAACGTTCAGACATGCGGCACAGCGAATGCATTGCAGCGTCTGCCGCGACTCCGCATCGCCAAGAATCGGGCTGCGCCGATTATCCAGCAGCACCACGTGGAACTCTTTGGGACCATCTCCCTCGTGCACCCCCGTCCAGATAGAGTTATATGGATTCATCCGCTCACCCGTAGCCGAGCGCGGCAACGTCTGCAAAAACACTTCCATGTCGCGATACTTCGGGAGAACCTTTTCGATGCCCACCAACGAAATAAGCACGTCAGGCAGGGTCAGGCACATTCGGCCATTCCCTTCCGACTCCACAATGCACACCGCCCCATTCTCAGCAATCAGAAAATTAGCTCCCGAAACAGCCACCTTGACGCGTAGATATTTTTCCCGCAGATACGTCCGCGCCGCAGAGGCCAGATCTTCAGGTCTCTCGCCCAGATCAGGCAGATTCATCTCGCGTTTGAATATCTCCCGCACTTCCTGGCGATTCTTATGCAGCGCCGGAACAACAAAGTGTGAGGGCTTGTCATGCCCGAGTTGAATAATCAACTCGGCAAGGTCTGTTTCAATCGGGTGAATGCCGTTGGCCTCAAGGTTCTGGTTCAGACCAATCTCTTCGGAGGTCATAGTCTTGATCTTGATCACCTCCTTGGCATCGTGCTTCTGGATCAGCCCAAGGATGATGCGATTCGCTTCAGCCGAATCGCGCGCCCAGTGCACCTGACCACCTGCACGCGTACAAGCCTCCTCGAACTGCGCCAGGTAGAAGTGCAGATGCGCCAATGAATGCGCGCGTATCGCCGCTCCCGCATCGCGTAGCTGCTGCCAGTCAGAAAGTTCCCCGACCACGTTGTTGCGCTTCGCCTGAATTACGTTGGTGGCGTGGCGAACATTGCTGCGAATCTGCGAATCCTGCAGCAACTCCTTCGCTGCCTCCGGAAAGTCGCGGTCCGACCAGTGAGCTTGTTCTTGAGTCGTCATGCCCTGTCTCCTGCAGTCGAAGCAAGTATCTCCGCAATATGTGCGGTGCGAACAAAGGTGCGCTGCCGATGCAGCGAACCATAGAGGTGCATCAAACAGGAATTATCGACCGCGGTACAAACCTCCGCACCGGTATTCAATACCGTGCGAACCTTATCAGCCAGCATTGCAGAGGAAACATCTGCATTCTTAATAGAGAACGTTCCGCCAAACCCGCAACACTCCTGCGGGTTCTCGAGTTTCAGAAGTTGCAGCCCACGCACTTGCTTCAGCAGTCGGATCGGAATATCTCCAAGGTGCAGACTCCGCTCCGAATGACAACTGGTGTGAAACGTAACCTTGTGCGGATAGGTGGCTCCAACATCTTCCACTCCGAGCTTCTTCACCAGAAATTCGGTGAACTCATAGATGCGGGGAAGGAGCGCCTGAACGTCTGCCGCTAGCCGCATGTCACCCACGCTCTCTGCCGCTTTCAGATAATGATCGCGCATCATGGAAACACAAGAACTGGACGGGACCACAATCGTCTCCGCATCTCGATACACCTCGACAAAATGTCGAAGGATAGGAACCGCCTCGTTCAGATAGCCGGTGTTCCAATGCATCTGTCCGCAACAGGTCTGTCCCGCACGAAATTCAACCGTATGGCCGAGCCGCTCCAGAACGCGAACAACCGACTTACCGGTCTCGGGAAACAAAGTGTCGTTATAGCAAGTGATAAACAAGGAAACCCGCAAAGTAAGCCGCCTCCAAAGTGGCAAAACGTTGATGACCTATGCCAACAGCACTGCACCGCCTGCGTCGCATAAACCATGACAAAATCAATATAGCGCTTAGTTCTCAGAACCTTGCTACGGACATATCCGCAGGGCAGATCGTGAGAATAGGTTTGCAACACTACAAACCTGTTCGTGCAACCCCGCCGAAAGCAAATGCCACAAATTTCAACCTGAGCCTGCATCAGATGGATGCCGCGAAGCAAACTCGAGCAAATGCAGATACGACTGGTAGACCTTGCCCGTAGCTCGCGTCATCCCGATCTCGCAGGTCCGGCTACTCGAATAGTATCCATCATGATCCTCTGCTGTAGCCTGCCCGGCTTCGATGTTGGTGGCAGAAGCCGTCAGTTCCGGAAACAAAAATCCACGATCACCAGCGAATGCGCAGCAACCAGCCTCACTTGGCACAAGCACCGCATCGCTACATACGTTGGATATCCGCACCAGCTTCGAGGTAATGGCCATCTTCGTCGCCGAGCAGACCGGGTGCAGCGCCACGGAGTTAACTTTTCGATAAATTGGCAGCGTAGGCAGCAAGCGGTCATGCGCAAACTCGACCGAATCCAAAATGGTGAGCTTGTCGAATCTGGCCTGGTTCTCCGCACTAAGATGGGATCGCGCGGTCTTGAGCCCATACGTGCAAGGGCTCGTGTCAATCACAATCGGCAACTCGCCTCCGTTCGACCATCGAAAGAAATTCTCAATGGTGTGATCCACCGCAGCATGATGCGCCGCCTCGAATCCCTTGGATGAAAATGGAACGCCGCAACAGTTTCCTGCAATGTCTTCAGGTACATACAGCTTCACTCCGGCTCGGTCCGCAACGGCTAGCAGAGCCTGCATCACGCTGGTCTCCTGCTGTTCTCCAGGAAGCGCACCCATGATGCGGGAGATGCATGTAGGAAAGTACACCGCCGCTGCATTCAGTCGCGGACGCACCGGCAGCGCTCCACGCCGCGGCCGCGGCATCTCGGCAGACCATTGCCAGAAGGCCTCATCCATCACGCTACGAGACGCCTTATCCAAAAGACGCGTGATGCCTTGCATCAACCTTAGCCCGAAGATGTTCTGAACAGCATGGCCGGCTCCCATGGCGAAGCGCCCACCCATCTCCGCAAGCTTCATATTCTTTGCGACGACGACGGCAATCCGATTCGCCGCCGAGGTATGGCGCAGCCTCCGAAACCGTTTGGTTAGCGCGCCCGTATCAATGCTCACCGGACAGGCCGTAGCACACAGACCGTCTACCGCACACGTATCCAGGGCCATATAAGGAAAGTCGCGAGTCAGCGCATCGTAAGCCGCGTTGTCCGCGCCGTGATCCTTGAGTCTCTTCATCTCGCGGCGCACCACGATGCGCTGGCGCGGGGTCAGCGTCAGATCGCGGCTCGGGCACTTCGGTTCGCAATAGCCGCACTCAATACACTTATCGATCTCCCCCTCAACCACCGGCATCCTCTTCAGATCGGCCATGTGGGCCTCTGGATCTGGATTGATAATTACGCCGGGGTTGAGCAGGTTGTCCGGATCTGCCAGTGCCTTGAGTTGCTGCATCACCGCATACGCGTCTTTACCCCACTCTGTTTCCACAAACGGCGCCATGTTACGACCGGTACCGTGTTCAGCTTTCAGCGCACCGTCATATTTGTGCACCACCAGTTGCACGACATCGTCGATGAAGTCTCGATACTGCGCGACTTCCCTCTCCGTGTTGAATCCCTGGGTGATGACGAAGTGAAGATTCCCGTCCTTCGCATGGCCAAAGATAATCGCATTCGGATAATCATGTTTCTCAAACAGATGAATCAGATCGACTGCAGCGTCGGCCAGATGCTCCACCGGGAACGCCACGTCTTCGATGATGACCGTGGTTCCGCTGGCCCGCACCGCACCCACCGAAGGAAACAGTCCCTTGCGAATGCTCCACATGCGGTCCTGCTCCACCGGGTCATCCGTGAACATCGGCTTGCTGAGCAGCTTCAGCCCGGCAACAGCAGTTTGCGCCTTGGCCGCGTTTTCCTTTACTGCTGTCACATCTGCCGTTTGGAATTCAACCAGCAGAGCCGCAGCGCCATTCGGCAGTTTTTGAATCTCCGCCGGAATTCCCGGCTTGTTCTCGACAGAGCGCAGCGACGCGCGGTCCATCAGTTCCAGCGCTGCGGCCCCTGCGTTGCGCAGTGGGGAGATTGCCTCACACGCCGCATGCAGGTCAGGAAACAACAGCAGTCCGGTGTACTTCACAGGCAGATCGGGCACCGTCTCCAACACCGCCTCGGCAATGAATGCCAACGTCCCTTCCGCTCCAACCAGCAAGTGACTGAAGATTTCTACCGGCGTCGAGTAATCCAGAAACGCATTCAGCGAATAGCCGGTGGTATTCTTCATGCGATACTTTGCCCGAATGCGTTTTGACAACTCCGGATTGGCTTCCAACCGTTTCTTGAGGGCAAGGAGTCCAGCAGCCAGTCGCGGCTCAAGCTCCTGAAAGCGTGCCCCTGCGTCCGGAGCCGCTGAGTCAATCTCCGTGCCTGAAGGAAGCATGAAAGTCATAGAGCGCAGCGTATGATACGCATTCTGCACCACGCCGCAGCACATACCGCTCGCATTGTTGGAGAGGATTCCGCCCAGCCGCGCCGCGCTGATCGACGCCGGATCCGGTCCAATCTTCGCTCCGTACCTCCTGAGCATCTGATTAGCCTGTTGTCCAATCAGGCCCGGCTGCACGCGCATCAGGCGACCAGCTTCCTCCGCCCTTCCCAGCCGCCAGTACCGCCCAACGTCCACAAGAATTCCATCAGTGATTGCCTGCCCACACAGACTCGTTCCGCCCGAGCGAAACGTCAGCGGTATCCTATGCTCCCGGCTGAATCGAAAGAGCCCACGCACCTCCTCCGAACTCATTGGTTGAACCACCACCCGCGGGATCAGACGATACAAGCTGGCATCCGATGCAAAGGCAATCCTGTCGATCATTCGCGTGAGAATGCGTAACGGATCAATAAAGGTTCGCAACTGCTCCCCAATCTCGTGTGGCCCCAGTTCATCGGCGTTTGCTGCTTTTATCGTTTCAAGAGGTGCAACGGCTGCTGTCATCCTGTTCTCTCCGCGCGCAGGGCGCGAACTAATCTTGCGTAAATCCAATGCATCGGATCCTCCCGCATCTACCCCGCATCATACGCGGACAGATTGGGCTGGTGGTCGCTGCACGTGGATGCTGATCAATCTCATTGCACTCGTATCAACACTCGTAATCCCCCTACGCACACCGCGCCAGTGCAGGGCGTGCATAGGGGAGAAGCCTGCGCCTATCGCGCCACAAGGCCAGTAAAGGGGTAGACATACGCCATAAGAAAGACCAGCACACCAACAAGACAGGCCAGTGCCAAGCTATGGAAAAACACGAATCGCAGGATACTTCCCTCCTGTCCATAGTTTTGTGTAGCGGTGCTGGCTACGACGATGCTCTGCGCATCAATCATCTTGCCCATCACGCCGCCAGCGGAGTTCGCCGAAGCCATCAAGTGTGCAGGCACGCCAATTTGATGAGCCGTGATCGTCTGCAGGCTGCCAAACAGCACATTGGACGATGTATCCGAACCCGTGGTAGCCGTACCCACCCATCCGATCAGCGTGCCGAAGAACGGGTACAGCACCCCTGTGCGAGCGAACGCCAGACCCATGGTGGCATCCAGCCCGCAGTAGCGTGTGATAAAGCCGATGGCCAGCATGGCCACGATCGTAATGATCGTAAAGCGGATGTTGACCACCGTCTTCACAAAAGCCTTCGCCATATCTACTGGTCCGATTCCCATCATGAAGCCGGCCAGAATAGCCGCAAGTAGAATCGCAGTTCCCGTCGCCGTGGCCCAGTTCAGCATGTAGATGGCAGCTTCAGCCGTTGGCTTGGGCACCACGGGTTGCACCCGCTGTACCAGATTATGCAGACCGATAACCGTGATCTTCACCGTCGTCAGGTCGTTAAGAAACTTGGAAAACTTCGGCAGTCCCCAAATGAAGACCAGGGCGCTCAGCGTAAGCCATGGCAGCCATGCCTTGAAGACGGATCCCGCAGTGTGTGCGTGCTTCTTCGGCAGGTCAGCCGTAATGTCCACCCCGAGCGGATTCAGAATTCGCTTCGGCTTCCATACCCTCAGAAATCCAATCAGGACAATGATGGTCATCATCGAGGATATGACCGCCACCAGCATCGGCCCGCTATAAGCCGCCACCAGCAGTTGTGTCACAGCGAACGTCACACCTGCTACCAGCGCCGGCGGCCATACTTCGATCATGGAGCGGAAGCCTGCAAAGGCCCATATAACCCAGAACGGCACGAGGATGCAAAACGGCGCCAGGATATGGGAGACCGTCTTGGCCAGCAGCATCGTCTCCAGCCCTGTGACTCCATGCAGCGCGACGATCGGGATGCCCAATGCGCCAAACGCAACCGGAGCCGTATTCGCAATCAGAGAGAGTCCGGCCGCCTGAAGTGGGCGGAAGCCGAGGCTGATGAGAATTGCCCCACAAACCGCGACCGGCGTGCCAAACCCCGCCGCCCCCTCGATAAACGCTCCAAACGCGAAGGCAATCAGCAGCAACTGCAATCGACTGTCGGGCGTAATGTTGGTCAGGCTCTTTTGCAGCGACTCGAACTGCCCCGCATTGACGCTGAGTTGGTACAGAAAAATTACCGGAAGAATAATCCAGCAGATGGGAAACAATCCATATCCACCGCCGTACGCGGCCGTGGTCAATGCCATTCGGATCGGCATGTGGAAGACGGCGATCGCCACGGTCAGGGCCGCAGCCAACCCGAGCACGGCCGCAACATGCGCTTTCAATCGAAGGATCGCCATGCTGCCAAGCAGCACCACCACCGGAGTTGCAGCAAACAGCGTGGAGAGCCACCAGTAGCCCGTCGGGTCGTAGCGCTGGTTCCATATTCCAGCAGCGGTATTGGTCTTGAAGAGATACGTCGCGCCCATCACGAGGACGATCGCTCCAACGATCCAGATTGCGAGCGACGGGGTCGCAGGTTTACTGCCGCCGGTCACCGGAGCAGATGTGGTTTGCGTAGGTGCAATATTCATTGGGGAATCCAATCTCACGAAGAAATTGACTCACCGCTGCTTTGCCTGTCTTGCCGGGGGAGATCATCGAAAGCGGCTTGCCGAGTGCAGCAACAATATACTTACTGATCTGCTTGTCTGACAAGTAGAAACGAATGCACTCAACCAAAATCCTTAATCTTCACAACGTTCGTCTGGTTCTTACATGCGGGATAGTGTGAGAAAAGCAAGAAATGCCAGTAAAAACCAATCGAACGGAAGCCATCGAGAGCCACAGCCCGGTGCAATGGTCACGCTGATAATCGGCCAATAATGCCTTGGGCAAGCTTGATCTATAGCCCCCCTGCTAAGAAGGTATTTGGCGTCCGGGCAATTCCCCCAATCTGACTCACCTACCCGGAAACCCCTTGCTGCGAAAGAATTCTCAGCATCTGCAAGGAGCATCTCATCCCTTGGTGCCCTGGCGCTCCTCCAAGAGAATGTTGTAGCTGCGCTGAAAGAGTTGCAGATGAGTCCGCATCGCCTCACGCGCTTTCACTACATTGTGCTGCCGTATGGCCTCGAGAATCTTGCTATGGCCGCGCAGTGCATTCTCCTTCCCTTCCTCCAAAAGCAGGCTCTTCGTGATCAGTTCCATGGACTGCTCACGAATGCCTGAGAGGATGTTATTGAGGACTCCATTATTTGCGGCCGCACCCACGCAAAGATGAAACGACAAGTCAAACTTAGCGAACTCATCCGTATCGTGGATCGCAGCCTTCATCTGCTCGATCAGCAACTCCATCTCGGCCAATTGTTCAGGCGAGATTCGCTCGGCGCACAATCCTGCAACTTCTGTCTCGAGAGACAACCGCGCCTCGGCGAACTCTCTCATCGCCTTCTCGTCGGCGAGTCGACCACTTCTCAGCCAGGGGCTGGTGAAATACATTGAGGGTTGATCCGAGATATAACTTCCGTCGCCTGCACGCACGCGAATCAGGCCAATCAGCGCCAACGATGCCAAAGCTTCGCGCAGACTGGAACGCCCCACATTGAACGCCTTGCGCAGTTCTGCCTCGGAGGGAAGCTTCTCTCCCGGCTGCCATTCCCCTTCCGCAATTCGTGTCGCAAGTTGTTTCGCCACCTGCTCACTTAACGTAGCTCGGGACGGAGGCTCAAGACCCATCAGAAATTTTGAATTCATAGCGTTCCACCCGAATTCACTCGAGCATAGGAGCAATGCTGCAATCAGTCAAGCATACGTTCAGCCCATCTGACAGTTTGCAAATTGGTTGAGCAATACAACGCTGCGGAATCAATCACATTTTGCCAGACGGCGTAGTCCGCACCGATGACGGGTCGATATCTTCCTGACAAGCCCCTGATCCATCTAGGCTGCCAATATCCGTCCAGTCCAGCTTGACCATCATCGCATCCCGCAACTACGTCATGGAGTACTCGACCAGCACGGCCACCTCTCCACCTGCCGCACAGGTCCTTTTCCATTGAATCGATGCAATCACCAGCTAATTTTTGGGCAGTTCCGTAGAACTCCATCCTCCACCAAGCGCCATCTGCAATTGGGTACTCGCAACCACCCTCCGTGAAACCAAAGCAGCTGCAAGTCTTTCGTCGTTCAACTCGATCGATTCATTGGTCAACAGCTCAAGATAGGGCGCCAGACCCCGTTTGTACCGGACCGTCGAGAGCGCTGTAGTCTTCTTCGCCGCAACAACAGCACGCGCTGTTACCGTCGCTTCATCCTCCAGCACACGCAGTGCCGCCAGTTGGTCTTCTACATCACGAAATGCCGAAAGCACCTGCTCCCTGTAGAGCGCCACTGCCTGCTCATGTTGGGCCCGCGCATAATCCACCTCTGCCCGTCGCCGCCCAGCATCGAAGATTGTTTCATTCACACTGGGCCCGGCCGACCACATGGTGCTGGATGGACTCAGCGCCCCACTGGCACTCTCGCTGTTCGTACCTCCCGTAGCACCCAGCAGGACCGTCGGAAAGAAAGTGGATTTTGCAACACCTATGAGCGCATTGGCCGATGCTACGCGGCGTTCTGCAGCCGCAATATCGGGGCGGCGTTCGAGCAACTGTGATGGAATCCCTGTCGGTATAGGTGGAGGATCACCAGCCAGTGGCCGCTCCGAAACATGAAAGCCCGTTGCAGGTACACCGATAAGTACAGCAACAGCGTGTTCATATTGAGCGCGCTGAACTCCAAGATCGATCAACTGGGCCCGCGTCGCTTCCAACTGTTCCTTCGCTTCTTCAACGTCGATGTCAGAAGCCAGACCATATTTCTTTCTATCCAGGGTAAGCTGCAACATCAACGAATAGTCATGAATCGTTGAACGAAGCAACTCTGCCTGTAGATCGATTCCGCGGATCTGAAAGTAGGTGACTGCAAGTGTTCCCTGCAAACTCAACCGTGTATTGGCCAGATCGGCCGCCGTCGCCTGAGCGCTTGCAGCGCTAGACTCGATCTGCCTGCGAACACTCCCCCACAGGTCTGGCTCCCACGAGATATTCAGCGGGATCAGAAAGTCCCAGTAGTCTAGCAACGTGCTCGGTGACACAAACGGTTGATGCTGCGACAACTTGTTGCGGGTTGCCGAGCCGCCAATCGACACCGTCGGATACAGGGACGATTTGTTTTCCCGCACCAGATCATGCGCCTGCTCATAGGCATGCAATGCCGCTGCAATATTCTGATTAGCAGATGCGCACCGCAACTCCAGATCATTCAGATCCGCATCCTTGTACACCGTCCACCATGCTCCCCTGTCTGCTTGATCTGCGGGAATGGCGGCACTCCAGTCTCCGTTGTGGCCGTTGTCACTATAAGCCGGCGGAGATGGCATGGCAGGGGCTTTATAGTTCGGCCCAACTGCGCAGCCTCCCAATGCCACAAGGATGAACAGCGCTCCGGCCCGCTGAGGATAAATGACCCTCATCGCTCAACTCCTGCAGTCAGGTTCGGGTTTACGACGCGCACCTTCTCCCCGTCAGTCAACGAGTCCGGCGGATTCGCAATGACGGGCTGCCCTGTCTTCAGTCCATTCACAATCTCGATCGACGAGCCCATATCTCTTCCCGCGATCACATGCACAAGGTGCGCGATGTTATGCGTATCCACAGTGGCAACATACAATCCATCAGGTTGCAGTATCAACGCACTCACTGGCACATTCAGGGCAGGCACTGCATTCGATGTATGCAGATGCACTTCCGTATAGCTGCCCGGCAACAATTCACCGTCGCGGTTGTCGACATCCACTTCGACAAGCAACGTCCTCGTAGTTGGATCGACCGCGTCGGACGACCGCACCAGCCTGCCAGTAAACTTCCGTCCCGGATACTGCGGCATCGTCAGCGTTGCCATCACACCAGTCTTCGCATCCGGCGCATTCACCTGCGGCACATTAACGTAGACGCGAAGAACGCGGATCGCGGACATATCGAACATCTCCTTGCTGCCTGTGATCGTGCCCGCCCCCGGTGTGATTGTGCTTCCAGTCGCCGTAATGAATTGCCCCACATCGATATTGCGTGTCGTAATCACGCCATCGAACGGAGCCACAATGCGCTCGAAACCCTGCAAAGCCTCTAGCCGCCGCACATTCGCAACCGCGGAGTTTACTTGTGTCTTCGAAGCCGCGGCTTGCGCTGCCATGGTATCGGTGTCCTGCTGCGAAACAGCATTGAGGCCAATCAGGTCCTTGTATCGATCGGCTGTTGTCTTGGCGATGGCGGCATTACTTTGCGCAGTGGCAAGATCCGCCTTCGCCTGGTCGAGTTGCTGGTCCAACTCAGGGGTCTCGATGACCGCTAACAAGTCACCCTTACTAACATGAGCCCCAATATCGTGGTACCACGCCTTAACATAGCCAGTCGTTCGCGCATAAATTGGGGCCATCGTGTATGCCTGCATATTTCCCGGCAGCACAATCTCGTTCGCACTCTGCTGAAGGGCAGGCACCTCTATCGATACAGGTGGAGCAGCATCCGCCTCGGTATACTTCGTCAGGGTCTTCATTGCGTGCATCCTGCCAAGAACCCCAAAAATAGCGAGCGCTGCCAACACAATGAACACAACAACCGTCAGCGTCACCAAGGACCTTGGTGTGACCTTTGGGTTCTCCTGCTTCAGTTGCTCCGACCCATGAATGGCTGAGTACTTCGAAGCCGGAGCATTTGCGGGATCCAACTCATAAAACTTGTGCTCATCTATACTCATCGCGCGCGCTCCGTGAAGTTCCTTGATGCTTTGGCCAATCGTACAAGTAGGTTTGCATCACTCATGCCTGCGTTCCTTTTTGCAGATCCGTTACCGGGGTCTGTACCGTCGGGTCGTTACGATGCATGAACGAGAAGAACACCGGAACAAACGTCAGCGTACCGAAGGTCGCAAGCAGCAATCCTCCGATCACCGCGCGTCCCAGCGGTGCATTCTGCTCGCCCCCATCGCCCAGTCCCAACGCCATCGGCACCATCCCGATGATCATCGCCAGCGCCGTCATCACCACCGGACGAAACCGTGTGAACCCTGCCGACAATGCCGCTTCCGTCGCACCGATCCCGAGTTCCAGTTGCTCTTTTGCAAAGCTCACGACAAGAATCGAGTTCGCCGTAGCCACGCCCATGCACATGATTGCTCCGGTGAGTGCAGGAACGCTGATGTGCGTCCCCGTCAGGAACAGCATCCATACGATCCCTGCAAGTGCACCCGGCAGCGCCGCAATGATGATGAACGGATCCAGCCAGCTCTGAAAGTTCACCACGATCAGAGCATAGACCAGCACAATCGAGAACAGCAGCCCCAGCACCAATCCCGTAAACGACGAGTGCATCGTCTGCACCTGGCCGCGCACGAGAATCTCCGTACCGCGCGGTGCCTTAGCTTCATTCTCCTTCACGATCGCGTCAATCTTGCTTGCGACGCTGGCCAGATCCGTGCCCTCCACCGAGCCATAGATATCGATCACAGGGCGTGCGTTGTAGTGGCTCACCGTTCCCTGCTCTGCGCCCCGCACAATCGATGCAAGATTGCCCAACACCTGTGGCTGCTGATTCGAACCGCTTATCGCAATAGGAAAATTTTCCAACTCCTGTAGGCTCAGAACGTCGTACTGCGGCGTCTGTACCGCAATGTTGTAGCTCACCAGGTTCTGCGGGTTAAGATAGAAGGTCGGTGCAGTCTGAAAGCTCCCACTCAAGCTTGTCAGCACATCACTTGCCACCGCGCTCTGGCTATACCCCACTTCCTGCGCCCGCGTTCGATCCACGTTGATCGTCCACTTCGGGAGATTGAATGGCTGCTGAATACGCAGATCAACCGTCCCTGGTATCTGGCTTATCTGCTGCATCATATGTTCCGCCAGTTCATGATCTTGATCCAGTGCCTGACCAATCACCTGCACGTCGAGCTGCGCCGGCAAACCGAAGTTTAGAATCTGGCTCACCATGTCGGTGGGCAGATAGTAAAACCCCGTTCCAGTAAATTGCCGCGTCAGCTTATCGCGCAACACGCGCATATACTCCTCCGTCGGCTTATGCTTCCCTGCAAGTGTTACTAGAATGTCCGCATCTGCAGTACCCACCGGCGCCGAGTTTGAGTAAGACAAATTCAATCCCGAGTACGGAATCCCAATGTTATCGATGATCGTGCCTAGTTCCTTCGCCGGCAACTCGCGGTGAATGACACCCTCGATCTGATCGCACAGCCTTGCTGTGTCTTCAATGCGCATTCCCGTGTGAGCACGTACATGCAGCTTGAACTGCCCGCTATCGACAGAAGGGAAAAAGTCCTGGCCGAGCCATGGATATAACGCACCTATCGAGAGTGCCCAGAACGCAACAATAGCGAACAGGAAAACTCCTCGGTTCCCGAGGCATATGTTCAGCACTCCGTGATACCAGATGCGCAGCTTTTCGAAATAGTGCTCGAAGGTGATCTGAAACCGGATAAATGGATTACGGCTGGCCTTCGCCTGATCGACCCGGTCGTGCTCATGTCCTCGCAGTAGATACTTGGCCATCGTCGGCACAATTGTCCGCGACAGAAAGTAGGAGGCCAGCATCGCAAACACAACTGCCTCGGCAAGTGGTACGAAGAGATACTTTGCTACACCGCCAAGAAAAAACATCGGTACAAACACGATGCATATCGCGATGGTAGAGACGAAGGCAGGAACTGCAATCTGCGCGGCTCCGTCGAGAATCGCCTGCTCAACCTCTTTGCCCTCCTCCAGATTGCGGTTGATGTTTTCGATCTCCACCGTCGCATCGTCGACCAGGATGCCAACCGCCAGGGCCAGGCCTCCGAGCGTCATGATATTGATCGTCTCGCCCAACGCCGCCAGCGCCAGCAAAGAGCAGATCACCGACAGCGGAATGGATACCGCGATAATCAGCGTCGAACGCCAACTACCCAGAAAAATCAGAATCATCGCTGCCGTCAGGCAGGCCGCAATAATAGCTTCCCGTACCACGCCGCTGATAGCCCCACGCACAAACACCGACTGATCCGCAATCGGTTCGATCCGCAGCGCGGGCGGCAACTGGGAGAGAATAGATGGCAACTGCTCTCGAACGTTCTTGATGATATCGAGTGTCGAAGAGTTGCCGGTCTTCATAACCGTCAGCAGCGAGGCACGCTGTCCGTCAACGCGCACAATATTTGTCTGTGGCGGAAATCCATCGCGAACATTTCCAATGTCTCGGATGTAAATGGTGGCTCCATTATCCGTCTTGATCGGCATGTTGTTGAGCCCTGCAATAGTAGTAGGTGCGCTATTGGTCTCCACTTCGTAATCAACGTGCCCAATCTTCACATCGCCTGCGGGAAGAATAATATTCTGCGCGTTGACCGCATTCACTACATCGGAGGCCGACAATCCGTATGCCTGCAGTTTCTGCGTGTCAATATCCACCTGTATCTGGCGTTGTTTACCCCCGTAGGGCCAAGGTACGGATGCTCCCTGCACCGTCGCCAACTGCGTCCGAATAAAGTTCGTACCAAAGTCATTCAGTTGCTGCTCTGTAAGTCCTTTTCCAGACAGCCCCAACTGTAATATCGGAACGCTCGAAGCACTATATTGAATGATCAGAGGCGGCGTCGTCCCCAGCGGATACTGCTTCAACGTGGTTTGCGCAATCGCCGTCACCTGCGCCACCGCCTGCGATATATTCACCGTCGGACGAAAGTAGATCTTTACCACCGACACACCATTCAGCGTCTGTGACTCCATGTGATCGATGTCATTGACCGTCGTTGTCAGAGCGCGCTCATAGGGCAGCACAATCCGGTTTGCAAGCTGTTCCGGCGACAATCCCGCATAGTTCCAGATCACCGAAACCACCGGAATATCGATGTTCGGAAAGATGTCCACCGGCGTCCGCAAGATCACCAGCGGGCCAACAATAAAGAGCAGCAGCGACAGGACGACAAAGGTGTAAGGTCTCCTAAGCGCGAGACGAACAATCCACATCAAAACTCCATTGGTCGTACTAGTACTTCACTGTTGACAGAGTCTGCTTCCGACGCCTCATCCAGCACGTCGCACGCCTGACTCAAGTGGACAACACATACTGGACATACAGTTCAGTATGTAGACGCATCTCGACTCATACAGGACTCCGTGATATTTTGCGGGCAGCCGGAGAACCAGGCATTCTCTTTTTCAACTCCCCGAGACATCGATACCCCGATCGCCTGATTCCCCCGAAGACAGCTTCAACCATTGCTTCCGATTCTTGCTCACTAAGCGAGCCGTGCCCTGCTAGCAGGCGAAAGATCATCGGGCCATAGATCAGGTCTAGAACGATCTCGGAGTCTACCTCTCGACAGATCTCACCACGCTCTACCCCTCGCCTCCACATCACCCGCGCAGCATCGCGTCTTGCATAGAGAAAGCGCTCGCGAAACAGCGCCAGGAACTTCGGATCACTCTGACCCTCCGCAATGAACTGGCAGAAGAGCCGCCCAAGAGGAGACTTATAGAAGGCAGTCACTGACTTTAATTGCATGGTGAAATCCATCACCGCAGATCCGGTATCCGGCATCGCGACCCGTTCCGTCATCCCTCCCAGGTACGCATCCAGTGCCACCAGGCTCTTGTTGGGCCACCACTTGTAGATCGTCGTCTTGCTCACACCGGCTCTCCGCGCAATCGCATCCGCCGTGACTTGGCGCAGCGACTTGCGTTCCAGTAGATAAAGTGCCGCCTTCAAAATCGAAGCTTCTGCCTCAACGCTCCTGTGCCTTCCACGGGGCTTCGATTCATGCATGGATAAAACGTCAAGTGACGGTTGCAACGAACTGCTCCTCCTGCCTATTTCAGCTCAATCCACCAAGCGACGTCTGCCCAAATGGCGTACTTGCCGGCCCGCCACGGGGAGAAAACACTGACCATCCAGATAATCTCTCAATTCTAAACTGTACATCCAGTATCTACCAGCGCCTTGATTCCAACTGCTGCGGAAGGCACCTCGACCTCTGATTTCCCTGCCACCTCTTCTGGTAAGCTTTCACCAACCTAGAACTCCAGCGTCACCTTCGAGTACACCGGGTCCCGAAAGGTCGAGTAGAACGCCTCCTTCAGCGGTGTGGAGCGAACCTGGAATATTCCCGGCCAGTCGATCACCTCGAAGACGTCTGGTGTCACCAGCGCCTCCAGTTGCCTGGCAGTAAATGGCGGATTCTTGTCCCACATGGCGTTCGCCTTCAGCAGCAGCCAGAACACGCGGTACGGCACCTTTTGTATGTGCGCCTTTGCTCCCGTCGCCTGCTTCAACAGCCGGATGAGATCGATGTAATCGATCCGCTCCATACCTGTAATGTTGTAGGCACCGGTCATCTCCGTCTCCACTGCCGAAGCGATAATGTCCGCAAAATCGCCAGCATACAACGGCTGGCGAAGAAACCGCCCATCGCCGGGCACAGGAAACACTGGTACCCTCTGCATGAAGCGTGCCAGCCACCCCACATGCTTGCGGTCGAACCAGCCAAACATCAGCGTTGGCCGCAGCACAACCTGCTTAATTCCCGAAGCCGCATTCAACGCCTCCTGCGCTTTCTTGGTCTCGGTATAGTCATCTACGGCCATCGAGTTCACCACAGACGATGAAATGCTCACCGCATACTGCACCTTGTAGCGCAGCGCAGCGTCCAGCATCCTCTCGGTCGCCGTAATGTTATTCCGCACATACTCTTCGGGAAATAACCCGCCGATCTGGGCATGTCCAATCACCAGATGCGTGCACCCTTCCAGCTCCTGCTGCCACGCTCCAACCTCGGCCATATCCGCCTCGACCACGCGAATCTCCGGGTGCAACTGTCGCAAAATAGCAATATTCTTCGGATGCTTGTCGATAGCCACTAACTCACCCAGGCCCTTGCGTTTCAATCGCGGGAGCAGGTTCTGTCCGACGAGGCCCGCGGCCCCGGTGATGACAATTTTTCTCGTTGGCATAGTCTCCACAATCAGGCTCGCGCAATATCAGGCGCGCTAGGCCCTTGAACCGCTGCTCCTATGTAACTATACCGTTTGCGTTCGCCCTGCATCGGGTGGCCGTTCCATCTATGCAACCAGGTTCCGGCGCCATCAAACGCCTTTGTTTCAGTTCGCCGCACCAACAGAGCGAGCCATCTCCGCGCCTAACCGCACGCTCTCCGCAATGCCGCGATCTTCCGGATAGTAGAAGCATGTATCGGCAATCTGCAGTCCCCCAATCGGCGTTTGAACTGCAGGAATCTTCGCCGCGAAGCCCGGCTCGCAGATCGGCTGCCCATAGCGCAGACGCGCCACCTTCGTTCCGCGAAGATCACTCTCCTTGAGCAGCGGATTGATCCTCTGCAAACAGGCAAACGCTTCTGCGAGCAACTGCTCATCGGGCCAGGAAAACTTCACATGCGTCACCGGCATGTAATACGGCACGTACACAATCACGTCGCCCCCAACACTCCGCAGGTTGGAGAACTCGATGATTCCCGGAATCTCTAACTCGGGTACAGAAATATTCACCCAGAAGTGCGGCGTCACGGCGCGCGCCAGCTTGAAGATGACGCAGATCACGCCGATATTATGAATCGCCTCATACCGCAGCTTCCAATCCTCCGGCAGGTCCGGCACCAGCGCGCTCACCAGTGGCGTTGGGGCCGTGCAGATCACTGCATCCGCAGCAAACGTCTGTCCTGCTGCCTGCACGCCCGTCACTCGTCCGTTCGCCGTCATCACCTGTTGTGCTGGCTCGCCAAGATGCACCCGCCCCCCGTGCGCCTTGATCCCTTCGATCAGCGCATTCACCAGCGTAATCGAGCCACCCTCTATATAGCCGAGCTGTTCCTCCATCATGCTCTTGCGCGAGCGCCCGATGCGCCGAATGCGCGTCCATATCCACGCCGCTGATATGTTATCGGCATACTCATAAAACTTATGATCGAACAGCGGCTTCCAGAACCGGTCATAGATCGAGCGTCCGCACCATCGCATGATCCAGTCCTTGGCCGACTCATGCTCAATGGCCGCCCAGCTATTCCGTCGAACGCACACCAACGCGAACAACCCGTACCGCATCTTTTCCAGCAGCGTCAGCGACGGATAGCGCAACAGGGAAATAGGATCACCCCAAGGATGGAGCGCGCCATCGAAGTAGCCCATCGTCGTCTTCCGCCATCGCATTTTGTCCGCAATGCCAAGCTCTTCCATCAGCGCGAACGTGGGCAGGTCCGTGCGGCATACAAAGTGATAAAAGCGCTCCAGCGACACGCCCCCGAAGTCGAAGTGGCCTGCCATGCCGCCGGGCTCTGGCGACGCTTCAATCACGTCCACCACATGACCTTCCTTCGCAGCGCGATACGCCGCTGCCAGCCCCATCGCTCCAGCCCCGATTACCACAACACGAGCCATTCAAGATCCTCAACCATCGATTCGCTAAGACCGATCCATACCTCTACATCTGGTCGCTGCAGCCTGTTTACTCGTTTAAACTAGAGTGTACACGGCCCCTCCTTCACCGCACGGCTCAGACCTTGATTCCCTCTTGCGGATGTCACTCCCAGGCATCGCACAAGCCCTCACACCATCGCCGCCTCGCTGGCGGCGTGTAGTACACCACATAGAGAGTCCCTTGCTCGGAGGCGAGCCATCTTGCGTAGTGAACCGGAGCAAAAGGTGCTAACCCATAACACGCATTCGGTTCGAACGCTATCCCATAGCGCGGCTGAATATGCGGAATAAGGTCGTAGCCGTTCACCTCGCAGGTGCCCGGAAGACTGCGTCAGTCGCGACCGCAGAACACACCCAGCCGATCGTGGCACGAAACGTCGAGGACTGCACGCTACGCAAGCATCCATACAGGCAGAGAAAATAGCGAACAGCCTTTGAATGTCCGTCATGAAGGTGACAAAAAAAGCACGAGGTACAGCGGCGAGAGTACCATCGCCACCAGCAGCGTGCTCATACGTACCGTGGTCAACGAGAATCCAAAAAGCTTGCAGTTGGGAGATAGTTGACAACGTAGAGTGTACCCGGTGCGGCGTAGGGCCAGCGGGAGTAGTGCACGGGGGCAAACGGTGCCGGGCCGTAGCAGGCATCGGGGTCGAAGGAAGCACCGTAGAGCGGGTGGATGTGAGGGGTGTAGCTATACCAACGCATGGGACAGGTGCTGGCGGGAAGAGGCGGCACACGAACATACGCGTGTGCGGGGAGCACGATCCTGGAGTCATTGATGTAAGGGGAGTGCTGGAGTTCGACAACGAAGTTATACTCCCAGCCGTTGTTGACGGAAGTGTCAGGAATGCCGGCAGCGCGGAGTTCGGAGGCGAGGGCTACGCGTGCACGATAGAACGCGAAGAAGTTATGGACGACGGTGACGCTGTAGACGGCAACGACTGCAATCAAAAGCACGCTGGCGGCGGGAAGATGCGGCTGGATGCGTTCCTGGTAGTAACGGACAAGGAATAGGAGAGCGACGATAAGCAGGCCGAGGAGATAGCGATCGTGGATGCCGGTGGTGGCGGCTCGGGGAACGAGGAGGAGGGTATAGGCGGCCGCGAATGGAAGCAACAGAACGGCAAGCTGTCCCCACGAGGTTCGCGCAGACGCATCGACGGAAGGCGGCGTCAGCCGGGGGCGAAGGAACGAGGCCAGGAGGCCGAGAAGACCGCCGAACGAGAGGACTGTCAGAACGATCTGAGCACCGGTGTGAAGAAAGACGGGTGGCTCTCCCTTGATGAGGAGAAATTGATAGATCGCATGCACGTTGACCCATTCGCCGATCTCCTCCGGAATGGGCTCAAGGGGGAAGGCGGAGCGCAGATGGCTGGGATGGATGGCCACGAAGATATAGCCGAGGAAGCATACGGCGATGATGGCCAGGGTGAGGACGCGCGTCCTGCGCACCTCGGCGAGAAACAGGGCGACCAGGGGAAGCAGTAGCAAGGCTGAATCGAGGACGCTATAGATCAACTCCCAGACAGCGTGCAGCGGAAGAAAGGTGTCGGGGATCAAGGGTTCATGCACGTTATAGGGCTGGTGGAGAAACCAGAACATGCAACCCACGATGAACGCGGCACCCGCGAGGGTAGCTGCTGTGCCTATCAGGAGGACGCGACGCCTGGAGCGTAGTAGCCAAAGGGCGGACGGCACTATCACGAGGACCCCCAGCCAATCAATCTGGCGCGAACTGCCGCAGACGGCGTTGGCGGCAACGGCGAAGCACAGCCAGAGAATGGTGGAGCGATCCGTAGAAGCCTGGAGCGCGCGCAGACATCCGTAGATGCAGACGACGATACCGAAGAGGCCGCTGATATCGGTCATGAAGGTGGCCGAGAGCAGGAGGTAGAGCGGCGAAAGAACCATGGCGAGGGTGCCGATGGTGGCGTTGCGCTCGGTGATGCCGGCCCTGACGAGCGTGCGCTGTAAGACGAAGGCCAGCATTATCGCCACCAGCAGTGTGCTCATGCGAACCGTCGTGTAGGAGAATCCGAAGAGTTTGATGAAGGCGGCACCGAGGTAAAGCTGCCAGCCGAGAAAGGGAGTCGTGTTCCCGTTGTAGAAGATATGGCCGGTGGCGGCCATCTTTTGTGCGATCAGGATGTAGGGTCCGTCGTCGCATATGCCCATGGTGGCGTAGGGGCGTGCGATGAGTTCGCACGCGAGCACC
Organism: Acidobacteriota bacterium; assembly: GCA_021778845.1. Lineage (GTDB taxonomy): Bacteria > Acidobacteriota > Terriglobia > Terriglobales > Acidobacteriaceae > Granulicella. The sequence continues at coordinate 75,501 of JAJYBU010000011.1, forward strand.
GCGAAGGCACAGAAGAGGGCGGGGATGCGTAACATGCGAGCTAGCGGCAATCAGCCTCCGGGAAAATTGTGGTTGGGCGCGTCACTTGTCGCAAGGCGGAACCGTGTTCTTGTTGGTTCCAGCATAGCAATTCCGATGCGATCCTATGGTTTCACATCCCGGCTGTAGCGCACGACGTAGAGCGTGCCAGGCGTCGACGCCAGCCAGCGGGAGTAGTGGACCGGAGCGAAAGGGGCTGGTCCGTAGCATGCGTTGGGGGAGAAGGAGACACCGTAGAGTGGGTGGATTCTGGGGTAATTGTCGTAGTTCATAACCTGGCAGATGCCAGCAGGGGGCGGAGGGGTGCGAACATACGCGTGCGCAGGCACCGTGATCGTGGGAAAATTGATGAAATTAGCATGATCGATTTCGACAACTAGGTTGTACTCCCAGCCGCCATCTACTAAGGTATCGGGAATACCGGCAGCGTAAATTTCTGCGGCAATCGCTACGCGGGCCCGATAGAGCGCAAAAGTGTTATAGGTGATGGCGATACCGTAGACGGCCATGATCCCGACAACTAGAAGGATGGAGAGCGGAAGTCGGGGCTGGATCAGGTCCTGATAGTAGCCGACGAGTACCAGCAATGCGACCGGCAATAGTCCGAGCAAATAACGATCAGTCAGGTGGAACGTGGCGGCGCGGGGAACAAGAAGAATGACGTAGGCCATGGTAAAGGGTGTAATAAGAATGGCCAGTCGCTTCCAGAAGATTCTGCGGGAGGAGTCCAAGTGAGGCGATCCATCCTTTAAACGGAGAAGCCCGGCAATCAGGCCCAACGGGCCCCCAAGCGACGCGATAGTCAGCAATACCTGTAGAGCCTTCGGGAGGAAGATGGGTGGTTCTCCCGGTAACGTGACACCGTCGTAGATTCCATGCACACCGAGCCACTCACCCACGGTTGGTTCCAGCGGGAAGCCCCCACGGAGGTGACTAGGGTAGGTGGCAAGAAAGAGATATCCCAGAAGTAAAGCAAAGAGAACAGCGATGACACGAGGGTTGCTCTTGCGAATTTCGGGGAGAAACAAGGCCAAGATGGGAAGCAGCAGGAAGGGGACATCCAGAAAGAAATGGGTGAATTGGCGGAAGGCGTGCGCAATGGGGAAGGTGTCGGGGATCAGGTGCTCGGGCTGGACGTAGGGCTGCCGTGCAAGCCAGTGCATGCAGGCCAGGATAAAGATTACTCCCGCGAGGGTTGCGACAGATCCGGCGATGAGAACGCGGCGGCGGGCTCGGAGAAGCCAGAGCGTGGAGGGAAGCATCACGAGGATGCCGAGCCACGCAATCTGGCGGGCAGTGCCGCACAGCGCATTGGTGAGAACGGCAAAGCAGAGCCAGGCGATGGCGGCGCGGTCAGATGAGGACTGGAGTGCGCGGAGGCAGCCGTACAGGCACAGGACGACGGCAAACAGGCCGAAGATGTCGCTCATGAAGGTGACCGAAAGCATGAGATAGAGGGGCGACAGAACGAGAGCGAGAGTGCCGAGCGTTGCGTTGCGCTCGGTGATGCCGGAGCGGACCAGGATGCGCTGCAGGACGAAGGCTGTCAGCATGGCGATGAGCAATGTGCTCATGCGAACGGCGGTGAAGGAGAAGCCGAAGAGCTTGATAAAGGCCGCCCCGACATAAAGCTGCAGGCCAAGCATGGCGGCGGGCCAGCCGTTGTAGACGAGGTGGCCGGTGGTGGCGAGCGTGCGGGTCATCAGGATATAGGGCCCGTCGTCGCAGATGCCCATGCTGGTATAGGGGCGCGCGATGAGCTCGCAGACGAGCACGGCGAAGGCGCAAAGCAGAGCCGGGATACGTAGACAGCGAACGAGTTGCAAAGAGCCTCCGAGCTATGGGGTGGTGACGGAGTGCGTGGGTGGATGCGCCGCAGACGGCCGCAGATTGTCCAGCAGTGACGTTCCCAGCCACGCCGAGGCAACGATGAAGGCGAGCCCATCGACGACCTCGAAGAGCGAAGAGAGGAGCGCTGGCTTCCAAAGGAGGAGGACAAAGAGGACGGTCGCAGGCAAGGCTCTGAGGGATGAGCGGTGGTTCAAATCTTCCACCAGGTACGCAATGGCGCCGAGCAGGAAGATGAGGCGGTAGTCGAAGCTGGAGCCGCGCAGGAAGGCGACCCAGAAAATCGCTAGGCCGGCGACCGCGATGCAGCCTCTTGTGTCGTTGAAGTCGAGGGGCGGTAAAAGGCGGTCAAGCCGTTTGCGGAAGAACACACCGGCGATGACCGACAGACAGCCGAGAATGAGTGCTCCGAGAGATATGGCTTTGGGATGGTGCCGAACCATCGCCAACAGCAAGTGGGATGTAGGGGTGAAGATGGCTACGAAGAACGGAAGGGAGCCGAAAGAGAGATATGCTCTCTGGGGCGTATTTGCGAGGACTTCAGGAATGCGGTGTCCACAGGTGATGAGCAGCGCTGCGATCGAGAGAGCGGCCGCCAGCACGGCCAGGAAGGCCCCCTTTCTATTCCGCACAAAGACTGCGACGGCTACCACAGGAAAGATCTTGAGAACGGTAAGCAAGACGATCAGCGCACTCTTGAGGAAGGGTTTGAGGTCAGGCGTTATGCGGTCGATGAGGAAGAAGCCGAAGACGAGCAAAAAGAAGATGACCTGATCCGTATTGCCACGCTCCACAGCGAACAGGACGGCTGACGAAGGTACAGCGAAAAGAATGACGAGGGCGCCTATCCACGTGCGTGCTCTCAACAATAGCAGCAGCGCAAAGGCCGTCATGATAGCGAAGAGGATACCGAGGGCATCTGTGGAGCGGGACGTGACGCCCAGATACCGGAGACCGAGCCAAATTGGAGGATAGTTGAAGGTTCTGTTCCAGGGGTCGAAGGTTCTAACCGTGTAGGGGTCCTGCCCGGTAAGCAGGCAATCAATGGAATGCGTCACGGTGCGGGTGTCTGCGAAGAGCGGCGAAAGCGCAGGAACGTGGAGCACCTGCCATGCGCCAAATACGCTGCCCCGCGTGTGCACGCCCACCACCAGCGCCAGCACGACGGCTGCTACACCGGCAAGGACAGGCAACCTCGAACGCAGAATAGAGAGATATGTGTGCATGGGGTGGTTTGGATAAGCCGTCTCTGACAGCTTACCAGCACAAGCTGGGGCTTTCGCCGGTTGCTTCGGGTTGGTGACCTTACTTTGTCGAGGGCGGCAGATAGCGGACAACGTAGAGGGTACCGGGGGTGGAGTAGGGCCAGCGGGAGTAGTGGACGGGGGCGAAAGGTGCGGGGCCGTAGCAGACGTTAGGGTCGAAGGAGACGCCGTAGAGAGCGTGAATGTTCGGGGTGCGGTCATACCAGAACATTGAGCAGATGCCAGATGGGGAAGCGACAGAAACATAGGAATTCGCAGGGTTCACAATCCGGGGGTCGTTGATGTGGTCGGCATATTGGAGTTCCACGTCGATGTTGTACTCCCAGCCGTTATCCACGGAGGTGGCGGGAATGCTTCTATCACGTAGCCTGTTGGCGAGAGCGACGCGTGCGCGAAAGAACGAAAAGTTATTGTAGGTGACCGCAACGCCATAGACGGTCATGAACAGGAGCGTCAGTATGCTGAAAGCCGGAAGCCGTGGCCGAACGCGTTCTTGATACAGGCGTAGTGAGGCCAAAAGCGTGATTATCATGAGGCCCAATTCGTAGTGATCGTACAGGTGATGATTGCTGCCTATCAAACAGAGCAGGAGGATCTCATAGACGAGGACGAAAGGCCCGAAGAGGATGCCCATCTGCGGCCAGGAGACAAGGTAACGCTCGTCGGGGCGGGGTGGCGCTGGCCGGGAATGAGTCCGTGCAAGCGCGACGCCGATCAGACCGCCATAGGCAATGAAGCTGAACAGTACGCGTACCTAGGTATCGAGATAGACAAGGGGGACGCCGTGCAACATTCCACCGCTAAAGATTCCGCCGACGGAGACCCAGTCGATCGAGATTGGTTCAAGGAGAACCTGAAACAGGGTGCGGAAGGCGCCGCGCACGTGGCTGGGATAACTGGCCAGGAAACCATAGCCGAGAAGCAGCGCGAGGATGGTCATGACCGTACGTCTTCGGATCGCTCGAAGCTGTGGAAGAAAGATGGAGGAGATGGGCAGCAGAAGAAAAGGGATCGCGAGAAGTAGGAGAGTGAGTTCATTGATCGCGTGCTTCAACGGGAAAGGTTTCGGGGATCAGGTGCTCGGGGACGGAGTACGGTTGGTGCTTGAGCCATTGGATGCATGCGAAGATGAAGATCGCGCCGATGAGAGTGGCTGCGGAGCCTGCGGCGAAGACGCGGCGACGGGAGCGCAGCAGCCAGAGCGTGGAGGGCACCATCACGAGGATGCCGAGCCAGGCGATCTGGCGCGCGGTGCCGCAGAGAGCGTTGGCGATAACTGCGAAGCAAAGCCATGCGATGGCGGCGCGGTCGGTAGAGGCCTGAAGAGCTCGGAGGCAGCCGTAGAGGCAGATAACGATGGCAAAGAGGCCGAAGATGTCGGTCATGTACGTGACCGAAAGCATGAGATACAGAGGAGATAGAACCAGGGCGAGGGTGCCGAGGGTGGCATTGCTCTCGGAGATGCTGGCGCGGACGAGGGTGCGCTGAAAGACGAAGGCCAGCGCCATGGCGACCAGCAGGGTGCTCATGCGCGGAGCGGTGTAAGAGAAGCCGAAGAGCTTGATGAAAGCTGCTCCGAGGTAGAGCTGCCAGCCGAGCATAGGCGCAGCCCATCCGTTGTAGACGAAGTGGCCAGTGTTGGCGAGAGTGCGCGCCATGACGATGTACGGACCGTCGTCGCAGACGCCCATGTTGGCGTAGGGGCGACTGAGTAGCTCGCAGACCAGCACCGACAGGGCACAGACCAGAGCTGGAATACGAAATCTGCGAGCTAGTTGCAATGAGCCCCCGATAAGAAAATTGACCGCAGCGCTACGGCATTCGAAGCACCTTCACTGCATCACTCCGAAGCCATATTATATGTCGTCACAAAATGATCGATCACCGCATAAAATTGCCGAGCATCGCATCAACTGGCTATCGCACGAGCGGCTGCGCCTCCGGAAACTCCGGCATCCGCGTGAACTGGACATCGTAAACATTGGGCACGGTAAAATCCGGCCCTATAAGTCTCAGCAAGGCATTTCCCTGCTGCTCCTGGCTCATTAAATAAGGTGGCAGCCACAGCGTCCCGTTCGTCGCCCCTACGGCCACCAGAAAATAGTGATGCGCCGGCAAAAAACTCCCCACATCCATCGTCTGATACGAAAGCAGTTTGCCAAAGAGCAGGAAGTTCCTCTGCGACGTATCCGAGAGAGGATATTTCTTAACTTCAGCAAAGTTCGTCAGAAAGTAGAGACGTCGTCTCAACTCGGGTGGAGCATAGCACTCCAGTCGCGTGTAGAGCAGATGATCGCCCACCAGCACTGGAAGATCGCTTCCTTCGAGCAGCTTGACCCACGGCTCACGCCCGTAGCCTGCCGCCAACTGCGCGTGGACCTGCGAAGGGTGAATCATCGCGCGCAGTCCCATCGCTTCAGCCCCGATCACCACAACACGAGCCATTCAATATCCTCAACCATCGATTCGCTGAGACCGATCCATACCCCTTCGCACGGTCCCTGTAGCGTGTTTACTCGTTTTGTCTAGAGTGTCCAGGGCAATCGACCCTTTCGCCCCGGCCTCAGACTTGAATTCCCTTCTGCGTCGGTCGACCCCAGGCAGCGCACCGGCCGTATCAACATCCCTTCCTCCAGTGATGCAGTGAAATGAACCCCATTGAGGGCTCGGTCGTAAAAGCGATCCATCTTGAGTCGTGCACCGTCGCGAAAGATGCTGACCCATAGCATTCATTCCACTTGAATGATGTCCTTATAGCGTGAATGAAAAGGTGATGATTGATCGTGCCAACTCATCTTGCAGGCTCCGCGGGTAGTTAAGGGATGGCGCGCAGGCACGAGGAGGACACCAAGTTCGGACCAGCAGAGCACAACGGAGGCAAGGACAGGAGTCGAGGCACGGCAAGTGCGAAGCAGCAACGCAATGTGTCCGTACAAGCGAGCGAGCGACACGATGGGGAGCAACACATGAACACCGCGGCCCCGGAAATTCGACGTTCCTCGCAAAAGAAAATTCGTGAATGTCCCGACGTCGCTTGGCCGGACTCGAGCGGGAAGTCGCCACAGTGGTGGCCTGCATAGATACCGGGAATTGATCGCCGGGGAGGATCAGGAACACGAGCGCGGCCACGCTGGGCGATGGACTTGGTTCCTCGGCGCTGTCAAAGTCTCCACCGGGCTTACCGTAGCTGTGTGATACAAAAGTCTGTGCCTATGGACTCCAACTCGCAGGACCAGAAGGTGGCGCGCAGCGGCCGTTGGCTGGTGGGCGTGCTGCTTATTTTGAGTGTTGCGTTTTATGCCGTTGGTTTTGTGCATCTGCGAGCGGATTTTCCGAACGGGTCGCCTTGGTCAGACTGGTCCAAGATGACCGATGAGGGATGGTATGGAGGCGCAGCCATTCATCATTTTGTTCAAGGAAGCTGGTATCTGCCGGACTCGTTCAACCCGGCCGTAGCGATGCCCGTGTGGCCAACGATGCTGGCGGCTTGGCTTGCCTTGACTGGGGTAGGTATGGTCGCGGCAAGAACTCTGACCATGCTGCTTTATGGAATTTCGCTGGTGCTGCTGTATCGCGTAGTGTGGAATGCACGACAGGGGCTGCTGGCAGCCGTGGTTGTGCTGCTGACGGTAGTCAATCCGTTCTGCTATGCGTTTGACCGGTTGGCAGTGCTAGAGCCGGTGACGGTCTTTTGGATGATGCTGGCCTTGTACCTGGCAGATCAGACGCGACGCGAGGACACGTTGCGGCAAGTCCTGCTGGGCGTTGTGATATTTCTGCTGGTGCTAACAAAGATGACGGCAATCGCACTGGTTCCCGCGGTCCTCTACCTGATGAGTGCGCAATGGAAATGGGTTGGCCTGCGGCGTGGGATACAGTGGCGTGGGCTACAGCGGCGTGGCGTGGTCGCGTTGGCGGTAGTGGTGGGAACGGCGGTGGCTCTGTGGGAGGGCTACAGGCGGCTGGTAGTGAGACCGCAGTACGGTGCAGACTACGCGTATTTATTCAAGATCAATGCGTACCGAGTACATTTGAGCATCGTTCCGAAGATGGCATGGGTGACTCTGCGCGACACGGCCTGGATCAATCCCATACTGTTCTGGGTCGCGGCCGCCATCCTTGTGCTGTCGGTGGCATGGCTGCGCGAGTTGTGGCGGATTCCGCTGTTTGGGTCGGCAGTGATTGCGATTGTGGGCCAGATGGCTTTTATCGGCTACCACACAAACTTTCAGCCGCGATATTACCTCGTAATCGCAATGCCTCTCGCAGTGGTGATCGGGCTGGGTGCAGCAGCATTGTGGGACAAGTCCTGGGGAAGCCGCGAGGGTCTTCGTTTGCCTATGCTTGGCGCGCTGACTCCACGGTTGGGCGCTCTGGCACTGGCGGGAATGGTAGCTGTAGCGGCGGTAGGGATGGCTGCACAGACAATCGAATACGTTCTACATCCCGAGTACACCTTCTGGAGTGCAGCGCAGGGGATTGCAACCATCATGCAGGCGAACGGCAAAGCACATAAGGATGGTGCAAGGCAGATGTTGCTCTCCGATAGCGGCGACAACATTACCTTGTGGACGGGTATTCCAGCAGTATGCGCCAGCCTCGGAGTGCATGGCCTGGATGCGACGTTGAACAGGTATAAGCCACAGTGGTACGCTGCGTGGCCAGGGTGGGAGAACCCGTCTATCCAGCTGGTCGGGGAGCGGTATCGACTCGATGAGGTAGCCCGCTACCAGGTTTTCGACAGTCCAACCCGGCATACGCTGGTACTGTACAGGCTTACGCCACGATAGGAGGGCTGAGCTCGAGCATGGCCCCAAAGGTCCATGCTGTCTTCTTCCGCCGACAGTCCCGCTGCCCTCGCGCAAACTATATCGGTTCACGCTCCGACGCCGGCACATGCACTCTCGGCTCTACGTAGGTGCGGCTGTACCCCGACAAATGCCGAATCCCAGCCGCGCCAATCAACACCAGCGCCAGCGCACACACGCCGTTCCATCCCCATCGCCACCACGCCCACCCCGCCACCGACGATCCCACCGCTCCCCCCGCAAAGTACAGCGTCATATAGATCGTGTTCACCCGGCTGCGCACCTCCGCTCCCAGTCCAAATATCCGTGTCTGATTGCCCACCTGCATCATCTGCGCGCCGAGATCGAGCACAATCACCCCCACCACCAGCGCCACCATGTGCCACACCGTCGAAACGTGCCAACCCTCCGTCACCAGCAGCCAAACATACGATGCCGTCAGCACCGCTCCCGCCACCGACACCACGAACCGAGTTCCCCGCCGGTCCGCCAGCCAGCCCGCAAACGGAGCAACCATCGCACCCGCCGCACCCACGACCCCGAACGTTCCCGCAACCCCCGGACCCATCCCGTAGTGCGAGTTCAGCAGAAACGCCAGTGTCGTCCAGAAGCAACTGAACGACCCAAACGTCAGTGCACCCAGCACGCATGCCTCACGCAGCAGCGGTTCCGACCGAAACAGCGTCCACAGCGATCCCATCGCCTGTCCATAGTTCAGCGACGCCCGTGGTTCCATCCTCGGCATCACCCGATACATGATCGGCACAAACGCCATATTCATCACCGCTGCCACCACAAACACCGAACGCCAGCCCCCCACATTTGCCAGCCATCCCGCAAACGTCCGCGCCAGCAGAATCCCCAGCAGCAGCCCGGTCATCACCGTTCCGATTGCCTTACCTCTCTGCTCATGCGCCACCAGGTCCGGCGCTATCGGGAGCACCACATGCGTCACCGCTGCCATCAGCCCCACCAGTGCGCTGGCCACAATCATCCATGCCAGCCCTTGCGCCAGTGCCGCCAGCACCAGAGCCACTGAAACCCCCGCATACATCCGCATCATCAGCGCGCGCCGCTCTGCCACATCGCCCAGCGGCACAAACAGCAGTATGCCCAGCGCATATCCCAACTGCGTCGCAACCGCCACCCACTCCATCGACCGCGCGCCGTGGCCAAACGTATTGCCCATCACCATCAACAACGGCTGGTTATAGTAAATCGATCCCACGCCGACGGCACACGCCACGCCAAGAAACGGCAGTGCCCATCGACCTGCCATTGCGTTCTGCTCTTGCTCCGCCAATCAAAAACCTCAACTTTCCGCCGTGCAGCCCGGGCCGCCCTCGCCCATTCCAACCATCAAACTCGTTCCGCGTAAACTACCGTAACGACTATCATCATATCTAGTTGCTCTATGCCTCAGCCGGACACCATTGCCGTAGCCATGTCCGGCGGCGTCGATTCGTCGGCCGTCGCCGCGCTCCTGCACGCCCAGGGGCACACCCTCGTCGGCCTCACCCTCCAACTCTGGAACCAGCGCCGTCTCGCCGCAAACTACGCCAGCCAGGGGTTGCCCGAGACCGTCCCGCAGGGCCGCTGTTGTTCCATCGACGACGTCTACGATGCCCGCCGCGTCGCCGAACACCTTAACATCCCCTACTACCTTGTCAACGCGCAAGACCGTTTTGAGGACGAGGTCGTCCGCCCCTTCGTCGCCGAATACCTCGCCGGCCGCACCCCCATCCCCTGCACCCTCTGCAACAATCATCTCAAGTTCGATCAGCTTCTTCTCACCGCCCGCCAGATCGGCGCCGATCGCATCGCCACCGGCCATTACGCTCGCAACCACTACGACGAGGCCCGCGGCCGCTGGATTCTCTCCCGCCCTGCCGACCGCTCCAAGGACCAGACCTACTTTCTCTTCGGTCTCACCCAGGCCCAGCTCTCCCGCACCCTTTTTCCACTTGGCGGAATGCAAAAACCAGCCGTCCGCGACATGGCCGCCGACCACGGCCTCGCACTCGCCCAGAAGCCTGACTCACAGGAAATCTGTTTCATCCCCGGCGGCAGCTACTCACACTTCCTCAAGGCATATCTAGCCGAGCAAGGCCGCGAACTCCCCGACTCTTCCGGTGAGTTGGTCTCCACATCCGGTGAAACGCTCGGCCAGCATGAAGGCATCCACAGCTTCACGGTTGGACAGCGCAAGGGCCTCGGCATCAGCAGCCCCGACCCCCTCTACGTCCTCAAGATCCACCCCGACTCCCACCGCGTCGAAGTAGGCTCCGACGATCAGCTTCTCTCCACGCGTCTCGCAGCAAATCGTCTCAACTGGGTCTCCATTGCCGCACCCACCGAGCCTATCCGCGTCAGCATCAAAATCCGCCACCGCCACGAGCCAGCGCCCGCCACGCTCCGCATCACAGACGACGACCGCATCGAGGCCATCTTCGACGAGCCCCAGCGCGCCATCACTCCCGGCCAGTCCGCCGTCTTTTATCAGGGCGACGAAGTAGCCGGTGGCGGCTGGATTCTCTAGCCCCGGCTCCATCTCTGTTCTTTTTGCTTTTACCCTCTGCTCTTGAATGGCGACCGCGCCACCAGCGTCTCGAGCCCCGCCTTCACCCCGGCGACGATCCCCGCAATCTGCCGCACCGGTCCCTTGATGCCATCCTGCACGGTCTTTGAGATCTCCTCGGTCGCATGCAGCGCATCACTCACAATGCCATCCACCCGCGCCATCTGCATGGACGTACGCACGTTCATCTCACGCACCGTCTCATTCAGTTCGCTCACCGTCACGCCCAGTTCGTCCACCTTCACTCGCACAGTTCCGCTGATCTGCTCCGCATTCTCCGCAAGGCTCTGCACCTTGTCCGTAATGGCCTGCACCTTCTCGGCGAAGGAATGCACCTGCGGAGTCAGATCCTGCAGCATCATGTTCGCCTTATCCAGGATCGGCTCGGTCTTACGCTCCATCCGGTCCGCCACACCCTTCATACGAACCAGCATCTTCGCGGCAAAGACGCCGCCGATCATCACCCCGACCGCTTGCAGCACCATCACCAGCGCGATCACAAAAAGAAAAATCATCGCCAGATGAATATCGCGTCTGGTGAACTCTGCATCCTGCAGCAGAACCGCCGCTGCGCCATTTAGAACCGGCATGAACTTGCTCCTCTTCGATCTCCAATGCCACCAACGACATCACGTCCATCAACGAAGTATGGATCCTTCTATCTTGGGCGTTCCCCGCGTACCTCCGCAAGTCACCTTGGCCCATCCCCACGACGAAGGGCCGGTATTCAACCGGCCCCTCTCGAATCCACAACCGTCTACCCAATGCAATTCCATGGCACCATCGCCACACTACACCACCGGTGTCGACTCGCTGGTCTTGGCAACATATGCTTCCTTGCCAGCCTCAACCGCCGCCTTGGCCGCATCAGTCTGCGTCTGGATCAGGTCCTTGCCCTTGTCCACATACTGCGCCCACTGGCTGCGTCCCTTGTCGTAGTACTCCTTGCCGCGGTCCACATACTCTCCGGCGACATGCCTGCCCTTGTCCACATACTCGTTCGCAACCTGCTTGCCCTGTTGCGCATACTGTCCAACCTGGTCAATGCCCTGCTCATACAGCTTGCCTGCACGCTCTTTCGCATCACGCGCACTGGCCGCCAGCTCTTCCCGCGTCTCCTTGCCTGACTTCGGCGCATACAACACCCCAACCAAAGCCCCAATGCCCAGCCCTGCCAGAAACCATCCAAATCCACTTGTGCTCTCGTTATCTGCCATTCCACTCTCCTTGAGCGACTTAACTCTTTGCGACAGAATACTCTCACCGCCCGGTATCCTGAAACATCTCACTTCATCCGATCGCCGACAGTACTGCCTCTCCATGGTGGATGCCACCAGAAGCTTCCAGGTTGCGTCCCCACCCCCCCCTGCCATGGTCACTCCTCGCCAAAATCGTGGATACCTCTCGCGTGATTAGGGTTATCCTTCAAAGGGAGTTGTCCTCGCAACCCCAAACATCTTCCCCGGAGCTCTCATGACCACCCACACCTCGGATCTATCTCCCGCTGAGCAGACCCGTTTCTCTCGCTCCATCGCCAACGCCCTTTCCCTGGCCATCTTTCCCATGCTTCTGCTCGCCGGCTGCCACAAGGCCGCGATCAGCGACACCCAGCTCACCACCAACGTCCAGGCCGCTCTAGCCGCCGATCCCGCCATCAGCCAGCAGCCCATTCGCGCCACCGTCCAATCCGGTGTCGTCTCCCTCGCCGGCAACGTCAGCGACGACACCGCCCGCTCCGTCGCCGCCGAAGATGCCGCCCGCGTTCCCGGCGTCAAGGAGGTCGTCAACGATCTCGCCGTTGCCGGCATGCCCGTTCCTCCCACCGTCACCTCGCCCTCCCACCCCGACTTCGCTCGCCCCACCACCCCGCAAGAGCAGCAGCAGATTGCCAGCCACGGTACTCTCGCTCCCCCAGCCGCAAGCGCTCCTGCACCACCCCAGCCCGTCTACCATGACGTCACTCTCCAGCCCGGCGCAGAGATCCCCGTCCGCATCACCGAGACTCTCGACAGCCAGAACACTCCCTCCGGTAGCACCTTCACCGGTGTCGTCACCCGCGAGGTCATCTCCAATGGCTTCGTCGTCATCCCCATGGGCACCGCCGTCCGCGGCACCGTCGTAGAAGCCAAGGACGCTACGCACTTCAAGGGCAGCTCCCTGCTCGCCATCCAGCTCACCGCCATGCGGCGTCACGGTAACGCCGTTCCCCTCTCAACCGACGTCTACAGCATCGCCGGCAAGGGCCGCGGCATGAACTCCGTCGAGAAGATCGGCGGTGGCGCTGCCATTGGAGCCGTGCTTGGCGGCATCTTCGGTGGTGGTGGTGGTGCTGCCATCGGCGCTGTTGCCGGCGGCGGTGGTGGCGCTGCGTGGCAGGGATTCACCCGCGGTCAGCAGGTTCAAATCCCCTCCGAAACGCTCATCCGCTTTCACCTTAACTCCCCGCTCACGATAAGAACCGCGCAGCAACCCTCAAGCTATCCGCCTGCGGGATATCAAAATCAGGGATACCAACAGCAAGGTCCGCAGCAGGGTTACCAGAATCAGGGATACCAGCAGCAGGGTCCGCAGCAGGGTTATCAGAACCAGGGATACCAGCAGCAAGGTCCGCAGCAGGGCTATCAGAATCAGGGGTACCAGCAGCAGGGCCCGCAGCAGGGTTACCAGAATCAGGGATACCCGCAGCAGGGCCCGCAGCAGGGCTATCCCCCTCAGTAATATCAACCTCAAGGGGCTGAATACGAAGCAATCCAGCGCAGCAAGCGTCCTGATATCGAACATTCAGGACGCTTGCTGCGTTTCTTCTGAACCCTTCCCCCTTGCTCAACGTCTATCCATAGCGGCACATTTACAGCGCATCTCCACACCGGATGCGCTGTGCAGCACTTTCACTCTCGCTTGCATCCAAGCCTCTGTATTGCTGCTGTTGTAGACTGAGGCCACTGTTCGTGAATCTCCCATCGCCTCGATCAGCTTTCATGCCCAGATTCCACGCCCGCTAACCGACCACACGGAAGGGACACCTGCATTGAGCGCGCCAACACTCGCCGTCACCAAGGCACAAGCGAATCCCTCCAGCCCGTCGGCATTTCTCACCTTCACTCTGCACGCCCATCTTCCCTACGTCGTCAACCACGGCACCTGGCCTCACGGCATCGAATGGCTCCACGAGGCCGCCGCAGAAACCTACCTCCCGCTTCTCCGAGTCCTCGCCAATCTCGAGCGCGACGGCATCGCTCTCCACTGCAACCTGAACCTCTCGCCCATCCTCCTCGAGCAACTCGCTCACCCCGTCTTCAAGGCCGACTTCCCCCGTTACGTCGAGCGCAAGATCGTCGCAGCCCGCGAAGACGAAGCCTACTTTCTCTCCGTCGGCGAGTCCCACTACGCCGACCTCGCCCGCTTCTGGCATAAATACTTCTCCGACGCCCTTCACGACTTCGAAGCCCTCGGCCGCGACATCATCAAAGGTTTCCGCCACTTCAACGACCTTGGCCTCATCGACATCATCACCTGCTGCGCCACCCACGGCTACATGCCCCTGCTCGGTACTGACGAGAGTGTTCGCGCCCAGGTCCGCACCGCCGTCGCCACCCACCAGCGCCATCTCGGCAAGCATCCGCGCGGCATCTGGGCTCCCGAGTGCGGTTACCGTCCTTCAGGTCTCTGGCACTACCCCATTACCAACCCCGACGGCTCTCCCATCGCTCCCGCCTTCAACCGCATCGGCGTCGAGCAGGCCCTCAGCGAATCCGACATCGACTTCTTCTTCGTCGACACCCATCTCGTCGAAGAGTCGGCCCGCACCCTCTCGCCCTACGAACTCCTCCGCGGGGATCTTGTCCCCAGCCGCGATGAGCCGATGACCCACAGCGACCACCGCCGCCTCTACCAGCCCTACTACGTTGATGGTCCCTACGCCCTGGACGAAAGATGTTACCCGGCCACCGTCTTCCCCCGCGACCCCACCACCGGCGTCCAGGTCTGGTCCGGAGACTTCGGCTACCCCGGCGACAGCAGCTATCTCGACTTCCACAAAAAGCGCTGGCCCGGCGGTCATCGCTACTGGTCCGTCTCCGGTCCCAACGTCGACATGGCTGAAAAGCAGCCCTACAACCCTCACCTCGCCGCCGAGCGCACCCGGGCCCACGCCTCGCACTTTGTCCATCTCGTCTGGGAAGCCCTCAACGCCGGCATGACCGATCCCGTTCCTCCCATCCTCTGCTCCCCCTTTGACGCCGAACTCTTCGGTCACTGGTGGTTCGAAGGTCCAGCCTGGCTCGAAGCCGTCGCCCGCACCCTCCACGACTATCCCATCGGCATCCAGCTCACATCCTGCTCCCACTACCTCGACCACCATCCCCGCGCCGGCTTCATCTCCATGCACGAGGGCTCCTGGGGCGCCGAGGGCGCCAACCACGTCTGGATGAACCCTGAGACCTCCTGGACCTACACCCACATCTATCCCGCCGAGTTCTACCTCCGCGACGTTTGCACCGCAGGCAAGTGGAAAGAAACCGCCCTTGGACAGCGCATCATCAAGCAGCTCTGCCGCGAGCTCCTGCTCCTCGAGTCCTCCGACTGGCAGTTTCTCATCACCACCGGAGCCGCCCGCGACTACGCCGAACTACGCTTCGAAACTCACCACGACCAGTTCAACGAGCTCAAGTCCATCTGGCAACACTTCGAGTCCAACCACTCCATCACCGACGATCAGGAGATCCGCCTCGCCGCCATCGAACTCCGCGACAACATCTTCCTCGACATCGATCCCAGCCTCTGGGTCGCCGGCGCCCGCCAGCACCGCACGAGCAGCAGCAACCCTCACCCCTGCTCCCCCAGTGCCAACAATCACCCCTCGGCCTCGGCCCCAAAACCCATCTCCCACGACCAGAACCCAGCCCTCACCCAGCTCCAGAAGTTCATCTCCAACACCACCGCCTGATCCTTCCTGCCTCATCACTTTCACCACGACCAACGCAGCAAGATGAATTTTTCTCCCTCCAATCACCCACCCCACATCCCATCCCCGGATCGGGCACAAAACCGGCTGCCCCGCTCAACATCCAACATCACCGGCCCCCAGCTCCTCCCACAGCGACCTGCCCGCCCCTCCCCGCTAGCCCTCTGGCATCTTCTCTCGCTTGACGCCCCCACCGTCGCCGCTCTCTGGACCGTCTTCATCGCCCGCTGTTCCCGCCTCACCCTCCCCTGGACCGCACCCGCGTCAATGTTCCTCGCCGTCTGGATGATCTACGCCGCCGACCGTCTGCTCGACGCCCGCCAGTTAGACACGCACCCTCGCCATGATCTGGAAGCCCGCCACCGCTTCCACCACCATCACCGCAGCCGATTCCTCACCGCAATCGTCCTCACTGCCGTCGCACTCGCCACGCTCCTCCACAGCATCGCCCCCCAAGCCCTGCACCTCTACGCCCTTCTGGCCACACTCCTCGCCGCCTGGATGGTGCTCATCCACGTCGGTCCACTGCCCAGCGACACCACTCGCCGCCTCCCCAAAGAGTTCGCCGTCGGCCTCTTCTTCCCCGCC
Organism: Acidobacteriota bacterium; assembly: GCA_021778845.1. GTDB lineage: Bacteria > Acidobacteriota > Terriglobia > Terriglobales > Acidobacteriaceae > Granulicella. The sequence continues at coordinate 91,590 of JAJYBU010000011.1, forward strand.
GCCGTCTTTATCCCAACGCTGGCCCGCACCACCCCCTCACCCGCAGCTCTTCATCTGCTCGGCAGGAGTGCAACCTGGCTTCGCCCCACGCTACTTCCCTCGGCCCTGTTCTTCGCCAGCGTCTGTACCCTCAACTGCCTCTATCTCTACGTCTGGGAGCACCCAGCCGAACGACTCCATCCCCCGCACAACACCGCCCACAGCACGACCCGCTTGGCCACCGTCCACCTCACGCATCTCACCTTTGCCGTCCTCACGCTCGCCACTGCCGCAGCCATCCTTTGCATCCCGTACAACCACGCCCTCACAATTGGCCTCCCATCCCTGGCCTGCGCTCTCAGCGCAGCAGCCTTTCTTCTGCTCAACGCGCTCCGCCAACGTATCTCCACTCTCCATCTCCGCGCAGCCGCCGACCTAATCCTTCTCACCCCCATCCTGTTTCTGCCCTTTACGCGATGATCCTCACACCATGCTCCCATCCCCGCAGCCGAACTTCGACCGCGTAGCCCGCCTCTACCGATGGGCCGAGTACCTCACGCTCGGCCCTCTACTCCTCCGCGCCCGCAACCACTTCCTTCCGCAGCTTCCCCCACGCCACCGCGCCCTCATCCTCGGCGACGGCGACGGCCGCGCCCTCGCCCGCCTCCTCGCCAGCCAGCCCCAACTCCACGCCCTTGCCGTCGACACCAGCGCCTCCATGCTCCACCGCCTACGCCTGCGCTGCCACCCCTACGCCGACCGCCTCCAGACCCTCCAAACCTCCGCCCTCGCACCCGATCTGTTCACTCACCTCGCCGACCCTGACCTCATCACCACCCACTTCTTCCTCGACTGCCTCACCCAGCCCGAACTCGACGCCCTCAGCCTCAATCTCGCCACCCACACCACCCCCGGAGCCCTCTGGCTCATCTCCGACTTCGGCCCTCCCCACCCCCGCCTCCTCCGTCCCATCGCTGCCCTTTACATCCGTCTCCTCTACCTCGCCTTCCGCCTCCTTACCGGCCTGCGCGTCACCTGCCTCCCCAACCACCAATCCTCACTCCACGCCGCCGGCTTCCACCGCATTGCCCGCCATGACATCCTCTTCGGACTTATCTACACAGAAATCTGGCAACGCCGGTAAAATCATTCACACGCAACCGCCATGATCCAATCAAACCCCAAACCCGTGAACGACCCTCAATCGGACCCAGAGCCCGCAGTCCCATCGCTGCCCGGCCCCGACCCCGGTATCTTCCATCCACACCCCACGCAGCCCGAAACCCAACCATCGAAACCACATCCACCCGCATCCAACCCCTAAGCAATGAATCTCTTCATCCTTCGGCACGCCAGCGCCGGCCTTCGCCGCGCCAATCCGCTCCTCGACATCAAACGCCCTCTCGACAAGGACGGCAAGGCCCAGTGCCTGCAGCTAGCCCACGTCCTCAACGCCCTCAAGCTCAGCTTCGATCTCGTCGTCTCCAGCCCGCTCAAGCGCAGCCAGCAGACCGCCCAGCTTGTCGCCACTGAAACCGGCTACGAGCAGAAGATCCTCATCTCCCCCGCCCTCGCTCCTGCCGCCACCTTCGCTCAGTTCCAGCGTCTGCTGCGCGAGTGCTCCCCCTACGAAAACATCCTCATCGTCGGCCACAACCCCAACCTCACCCAGTTCCTCGGCCAACTCCTCGGCGTCGGAGCCACCGACGTTCCCGTCGCCGGCGTCACCACCCCCCGCATCCGCCTGCGCAAAGGCTCCCTCGCCCGCGTCAGCCTGCAGCGCGGCACCGCCGTCCTTCAGTCCCTGCTCGATCCCCGCGTTGTCCGCGCCCTCTACACCACTTCAATCAAGAGTTCGCGCTCTAAGACCTCGCGGAAGTAGCCCGCCTCTTTCTTCAGCGACCACTGCTCCAACTCCGCCCCACCCCGCGCCGGAATTAACTCCAGCACCACCCGCTTCGGATACACCTTCGTCCGCACCCTCACCGCAGCCGTCGCACGGTCCTGATTCAGCGCCTCTGCCAGCCGCAGCAGCACCACCGCACGCTGCACATGCGCGTGCTCCTCCACCGGAACATACCGCATTGGCCGGTCCATCGGTTCCGGACGGCTCTTCCCCAGGTACCGCGCAATCGCCGCCACAATCGCCCTCTGCACCGGCGAAAACCCAAAAATCTCCGAGTGCGCAATGATGTACTGCGAGTGCCGATGATGCCCCTGGTGGTTCATATACTTCCCCACCTCCTGCATCATCGCCGCCGCCTGCAGCCACAGCCTGTACTCCGGCGGCAACTGGTGCACCGTCTGCAACTGGTCGAACAACTGCACCACATGCTCCCGCTCCGGCTCGGCCTTGCGCGGGTCCACGCCGTACCTCCGGCACACCTCCAGCACGCCTTCCCAGCGCTCAGCCTCCATCGTGCGATGCGCGCTTGTCCGCACATCTGCATCGGCCAGCATCTGCGCCAGCACCCCATCCCGCAGCCCCAGCCGCGAGAACCTGTACCCCTTCAAATGCATCCGTTCCAGCAGCTCCGCAAACACCTGCGCGCCGCCCACAATGATCTCCGACCGTCGCGGCCCAATCCCCGCAATCGCCGCCCGCTGTGCATTATTCAGCTTCAGCAGCCGGTCGGCCATCTTGCGTACGGCGCCGGCCTCTGCCGTCAGAATCTTCACCCGCTTCACCGCCGTCTTCTTCGCAGTGCGCAGCCCGATCGCAGCCTTCGCGCTCTTCTTCTCCAGCCCCAGCGCCAGCGAGTTACTCGCCTCAGCCAGCGCCGCCGCCGTTCCCGACGTCGCAATCACCAGCCCCACCTTCGGCTGCCCCAGCTTCTTCTGCGCCCGTCCCAGCTCGCGGTCGATAAACTTCCGCAGCCGCGCCACATCCTCTTTGCTCGGCACCTCCGTCGGCCCCACCCTCAGAAACTCACTCTGCAGCCGCACCGCCCCCAGCGGCAGGCTCACCATCTCCTGAATCCGCCCGTGGTCCGACACCGTCACCTCGCAGCTCCCACCCCCCAAATCAATCAGCAGGCACTTCCCCTGCGCTCCCGGCTCATGCGTCACAATCCCCAGGTGAATCAGCCGCCCCTCTTCCAGCCCCGAGATCACCTCCACCGTCCATCCCGTCGCCGACTTCACCCACGCCCGAAATGCCTCCGAGTTCCTCGCATCCCGCACCGCGCTCGTCGCCACCACGCGCACCTTGTCCACCACCTGCGCCTGCACCGCCTTCTGAAACCGCTTCAGTGTCTTGATCGTATTCGCCATTGCCTCCGGCGAGATCACCCCCGTCTCAAAGACGCTCTCCCCCAGCCGCGTCACCTCTCGGTCTTCAAACAGCGTCTTCAGCCGATGCCCCTGCATCGACGCAATCGCCAGCCTGCAAGAGTTGGACCCAATATCGATAGCTGCGAAGGTAGGCATAATACCTGCATCCTTACACGTCCCGCGCGGTGGAAAACCCGTTCGCAACCGCACCCGGCCACTCCAGCCCCACCACGATCAACCTCAAGCCAACATACAACCGTCTCACCTTCGTTATGCTTAGAAGACATCGGGTCTCCGGCCTGCCAACTTTCAATCTCAAACCACACCATCAAACCGCACTCATGAGCACCACACCCCACATGCTGACCAACCGAATCTCCTCCCACTCCCCGGTTGCAACTCCTCCCCGGTCCCGCTGGCCGCTCACCCACATCATCATCATCCTCGGCCTCTGGCTCATCCTCTACGTCGCCGCGGCCTTCACCCCTCCTCTCCTCGACGACGCCGACGCCACCCACGCCCAGGCTGCCCAGGCCATGCTCGCCACCGGCGACTGGGTCACCCTCCACGTCGATGGCATCCGTTACCTCGAGAAACCTCCCCTCCCCTACTGGATCACAGCCCTGAGCCTGCGTCTCCTCGCACCCCATCCCCAGTCCTACGCGCTCAGCCAGTACACCGAAGACACCGCAGCCTTGGCCGTCCACTTTCCTCTCGCCCTCACCATCCTCGGCCTAACTCTGCTCTCCTACGCCTGGACCCGCCGAGCCTTCCCCTCAACCGACCAGCACGCCCCTCTGTACGCCGCCCTGTTCATCCTCACCTCCGCCGGCGTCTTCCTCTTCACCCGCGTCTTCATCCCCGACGCGCTCCTCTCCCTCCTGCTCGCCTTCGCCCTCTACGCCCTTCTGCGCTCGCTCCAACATCCCGAAGCCCCACCAACTCAACCCTCATCGTCCGCGCAGGGCTTCTACCCCTACGCCCTCTGGGCCGCTCTCGCCCTCGCTGTCCTCACCAAGGGCCTCGTCGCCATCGTCTTCGTCTTCGCCACCGCCCTCATCTTCCTCTTCTGGACCGGCCAACTCCACCTCTGGCGACGTCTCCGCCCCGTCACCGGTCTCATCCTCTTCCTCGCCATCGCAGCCCCGTGGCATATCCTCGCCGGCCTGCGCAACACCGGCGGCGCCAACGGCCACGGCTTCTTCTGGTTCTACTTCATCAACGAGCACGTCCTCCGATTCCTCGGCCGCCGCATCCCCCGCGACTACAACAAGCTCCCCGGCTATCTCTACTGGTCTCTCCACCTCGTCTGGCTCTTTCCCTGGAGCCTCTTCGCCCCCGCCGCCGTCATCCTCGCCTGGCGCAACCGCAAGCCCCTTCTCACCCGCTCCGCCCCCACCTTCCGCCACCAGACCATCCGCATCCTTCTTCTCTTCTCCGCACTCGTCCTCGTCTTCTTCTCACTCTCCACCAATCAGGAGTACTACACCTTCCCCGTCTATCTCCCGCTCCTGATGCTCCTCGCCGCAGCCCTCACCTCCATCGAGCGCACTCCCCTCGACCCCACCCTCCGCCGCGCCCTCACCTTCGCCTACGCGGCCTACACCACCCTCGGCCTAGCCATCGCCGCCGCGCTCGCCTACGGCCTCTGGTCCGCCCGCCGCCTCCCCTTCATCCCCGACATCGGCGACCTCCTGGCGCACCGCAACGTCGGAGACTACACCCTCTCCATGTCGCACTTCTTCGACCTCACCGGCCCCTCCTTCGCCGCCCTGCGACTCCCCGCCGCGCTCGCCCTCCTCGCCTTCCTCATCGGCCCGCCGACTGCGTGGTTCTTCCACGCCCGCCGCCGATCTCTCGCCTCAATCCTTACCGTCACCTTCACCAGCACCGTCTTTCTCGTAGCCGCGCACATCGCCTTCGACCGCTTCAACCCCATGCTTTCCTCTGCGAACTTCGCTGAAACCATCCAGTCTCTCGAACGCTCCGGCCAAATCTCCGCCGACAACGAAGTCCTCATCTACGGCGATCAGGCCTTCGGCTCCTCCATCCCCTTCTACCTCAACCGCCGCGTAGACTTAGTCGACGGCCGCACCACCTCCATGTACTTCGGCAGCACCTTCCCCGACGCCCCACCCATCTTCCTCACCTCCGCCGACCTCGTCGCCCAATGGGGCACTGGCCCGCGCAAACTCCTCTTCGTCCCGCTCGAAAAGCGCGACGACGTCGACCACCTCCTCGGCTCTCGCCAGATCATCCTCCAGCAAACCTCCGGCAAAGCCCTCATCACCGACCGCCCATTAAGGCCAGCACCCCAATAAGGCCCTCACGCTAAGACCATCACGCTCGAACCTGCGGCTACCCTTTCCTCCGCCGCGGCCATTTTCACCTTCACCCTCATCCCGAGCGAAGCGAAAGATCTCCGTATTGGCCTTTGCTCTTGCTCTTGCTCTTGCTCTTGCTCTTGCTCTTGCTCTTGCTCTTGCTCTTGCTCTTGCTCTTGCTCTTGCCGTTGCTTTTGCTTTTGCTTTTGCCTTTGCCTTTGCCGTTGCCCTTGCCCTTGCCCTTGCCCTTACCCTTGCCGTTGCTTTTGCCGTTGCCGTTCTGTCTGTCATTCCAAGCGAAGCGAGGAACCCGCTTCTCGCTTGCGCAGCAAGCGCCCATCCTTCACCGTCCCACCATTGACACAACCCTTCTCCCACCCGACCATAAACACAAGCGACACACCTTGACCGACACGACCCACATCCCGCCCCAACGCCGCTGGCGCACCTCCTCGCTCGCCATCATCTTCATCTTCTGGGCCATCCTTCAACTCGGCGGCCTCTTCACTCCCGGGCTTCTCGACGACGTAGACTCCATCTACATCCAGATCGCCCGAGAGATGCTCCAGCGCCACGACTTCATCACCCCCACCATCGACGGCATCCGCTTCTTCGACAAGCCCCCCCTCATGTACTGGATGGCGGCCGGCTCCATGCACCTCTTCGGCGTCCACGACTGGGCCGCGCGTCTCCCTCTCGCTCTCGGCGTCCTCGCTCTCCTCCTCGCCGTCTACGCCCTCGGCATCCGCTTCTACTCCGGCACAGCTTCTCCCCGGACTACCACGCGAAGCCTCTCGCCGTCCGCGCAGGACGACCGCGCCGGCCTCTACGCCGCCCTGGCCCTCGCCACCTCTCTCGGCCCCTATCTCTACACCCGCTTCTACATACCGGACATCCTCCTCGCCCTCTGGATGACCCTCTCCGTCCATCTCTTCCTCATCGCCCTCGACCGTATCCAGCAACGCCAGAACGAGAGTGCCCTCACCCACTCCCACCGCGCGTCACCCCAAGATGCGTCACCCGTAACCGCATTGCCCTCAATTGAATTTCCCCAAACTGCTTTGAAGGGGACGGGCTTCAGCCCGTCCGTCAAGTCCCACGTCAAAACAGGGGCTTTAGCCCCAGAGGGAATGTTAGCCCAACCCTCCGCCCTCCTACCCTGCCTCGGCTTCGCCGCCGTCACCGCCCTCAACCTCCTCACCAAGGGCCTCATCGGCATTGTCTTCCCGCTCGGATTCGTGCTTCTCTACCTCGCCTTCACCCGCCAACTCAAACTCCTCCGCAAGCTCCGCATCATCCCCTCCACCCTCGTCTTCCTCGCCATCGCAGCCCCCTGGCACATCCTCGCCGCGCTGCGCAATCCACCCATCCCCATGCCACCCGGCGTCGGCCTCCCCGCACGCGCTGGATGGGCCTGGTTCTATCTCTACAACGAGCACATCGCCCGCTTCCTTGGCCGCCGCATTCCCCACGACTACGGCCAGGTTCCGATCCCTCTCTTTTGGCTCCTGCTCGCCCTCTGGCTCTTCCCCTGGGTAGCCTTCCTCCCCGCCGCCCTGCTCAACGCCTTTCGCACCCTCCGCAGCCCCCGCCCCACCTCCGACCCCGAAGCCACCTTCCGCTTCGACTCCGACCCAAACTTCTCCCACGAAAGCGCGGGGGCCCCGCCCATGCGCGCCTTTGCGCATGGGTGGGCCGCGCAGGGGCAGGACCGACAGCAGGAGGCCGCTCTCGCCTGCATCCTCTGGGCCGGGATCATTCTCGGCTTCTTCACCCTCTCCTCGCGTCAGGAGTACTACCACCTTCCCGCCCTCCCCGCCCTCGCCCTCCTCGTCGGAGGCCTCCTCGCCGCCGCCGACGCCAAGCTCACCTCGCGCATCAACGCCGCCCACGAAGCCCTGCGTGGCAGCCTCTACTTCCTCATCCCTCTCGGCTCCGTCCTCTTCCTGCTCTGCGGCTACTTCGTCCTCACCGCCCCCACGCCCCACCCCGGCGCCACCCTCAACGACGTTCTCAGCTCCAATCCCGCGCTCTACAACCTCTCCCTTGGCCACGTCTTCGACCTCACCGGCCAGGCCATGGGCTTCTTCCGCGGCCCGCTCCTCACCGTCGCCCTCTGCATGCTCACCCTCGGCCCCATCGCCTATCTGGTCCGTCGCCGCGGCAACACCTTCGCAGCCAACCTCCTCATCGCCGCCTCCATGACCGGCGTCCTCCTCGCCGCGCACGAAGGCCTGGTCCGCTTCTACCCCATTCTCGGCTCCAAAGACCTCGCCCTCGCCATCGACGCCCAACTCCGCCCCAACGACCTCATCCTCATCGACGGCGAACTCACCAGCGGCTCCACCCTGCTCTTCTACACCCCCCCCACCACCGCCCCCATCCTCCTCGTCAATGGCCGCATCAACGGTCCGTGGTTCGGCAGCTTCTACCCCGACGCTCCTAAAATCTTCCCCACCGAGGCCGACCTCCGCACCCTCTGGCACGGCCCCCGCCGCATCTTCCTACTCACCTACCACCCCGAAGCCCGTACTGCCGATCTCTCCCCCTTCGGCCCCGTCCACATCTTCGCCACCTCCGGCGGCAAGACCATCCTCACCAACCGATAACGTTGTCAGTTCTCCGTTCTCAGATAAGGCAAAATCTTCGGCCACTGACAACGGATAACTGACCGCCGAGCGGCTCTCAGGACAACCACATCCCCGCACAGCTCCTCTAAATTCCTTAGCCGCCTCCGCCATCCATCGGAGACCAAGGAGCCTTGAATGAAATTCCAGTCCCCACTACCCCTCTCCATCGCAGCGCTCTCCCTCGCTGTACTCCTCCCCGCCTCCACCCTTCCCGCCGCTGCTCAATCCGACGCTGCCCCACCCTCCCAAAGCGCCACCACCTCTCCCCACGGAATGCGTGAGGCCATGCGCATGGTGCACGCGCGCGCCGCTCTCGACCGCGACCTCGACTCCAACAAGGTAAAGCCCGGCAATGAGTTCCGCGCCAAGCTCGCCAAGAAAGTCCAACTCGACAACGGTCCCGTACTCCCCGAAGGAACAGTGCTTGTCGGCAAGGTCTCCATCGATGACATGAGTATCGGAGGCACCTCCAAATTCGCCCTCCGCTTCACCCACGCCAACCTCAAGGACGGTCAGGTCGTCCCCATCAAGGCCACCATCGTTGGCATCTACGCGCCCGAGACCGTGAGTTCAGAGGACTACCCCGTCCCCACTGGCGATGAAGTTCCCAACACCTGGAACGATGGAACCCTGGCCGTCGATCAGATCGACGCCCTCCCCGGCGTTGACCTTCACAGCAAGATTGCCAGCAGAAATTCCGGCGTCTTTGTCTCCACCAAAAAAGACAACTTCAAGCTGATCGCAGGAAGCGAGTTCGCCCTCGCCATCGCTGAACAGCGTCACCACCCGAAAAGCATGAAGGGCATGAGCAGCATGAGTGGAACCGGCAACCAGTAACCAGAAGTGTTGTCAGTTACCGATCCCCGGTTCTCCGTTCTCAGCAGGGGGAAATACGCCTTTGCTGAGAACGGTGAACTGACAACTCTCTACTCCTCCACCCGCCCGCCATCCTTCAGCTTGTACACCTTCCCGCGATAATAAAAGTTCTCCCCCCCATAACTCCCCACCCACAGCACCCACCCCAGCAGATCCCGCAGCGGATAGATCATCGTGTTATACAAAATATCCGGATCACCCAGCACTCCCAGAATTGCCCCTGCCTGCAGCCACCGATTCACCACCATTGCCATCAGCCACACCGCGCCCAGCACCGCATGGCCGCTCAACAATCCCCACGCCAGCCCCAGCAGCCCAAACGGCATTGCAAACGTCAGCCCACTCCCCAGATGCCCCCATGGCCGTGACCGCCGCGTGCTCTGCATCCACCGCAACTGGTTCCGAAAGCTCAGCCAGAACGGCGAATCCTGCACCATCAGCCGAATACTATAGGTCGCCATCTGCACCCCTGTTCCCTGCGCGGCCAGCCGGCTCCCAATCACGAAATCATCGGCATAAAACTGTCCCAGTTCATCGAACCCGCCCACATCCTGAAAGCTCTTCTTCCGCACCGCCATCGTCGCCCCCAGCGCAAACTTCGTCCCCTCCAGCATGTCCGCCACCAGCACGCCCGAGCTCATCTCCACGCTCTTCCCCACCGCATCCAGTTGCGACGCAAACCCCGGTCCGCCATTGCCCGTATCCGGCTGTGCCGTCCCCAGATAAATGCAGCTCGCCAACCCCATCTGCGGGTCCTTCAGGTTCTGCACCATGCGCAGCAGGTAGTCCTTCTCCACCCGCACATCCGCATCGCTCGTCACATACAAATCGTTCTTCGCCACCGAATCCATCTTCGCCAGCGAAAACACCTTCGCATTATGAAACTTCGGCGTCGGCTCCCCGCACGTCACATACCGTGCATCCACCTGCGGATACCGTTGCCCCACCGCCCGCGCCAGCTTCAACCCCTCATCCGTCTCATGCCGCGCGCAAAACAACAACTCCCACTCCCCCGGATACTCCTGCTCAAAGAACGACGCAAGATTCTGCTCCATCCCCGGCTCGGTCCCATGCAGCGGCTTCAGCATGCTCACCTTCGGCAGAAAATCCGCGGCTGCCCGCTGCTCCCGCCGCTTGCGCAGCCCAAACCGCACCGCAGCCGCCAGCACCATCCCGCAGTAGATCGAAGAGGTGACCGACCCCACTGCCGCCATCCAGAACACAACCTGCATCAATACCTTCATCGCACCAGACCAGTCCAAAATCACCAGCCACCCACCGCAGCCAGCACCACCCCAAGTCTACGCGACCGCCACCCTCTACACTCTACCCTTTACACTCTGCCTTTCCTCTTAAACGGAACCAGCCCCGGCTGAGGCGCCTGCTCCTGAATCCGCGTCAGCATCTCGGTCCGCACATAGTCCACGAACCCCTGCATCTGCCGATTCATCTCCTCCATCCGCTCCCTCATCTGCAGCACAATCGCGATCCCGGCCATATTGACGCCCATATCGCGCGCCAGACTCAAAATAAACTCCAGCCGTTCCAGGTCCTCGTCCGTATACAGCCGCGTATTTCCATCCGACCGTGAAGGCCGCAGCAACCCCTCGCGTTCATACAGTCTCAGCGTCTGCGGATGAATCTCATACATCTCCGCCACCGCCGAGATCATGTACGCGCCTTTGGACTTCCGTTTCGTAGCCATCGCCTGAAGAATACCTCCTTTCCATCCTTACCGTGCACTCCGGCTCCTCGTTTGGCATCATAATTCACCTATGAGCCGCCTCAACCTCGCCACCCTCGCCGCTGCTGCCACCGCCACCGCCGCAGGAGTCGCCGTCGCCTCCATAGCCTCAGCCGTCGTCGCCACCGGAGCAGCCATCCTGGTCGTCCGCGCCGTCCGCTCCCGCAAACCCGTCCCCGCCAGCCCCAGCGGCCCCAGCCCCGTCGTCGTCGTCACCGGAGGCTCCCGCGGTCTCGGCCTCGCCATCGCCGCACGCTTCGCCCGCACCCCCGTCCGTCTCGTCCTCGCCTCCCGCAACCTTGCCGAACTCCAGCAGGCCCAGGCCACCCTCCTCGCCCAATTCCCTCACCTCCATCCCGAAGACTTCCACCTCGTCGCCGCTGACCTCTCTGAGCCCGAACAGTGCCAGCGCCTCATCACCGAGACCATCGCCCGCTTCCAACGCATCGACGTCCTCATCAACAACGCCGCCATCATCGACATCGGCCCCATCGAATCCCAGACCCTCGACATCTTCGAGCGCACCATGCAGGTCAACTTCTTCGCTGCCCTCTACACCACATGGGCCGCCCTCCCCCACATGCGCCAGCAGCAACCACTCTCCGGCAGCCGCCGCGCCTCCGTCGTTAACATCGCCTCTATCGGCGGCAAGATCGCCACCCCCCACATGCTCCCCTACACCGCCGCCAAGTTCGCCCTCGTCGGTTTCTCCGAAGGCCTCCACGCCGAACTCCGCCACAAGGGCATCCGCGTCACCACCGTCTGCCCCGGCCTCATGCGCACCGGCGGCGAAGCCCACGCCCACTTCCTCGGCAACACCGAAGCCGAGCGCCGCTGGTTCAACTTCGCAGCCAAAACCCCCGGCATCGCGGTCAGCACCCACCACGCCGCCAATCGCATCTACAACGCCGTAGCCGCCGGCCGTTCCGAGATCACCATCTCCCCCCAGGCCTGGCTGGCCGCCCGCCTGGCCCCCATCTGCCCCGAGCTAGTCCAATACGCCAACGCCCTCACCAACCACCACATCCTCCCCAAATCCCCCACCAGCGACGTGTCCTAGCTGGCCTTCTTCATCGCCTCCGGCACCACCACCCCAGCGGCCTTGATCAACGTCCGCAGCGCAGCATTCACCGCCTCCGAATCCGGAAACACAGCCTTCACATCGTTATCCAGAGACACCAGATTCAACTCCCGAAACTCCTGAACAAAAGGATTTCTAATCCACTTCCCTTGGGTCAAATCGATCTCTGCGGGTATCTCATAGTCTTCTTCCCAATTGGGTTTCATAGTCTCTCCTCTCCTTCGGCGTAGCTTGCCTGACGCTGATAATCCGTATCCTCGTTGACTTGACAACATGCACTACAAACAGCGTCCGTGTGTGCATCGAACGTCCGACAATAGTGTAGCGCTCCTCATTGTCCGAATGCTCTTCGTCAAATTGCGACATTGCATCTCGGTCCCAGAAGACCGTAGCAGCTTCCGTAAAGCGAACATCATGAGCCAGCACATTCTTCGCCGCCTTCATGCGGTTCCACTCGAACGTCTGTCCTAAGTACTCGTAGATCTCCTCGTCGCTCATACCCCCGCCAGCAACTCCGCCCGCGGATCCTCCGGATTCAGCTTCTGCAACTCCCTCAAAATCTCCTTCGACCGCTCATCCTGCACCTTCGGCACCACGATCTTCACCTCCACAATCTGGTCCCCGCGATGCCCCTCCCTGGTCGCCGACGTAACGCCCTTCTCGCGCATTCTCAGCTTCTGCCCCGTCTGCGTCCCCGGCGGAATCTTCAGCGTCGCCCGTCCCGACTCCGTCCCCACCCCATCCACCGTCGGCACGTCGATCTTCGCTCCCAGCGCGGCCTCCATCACCGTCACCGGCACGCTGATATGAATATCGTCGCCCACGCGATGAAACAGCTTATGCCCCGCCACCTTGATAATCAGATACAGGTCGCCCGCCGGAGCGCCCTCGGTTCCGGCATTCCCCTTCCCAGCCAGCCGAATCCTCTGCCCATCCCTCGTCCCCGCCTTGATATTGAACGACAGCGGTTCGCGCTTCGTCACCACGCCCGCTCCCTCGCACGTAGGGCAGGCATTCTGCACCTTGCCGCTGCCGCCGCACCGCGGGCACTGGATATTGAACTTCATCCGCCCGCCCATCTGCGTCACCTGGCCACTCCCATGGCACTCCGGGCACTCCATACTCCCGCCCAACACCGCCTTGCCCTTGCACGTCGGGCACTGCTCCTGCCTGTGGATCTCCAGCCGCGTCACACCTCCCCGAATCGCCGTCCAGAAATCAATCTCGACTTGATATTCCAGATCTGTCCCAGGCTGCGGCCCCCTCGCCTGCCGCCCTCCCCCGCCAAACATCCCTGAAAACACATCCTTGAAGCTCCCCCCAAACCCCTCACTCCCAGATCCGCGCGACGCAGCCTTTCCACCGCCCTGAAACCCTGAAAAATCGAAACCCTGAAAATCAAACGGAACTCCCTGCCCGCCTCCACCCGCAGCGCCCGCTCCGCCATATCCTGCCGCACCATAGCCGCCGCCACCCGGCGCACCTCCGCCGCGCGCATAGGCCTCCGCCGTCGCGGCATCAATGTTGTCCGAGTAGAACCCCACCTGGTCGTAGATCTTCCGCTTCTTGTCATCGCTCAGCACGTCGTTAGCCTCGGAGAGTTCCTTGAACTTCTCCTCGGCCTTCTTATCGCCCGGATTCACATCCGGATGATACTTCCGCGCCAGCTTCCGAAACGCCTTGCGAATCTCTTCCGCCGTCGCCGTCTTCTTCACGCCCAGCGTGCCGTAATAATCCTTCGTCTTCGTCGCCATCTTGCCTGCCCTTCTACGCCGCGACTTCCCTGAGCGAACCGGTCTTCGGATCGAGCGGTGCCGGTTTGATCGACTCTATTGCCTTCATGTCGGTTGTAAACC
>JAJYBU010000040.1 GCA_021778845.1 Acidobacteriota bacterium
GACCGCCCCTCCCCCCTCGATCACTCTCCCCACCCACCCGTCCCCGACTACATCACCAGCGTTCCCTGGGGCAGCTTCTTCGGCTGGCCCTGGTACTCCGTCGGCGGCCATCAGGACACCCGCCTCTCCCTCCCCTGCGCCAACGGCACCGGCCCCAACCCCGGCCTCGCCAAACCCCTCACCGTCGCCCAGGCCGAAGCCTGCAGCCACGTCGATCTCGCCAGCAAAGTCCACGCCCCCGACGTCCTCCTCCAGCCCCGCATGGCCTCCTTTGAGATGACCTTCTACCCCGACCCGGCCTCCGCCTCCAAAATGCCCAACGCCTTCCCACCCCAGTACGACGGCATCGCCTTCGCCGCCGAGCACGGCAGTTCGACTGGCACCCGCGGCGTCGGCTACGAAGTCATCACCATCCCCATCGTCGGCGGCCACGCCACCGGCGAATACGCCGACTTCCTCACCGGCTTCGTCACCTCCGACGGCCAGGTCTGGGGCCGTCCCGCCGGCCTTACCATCGCCAGCGACGGCAGCCTCTTCGTCACCGACGACGGCAGCCGCTCCATCTGGCACATCACCTTCGTCCACAAATAACCAGCCCCTCTCCCCACACTCCGTCATCTCCACCGGAGCGAACCACATTGGAGAGCCCCCTGCCTTTGCCCTTCCCGTTGCCATTGCCCTCGCCTTTGCCTTTGCCTTTGCCTTTGCCTTTGCCTTTGCCTTTGCCTTTGCCTTTGCCCTTTTGGTTGTCATCCCGCAGGGATCTGCTTCTTCTTTTGCCTTTGCTCTTGCCCTTGCCCTTGCTGTTGCTGTTGCCGTTGCCGTTGCCCGTTTTTCGCCGTCATCCAGAGCGAAGCGAAGGATCTCCGTATTGCCTTTGCCTTTGCTCTTGCCTTTGCCTTTGCCTTTGCCTTTGCCTTTGCTCTTGCTCTTGCCTTTGCTCTTGCTCTTGCTCTTGCTCTCGCCTTCGCTAAAAGCTACCCCCCCCACGCGCACCCTCACGCAACAACCCCCGCAAAACCTTCACCTCATCCATCCCGCTAAAAACCTCGGCGTCCAAATCTCCTCCTCAACGTCTCACCAGCAACCATGAAGACCTGCCTGCTTCTCCTCGCACTCTTTCTCCCCGCCTCTGCGGCGACCCTCCCCGCCACCACCGCCACCGCACTCGACGGCCACCCCGTCACGCTCCCCCGCGACCTCACCGCTCCCGCCACCATCCTCATCCTCGGCTTCACCCACGCCTCCTCCGACCCCTCCACCGCCTGGGAGAAGTCCATCCGCGCCACCCTCGCCACCTCTTCCTCCATCGCCTACTACGACATGCCCTTCCTCCAGGACGCCCCCGACTTCGTCCGCCCCCTCATCCTCCGCGGCATCCGCAAACAGGTCCCCGACATCCTCAAGCCCCACTTCCTCCCCATCACCACCAACGAAGCCGCCTGGAAGCAATTCGCCTACTTCTCCCCCTCCGCCGCCGACGCCGCCTACATCCTCCTCGTCGACCGCTCCGGCAACCTCCGCTGGCACACCCACTCCCCCCTCACCCCCGCTCTCTTCCAGCAACTCTCCACCGCCGCCCACCATATCGCACTCGATTCCCGGTAATCGCCATACCCCTTACCTCCGCGTCCCCGCACGCTTGCATCTCAAAGAACGGTAGGAGTATAACTTCGGCGTCGGACCGCATCGCAAAGGTCTGTCTGGAAATATCCACCGCCCTGAACGAATCGCGGCCCCATGAACTTATCTTAAGGACGGTGGTGTATCCCATGCGAAGCGTGAAATCACAGCTTGCCCTCTTCTCCGTTGCCTTCTTCTTGCTTGCCACCACCGGCTGCCAGTCCCACTCCAAGTCTGAAAGCTACGTCCTCGTAGCCAACAACCTCAAGCTTCCCTACTGGCAGACCGTCGACTCTGGCTTTGATCGCGCAGGCGCCGAGTACGGCGTCACCACCGTCCTCAACGGCCCCGACAAATTCGATCCCCAGGCCGAACTCGCCGCCTTCCGCGAAGCCGTCGCCCGCAAGCCCGCCGGAATCCTCGTCTCCGTTGCCGATGCCGCACTCTTCCGCCAGGACATCAACTCCGCCATCGCCGCCGGCATCCCCGTCATCACCGTCGACTCCGACGCTCCCACCAGCTCCCGCCTCTTCTTCATCGGAACCAACAACATCGCCGCCGGCCGCCTCGGCGGCAAGCGCCTCGTCGAGAAGCTAGGCGACAAAGGCAATGTCGTCTTCTTCACCTATCCCGGCCAGCCCAACCTCGCCGACCGCCTCGAAGGCTACGAGGACGAGATCTCCGGCCATCCCGGCATCAAGATCATCGACGTCATCGACATCAAAGGCGACGCCGGCAACGCCTTCGACGCCGCCCAGTCCTACCTCGCCAAAACCGGCCCCGACAAAATCGACGCCTTCGTCTGTCTCGAATCAGCCTCCGCCAAAGCTGTCGCCGAAGTCCTCCAGCGTGCCCACGCCACCGACCGCACCCTCATCGCCATGGACGTCGACAAAGAGACCCTCCAACTCATTCAGAGCGGCGTGATCGAGGCCACCGTCTCGCAGAAGCCCTTCACCATGGGATACGTCGGCCTCAAGGCCCTCGCCGAAGTCCACCAGTACCCACCCAAAGCATTTAAGAGCAACTACACCGTCGACGCCTTCGCCCCCTACCCCGTCTTCGTCGACACCGGCACCGCCCTGGTCGACAAAGTCAACGTAGACCTCTACCTCGCCAACGCCAAAGCCGCGGGAGCAAACTAGCCCCCTGCACTGGCCCTTGCCTTTGCCTTTGCTTTTGCTTTTGCTTTTGCCTTTGCCTTTGCCTTTGCCTTTGCCTTTTTGGTTGTCATTCCGCAGCGCAGCGAAGGAATCTGCTTCTGCTCTTGCCCTTGCCGTCGCCGTCGCTGTTGTCTGTTTCTCCCCGTCATCCAGAGCGAAGCGAAGGATCTCCGTATTGGCCTTTGCAGTTGCCTTTGCTCGGTAGCCTTTGCCTCTCTGTCTGTCATTCCGAGCGCAGCGAGGAACCTGCTGCTTGGACCGGCGACTACACCTGAGGACAATCGGTTGTAGACCCCAGCCGCAGCCAAACGGCCCCTCGTTTGGCCGTGGAGAGCCCCCCTCTATTTTCAGGCTTCGCCGTTGCTCGTTTTCCCTACCCCACCAGAAAATGCCGCGCACAAAATCCGCACAACCCAGAACCGTGCTGAGAGTGTTGAATTGCAACCCAGGATTGCGCTGAGAGTGTACTGAAAATCTGGAAAACAACCCAGATAAGCGTGTTACCGCCCCACGCCGGCCCCGCCGCCCAACTGCGCAATGGTCGTCCGCAGATACTTGTGCGGATTCACCGGAATCCCTCGCACCTGCACCTCATAGTGCAGATTCGGCCCGGTCACCCTGCTCCCGCTATGTCCCACATAGCCAATGACTTCGCCCTTCACCACTGTCTGCCCATCCACCACATTGAAGCCCGAAAGATGCGCATACAGCGTCACAATCCCGTTCCCGTGGTCGATCTCGACCTCGCGCCCGTACCCGGACCCCATTCCGGCCTTGATCACACGTCCCCCCGCTGGCGCATGCACCGGCGTCCCATCCGCTCCCCCAATATCCACGCCCTTGTGAAACTCCCCGTCCCCATTGCCTAAAACAGGATCTTCACGCTCGCCAAACCCGCTATTAATCGGCCCCATGATCGGCCACATATCCGGCACATTCAGCCCCACGCTCGCATCGAACGACGCGAAATCACCCAGCGCACTGCGCACCCCAAGATTGGGATTCACCGGCGGCTGCATCGTAAGGCCTTCACTTGCCGTAGTCTTCAACGCATAGAACGTATCCAGCGACTTGTAATAGCTATCGTCGGTGAAGCTCGCCGCATCATCCTTCAGCGGAGCCTTGGCCGCCTCCACCGCCACCGACTTCGCCCCATTTGTCCCATGAATATGGGTCAACTTACCCGCAGTCAGCCCATAAATGGCCGAAACCTCCACCGCCAGCGACCCCAGGCTGGCCGCCTGCACATCCTTCTCGTGCGCCTGTTTTTCCAATCCCGCATAGTCCTTGCGCGTCATCGCCAGCTCATCGCGCATGTGGTTGATCGACTCGGCCTTCACCAGCATCCGCGAGTACGATCCCGCCATCCCCGCAATGGAAAACATCCCCACCACCGCAGCCGCCACAAACATGTAAACGTACCGCATCGGGATCCCGACGCGATCCACCGCGCCATCCTCACCCTGCGTCACATACACAATAAAACGACGTCGCACTGCTACTCCCTGCATCCAACTTGAATAAGCGACGACCCGACTGGTGCCAGCGCCACGCGTTTTTCTTCTCGCTGAAAACCATACGCCAGTCTTCGGCAAAAAACAGTACCTAAAGCCACTTTTGCAGCTTTTTTTGATCTACATCGGCGGACGAACCCTGACAGAGTTCCACAGCCTCACCAACGAACCTTCGTCTATCTTAATGGACTGAGCGGCCCGGAGCAACCTATTCCCATCGCCCTGCCCCTCCAAGCCATCTCCCCGCCTTCAAGATGTACTCTGGAATCTGTGTCTTACACCTCCAAATCCCGCCCTTCCCAAAAATCCCCCGGTGAGCTTCTCCTCATCGAGCGCATTCGTTCCCGCGCTTCCACCACCCGCGCACTCCGCCTCGGCATCGGCGACGACTGTGCCATCCTCACCCCGCCCCCCGGCCACGAACTCCTCGTCACCACCGACTTCTCCCTCGAAGGCCGCCATTTTCGCCGCCAATGGCACACCCCGGCCTCCATCGGTCACCGCACCCTCACACGCGGCCTCTCCGACCTCGCCGCCATGGGAGCCCGTCCCCTCGCTGCCTTTCTCTCTCTCGCTCTTCCCATCTCCGCCGCGCGCAACACCCACTGGCTCGACGGCTTTCTTGATGGCCTCCTCACCCTCGCCCACGCCCACAACGTCCCGCTCGCCGGCGGCGACACCGCCGAATCGCCCTCAGACAACATCCTCGCCGACATCGTCCTCCTCGGCTCCGCGCCCGCTGGCCGCGCACTCCGCCGCTCCACAGCGCGCCCCGGCGACCTCCTCTACTGCACCGGTTCACTTGGCGGAGCCGCAGCCGAGCTGGCCGCCCTCGCTGCCTCTCCCCGCAAATTTCGCCGCGCCACCGCAGCCGACGACCATCCCCACCTCTTTCCCCAGCCGCGTATCGCCGTCGGTGCGGCCCTCCTCCGCCGCCGCCTCGCCACCGCCTGCATCGACGTCAGCGATGGTCTCTCCACCGACCTGGCGCACCTCTGCACCGAATCGCACGTGGCCGCCGAACTCAACCTCACCCAGCTTCCACTCCACCCCCTCGCCGCAGCACTCGACGACCGCGCCCAGATCACAGCTCTCCTGCACGGTGGCGAAGACTACGAACTCCTCTTCACCGCCGCTCCGTCCACCAAAATCCCTCGCTCCATCGCCAGCACTCCCATCACCTGCATTGGCCGCATCGTCAAACCGCAAAAGAACAAACCCCTCATGACCATTCTGAACGGAGACGAGCACTTCGAACTCCAGCCCCGCGGCTGGGAGCACTTCCAATGAGTGCCGCAGCCTTCCCTCAAAGCTGGACCGCACGCATTCTCACCGCAGCGCCGCTCATCGCCCCCGCGCGCCAGTTCACCTACCCCCTCCGCGTCCCCGGCGAGGACGACGCCATGCAGCGCGGCGCTCTCCTGCTCGACATCAAGCCCTCCACCGGAGCAACCTTCCTCGCCACCTGCGCGCTCGGCTTCCGCGACCCCTCCCTCCCCACCGGCATCTTCGCCTGCCCGCGTCCTGACAGCCTGCTCGCCGTCGCCGGCGGCTACGCCTACCTCATCGACACCCTCGCCCCCGAGCACTGCCTCCATCTGCCCCTCCGCCCCGCAACCCAGATCCTCCCCGTCCCCGCGGCCGGGCTCATCCTTCTCGCTGGCTTTCACAGCATCCTCGCCCTCGACGCCAACGGTCTCCGCTGGCAGAGCGCCCGCCTCAGTTGGGAGGGCGTCACCATGACCCACGCCGACGCCCACCAACTCCACGGCACCGGCTGGGACATGCACACCGACCGCGAACTCCCCTTCACCCTCGACCTCGCCACCGGCGCCCACCAGGGCGGCGGCTTCACCCTCTAGCGCATCCCTCCAGCGCGTACCCAGCGAGCGTCTGTCATCGCTATCGGAGCCACGCAGCCTCATTGTTTGGCACCGTCTGTAGCATGACCCGCAGCACACCGCCGCTCCAAGCGTAAAATCTCCTCATGGGAATCACTCGCCAGCAAGCCCTCGACTGCCTCGCCTCGGACGACCTCATCGGCATCGGCATGGAGGCCGACGCACTCCGTCGCAGCCTGCATCCCGAAGGCGTCGTCAGCTACACCATCGACCGCGCCCTCGACTGCTCCACCCCCAACCTCGACGCCGCCTACGCCAGCGCTCGCGCGTCCGTCGAGATGGGCGTCACCGGCCTCATCCTCCACGCCAACGTCCACCAGCAGGCCACCCTCGCCCACTACGAGACGCTCTTCACCGGCATCAAGCAGCGCTTCCCCGGCCTCTGGCTGCACGGCCTCGCAGCCACCCAGATCCTCACTCTCTCCTCCACCGCCGGCATCTCGCTGCGCGACACCATTGCCCGCCTCCACGCCGCCGGTCTCGACTCCGTCGGCAGCAGCGCCGTCATTCTCAACGACGAGATCCGCCTCCGCCTCGCTCCGGACAACTCCTCCACCGCCGCATGGATCAGCGTCCACCGCACCGCCCATCAACTCGGCCTCAACTCCACCGCCACCATGATCTTCGGCGTCGGCGAGACGCTGGAGCAGCGCATCAACCACCTGGAGATTATCCGTCAGCTCCAGCAGGACACCGGCGGCTTCACCTCCTTCACCCCGCTCGCCTACACCGCCGGCGACCTCGGCATCCCCGAGCCCACCGCTGTCGAGTACCTCACCACGCTCGCCGTCAGCCGCCTCTACCTCGACAACATCGCCAACATTGAAGGCTCCTGGCCAACCCAGGGCCTCAAGGTCCTGCAGATGGGCCTTCGCTTCGGCGGAAACGATGTCGGCTCGGTTCTGCTCGAAGAGCGCTTCGGGAAACCCGGCGGCGCCACTGAAGAAGAACTTCGCCGCATCATTCGCGAAGCCGGCTTCAAGCCTGTCCAGCGCGATACCCCCTACCGCACCATGTTCCTCAACTAGCCACCGCGATCCGGACAGTAACCCACGACACCCGCGCGCAGCCGGATCCCACCGTTCTCTCGCGTAAAATCGATCTACAATCTTCCTGCCCGGAGAGCCCTCTGCTGACCCAACTCAACGCGCTCGCCCTTTTCCTCGCCTCGCAGCACGGCCTCGGGCACTACTGGAAGACGCACTACGCGGACCACACCTTCCGCAACGTCTATCGCTGGAACGCCTTCGACGTCAGCCTGCTCATCCCCTACTTTCTGGTGATGATCATCCTCGCCTTCTACGGCATTCATCGCTACCAGCTTGTCTGGCTCTACTACCGCAACAAGCGCAACGAATCGAAGTCTCACCTTCCACCCGCGCACTTCGCCGAAGAAGATCTTCCCTTCGTCACCATCCAGCTCCCCATCTACAACGAGCAGTTCGTCATTGACCGCTTACTCGAAGCCTGCTGCCGCCTCGACTACCCCCGCGACCGCTTCGAGATTCAACTACTCGACGACTCCACCGACGAAACTGTCGGCGTCGCCTCCGCCATGGTCGCCCGCTTCGCCGCCGGCACTCAGGGCCTCGCGCCTCAACCCGTCTACTATCTCCATCGCACCAACCGCCACGGCTACAAGGCCGGCGCACTCGAAGAAGGCCTGCGTTCCGCCAAAGGCGAGCTTATCGCCATCTTCGACGCCGACTTCGTTCCTCCACCCACCTGGCTCCGCAGCGTCGTCCACCACTTCGCCGAGCCCGGCGTCGGCATGGTGCAGACGCGCTGGACGCACCTCAATCGCAACTACAGCTTCCTCACCCAGGTCGAAGCCATCCTTCTCGACGGCCACTTCGTCCTCGAGCACGGCGGCCGTTCCCGCGCCGGCGTCTTCTTCAACTTCAACGGCACCGCTGGCATGTGGCGTCGCCAGGCCATCGACGAAGCCGGCGGCTGGCAGCACGACACGCTCACCGAAGACACCGACCTCAGCTATCGCGCCCAACTCAAGGGCTGGAAGTTCAAGTACCTTCAGGACGTCGAGTGCCCCGCCGAGCTGCCCATCGAGATGACCGCCTTCAAAACCCAGCAGGCACGCTGGGCCAAAGGCCTCATCCAGTGCTCGAAAAAAGTTCTCCCTAATGTCTTCCGGTCCGACGCCCCCTTCCACACCAAGCTCGAAGCCTGGTATCACCTCACCGCAAACATCAGCTACCCGCTCATGATCGTGCTCTCGGTGCTGCTCATGCCTGCCATGATCATCCGCTCCTGGCAGGGCCCCATCCAGATGATGCTCATCGACCTCCCGCTCTTCATGGCCTCCACCATGAGCGTCTCGAGCTTCTATCTGGTCAGCCAGCGCGAGCTCTATCCGCGCACCTGGTACAAGACCTTTCTCTACCTGCCCTTTCTCATGTCGCTCGGCGTCGGCCTCACCATCACCAATACCAAGGCCGTGCTGGAGGCTCTCTTCGGCATCAAGAGCGCCTTCGCCCGCACCCCCAAGTACGCTGTCCAGAAGAAGGGTGAAAAGTCGCAGGCCAAAAAATATCGCAAGCGCCTCGGCATCATTCCGTGGATCGAGCTGGCCATCGGCTGCTACTTCGCCGCCACGGTCTGGTACGCCGTCACCACCGAGAATTATTTCACCGTTCCATTCCTTCTACTTTTCGTTCTCGGCTACTGGTACACCGGCCTGCTCAGCATCTTCCAGGGCCTCTTCGAGCGCAAGGGCTCGCAAGGCGACGAGATCCACGAGAAGCCCTACCCGGTAGGCATCTAGATGCGGTCAGCCCAATAGACCTCTCCACGCTGCGATCTCGGCTGGAGCCATCCGGCTCCCTGCACGGCTCAGTGAAGAGCCCCGCCGTTCGCACTGCCTCCTTCCACGCTCGTACTTTCCCCACCCGGTCGCACCCTCCCAATATCTCCTCTGCCCCAAAGCAAAAGGCCCGCGCATGGCGGGCCTTTTGGCCTTCACACCCGAACATCCGCTAGAAGCGGATACCGAACTTGAAGGGGATGTATTCCGTGTGCATGCTGTTGGCTGGATAGAAGTTCGTCGTCGTAGCAGTAATGGCATTCAGGTTGTCGATCGTGATTCCGGGCTTGAACGAGTTGACAACGAACACATACCGAAGCTCGCCGTACACCTGAATCCTCGAGTAATCCGAGAATTTGTACGTGATCCCAGCTCCCCCATTGAAGCCTGGAGCATTCGACGTATATTTGTCGAACGTTGCGCTCGCAATACACGGGTAGAAGCCGCCATAGCCATAGCCATAGCCACCGTAGCCGCCATAGCCGCCGTAGCCACCACCGCAGACTGCGGGTGCAGGCACCGTGAAGGCCGCTGTCTTATGGTAGAAGCCGACGCCGCCCACCGCATACGCTCCCCACGAGTGCCCCGCATAGAACGTATATGTCGGATCAATCGTGAACGACCACACATGGCTTCCTCCGCCCAGAATTCCACTGAGCGCGTTGGCCCCTACAGACGGGTCGAAATCCGTCAGGTAGGTGTCATAGATCGTGGTCTGGTTGTTCAGATTCTGCTGCGTGAATCCGAAGTGGTCCCAGTCAAACTCCACCGGCAGAGCGAAGCGCCTGCTAAACTGCCGTCCGCCGCCCACCTGAAACCCATAACCAATGCTCAGGTAGTTGTTGGTATTCCCCACCGGCAGCCCAAACCCACCGCCGCCATAGGCCATCCACTTGTCCGACCCGTCCGCATTCCTGAAGCTGCTTCCGTACCGGGGACGGCGGCTATTCTGCCCACCACCCGCATGCATCATTGCGGCAAAGTTCGGCGCACCTGGCTCCGCCTTCGCCTCGTTGACCAGGGCATCACTGCCCTCCGCCGCACTGGACGAAACCATCGCCTCGTTCGCAGGAACCTGCAGATTCAACGGCGTCTGCACCGCAGCGCCTGGTTGTTGCGCCACAGCTCCGGTCTGGCTCTGGGCCGCGCTGCTGGTTTGCGCTCCCATCACCGCCACGCCTGCACCGAGGATGGTTATCACAGCGACAGCACGTCGCACCAATACAGAAGCTCCGCCATTCCAGCGGCGCTCAACTTCTGAGGAACGGATAGATCTATACATTGTCTAGACTCCTAATGAATGTTTCAGTCATGTCCAAAGGCGTTAACCCTGAAATGGTTATTTTGTTGCCCTCACGTTATCCGGACCGCCTGATCCGGCGTGCTCGCTTCTTCTCTAATTTCTCTTGGACGTGGAAAGTAGCGAAGTAGATGCAAACCAGCACCGATACAGTCAAAATATAGCAGTATCCCAAGAAAACCCCTTTGGATTCAGCCAGAGCCCATCACCTCACCGTACACTGATCAGAAGGATGTCGATCGCATCAAATCTCGCCCGCGTACATGATGAAATCGGCAACGCCTGCGCCCGCGCCCACCGTGCCCCCCACACCGTCGCACTCATGGCCGTCAGCAAAGTCCAGCCCGCCGAGGCTCTCCTTGAAGCCTTCGAAGCCGGCCAGCGACTCTTCGGCGAAAACCGCGTCCAGGAGTGGCAGACCAAGCGCACATCCCTCCCCGATTTCCTCGCCCCCGCGCAGATCCACCTCATCGGCCCACTCCAGAACAACAAGACCGCCAAAGCGGCCGAGATCTTCGACGCCGTCGACACTCTCGACTCCCTCAAAACCGCCGAACGCCTCAACGCCGCCGCCCAGTCCCTTAACAAAACCCTCCGCGTGCTCATCGAGGTCAAGCTCTCGCACGAGGACACCAAGCACGGCCTCGCCCCAGCCGAACTCACCGCCCTTCTCACAGCCCTGCAGCCGCTCCTCCACCTCGAAGTCCGCGGACTCATGACCGTCCCACCCTTCGCCGACGACCCCGAAACCGCCCGCCCATACTTCCAGCATCTGCGCCGCCTCCGCGACGAACACATCGCTCTCTGCCCCACCCTCACCGACCTCTCCATGGGCATGTCCAACGACTTCGCCGTAGCCATCGAAGAGGGCTCCACCACCGTCCGCATCGGCACCGCCATCTTCGGCAAGCGCACCTACGCATGAGCCTCCAACTCCGCGCCACCGCCACCGGCTGCACACTCGCCGTGCGCGTCCACCCCGGCGCCCGCCGCAACGCCATCACCGGCATCCACGACGGCGCACTCAAAGTCGCCCTCACCACCCCACCCACCGACGGCCGCGCCAACGCCGCCCTCATCGCCTTCCTCGCCGACCGCCTCAAGCTCCCCCGCGCCAGCATCACCCTCCTCACCGGCGCCACCAGCCGCTCCAAAACCCTCCGCCTCGAAGGCCTCACCTCCACCGAACTCACCGCCACACTCAAACCCGAACTCGCCTAACGCTTCCCCCGCGACCACACCATCGCAATCCCCACCACCAGCGTCACCGCTCCCCCCGCAAACAGCCCCGCCATCTCACCCGCCAGCCGCACCTCCGGCTGCATCGCGCCCTTACTCGCCGCATGATCCATCACAGCGCGCGCCGTCAACCAACCCACCCCCGCAAACACCGCCACCAACACCAACGTTCGCCAAAGCACCCGCATCGCTCGACTCCACGCCCACACGCCAACACGCCTCTACTACTTACTCCTTACTCTTTACTCTCTGCCCCTTACTCCCATTCAATCGTGCCTGGCGGCTTCGACGTAATGTCATACACCACGCGATTGATCCCCCGCACCTCGCTCACAATCCTGCTGGAGATCGCGCGCAGCACCTCATACGGCAGCGCCGCCCAGTCCGCGGTCATTCCATCCTCACTCTCCACCGCACGAATCGCGCACGTATACGCATACGTTCGCTGGTCGCCCATCACGCCAACAGTCTTCACCGGCAGCAGCACCGCAAAGCTCTGCCACACCTTCCGGTACAGCCCCGCCCGCTTGATCTCCGCCGTACAGATCGCATCGGCCTCCTGCAGAATCGCAACCCGCTCCGGCGTCACCTCGCCGAGAATCCGCACCGCCAGCCCCGGCCCGGGGAACGGTTGCCGCTCGAGAATCTCGTCCGGCATCTGCAAGTCGCGCCCAATCCTCCGCACCTCATCCTTGAACAGATCGCGCAGCGGCTCAATCAACTTCAGCTTCATGTCCTCTGGCAGCCCACCCACATTGTGGTGACTCTTGATCACGTGCGAAGGCCCATGAACACTGGCCGATTCAATCACATCCGGATACAGCGTCCCCTGCACCAGCCACGCGACCTCTTCACCCGCGGACTTCTCCGCCTCAAAGATCTTCTTCGCCTCATCATCGAACACGGCAATAAATTCATTCCCAATCGCCTTGCGTTTCTTCTCCGGATCGGTCACGCCCGCCAGCTTCGCCAGGAACCTTTCACTTGCATCGACAGCAACGACATTCAGGTGCAGCTCATCGCGCATCGTCTTCTGCACCTTCTCAAACTCGTCCTTGCGCAGCACCCCGTTGTTCACAAAGATGCACGTCAGCCGATCGCCAATCGCCCGTGCCACCAGCACCGCGGCAACGCTCGAATCCACGCCTCCGCTCAGCCCACAGATCGCATGCCCGGTCGGTCCCACCTGCTCGCGAATCTTCGCCACCGTCGACGCAATAAAGTGTTCCGGCGTCCAGTCCTGCGTCGCCCCGCAAATATCCACCGCAAAGTTCCGCAGCAACTCCGTCCCCTGCTTCGTGTGCGCCACCTCCGGATGAAACTGCACGGCCCACATCTTCCGCGCCTCATCCGCAATCCCGGCCACCGCATTCGACGTCCGCGCCGTCACCCGAAACCCCGGCGCCAGCGCCTCCGCATGATCTCCATGCGACATCCACACCGACATCGTCGCTGGCAAGCCACTGAACAGCGGCGTCTCGTCCACCACGTTCACCTCGGCATGGCCATACTCGCGCGCATCCGCCGGCACCACGCGCCCGCCCAGGTGGTGAGTCATAAACTGCAATCCATAACAGATGCCAAGAATTGGCAGCCCCGTATCGAGAATCGCCTTATCGGCCTTCGGCGCCGCATCGTCATACACGCTCGACGGCCCGCCCGACAGCACAATCCCCTTCGGCTTCAGCGCAAGAATCTTCTCCAGCGCCGTCGTGCACGGCAGCACTACCGAGAACACATTGAACTCGCGAATCCGCCGCGCAATCAGTTGTGTATACTGCGAGCCAAAATCCAGAATAACGATCGTCGACGAGACCGGGGCAGGTGTAGCGAATGTTCCTGAAGTGTCCACTCTACAAGTGTAAATTGCGTCCTGTGGACTTTTGCCATCCCGGCGGAAATCAGCCCTCCAGCGTCCGCCACAGCCGCAGGTACGCCACCGCATGCACCACATGGAAGTAATCCAGCGCAGCCAGATACGCCACGATCACCCCTCCCCACCAGCAGGCTAGAAACGTGGGGCTCTCCACATTCGAGAACGGCAGCGGGCACGCCGAAAACACCATCGCCAACACCAGCACGGCAATCTTCACAATGCACATCACCAGGTTGACCTCGATTAACTTCCCTCGCGCCGCGCCACCATCCAACGCCGCCTTCAAGCTCGCCACCGCCCCAAGATTCCGTTGCATCGCCAGCAGCGGCGCCAGTTGAAACACCCAGCCCACCACGGCCCACAGCACGTACACCAGCAGCGACCCGCAGATCAACATCGCGCTATAGAGCACAACATCCGCCTCACCGCCGCGCGCCGCCGGCCCTGTAATCGCGATCCGTCCCGCAGCCAGCATCATCCAACACCACAGCGCCCACGCCGCCATCAGCAGCACCGCACGCAGCGCCCCCAGCACCAGCACCGTCGCCGGCCGAACAGCTAGCGCGCGATCAAACCGCAGCAGCACCACGCTCCGTCCCACCGCCGCCATCACCACCCACACCACCGCCGCCACCGGCAGCAGCCACACCGCCACCGGCATCGCCGCCGGTAGAATCGTCCGCGCCGCAGCCCCCATCGCTGCAAACGCCTCCACCGGACGGAACACCGTCATCGTCTCCAGCGCCGCCGTATCCAGGCTCACACTCCGCGACACCAGCAGCGCCTGCCACGCCGCCAGCGCAACAATCGGCATCCCCACCGCCCATCGCCAAAGAATCTCCAGCCCCGTCAGCGACGGCCGCCTCCACACCTCCGTCATCACGCCCACAAACGACTGCGTCCCGCGAATCGGTCCACCGTCGTGCCGCACGCTGACCGCCTCAAGCACCTACTTCACCACCAGGTTCACCAGCTTACCCGACGGCTTATCGATCACCAGGTGTTTCACAATCGTCTTTCCCGCCATCCGCGCCGCCACCTTCTCATCCACCAACGACGCCGCCTTGATCGCCGCCTCGTCCGCGTCCGCCGCCAGCTTGATCACGTTCGCGAGCTTCCCATTCACCTGCACCGGAATCTCAATCTCGTTCTCGCGCGCCAACTCCGCATCGGCCACCGGCCACCGCTGCTGAAACACATCCGTCTTCTCGCCCAGCTCCTTCCACAACTCCGCCGCAAGGAATGGCGCAAACGGCACCAGCATCAGCGCCAGCGTGCGCAGCAACTCCGCAATCGTCGCCGCCGCCACATCGCCCTTGTCCATCGCCGTCTCCGCGGCATAGATCTCATTCACCAGGATCATGATCGCTGCAATGCACGTATTGAAGTGCCAGCGCCCGCTGAAGTCTTCCGTGATCTTCTCAATCGTCTGATGCAGCGTTCGCAGCAGCGCCGCTCCCTCCACGGTCTGCCCCGTAAATTGTCCCGGCGCAATCTCATCTCCATGCGTACTCTGCTCCAACTTTCGCACCACCGGCGCATACTTCAACGTCAGCCGATACACCCTCGCCAGGAACCGGCTGATCCCCGCAACCCCCTCTTCCTGCCACTCCAGATCACGATCCGGCGGCGCAGCAAACAGCGCATACATCCGCGTCGCATCCGCGCCATACTTCTCAATCATCAAGTCCGGGCTCACCACATTGCCCTTGGACTTCGACATCTTCGCGCCGTCCTTGATCACCATCCCCTGCGTAAACAGCCGCTCCGCAGGCTCCGAGTTCGCAATCAACCCGAGATCGCGCATCACCTTGGTCCAGAACCGCGAGTAGATCAAATGCAGAATCGCATGTTCCACGCCGCCGATATATTGATCAATCGGGAACCAGTGATTCGCCTTCTCGCTATCGAACGGCGCCGCAGCATTCCGCGCATCCGTATACCGGTAGAAGTACCAGCTCGAATCGACAAACGTGTCCATCGTATCGGTCTCACGCCGCGCCGGCCCACCGCACACCGGGCACGTCGTATTCACAAACTCCGCCACCTTCCCCAGCGGCGACCCACCCTCCTGCGTAATCTCAATCTGAGCCGGCAGCAGCACGGGCAGCGCACTCTCGGGCAGCGCCACAACCCCACCAGCCTTCACTCCTTCATGCCCGCGCTCGCAGTACACCATCGGAATCGGCGTTCCCCAATACCGCTGCCTGCTCACGCCCCAATCCTTCAGCCGATACGTCGTCGTCTTTTTCCCGAACCCATGTTCCTCGGCAAACCGCGCCATCTTCTCCTGCGCATTCACCGGCGTCTCGCCCGTCCACTCGCCGGAGTCCACCAGCACCGCGCCATCTTCCTCGCCATACGGCAGCTCGTCCGGCTTCTCCTCGCCACGTCCCGACACCACGCGCTTCACCGCCAGCCCGTACTTCGTCGCAAACTCAAAGTCCCGCTCATCATGCGCCGGCACGCTCATAATCGCGCCCGTGCCATAGTCCGCCAGAATGTAATTCGCCACCCAGATCGGCAGCGTCTCGCCATTGAACGGATTGATCGCCTTCATCCCCGTCGCCACGCCGTGCTTCTCGATGTTCCCAATGTCGCCGGTCTCGCGCGCAGCCTTCTGTTCCGCGACCATCGTCGCCACAGCCTCGGCCAGCCGTGCATCCGTCTTCACCCACTCCTTCACCAGCGCATGTTCCGGAGCGAGCTGAATCGATGTCGCCCCGAAGATCGTATCGATCCTCGTCGTAAACACCGTAATTGCCGGATGATCCGCCATCGCGCTCACGCGGAAATCAACATGCGCTCCTTCACTGCGCCCAATCCAGTTGCGCTGCATCGTGCGCACCTTCTCAGGCCAGCCCGGCATCGTGTCGAGCCCGTCCAGCAACTCATCCGCATACTTCGTAATCCGCAAAAACCACTGCTCCAACTCGCGCTGTTCTACCAGCGTGTCTTCATGCCTCCAACAGCACCCGCCAACCACCTGCTCATTCGCCAGCACCGTCGCACACTGCGGGCACCAGTTCACCTTGCTCGACCGCCTGTACGCCAGCCCCTGCTCCACCATCTTCAAAAAGAACCATTGGTTCCAGCGGTAGTACTCCGGCAAACACGTCGCAATCTCCGTCCCGGCCCAGTCATAGCTGTAGCCGATCCGCCGCATCTGCACCTTCATCTGCTCAATGTTCTTCAGCGTCCACTCGCGCGGCGGCGTATTGTTCTTCAGCGCAGCATTCTCCGCCGGCAGCCCGAACGCATCCCACCCCATCGGGTGCAGCACGTTGTATCCGCGCATCCGCATGAACCGCGCCAGCGCATCGCCAATCGCGTAGTTCCGCACATGCCCCATGTGCAACTGCCCGCTCGGATACGGCAGCATCTCCAGGCAATAAAACTTCGGTTTCGCACTCTTGTGCGGCCCGGTTACAGGCTCCGCCGCATACAGCTCCGGTTGCGCATCCCACTTGGCCTGCCAGCGCGGCTCAATCTCCGCCGGGTTATAGCGAGCCGGCTCATTCGCCTGCACGTCATTCTTCTCAATCTCTTGCATACCTACGATTGTAAAGAAGACTGCAACGAACCGCGTCCCACCGTGTGCCCCATCTCCAAATCCCTGCTCTCCGCTGCAACGCTCAAAGCCCCGCCGTCCGCGCAGGGCCACATCCACTTCGCAGCAAGCCCACCCCGCTCCGTGGTAGCTTGTCTCTCGGGAGAACACATGCACCTGCGCTGCCTGCTACCGACCTTTGCTCTCACCCTCATCGCCACCGCCGCCTTCGCCTCGAACCCCCTCAAGATCAAAACCGACAAAGGCAAGGTCCAAGGCGCCTACACCACCGACCGCGCCGTCCGCGCCTTCAAGGGCATTCCCTACGCCGCGCCTCCCGTCGGCAATCTCCGCTGGCAGCCTCCGCAGCCCGCCGCCAAGTGGTTCGGCACCCTCAACGCGAAGGACTTCGGCCACCACTGCATCCAGACCAACTCCTTCCCCGACATGGTCTTCCACGACCCCGGCCCCAGCGAAGATTGCCTCACCCTCAACATCTGGACCCCGTCCCACGCCCATCGCGGCAGCCTTCCCGTCATGGTCTGGATCTACGGTGGCGGCTTCGTCGGCGGCAGCACCTCCGAGGCCCGCCAGGACGGCCAGTTCCTCGCCCACCGCAACGTCGTCATCGTCAGCATGAACTACCGCCTCGGCATCATCGGCTTCTTCGCCCATCCCGCCCTCACCGCCGAATCCCCCCACCACGCGTCCGGCAACTACGGCCTCCTCGACCAGGCCGCCGCCCTCCAGTGGGTCCGCCGCAACATCGCCGCCTTCGGTGGCGATCCCAACAACATCACCCTCTTCGGCGAATCCGCCGGCTCCTTCTCCGTCAGTTCGCAGATGGCCTCGCCCCTCTCCAGAAATCTCATAGCCCAGGCCATCGGCGAGAGCGGCGCAGCCTTCCACTCCAGCGGCCTCGGCTATCCCACCCTCGCCAAAGCCGAGCAGGACGGCGCAGCCTTCGCTCTCGCCGCCTTCCACACCTCCAGCCTCGCCGACCTCCGCAAGCTCTCCCCCGACGACCTCGTCCACGCCGCCACCGCCCGCACCACACCGCCACCACCCCGCTTCGGCCCCGACGTCGACGGCTACTTCCTCCCCCAGTCCGTCCCCGACATCTACGCCGCCGGCCAGCAAGCCCACATCCCCCTCCTCGCCGGCTGGAACGCCGACGAAGTCCGCTCCGCCATTCTCGACGGCCCCACCCCCACCACCGCCGCCAGCTTCACCGCCACGGCGCAAAAAGACTTCGGCGCCAACTCCGATAAGTTCCTCTCCCTCTACCCCGCCAACTCCGACGCCGAAGCCATCCAGTCCGCCGGCGACTTCGTCAGCGACCGCTTCATCGCCTACTCCACCTGGGCCTGGCTCGAAGCCCAGGTCAAAACCGGCGCCGCCCCCGTCTACCGCTACCGCTTCGACCTTCCCTCACCCGCCGACAAGTTCCACCACGCCAACTCCGGCGCCTTCCACTCCGACGACATCGAGTACGTCTTCGGCACCCTCGACTCCCGCCAGGAAGCCCACTGGACCCCTGCCGACCGCGCCCTCTCCGACCAGATCCAGCAGTACTGGACCAACTTCGCCCGCAACGGCAACCCTAATGATCCCAACCTCCCCACCTGGCCCACCTACGGCCCCAAAAACAACTGGCAGGTCATGCACCTCAACATCCGCTCCGAGGCCCAACCCGACACCCAACGCCCCCGCTACCAATTTCTAGACAGCGTCTGGTCCAAACCCGAATAGCCTCACTCCCCAGCCAAACCAGGGCCAACGGACCGACATATCCCAGCCTGGGCCGAAGGCCCAGGCTTACCTGCGCCTTCACCCCGCCGACAGCGCCCGCAACGCCATCACATTCCGCATCTCATCCCCCGGCTCATCCACCGGAGTCTCCGCAATAAACGCGGCGTGTTCAAACCGCGCATCATGCAGCAGCCGCTTGAACGCCGCCGCGCCAATCGTCCCCTCGCCAATATGCTCGTGCCGGTCCAGCTTTGACCCCATCGCGGCCTTCGCATCATTGCAATGCCACACCTTCACCGCGTCGAACCCGACCGTCTCCCCCACCAACCTCATCGTCGCTTCATATCCCTCGGCGGTCACCAGGTCATACCCTGCCACGTGGCAGTGGCACGTATCCAGGCAGACATCCACCGGCGCACACGCACGCAGCGTCGCCACCAGCTCCGCCACCTGCTCAAAGCTCCCACCCAGCGAGAACTCCGCCCCCGCCGTATTCTCAATCAAAATCCTGAAGTTATAGTCCTGCCACTTCAACCCGCCGCCCAGCGTTCCAATCGCGCGCTCGATCCCCTGCGCCGCCAGCCTCAGCCCCTCCTCCCGCGTCAATCCCTTCCAGCTTCCCGGATGCAGCACCAGGAACTCCGCGCCCATCGCCAGCGCCCGCTCCACCTCCCCGCGAAACGCCGCCACCGAATTCTCCCGCACGCTCTCGGTCTGCGAGCACAAATTGATCAGATAACTCGCATGGATCGCCACCGGGTTCACATCCAGCCGCGCCCTCGCCTCCCGCATCTTCGCCGCGTCCTCCGGCTTCACAGCCGCCGCCTTCCACTGCCGCGGGCTCGCGCTGAAGATCTGGAACGTATTCGCCCCCGCATCCGCCGCCCGCTGCACCGCCGTAAAGCAGCCCCCACTCGTCCCCACATGCACGCCAATTCGTTTCTTTGCCATGATTCCAGACTATCGCAGCCCGCGCGAGACGATCGCCCCGACATCGCGTTATCATCGCTGCTATGTCCAAACCGCAGTCTTACGAAAACCACGCGCGCTTCGACCCGGCGTTTCACTTCTTCATCGCGCCATTACTGCTTCTCAACATAATCTTCGCCGTCTACGCGACCATCCACGCCTGGCCCGGCTTCCAGCACACCCACCTCTGGTGGATCGTCATGTCGGTCGTGCTCTTTGTCTTCGCCGGCCTCATGCGCGGCTACGCCTTGAAGAACCAGGACCGCATCATCCGTCTGGAAGAGCAGCTCCGCCTCGCCGACCTCCTTCCCGAAGACCAGCTCGGCCTCGTCGAAACCCTCACCGTCGATCAGTACATCGGCCTGCGCTTCGCCTCCGACGCCGAAGTCGCCGCCCTGGCCCAGCGCGCCGTCGCTGAAAACCTTGGCCGCAAGCAGATCAAGCAAGCCATCACCCACTGGCGCGCCGACAACCACCGCATCTAAGTCGCATTTCCCCCAACAGCAAAGGCCGCCCAATCGGGCGGCCTTTGTTCCATCCTGCTTCCTGGCTTCTAGTAGACGTCCCGCTGATAGCGCTTCTGCGCCTTCATCGTCTTCAGGTAGGCGGCCGCCTCTTCCGGCGTGCCCTTGATCCCCTTGGCGATCGACTCCAGCAGCACCTGCTCCACGTCCTTGGCCATGCGGCTCGCATCGCCGCACACATAGAAGTGAGCGCCGCGCTCCAGCCACTGGAACAGCTCGTCGCTCGCCTCGCGCAGGCGGTCCTGCACATAGATCTTGTTCGCCTGGTCGCGCGAGAACGCCGTCTGCAGCTTGGTCAGGAAGCCACTCTTCTGCATTCCCTCGAACTGGTCCTTGTACAGGTAGTCGGAGGCGGCGCGCTGGTCGCCAAACACCAGCCAGTTGTCGCCCTTCGCACCGCGCACCTGGCGCTCCTCCAGGAACGCGCGGAACGGCGCAATGCCCGTACCAGGCCCAATCATGATAATCGGCGTATTCGAATCTTCCGGCAGGCGGAAGTTGTCATTCTCGTCCAGGAACACCTGCAGCTTGTCCCCCACCTTCGCTCGCTCGCCCAGCATGCCCGAACACACGCCCTGCCGCTTCTTGCCATGGGCGTCATATAGCACCACGCGCACCGTCAGGTGCACCTGGCCCGGATGCGCTGCCTGGCTCGACGCAATCGAGTACATGCGCGGCATCAGGCGCTGCAAAATTCCAAACAGATCCTGCGGGTCCTTCACGATCCCCGGGAAATCCGTCGCCAGGTCCACAAACTCCCGGCCCCACACATAATCTTCCGCCGCGGCCTTGTTCTCCGCTCCCAGCAGTGCCTGCAGGCCCGCCGGAACATTCTCGCCCGCCAGCTTCGCATACTGGTTCACGGCGCCACGCGCCAGCTTACCAATCCCCAGCTTCGAGGTCAGCGCCTCGCGCACCGTGATCTCGTTGCCCGGCGTCCCTTTCACCGGCTCAATCACCTTCTCGCTGCCATCGAACCCCAGTGCCTTCAGCACCTCGTCCACAGCCTCTTTGCGATACGTCGGAATCACTCCAAGCGCATCTCCCGGGATATACGTCATCCCCTCGGCGAGTTCCATCTCAACGTGGATGGTCTCCTTCTCCGACTGGGGGCCAGTGAGAAGCTCATTGACCAATACCGTGGCCGAGTACGGATTGCTTTTGCTGTAAATGCTGGCTTCACCCGCGCCAGCGGCGACGGTCTCTGCAGTAGGGGCTAGTGTCGTTTCACTCATATAACTCCAAATTATATTGATTTACCGGGTTGTTGATTGTGACGGAAGCCACAAGGCTCGATAAACGAACATCGCCACCCAACAGCGGACACTCCATCGCCTTTACATCTACATCGCTGGTGGGTGATGCACGTCCACCACCGCATGCGCGCTCGCAGCGTTACTCCTCTTCGCTCCGTTCGCCTCACCCGGATTCACCAGGTCGCGCAGCTCTTTGCTTGGCTTGAAGTACGGCACCCTCTTCGCCGGAACTGCAACCGATTCTCCGGTCTTCGGGTTCCGCCCGGTGCGTGGCTTGCGTTGTCGCGAGCGAAAACTCCCAAATCCACGCACTTCAACCTTATCGTTGGCCTTCAGTGCATCGATGATGGAGTCGAACAGCGTCTCGACGATCACCTCGCCATCGCGGCGAGTCAGATCCCCAAGTGCAGTCACGTGATCGACCAGGTCAGCTTTCGTCATGAACCCTCCTGCAGTAATGTATGTCGTGCGTACTCTATATCTCTATCTCTGACGGGTTTCGCCACGGGCAGGTTGCTGCAACCTTGGAATACTTGCGCCAATACACGCAAAGCCTCTGTTTCGTGCAGCATAGCTTCACCTATCCTAACACCGTGTCGCCCCCCGACAGTTCTCCCCGGCCCGTAAAACCCACACCCCGCCGCCCCCGGCCTCCGCCTACTTCCAGAGAAAGTAAAACCCCGGCGACCGGTTCAGCATCTGCGACGGATTCGCAAACAACCCATCCGCATCATCGTTCAGCAGCCCCAGCAGCCCGCGCCTGACCTTCGACGGCCGCACCACATGCGGCTCCCCCTTGATCCCCACCGACCGCGCCGTATCCATCAGCGCCTCCCGATACCCTCCCTGCGCATCGATCAGACCCAGCGGCAGCGCCTGTTCCCCCGTCCACACCTGCCCCGTCGCCAGCGGCGTAATCTTCGCATCGGTCGAGTGCCGTCCCACCGCCACATCATGCACAAACTGCCCATACATGTTGTCCACCAGCGATTGAAAATACGCCTGCTCCTTCGGCGTCATCTCGCGCGTCGGATCGCCCGCATCCTTATACTCCCCATGCGAGATCGTCACATGCGTCATCTTGGCCCACTTCAGCAGATCACCATAGTTCGTCCACTCCATAATCACGCCAATCGACCCCACCACCGACGCCGGATTCGCATAGATCTTGTCGCACGCCGAAGCAATGTAGTACGCCCCTGAAGCACCCACCGACTCCACCGACGCGACCACCTTCTTGTGCTGCTTCTCCCGCACCCGCATCACCTCGTGGTAAATCTCCTGCGACGCCGCCGCTCCCCCGCCCGGCGAGTCGATATGCAGCAGGATCGCCTTCACCCCATCGTCCTTCCCATACTTCTCCAACTGCTTATCGACCGTGTCCGCGTCCACAATCACGCCCGACACATCGATCACCGCAATCGAGTCATCGCCGAAGTCCAGGCCGTCCACATTCGCATCCGACCCCAGGCTCTTCACCATCGAAGCCACAATCCCCACCATCGCAATCGCGACCACGCCCACAATCGCCACCGTAATCGCCGCCCAGAACCATCCCGACCGGCGTGCCCGCTGCGGCGCATACGCTCCGCCATAGCCCGGCCCATAGGGGCCCCGAAACCCCGGCTGCGCCTGATACGCCGCCGGATACGGCGGTTGAAACGGAGCCTGGTACTGCCCCTGACGGGCATCATGGCGAGGGTCCTGCGGCGGTGGCTGAGGGGGCAACGGGTCCGGCATGGCCTGAGTCTATCAGCAACCCGCGCCACCGTCCCTCTCAAATTCCGCCCTGTCCCGCCATTATTTCAATCCCCCCCGTCTGTACCTTCGTCCAACAGGTATCGTAGGATTGAGAGCAGTTTGCGCTGGGCCGCATCACCGCCAAACCGCAGGTTAACGCGGCCGGAATCCGTGGCGAAGCTGCCATCCTTCATCATCCACACGAGGACCCCGGCATGGAACCCGCCCTCAACGAAAGGTCGCCCGACAACCCCATGGCCCGTCCTCGCCTCAGCATCGTCATCCCGGCCTACAACGAGAGCGCACGCATCGAAGCCGCGCTCTCCAGCGTCCTCGGCTGCGTCGCATCGCGCCACTGGGACGCCGAAATCCTCGTCGTCGACGACGGTTCCACCGACAACACCTCCGCCATCATCCATCATTGGATGGCCACACACCCCAACCTCCATCTCATCCAGAATCCCGGCAACCGCGGCAAAGGCTACTCCGTCCGCAACGGCCTCCTCCAGGCCGCAGGCGACATCGTCCTCTTCTCCGACGCCGACCTCTCCGCCCCCATCGAAGAAGCCGAGCGCCTCATCGCCGCACTCGACGCCGGAGCCGACGTCGCCATCGGCTCCCGCTGGCTCGACAAGCAGAAGCAGACCGTCCACCAGCCTCTCTACCGCCGCTTCTTTGGCCGCTGTTTCAACTGGGTCACCCGCAAGGTCATGGGCCTGCCCTTCAAGGACACCCAGTGCGGCTTCAAGGCCTTCAAGCGCGACGCCGCCCAGACCATCTTCCGCCTCCAGACCATCGAGCGCTGGGGCTTCGACCCCGAGATCCTCTTCATCGCCCGCAAGCTCAAGTACTCCATCGTCGAAGTCCCCGTCACCTGGGGCCACGACGAGCGCAGCCGCATCTCCTACCTCAAGGACGGCCTCAAGATGCTCGAAGAGATGGGCCAGATCCGCACCAACAGCATCCGTGGCCGCTACGACGAAGCCATCGCCGCCCTCAAGGACACCACCAAGATGGTGACCGCCCCGGTCGAACGCCCCAACCACCTCGAAGCCCACTAACGAGCAAGTGACAACCCACGGGTGCATCAGAGCATCGCGCCCGAGTAACTCACCCTGACCCTATCGGCAGGCGCAACGCGATAATTAATTCGCCCAGCCCTGTCGCGTGGCGGGACAGTTGACCCACCATCCGCGTACGACCGCAAAAGCTGTCAAGCCCCCTCCCCCCTCAACAATTGCCAAACCCCCTGTCAACACTGGCGATATATATTTGCAAAACCTGGCATAATCATCCTCTCCAAACCACTACAATTTAACTAGAGCCATCCCGCAACACCCTCCACCACACCAAAGGCCCACACGAGCCAGGCCTCCCGCCGCGTGCGCAGGACTAGAGCCGTTCGCTTTCAGGTGTAGTCGCCATCATGGTGTAGTCGCATTCATTTTGATATTTGTCATTCCGTAGCGAAGCGGAGGAATCTGCTTCTTGAACCGGCGACTACACTTGATGGCAATCGGTTCCAAATTCTCTGCATTCAATAGCTTGCCGATAAACCCTTTGACTACCTCACATACAGCATGACCACCACAAGTCCAGGCTGAACGTGAATGTTTTGAATACTTTAGCCCCAAAAGTACCCCGGGGGGGGAGGCCCCCATGGCCCCTATCGTCCACCCTGTGCGACTATCGGAGTCCCGGGATGAAATCCGCATCGCAAGATGCGAGAATAAGCGACGCTGTTGATCCGCTGAGGTACATCGTTTTGCTTCGTTCGTTTTTCATTGGTCTCTCGACCAACAAGGCCTTCCGCACGTTCTCTGAGCGCTCCGCCCTTGGTCGCCGCATCTCCCTGCGCTTCGTCGCCGGCATGTCCGTCGAGGAGGCCATCGCTGCCACCGTCCAGCTCAACGCCGAAGGCATCGACGTCTCCCTCGACTCCCTCGGCGAGAGCGTACTCGACGTCGCCCACGCCGAAGCCAGCGCCGCCGTCTACCACCAGCTCCTCGACGCCATCGAGACCCGCAAGCTCCGCGCCAACGTCAGCGTCAAGCTCACCCAGGTCGGCATGGACATCGGCGGCCCCTCCGCCGGTCCCGCCCTCGCCGAGCGCATCGTCGACAACATGGTCGCCCACGCCGCCTACATCGGCAGCTTCGTCCGCATCGACATGGAGGGCGCCGAGTACACCGAGCCCACCCTCGCCCTCACCGAGCGCATCCACCAACGCTACCCCGGCGCCGTCGGCACCGTCCTGCAAGCCTATCTTTTTCGCACCGAAAGCGACGTAGAACGTCTGCTATCACAAGGGATTCGCATTCGCCTCTGCAAAGGCGCCTACAAGGAACCCGCCGAAATCGCCTTCCCTGCCAAGGCCGATGTCGACGCCAACTACGTCAAGCTCATGAAGCGCATCGTCAGCAGCCCGGTCTTCTGCGGCATCGCCACCCACGACGAGGCCATCGTCAACCAGCTCCGCTCCTTTGTCGCCGAGCACGGCATCGACAAGTGCGCCTTCGAGTTCCAGATGCTCTACGGCATCCGCCGCGACCTCCAGCGCAAGCTCGTCGCCGAGGGCTTCGGCGTCCGCGTCTACGTTCCCTTCGGTGCCGAGTGGTACCCCTACTTCATGCGCCGCCTCGCCGAACGCCCCGCCAACGTCCTCTTCCTCGCGAAGAACTTCTTCAAGAGCTAGCAGCTTCAGGAGCCATCAGCGAACCACTACTGTTCGGGCAGCATCGGTTCCACCTGGATCAGGCGTGTCAGCGCCGTCCGTTGCGCTGGGGTCATCCAGCTATAGCGCGGGCTCATCATCACCACCATGCGTTGGTTCGGAGGCAGCACGCGCAACTCCCGGAAGCTGCGCATCACCTGCCGCCGCTGGTCGATCGGCAGCGAACTCCACGTCTGCATCGCTTCACGCACGTCCGACCTCTGCTCCGGAGTCAGCCGCTCCATCGCCTCCGTATGCGCCAGCATCCGCTGCCGTTGCATCGGCGTCATGGCATTCAGTTGCGCCAGCCGCTCGTGCATCCGCTGCTGCGTATTCGCTGGCAGCTCCGTAAACCCTGGCTCCCGGTCCAGCGCCTGCTGCTGCTGCTCCAGCGTCATGCCCTCGTGCTGATTCATCCACTCCGCCAGGTGCTCGCCTCCCCGCCGCCCGTTCGGTCCCACCAGGTGTTGCTGCTGGTCTCCGCTCCCACCCGGCTGCCCCCCCGTCGGCGGCCGTCTCTCGATCGGCGCAGGCGTCTGCTGCTGTTGTGCCCCGTCTCCAGGGTTCTGGGAGCCTGCCACCGTCGCAGACGCCGCCCCCCGGTTGCCGCCCCCTCCATGCTGCTGCTGCGCGCTCACAACGCCACACGAACCGGCAAGCATGCCGATCAGCAGAGCCCGAACCATCGGGCCGCGGGATGTGAATGCACTACGCATGAATGAATCTACTCGTTGGATTCTTCGAGCCATCGGATTCCATTCCATCTGGAAACTCCCCCGGCTCAACAATGTACGTGCTCGGGCTCATAGTATCGCAGTCCGCTGCACGGCGCGCTGCTCCGTCTCCAGATCTCCGTGCAGCTGGCACAAAACTCTACCTCGCCCTCCTTGCATGATGAATGGGATTCCATATCTCGTCAGGTCGTAGGCGGTGCGGAACCGTCATCGCCTGGATCCAGCAGTTGGTCCATCTGCTGCAGCGCCTGCGCGTTATTATCCAGAACGTTCAGGTCGTTCACCGCAGGCGATGCCTGCACGACAACCGCCGCCGAACGCTCATAGAGCCCGGCAAGAGTTCCGCCGCCCCCCAGCACGACAGCTACAACCAACGTCCCCGCCAACGCCGGCCGCAACCGTCGGCCGGTGCTGAACAGCAGGAACGAGCGCATCCGGCTCCACAGGCCCTCGGGTTCAGACCCCTGGACCTCCCGCAACCTTGCCCGCAGCTTCACGTCGAAATACGCCGAAGGCTCTGGCGCAGTCCATTCGCCCAGCAGAGCTACGGTCGCCTGAAGCTCTTCCAATTCCGTGCGGCACTCCGCGCACGCCGCCATATGCGCTGCCAAATCAGGGTGTTCAGTAATGTACGACTCGTCCAGCAACAAATCGGCGAGATGACTACGACAGGTCTTACAGTCGGTCTTCCATTCCATCTTCGTTTCCATATCATTCCCCTCATGGGGTTGCGCCATGCTTCCGGCGCGAACTCAATGCAGCCCTTCTACACAAAACTCTTCAGCTTCTCCCGCAGCGTCTGATACGCCCGAAACAGAAGCGACTTCGTCGCAGACTCCGAGAGCTTCAACACCTCGCCAATCTGCTTGTAATCCATTCCCTCGTACTTATGCATCAGTACGGCGGTCTTCTGCCGTTCCGGCAGCGCCATCACAACCTGCCGGATCGCCTTCATTCGCTCCTCCTGTAGAAGGTCAGCTTCTACCGACGGTGTCGCATCGGCCACATCCGGCGTTGTCCCCGTATCCGCATCCACCGCGTCAAGGTACACCGTCGAGGCCGACCTCTCATGTCGCGTATCCCTTGCATGATTCACTCCCAGGTTGGTCGCAATCCTGTAGAGCCACGTGCTGAACCTTGCCTCCGCCCTGTATGTCTCCCGCGACCGGTAGACCCGCAAAAAGACCTCTTGCGCCAACTCCTCCGCGACCGCCTGGTTATGAACCATCCGGAACATGAAGTGCACCATCGGCTTGCGGTACTTGGACAACAGCACGTCAAAGGCACCCATATTGCCAGCCTTCAGTTCCAGCATCACCTCAGCGTCCGTCAGTCCGGAGAAGTCTCCTCGCGCGGCAGCAGCCCGTCGCGCCTCCCTTTGCGCCGGCGTCAGGTCCGTAGCCACCAGGGGTTCGGCTTCGAGTCGCGGCCCCGCTGTTTCCATCACACCCGGATGAAGCGCCAACGTTCCCATATCTTCCGAAACACAGTCTTCGCTCTCAGGTTGCGCAAAATCGTGCTCTTCGCCGGATTTTGGCAAAGTTTCTTCGCCAGATCCTGGCAAATGTGACGGGTCACCCGGCTTCAGTCTGTGCAAAGGCGGCATCAGGTGGTAATTGTACCTTTCAGCATGCTGCTATCGGACGC
This sequence comes from Acidobacteriota bacterium, assembly GCA_021778845.1. Lineage (GTDB taxonomy): Bacteria > Acidobacteriota > Terriglobia > Terriglobales > Acidobacteriaceae > Granulicella. The sequence goes on from JAJYBU010000040.1 coordinate 28,323, forward strand.
GCCTGCACACCCCAACGATTCGCCCGCCGTTTGGCGCACCCGCCACCGAGTGTTATCCTTAGTAATATTCAGAGGCGGGGCCATCAGTTCAGCCCGCTTCCATTTCCCTGATCTGGGAAACGATGGGCGCATAACTCAGCGGTAGAGTGCCACCTTCACACGGTGGAAGTCGTAGGTTCGAATCCTGCTGTGCCCACCAACTCGAAGACCCTAAAAATAAACAACTTAGAAACACCGATTGAAGAAAAATCGGTCAAGGTTAAGGGCACTGAAAGGGCACTTTCAGCATAAATACTGCGTACCCACGCCGACGTCGATCCAAAGAGAGCGCCCTCCTGTGACCAGAGGGCGCTCTCATGTCATGCCGAAAGCTTTGCGCTAGCTGGCCTTTGCGCGCACGATGAACAGGCTGCTCGTGTGCAGTTGCGCCGCCCTCTTGGCCTCTTGATAGGCTTGCTGGTAAAGATCCAGCGTGGTCGAGACGTTGGAGTGGCGGAGAAGTTCCTGAACCACTTTTACGCTTTTGCCCTTGTTGCCATGATCACTGAAAGGCTGCGTCGGAAGGTGTGCCAACCTACCGTCTTGGTGATGCGGGCCTCGATCAAGATCGGGCGGATGTATCTCTGTAATACGATGTCGAGCCACAAGGGACTGCGTCCGTTGGTGGTTGGTGACGCCAGCACCCAATCGTCATCGGCCGGATAGAGACATTCGTCACGCCACTTGGTAAGCACATCCGCGAGGTCCTGCGGGATCGGAATCCCGCGGCGACTTCCCTCCGTCTTCAACCTGGTCTTGTGCTTCCGCACAATGCCCCTGCGGAGGTTCAGCCATAACCTGTCGAAATCAATGTCAAGCCACTTCAAGCCCCGAATCTCCGAGCGCCGCAGACCAGTCACCGCAGCGATGAGAACAGCAATACGGTGCATAGGGTCGGTCAGACCTTGCAGGATGGCCTGCATCTCTGTGATGGTAGGATGTCTGGGTCACGCAGTCTTTTCGATCCCTGGCGAACGGTGGCAATCGGGTTTTCGCCTACGAACATCTGGTGGCGAATCGCATGGCTGTACAAAGCGCTCAGATGGTTCCTGAGCTTGCTCTTGGTTGACGGGGCATAGGGCAGTCTTCGCAACCAACGCTCAACCGCGACTGGGCTGACATCGGCGATGAACGTGTCGCCCCATGCAGGGGTAATGTAGTTCTTGAAATTACTCAGGTAGCCATCGATAGTCGTTGGTGAACGCCCCACTTCGGGATCGTGAAGCTCATTGGCCTGGTAATGACCCCAGAGTTCCTTGATGGTCATTCTGCCTCTGCGTTCCTGCTGGGCGTTAATCTCCATGCGCAGGTTTTCAACAGCACGTTTGGAGTCAGCCAGCCTCGGGAAGCGATCGAGGCTGCCAACGGTCCTCTTGCGCTGAACTCGGCGGCCATCTGCCAGCAGTTCACGCCGGCGAAAGACTCAGACGTCAGGGCGGCCTTTCTCCCGTTTCACACGCTCGATGGACCCCTCTTGATAGCGGTTGTTGCGGGTGGTGGACATGCTACTCTCCATCACTCGCCGGGCTGGGACGTCGACCTTACTCGATCGGCAGCCCCTCAGGTTAGCATCTCGTCTAGCTGTGGAGTCTCAACAGGTTGTTGACATCAAGCCCTGAGCGGCTGATGGGTGGCGACCTGGCAAGACTACTATGCGGGCCGTATTAGGCTCGGTGGAGTCCTGACGTGGTTCGCGGTAATGGTCCATCGGAGATCAACGGCTGTCCCGGCTTCGCTTCCCATCGCCCGCCCAATTTCAGCAAGCGATGGAAAGCGCCGAGGTCAACACTAGACCTGGGCTAGCGCCTTGCGCTCAAAAGCTCGGAACTATGTAGTAGCCTCCTCAATGTCAACTCGGGACGCGACCGCCTCTAGCTGTGAAGTTGCAATAGGTTGTTGTCCATCTGACCGAGAACGGAGAAGCTGATTGTGTCGAGCAATCTGTTTTCTCTGGAGGTCAGATGGACTACCACCATCATGCCCGTTTGACGGTACATGGTCGA
>JAJYBU010000012.1 GCA_021778845.1 Acidobacteriota bacterium
CGCCCACCTCATCGACGTCTCCGACGCCGCCGACTCCACCTCCGGCAGCGCCCGCCCTGACCCCGTCGCCGACTACAACATCATCACCGCCGAGCTTAAATCCTTCGACCCCGCCCTCGCCGCCAAGCCCACCGTCCTGGTTGCCGCCAAGGCTGACGTCGCCAACCCCGACAAGCTCAAAAAACTCACCACCTTCGCCAAGCGCAAGAAGCTCCCCCTCTACTTAATCTCAGCCGTAACCGGCGAGGGCATCGAAAAACTGAAGTACGCTCTGGCCGACGCAGTTGAAGCCCACCGCACCATCGACCTCACCGCCCCGCCCACCATCACCCCGGCCATCTCCAAGCCAGCCAAGCGCAAGCCCAACTACCCGCCCCCGGCCCCAAACGCCAAAACCCGCTCGCGCTAACTCCAACCGCCCCAGCCCCGCGCACGAAGCCCACCGCAATCAGGAGGGCTCGCCAAACCGTCCCCGCACCAACCCAAGCGCCTCTCCTTTGCTCGCAACCGAGCCCTCCAATTGCGCATCCTCGGCAACCTCCAGCATCGCCCGAAACTGCGGCCCCGGCTTGTATCCGGATGCAATCAAATCATCTCCGGTCAGTAACAGCCGCGGACGAATCTGTTCCTCGCTCAGCTCTTCATACTTCTCCTTGGCGAACGCATACAGGTCCAGCTTCCCATGCGAGCTCAGGCAATCCGCCCTATGCAGCGCCAGATGCTCCTCAAACTTCGGCAGCCGCAGAAATCGCTTCAGCGTCGACTGCTTCATCTGCATCACATCCCCAAACTGCATATGGTGTTTCACCAGCGCGAGGATCTGCTCCATATCCTCGCCGCTAAACCGCAGCCGCGTCAGGATCCTCCGCGCCACGGCAACTCCCACCTCCACATGCCCATTGAACCGTATCCGATCTCCTGGCCGGCGCGGGTCCGGAGGCGTAAACGTAGCCGGCTTGCCCACATCATGCAGCAGCATTCCCCAGGCCAGCGTCGCGCTCGCACCCGCTGGCAGTTGTTCCAGCAGCATCAGCGTATGCACCCACACATCGCCCTCCGGATGAAACTCCGGCGGCTGCTCCACCCCCTGCATGCGCTTCACCTCCGGCAGCACCTGAGCCAGCAGCCGCGTCTCATTCAGTGACTCAAACCCTCGCCGCGCCCCGCCCTCGGTCAGAATCTTCGTCAACTCCTCGCGCACGCGTTCAGCGGACACAACATCAATCGTCTCCGCCTGCTGCCAGATCGCATCCATCGTTCGCCGCTCGATGCTGAACTCCAGCCGTGCTGCAAATCTCACCGCCCGCAGCATCCGCAGCTTGTCTTCGGCAAAACGCATCTGCGGCTCGCCGATCGCCCGCACCAGCCGCGCCTCCAGATCACCCCGCCCACCCACATAATCCAGCACGCAGTCCTCGATGCGGTCGCCCGCGTCATACGCCAGCGCATCCAGCAGCAGCCCATTGATGGTGAAGTCGCGCCGCAGCACATCCTCGCGCGGGTCCAACGAGAACCGCACCGCATCCGGCCTTCGTCCATCGCTGTACGCCCCATCATGACGAAACGTCGCCACCTCGGTCGCCACGCGCTCCCCGGCCTCCGGCTCCCCCACCCGGTCGATCACCAGCACCACCCCAAAGTGCGCTCCCACAGCCTCAGTCCGTGGAAACGCCGCCAGCACCAGCTCCGGAACCGCTGACGTCGCCACGTCGAAGTCCTGCGGCATCACGCCCAGCAGCAGATCGCGCACACATCCACCGGCAAAGTACGCCGCATGTCCCAGCGCGTGCAGCCGCCGCACAATCCGCAGCGCCGCTTCATACCCGCTGTTCTCCGATCTCCCCATTCGGCCCTCTACGCTCTCCACTCTATCCTCTACACTCTGTTTAATGCCCAGCACCCTCATCCTCGGTATCGAGAGCTCCTGCGACGAGACCTCCGCAGCCGTCGTCCGCAACGGCCAAGCAGTCCTCTCCAACGTCGTCGCCTCGCAGCTCATCCACAGCAACTACGGCGGCGTCGTACCCGAGCTAGCCTCCCGCGAGCACCTCCGCGCCATCGTCCCCGTCGTCCGCGAGGCCATGCAGCGTGCCAACGTCGCCTACTCCGATCTCGCCGCCATCGCCGTCACCGAAGGCCCAGGCCTCGCCGGAGCCCTGCTCGTCGGCATCAGCTTCGCCAAGGCCCTGGCCTTCGGCGCCAACCTCCCGCTCATCGCCGTCAACCACCTCGAAGGCCACATCCACGCCGTTCTCATGGACGCAACCACGGCCTTCGCCGACGCCTCCCCACTCCTCGCCCTCGTCGTCAGCGGCGGCCACACCCACCTCTACCTCGCCACCCAAACGCCCGAACAAACGTGGCACTACCGCAACGTAGGCAAGACCCTCGACGACGCCGCCGGCGAGGCCTTCGACAAGGTCGCCAAGCTCCTCGGCCTCCCCTACCCCGGCGGCCCCTGGATCGACGCCCTCGCCTCCCTCGGAACCGCCGACACCCGCCTCTTTCCCTTCGCGCAGATCAAACAAAAGGCCACCGGCAACACCGCCCCCAAGCTCGCCCGAGAAGCCGCCCTCCAACCCAACGACGATCCCGCCCGCTTCGACATGTCCTTCTCCGGCATCAAAACCGCCGTCCGCCGTTACGTCGAACTGCACCACATGCAGCCCGCGATCGCAACCCGCGACGATGCCTTCCGCGCCATCGGCCTGCACAAAGCAAAGCCCGACACCATGAACCTCGCCCGCGCGCTCCCTTACTTCGACGCGCCAACCCTCAACCTCATCGCCAGCTTCCAGAACGCGGTCGTCAAGAATCTCGCCCGCTCCGCCTTCCATGCAGCCGAGCACTACGGCGTCCGCAGCCTCCTCGTCAGCGGAGGCGTCTCCGCCAACAGCGAACTCCGCCGCCACATCACTGCCGAAGCCACCCGCCGCAACCTCCCCGTCGCCTTCCCAGCCATCGCTCTCTCCACCGATAACGCCGCCATGATCGCCGCCGCCGCCTTCCCCAAGTTCCTCACCCGGGACTTCGCCCCCGACACGCTCGAACCCACACCCCAGCTTCGCCTCGGCTGAAGGCTCCAACTCAGCTAAAATCAAAAGAGTATAGACAACAGCAGAAAGTAGCCTGCGGTGCGGCGCGCAAGCGTCTCGCCCAGCGGCAATTGGCGACGCGTGGCACTCGAACTCTTCAACACTCTCTCCGGTAAAATCGAACCGCTCTTCGCCTCCGACGGCCACGTCCTGCGCTTCTACTGCTGCGGCCCCACCGTCTACGACTACGGCCACATCGGCAACTTCCGCACCTTCCTCCACGTCGACCTGCTGCGCCGCACCGCCCGCCTCCACGGCCTCGCCCTGCACCACGTCATGAACATCACCGACGTCGACGACAAGATCATCCGCAACGCCGCCGCCGCCGGCCAGCCCATCGCCGAGTACACCACCAAGTACGAGCGCGCCTTCTTCGAAGACATGGACGCCCTCAACATCGAGCGCCCCGAAGACATCGCCCGCGCCACCGAAAACATCCCCGGCATGGTCTCCCTCATCGAACGTCTCGCCGCCCAGGACATCGCCTACAAGGCCGAGGACGGCAGTTGGTACTTCCGCATCGCCCGCTTCCCCGGCTACGGCAAGCTCTCCAAGAAGGACCTTCACGGCATCGAAGACGGTGCCCGCGTAGACCTCGACGAGTACGACAAGGACTCCGCCCGCGACTTCGCCCTCTGGAAGGCCACCAAACCCGGCGAAGCCTCATGGGAAACGCCCCTCGGCCCCGGCCGCCCCGGCTGGCACATCGAGTGCTCCGCCATGGCCATCAAATATCTCGGCGACTCCTTCGACCTCCACGCCGGCGGTGAAGACCTCATGTTCCCGCACCACGAAAATGAGATCGCCCAATCTGAAGCCGCCACGCACCACCCCTTCGCGCGCCACTGGTTCCACGTCCGCTTCCTGCTCGTCGAAGGCAAAAAAATGTCCAAGTCCGAGGGCAACTTCTTCACCCTCCGCGACCTCCTTCTCAAGGGCTATCGCGCATCGGCCATCCGCTTCCTTCTGCTCAGCGTGCCCTACCGCCACCAGCTCAACTTCACCTTCGACGGCCTCACCGAATCCACCAACGCCATCGAGCGCCTGCGCACCTTCCACGACCGCATCCGCACCGGCAACTGGCCCGAGAGCATCTCCGTCCCCCACCAGGATTCGTCCGCTCGACCGGAGCGCAGCGAAGGGGAGAGACCTGCCGTTGCCGCGGCGACCAGCGCCCTGACGGAAACAATCCGCAAGGGCAACGCCGACTTCACCGCCGCCCTCGCCAACGACCTCAACACCGCCGAAGCCCGCGCCGCCATCTTCGACGTCCTCCGCGCCGTCAATACGGCCGCCGACCACTCCCGCCTCACCCGCTTCGACGCCGAAGAAACCATCGCTCTCCTCGACAAATTCGACTCCATCTTCGCGGTCCTCAATAACGGGGAAGCGGACCGCGACGCCGAACTCACCCGGGCCGCTCTCCGCTGGGCCGAAGCCGAAGGCCGCATGGCCGACGTCTCCCCCGACGTCCTCGAAAAATTCGGCAGCACCAGCCTCACCGACGCCGCCATCGACGCCCTCGTCGCCGAGCGCACCCAGGCCAAGAAGCAGCGCAACTTCGCCCGCGCCGACGCCATCCGCAACGACCTCCTCGAAAAAGGCATCCTCCTCGAGGACTCCAAGGACGGCGTCCGCTGGAAGCGCAAGTAGCCGCACAAACCAGCACTTATTGAGCCCCGGCCATCTCCTTAGAATTCACGCGGCGACTCTTCTCCTGCTCCTCTAAGTCGAACTTCCTCGCCACCCCATGACCGTACCGGATCAACGGCCGCTCAATCAGATAGTAGCTCGCAATCGCGCAGCCAAATGCGGTGCACCAGCACAGCAACTTGTGCGAACGAAAGCTGCCCGGCGCCGGCGCCACCAGCGGATTGAAGAAAAGTTCCTGCCACAGATACAAGCTGTAGGAGATCCGCCCCACAAATCTAACGGGCGCAAGCTCAAGAAGCCGGCTCGTCATCGAGTCCCGATGCAGCATCGTCGACGCCAGCAACAGCGGGTACACCGTAATACCGAGTGCGTGATCGGACCGCGAGTGGTGGAACGTGACGCGCGCAAACACCCCGGCCGTGTACAGAAGCGCCACCCACGGATAGAGATAGGTCTTCGCCAGCTCCCTCACCCTCTCACGATTTAACGCCAGCGCGAAGACACAACCTAGAAAAATCTCCCCAATCACCGTATCGGTACGCAGATAAATCAGCGGCGTAAATCCCTGCAGTCGCGGTGTCGCCATCACAAACACTCGCCACACTTCAAAGATCACCACCAGCGCCGAGAGCACCGCCAGTCGATAGCGGCGGCACAGCACCAGAAATCCCGGTAGAAAAAGATAGAACTGTTCCTCAACCGCCAGGCTCCAGAAGTGTGCGGTCTCCCAGTTGGTCGCCGTGCGCGGAAGGAAGCTGCGAACCATCAGTGCAGAGCCTGCAATCGCCGACCACACCTGCGGTATCTTCCCCCACAGCATCAAAATCGAGATCACCGCGAGATAGGTCAGCGCGGCCGGCTGAATCCGAAAAAATCTTCGCGTATAAAAACTGCGCAGCGAGATCCCGCCAAAGCGTTGCTCCTCGCGCAGCAACCGATTGCAGATCAGCAATCCGCTCAGCGCAAAGAACAACTGCACGCCGCGACCGCCGTTGGCCCTCAGCCATTCGTTGGATACCCAGCCATATCTCCACACCAGACTGTGACCCATCAACACCCAAAGGATGGCGACCGTGCGCCAGCCATCAAGGGTCGGAAGATAGCCGCTACTCTCCCTTTGTTTGCTCGGGCTCACAACAGACTTGTTGCGCATTCCCTCTCTCGTGTCGCACTCGCCAAGCTTCGATCTGGACCCACCTGAGCATGGGACGCCAACGGCTTGATGAGGCGAGAATCGATTCAACCACTTGCTCGTCCAGACTACTCCACCGCCTCGCCCGCCATCCCCACAATCTCGCGCTTACCGCGATCCACGCGGCTGTACACCACCATCGCGACCGCGCACACAATCACCGCCATCCCCGCAATCTCAGTCTTCACCAATCGCTCGTGCAGCAACAGCGCACCCAGCAACACCGCAATCACCGGATTCACAAACGCATACGTCGACACCTTCGTCACCGCAACGTTTTGCAGCAGGTACGTAAACGCCACCAGCCCAAACAGCGATCCAAAGATTGACAGGTACACGATCGCGCCAAAGCCCGGCCACGTCCACACCGCGCGATGCAGCCCGCCGCCCCCTACCGCGACCATCGCATTGAAGATCCCCGCCGCTCCAATCTGCCATCCCGTAGCCACAAACGTATCCGCCGTAAACTGAAATCGCCGCGACAGCACCGCTCCAATCGCGAACGCCAGCGCCGCACTCAGCAGCATCCCCACGCCCAGCAGTGTCTTCGATCCGGCCACGCTCGCATGCATCGACGGCCACACCAGCACGCTAATCCCCAGCGTTCCCAGCATCGTTCCCGTCCACCCGCGCTTGTTCAACGCATCGCCGTCCGGCAGCACCCACTCAATCAGCGCAATCATAATCGGCGTCATCGACACCACCAGCGACGCAAACCCCGACGCCACCATCTTCTCCCCCCACGTCAGCAGCATATTGTTCGCTGACATGAACAGCAGACCCACCAACACCAACTTCCAACCCTCGCCCTTCGGCACGCGCAAACTCTTCCCGCGCATCACGCTGATCAGCACAATCAGCGTCGCCGAAATCAGCGACCGCGTCGCCGACACCACCGGCACCGGCAGATGCTCCCCCGCAATATGGATCGCCCCATACGTCGATCCCCAAAACAAATACACGCTGCCAAAGGCCAGCAGCACCATCGTCGATTTCGGCAGCCGAGACAACATCTCCTCCCATCCTACGGGAGTCGCGCTCCGCACGTTGCCTCTAGAAGTGAAAGCCCAACTCCGCCGTCATCGCCCTCGGCGTCACATAGTGCGTTCCACTGAACGTAGAGAGAAAGTTATACAGCGCATACTTGTTCGTGAAGTTGACTGCGGTCAGCATCAAGCTCCATTTGTACCTGTGCCCATTGAACAGATTGTCCTCACCCAGCGACGCGTCGAAGAGATTCCGCGGCTGAATGCGTGGCGGATTATGGTCATTGCCCCCGGTGCCCGGAGCAGGAATGTTGATCTGCGTCGAACCCAACTGCGAAGCCAGGCAAGCATAGTACGGCGTGCCCGCGACCGGCGCGCCAATCTGGTTGCGCCCATTCGCCTTCACCCCACCGCAACTGAACCCGGCCTGAAACTCCTCGTCCGGAGTCAACGGCAGGTACACCTTCGCTCCCGTCACTGGATTAATCGTGGGAGGAATATTGTTGTCCACCAACTCCACCGCGGGCTGGCCATTCAGCGTCGTCGAAGTGTTCGGGCAGGCCGTGTTCGGATCATTCGACACCGGGTTATAGCAAGGCGTCGAACCCGCCACCATGCCACTATCAAACCGCCAGTTGAAACTCACCCACGGGCTGAACTTTCCCGGAATCTGATACTGCACATGCGTCGTCTCGTTGAACTTCTCATCATGATCGATCCGGAACGGATAGTACGTCGTCCCCTGCGCAACGCCGCCCGTTGCTCCAGCGCCCGCCACCTGCGGCCCAATGAACCGCGCCGCCACCGACGACATCACCACAAACGCCGAAAATCCGCGATACGTCGGCACCTCCGCATGCAGCGCATAGCCCGGTATCTTCGAACTGTGCCAGTCGATCGGAAACGTAATCGGCGTATTGCCCAGCACACTGAAGTCGAACGCATTGTGCGTGTACTTCCAGATGTACTCGCCCGAGAGAATCAGGTGCCTTCCGGCAGCCTGCTGAAATCCAGCATGAAACTCATTGCGAAATCCCGGCTGCAGAATCGTGCCAACGCCAGGGCTGCAACCCAGCAGCGGCGACAGCACATCGCTCCCGCAGCCCAGGCTCGAAAGCACCAAGTTTTCATTGAACGGCGACTCCAGCGTCCGCGCATACGAGAGCCGCAGAATGCTGGCCGTCTTCTTCACCGCATATGAAACGCCCACCCGCGGCTCCGCCTGCCGCGCCACCGCGAGTCCGTTGTACAGGTCGCCGCGCATGCCCAGATTGAACAGCCAGTTCCCGGCCGTGATCTGGTCCTCCAGATACAGCCCAACCTCCTTCACATCCGTGTGTCCAACAAAGTCATACAGCGCGCCGCCACGAGTCAGATCGTACGGCGCCAGCGCGGAGATAAAGTTCGGGTTTGGCAGCACCGCCCCGCCAGCACACGTCGATGCCGTATACCCCGCAACCGGATTCCCATTCACATCCATGCACGGCGAGTTGAACGTATTGTTCACCACTCCCAGCTTGTCATCCTCGCGCAGAAACGTCTGCGAGTACGTTCCACCCAGCTTTACATTGTTCACGCCCTTCACATACGAGACGTAGCCATGCACTCCGGTGTTCGTCAACGATCGTGCCTGTCCGATCGTCTCGTTCTGCAGCGTCACCGGCCCGAGATCGGCGAGCGGATCCTTGCTCGGGTAATAGTTGTAAGCATCCCTCCGCACATACACTCCGACATTCGCCACCGCATACTGATTGAACGTGTGCGTATACGACGGCGCAATGTCATACGTAAGAATCTGCGATCGCTGATCCGTATTCCCCACATCGCCGAAGACCGGATGTGCCGTGTCCCCGCCGCTGATCACGTTTTGAACATTGAGATTGTCGAACGCATTCGGATTCTGAAACCACGACCGGCTGACATTCACATTAAGTTGCAGCGCACCCTTGGTCGACAGTTGCCGGTCCACGCGTTCGAACGTATTCAACTCATTGCCCTTGTCATGAAACACCGTGAACTCCGGCGGATCGAGAAAGCGCCCGGTGTTCAGCCCATCGACCTCGAAAAAATTCCCCCAGCTCTTCCCGCCATAGCTGATGTCGTACGACCCCGTCGCTGAACCAAACGTCCCATACGACGTCGACACCGATCCCGTTGGCGTCTTAACTCCCAGCCCCGACCGCGTCGTCACATCGATCACCAGGCTCGTCTTTCCCCCATACTCCGCCGGCGGCGCTCCCGAAATCACCTCGATCGACTGCACCGAGTTGGATGGAATCTGGTTCGAAAACACCTTGCTCTGCTGATCCGTAATCGGCTGCCCATCAATCGAGAACGAGTTCGACGCATGATCGCCCAGCCCATGAAACAGTCCATTCGAATCCGCCGCAACCCCCGGCGATGCCAGCGTTACCAGCGAACTCAGCGATGACGACTGACTCTCAAGCGGCAGCTTGTCGAACGTTCCGCGATCCAGATCCGTATGAAACGTCGAGTCGTTCTGCTCCATGTCCTCCGGTGCTTCCACCGTAACGCTCTGCGACGAAGTCGCCACCTGCAGCGCCACCGGCACACTCACCATCGCTCCAGCATTCACCTGCACCATCTTCAAAAACGGCTGGAATCCGGCATAGTTCACCGTCAGCTTGTACGGACCCAACGGCAGATTAGCGAACCGGAACTGCCCGCCAGAGTCAGCCACCATCGTCCGCGAGGTTCCACTCGTCGAACTCGAAATCACCACCGTCGCCCCTGGGATCACAGCTCCGGTCGAGTCCGTCACCATTCCATTCACACTTCCCAACGCACTCTGACCCCTCGCCGTCCCACCACAAATCGCGACCATCAGCGCCAGCATCGGCCCCGCGAGTCGCAATCGAAAAAATCTCTGCATGAAAACTCCTGTCTGTTGAGACCAAGAAGCCGAAGCTCCTATGCGGCTACGGCCTGTCCAGCATCAGCACCACCTCGGCGCAACGGCTGCACTCCGTTAAGAGAACCGCCAGGCTTAACGCCCCTCTTCGTGCTCACTCCAGCACGGCGATCTCTCACGACAATCTGTTACAGGGTCTCTACAGGCGGGGGCCTGCTAAACATCGCAAAGTGCCACAGCGTCTCAGGCGCATGATTGACGCCCTGTGCCACCTCGCACTCCACCAGCACCATCCGCACCAGCGCGACATGCGTCGCCACCGGCAGCGCCGAGTGCATCGCCATGCACAGCGGACAGCTTTCCTCTCCACCCGGCGTCTGCGAACCATCCACAGCCGCCGTAGCCCGCACCGCCTTTTGTGGCAGCCACTCGCCGTGGATGTGGATCGCCTGCGCCGAACTCGCACCCACCACCAGCAGCAAACACGCGAACGCCAGCACCTGCACCCACAAGGAATGCGCATGCTCGACAGCTCCGCGTTTTGCTCGCTTCGTCAAGGGTTCACGTCACCGGAAAGTTCGATCCAATCGACCTCTTCCAGTATGACGCATTTTCAGCGGCGAAAGACTCCCGAACGCAACTCCTCTACCCCTGATTCGCATCCCGCCTTGCCGCCTGAATCGCCCCCGTCAGCGCCGGCACAACCTCAAACAGATCGCCCACCACGCCAATATCCGCAACCTCAAAGATCGGCGCGTCCGCATCCTTATTGATCGCAATCACCGTCTTCGCTCCCTTCATCCCCACCAGGTGTTGGATCGCCCCGGAGATCCCCACCGCCACATACAGCTTCGGTGCAACCGTCTGCCCCGAGCTTCCCACCTGCCGTTCCATCGGCAGCCAGCCCGCATCGCAGATCGGCCTTGACGCTGCCACATCCGCTCCCAGCGCGGCCGCCAGGTCCTCCACCAGCTTCAAATTCTCCTGCTCCCCAATCCCTCGTCCCACGCTCACAATCATCGCCGACGACGACAGGTCCACCGTCTGCGCCGCCTCTCGAAACGCCTCGCCCGGCTTCGTGCGAATCTTACCTGCCTCCAGCTTCGGAGCGAACGCCTTCACCTCGCACTCGCCCTCCTCGACCGCATCCGCGCGAAAACTCCCCGCCTGCACCGACGCCACGCACACCCCGCCCGCGCCCCCATGCCGATACTCCGCATTCAACTTCCCCTGCATCCACTGCCGCACAAACACCGACCCACTCTGCGCATCAACCCGTATCGCCGTCACATCCCCAATCAGAACCTCGCCCAGCCGCGTCGCCAACGCCGGCGCATAATCCCGCACCTGGTACGTATGCGGAAACACCACATGCTTCGGCTTCACCTCGGCAATCAACTGCTCCAGCGCCGCAACCCAACCATCCGCCGTGTACTGCTCCAGCAGCGTATCGCCCACCGCCCACGCCGCCGCCAGCTTCTTCGTCGCCAACTCCGTCACCAGCCCCGCAATCGCCGCACCCTCGCCCAGCACCGCAGCCGAGCACTCAACTCCCAACCCCGCAGCCAATGTCTGTCCCGCAGCCAGCGCCTCAAAACTCATCCGGTGCCAACCCGCACCCTTGGTCTCCATCACCACCAATACACCACTCATCTGCTTCCTCCGGCCTTCTTCTCTGCCTCTTAAATCTGTGACATCGGCAGCGGCCCCAACACCAGGTTGGAGATATTGCTCACCGTCGCCTCAAAACCAAACCGCGGTTCCGCTTGCAGCTTCTTCCACTGCGGATCGTTCGAAAACTTCTTCCAGTCGCCATCCAACTCCGCGTCATCCGCAAAGCTCAGCATGTACGTCAGGCTCGGCATCCGCGATCCGATCAGCGTATCTCCAAAGAACACCGGTTGCGCACCCGAGCGCTTGAAGACCTCGAACTCTCCACTGTGAAACATCTCAACCTTGCGCACATGGTCGCGCATCGACGGGCTCTCATACGTCCGTAGCTGGAAGATCCGCTTCGCCCCGGTAGCTGTCATCGTCGGCACCGTCATCCGCGGCCATCCCGCAAACGCCGACAGCAGCCAGCTCTCCACCCGCACAAACGCAGGCGAAACCGCCGGCGCATTCCAGAACGCATCGGCCAGCTTCACAAACTCCTCATCCTTCGCAAGCTGTTGGTCAAGCGTCGCCAGCGACTCCACCGACCGGCTCGGAATCAGCAAATAATTCGCCGGCGCGTCCGGCCCAAACTTCAGTTCAAACGCGCCCACCGGCGTCATCCCCATGCGATGCAACGCCGGGATCAGCACGCTGAAATAATCCGCAGTCAGCTTCACCTGCGGACCACTCTGCAACTGGTACCGCCGAATCTGGTAGTACTCACGGTCGTCACTCCGCGCAGCCTGCGCCAACGCGCCACGCGCCGCAGTTGCAGCAGTTGCCGCCGTAGCAGCAAGCGATGCGGCTAGAAATTCGCGACGTTGCATTGCATCTCCATTGCATCCATTCTTGCGTCTGACATTCCCACGCCCTCCCGCATCGCCCGCTCGCCGGTCACAGCACCTTCACTTCAAACTTCAGCCGTTCCACCAGCTTCGCCGCAATCTCATCAGCCGAGCCCGTCAGCATCTCCGTCTGCTTCACTCTCACCGGCGGCGACACCCGCACTATCTCATCCACGCGCTTCCCCGCCGCAGCAGCCTCCACCTCGCGCATCTCCTTCTGCCGCGCCCGCTTGATCCCCATCAGCGTCGCATACCGCAGCCGGTTCCCCCCCGACTGCACCGTCAGCAGCGCCGGCAGCGGCATCTCCACCTGCTGCATCCAGCCATCCTCCAACTCACGCTTCACCTTAATGCCGCCGCTCACCAACTCCACCTGTAGCACCAGCGTCGCATGCGGAACACCCAGCAACTCCGCCATCACCACGCCCGTCTGCCCAGCTCCCAGGTCATCCGACTGCAACCCAGTCAGCACCAGATCCGCAGTCTCCCCCCGCACCGCCTCCGCCAGCAGCCGGGCCACATCCAGCGAGTCCCGCTCGCCCAGCGACCCCGCGCCACTCTCCGGCGTCACCACATGCACTGCCCGGTCCGCACCCTTGGCCAGCGCCTCGCGCAGCGTACTCTGCACCCGCTCCGGCCCGGCGCACAGCACCACCACTTCGCCATCACCCGCGCGTTCCTTCAACTGCAACGCCTCTTCCAGCGCATACGCATCCGGCTCATTCATCGTCCACGCCACATCGCTCTCGTCGACACCGCGCCCATCCGCCGCCACACGCACCACCGCATCGCGTTCCGGCACCTGCTTCACCGCCACCACAATCTTCATTCCAACTCCACTCGGCGGCTACACCGCCAACGCCCACCCAGCCTATCGCACCACCACCCCGGCTGTCTCCGCACAGGCGATTACAGAACCCGCCGCACCTCCTCAGTCACTCTGCGCCTCCAGCGCTCGCGCCTGCGCTGCCTCCTGCCACACCGCCTCTTCATGCAGCCTTTGGTCCCCGGAGACCGAAGCATCGCCCGAGATCCCATACGCCACCGCTGCACCAATCAGCGCCGGAATCAGAAACGCATGTCCACCCGTAGCCTCGGCGACGAACACCACCGCCGCCAGCGGTGTCTTGTACGCCGCAGCTATAAACGACGCCATCCCCACAGCCGCATACAGCGCCAGCGACGGGCTATGCACCACCGTCTGCGCAAACGCAATCCCCAACCCGCCACCCGTCAGAAACAGCGGAACGAACATCGCGCTCACGCCCCCGGCCCCAAGCGTGAACGCTGTCGCCGCCAGCTTGAGGATGCCGAACACCACCAGCTCGCTCGAACTGTGGCTCTGCGTAAGAATCGTCCCCACAGCCTCATAGTTCGGGCCCAGCGGAATCAGCGTCCCCGGATACATCTGCACAAACCACAGCCCGCACAGCCCCGTCAGCAGCCCGCCAATCGACAGCTTGATCCAGTGCGCCGCCTTCCACCTCACCACAAAGCCGCGCAGATACCGGAACGCAATCACAAACACCACAGCGAGCAGCCCAATCAACATTCCCAGCACAGCACTCCACAGCAAATCGCGCATCGTATATGAGCCCGATCCGTTGAAATCGAACAACGGCTTGCTGCCCATGAACGCCACCAGCGTCATATACGACACCACCGAAGCAATCAGCGACGGCATCAGCGCCTCATGCGCCAGATCGTCCTTGTACGGCATCTCCAGAGCGAACACAATCCCCGTCAGCGGCGCTCGAAAGACCGCCGACATGCCCGCCGCAGCTCCGCAGATCAGCATGATCCGCCGATCCCGCGCGTCCAGCCGAAATCGGCGCATGCCATGCAGCTTCGACCACAGCCATGACCCAATCGCCGCACCGCCATAGATGCTCGGCCCTTCCAGGGCAGCGCTGCCGCCGAAGCCCACCGTCGTCACCGCCGCCAGCAGCTTGGCAGGAAACGCACGCATGTCAATCGCACCCTCATGCTCGTGATAGGACTGAATCACTTCTTCGGTAGAGTGCTGGTTCGGATCGCTCGTCAGGTACTGCATAATCAGGCCAGTCAACGCGCAGCCCACCACCAGCCCCGGCACAATCGCCCAATGATGCCCCAGGTAGTACGCCAGAATCGGCGGCCACATCTCGCGCAGAATAATCGCCGCAATCGCCGTGATCGTCAGCCCCGCCGTCACTCCGATCAGCGGCGCAATCAGCAGCCACTTATGCAGATTGCGCGCATACGCCGCCCTCAGATCCTCCTGCACCCTCGGCACGTACCGGCGCAGCAATGAGTACTGCATGAATGGTTTTGCCGCTGTCCTTTGAGTCACCACATTCTCCCTTGCGCTGAGTTCGTTGCCCTAAAACCCTTGCTCTGCATCCCTTGCCCTGATTCCTCGCACGACCGCATCTAATCCGTAAGAGCCTTAAGCGCAGCCGCCAGTTGCGGCCCCAGCTCATTCAGTTCACGCGCATGGTCCGACGACAGCTTTCTCAGCAGCCGATTCCCCTCCGCCGTCATCTTCAACACCACATGGCGGCGATTCTCCGGATCGCTCGTCCGCACAATCAGGCCAGCCTCCTCGCAGCGGTTCCCCAACTCCACCACGCTGTGATGCCGCAGCGCCAGCCTCTCCGCAAGATAGCCCACCGCCGTCACCGTTCCCTTCGGCGCACCCGCAATCTGCAGCAACAACTGATGCTGCTGCGGCGTCAGGCCCACCCGCGTCGCAGCCTCTTCGCTGAAGTGCAAAAACCTCCGCAGCGCAAACCGAAACTCGGCAAGCTCCTGAATACGTCGCTCAGCATCCTCCACCTTCAGCCTCTTCACCATTCAGCTATCGTAACACGATACGTAAACCCATCAGCGATTCATCTCCGCATACTCGCCTCTCTACCGTCCGCGTATTGCCTGGATCAGCAACGCCGTCCCCACACAAACCAGCCCGCCATACACATACTTCAGATACGCATCTCCCCGCAGCCGGTGATTCACCGCCCTGCCCAGAAAAATCGCTGGCACCACCACCGGCAGTGCGATCAGGTAGTCATGCGTCACCGCCGGAACCCACAACCCCGCATACCAGTAGCTCACCATCGCCACCACGCTCGCCGGCAGAAAGTATCCCTGCAGCGTCGCTCGAAAATGTTGCGGAGACCATCGCCGCATCGCACCATACATCACCAGCGGAGGCCCGTTCATCCCATACGCGCCCCCCAGCACCCCAGCCAGAAACCCGCAGCCCATCAACCAGCGGCGGCTGTCATCGCGCAGCTCAGGCGGCTTCGTCCCCACCAGAAAATATCCTGCGAAGACCACAATCACGACCGCCAGAACAGCCTTCACCAACCGCTGATGGCTGCTGGCCAACAGCGCAACGCCCATCGGAACACCAGCAAACGTGGATACCAGCAACCATCCCGCGCTGCGCACATGGATCTTTCTCCAGTCCTGCACCACCACCACGCCGGCGACAGTGATCGACAGCAGCACCGCCAGCGGGGCCGCAACCCCCACCGGAAGAATCAGCGCCAGCAGCGGCACCGCAATCAGCGCCTCACCAAATCCGAATGTCGATCGAATCAGCGTAGCGACGAACACCACCACCAGCACCCACACCGTCGTCGTATGCAGCATCATTCCTTCGCCGCAGTCTGCGCCGCCAATCCTCGTGCGGCAAGCTGCGCAATATCCAACAACTGCGGCGGCGCATCTCCACCCACCGCGCCCAGCGCATCGCGGAACATCGAATTACAGAACGGGCAAGCCGTCCCGATCGTCTCCGCGCCGGTCGCAATCAACTCCTGCGCCCGCACATGGCTCACCCGTTCTCCGCTCTCTTCCCCCAGAAACGCCAACCCGCCTCCGGCCCCGCAGCAGAACGACCGCTCCCGGCTCCGCTCCGCCTCCACCAACTCGCCCGCCGTCGCCACCACCGCGCGCGGCTCGTCATACACCTCGCGATACCGCCCCAGGTAGCAAGGGTCGTGATACACAACGCTCTCGCCCGTCTGCTTCGGCAGCAGGTGCGCATGCCGCGCCATAAACTCCGAGTGGTGTTCAATCTCCGGCGCTACGCCATACTCCAGCCAGTCGGTCGCAATCGTCCGCACGCAGTGCGGGCAGATCGTGACAATCTTCTTCACGCCCGCCGTCGCAAACGTCTTCAGCCCCTGCTCCGCAAGCTCCCCAAACAGCAGATCATTCCCCAGCCGCCGCGCCGGATCGCCCGTACACTTCTCCTTCTTCAGCACGCCAAACTCCGTCCCCAGCGCCCGCATCACGCGCGCAAAGTCCGACACAATCTCGCGCCCCTTCGGGTCATAGCTTCCCATACACCCCAGCCACAGGCAGTACTCCTGGCTCCCATCGAAGATCGGAAACTCCTGCTTCGCAATAAACTTGTCCCGCTCCATCGAACTCATGCCCAGCGAGTTTCCCTGCTTCTCCAGCGCCAGAAACAGCTTCGTTCCGAACCGATCCTCCCACGCTCCCGTATTCACCGCACCCCGCCGCAGCCCAATCAACACCGGCAGATGCTGCACCCCCACCGGGCACTGATACTCGCACGCACCGCACGTCGTACACGCAAACACGGCCTCCATCGACAGCGCCTTCTGCTCCCCATCCAGCAGCGCCACCTCGCTCCCCGGCCCCTCCGCATTCAGATACGACCTCACCCCCAGCACAATCTCCTTCGGGCTCAGCACCTTCCCCGTATTGGCCGCCGGGCAGTGTTCCGTGCACCGCCCGCACTCCACGCAGCTATAAGCCTGCAGCGCAATCAACTGCGTCAGGTCCTTCCCCGCCACCAGCCCGAAGTCCTCATCCCCCTCCAGCTTCGGAAGCTGCGAAAACTCCGGCCGCTTCAGGAACACCGTCAGCGGACTTAGCACCAAATGCAAATGTTTCGTGCCCGGAATGATCGGCAGAAACGCCAGCAGCGTCAGCGTATGTACCCACCACAATCCCGCAGCCGCCACGCCTCCATCCGCCACAAACAGCGCCGCAAGATAGCTCACCATCAGCATAAAGATCAGCCCGGCAATCACCCCCGACTCCACCGAAACCTTCTCCCCCAGCCACCGCGGCCGCACCACAAACCGCCGCACAAACAGTCCGCCGATGCTCACCGCCACCAGCAGCGCCCACACCGCCGCATACCCCACATAGAACGTCCCAAAGCCCCCCGCATACTGCAAAAACCCGCACCCGAACCCCACCGCAATGTGATTCAGCGACACCAGCGCGAACGCCAGAAATCCCCAGAACACAAACGCATGAGCCAGACCCGGCAGCGGCCGCTGCCTGATCACCTTCGCCTGGCACAGCACCTCCCACACAAACTTCCACACCCGTTTCCCCACCGGCCGCAGCGAAAAATCCGCATCCTTCTTCGCCCCCCACACATTCCGCGCCATCGGCGCCAGTCGCCACGCAAACACCCCCGCCGACGCAGCAATCAGCGCCGCCAGCAGCAGCCTCTCAGCCACCGGAAATCCACCCGGCTCCGCCAGTCTCATCCCCTGTCCCACCACTTCCAACACGCCAGCGATCACGCCTGCCTCCACACTTCCAGCGAACGCCACAATAGCAGACGCGCCCCACCTCGTGCCGTGACGACTTCTGCCCCAAACGAAAACGGCGAGCCGCAGCCCGCCGTCTTACCCAAACCAAAAATATTAGTAGCTGAAAAACTCGTTCAACCCGCGCCGCAGCTGAATCCCGGTCGTCAGGCATACCGCAGACGTCAGGAACAGAAACCCATCCCAATACGCCAGCGGATGAATCCAGCCCGGCGAGTACGTCAGGTCCTGGCCACTCCATATCGTGATAATCGTGCCAATAATCAGTGTCTGAAAACCCACCACCAGCAGCATCTGCCCGCGCCGCCGCCGCCGGTCGATCTGGTCCACCTGCTCCGGTGTCAGGTGCCGCTCTTCGACGGGGATCAACATGTTGGCCATGGCATCTTCGCTCCTGCTGCAAACTCTGCGTCCGGCTGTAACACCGACGCTCCCCGCATTAAATCACAAACCATCCTCGATGCGAAACCGCTCCCGCCCGTCCCCGCACCCTCAC
The DNA here is from genome assembly GCA_021778845.1 of Acidobacteriota bacterium. Taxonomy (GTDB): domain Bacteria; phylum Acidobacteriota; class Terriglobia; order Terriglobales; family Acidobacteriaceae; genus Granulicella. The sequence goes on from JAJYBU010000012.1 coordinate 18,384, forward strand.
CCCAGCGTTCGCCGCCCAAACGCAGCCCGAATCCGTTCCGCGCGATTCTCCGCCGTCCCCACCGCCGCCTGCTGCAGGTCTGCCACCGACTGAATCCCCACCACCTCAAACCGCTTCCGGCAGCGAATATTCTTGCACCCCACCAGGTCATCGCGCCGCACCATGTAGCTGCGCGCCTTGGCAAACTTCGCGCGGTCCAACTCATCGGCTCCGCGCGGTACCTGCGCCCGTTTGCGCCGCACCAGCCAGGTCAACTCATACTCCCCCGGCTGTCCGCAGTGCGGGCAAATCATCGTGTGTTTCTTCTGTTCCGTCACTTCTTCGAAGAAGTCGCGCTCTTCCATTGCTTCCCTCGCCGCCTTCAATCTAGGTCAACACGCGCGCGTTCAACCCACTCTCAGAATACGCCTCGCCCTCCATCCCGAACGTCCTCACACCCTGCCTTTCTCTCTCCATTTCATCTCCAAATCCTTCTTCGCTGCATCCATCAGGAGTACGCTGTACTTCAACCCGGAGGTTCGCATCCATGCCCCAGTCAAAATCCAAGGCAAAGAAGCAGGTCTTCTCCGCCACCAAAGCCGTCAAGTCCAACGCCCGCGAGCGTCTCGGATCGCCCCCGCCCTCGCATCCCCTCCCCACGCTCAAGGACAAGATCACCGCCCGCCCCAAACACAAGGAAACCTTCGCCGACCTGCTCGAAGTCAAGGACGAATAACCATGCCACTCCGCCCGCTCGCCCTCATCTTCACCGCCATCATCGTGGCGCTTCCCCTCTCCGCCCAGCAGATCCAGATCGGCAAAGACAACAAGACCATCGCCATCACCACCTCCGACGAAGCCTCCGCCCTCGCCGACACCGCCGTCCTCACCATCGGCTTCGACTCCTTCGGCAAGGATCAGGACACCACCTACGCCGACGCCACCCGCACCTCCAACGCCATCATCTCCGCCATCACCACCTCCGGCACGCCTAAAGACGCCATCCAGAGCCAGCAGCAAGATCTCACTCCCCTCAACCCCGAGAACTTCCCGGACAAACCGCACTACGCCGACGGCATGCGCTTCCAGTTCTCCCAACGCTGGCAAGTCACCGTCCCCGCCGATCAGGCCGCCAATCTCCTCCAGCTAGCCATCACCTCCGGCGCCAACAACAGCGGCAACATCCAGTGGCAACTCAGAAACGACGAAGCCCTCCAGTCCGACGCAGCACGGAAAGCCCTCCATCACGCCCGCGACATCGCCTCCAGCATGGCCCAGGGTCTCGGTGTCCAACTCGGCCCCCTGCTCTACGCCAGCAATCAGGCTCCCGCCCCGCGCATCTTCCCCATGTCCCGCATGAGCAGTGAAAGCCCCGGCGACGTCCTCCGCAACCGTACCCTCAAGCCCCTCGCCATCTCCCCCGCCCGCATCACCCGCTCCTCCACCGTCTACGCCGTCTTCGCCATCGAATAGAAGCCATCCCCACAATAACCACCCGACGAAGATACTGTCATCTCGACCGCAGCCAAACGGCTTTATCGTTTGGCGTAGTGGAGAGACCTGCAGTTTGGTAGCGCTGCTACGCTCGATACTTGCTGGAGAATTGCTACCGGGCCCTCTGATCAAGCTTTTGCTTTGAAGGGGCGGGACTTCAGTCCCACCATAACTCCAGCCAGATCAATGCGGCTTTAGCCGCTGAGGGAATGCACGGAACTTGTTCAGCGTTTCACTGGAAGCGTCCCCCATCGACCCAGCGAGTCGCCAACCTCTCCCCAGCGCACTCCCGCGCCTGCGACATTTCGTACGCCCGTCGTCCCCCTCAAAATAAATCTCTCTCCCGCCAATCCATCTCCCACTCCCGCTCGTTCTCCTCACGAAGCCAAGCACCACCCGGTGCCTGCGATCCGCAGCCAACCCGCCGCGGCCAGCGCCACCGGTACAGTCTCAACTCGTAACCCTCATCCGTCTTTGGCGATCGTTCCAGACGCGAGCCTCTCTGCGTCCCCGCCCCACTGTGTCCGATCGCCAACTCCATTCACCGCCAATCAACCCCGTCAGGAGACTCCCATGTCCGTAGGCAAAGTAACCCAAGAGATGATCGATAGCGTAGTTAACCGCCGTTCCTTCCTCACCGGAGCAGGCGCCATCGGCATCGGTGCCGCCGCCGCAACCCTCGTCGGTTGCAGCAACTACAACAGCATGAGCAGCACCACAACCGTCATGGCCTCCGGTTCCACCGACACCGCAACCCAGATCTTCACCGCCGCTCTCATCGCCGAAGACCTCGCCATCACCACCTACTACAACGCCCTCATCGGCGGCGTCATCAAAGATCCCAACCTCGCCAACGGCGGCACCGCCGTCAACGTCTCCGCCGGCGGCAGCGTCGTCAACGTCGCCTACCTCCAGGCCGCGCTCCTCGAAGAAGTCCAGCACGCGCAGCTTCTCCGGACCCTCCTTGGTCTCTCCCCCACCGGCAGCGGCGACGTCGGCGCCGGCGTCCCCGCCACCTTCTACTACCCCACCGGCACCTTTGACACCCTCACCAACTTTGTCCCGCTCCTGCTCGCCCTCGAGACCGCCTTCGTCGGTGCCTACATGACCGCCGTCGAAGAGTTCGCCTCCATGGCCGCCGGCTACAACGGCTTCAGCTCCACCCAGGCCAACCCCGCCATGAGCGGCAGCAACTACACCCAGGCCGACCTCATCCTCTACGCCAAAGTCGCCGCCTCCATCCTCGGCGTCGAAGCCGAACACCGCGCCCTCATCCGCGCCATTCCCTCAGTCACCATCGCCAGCCCCACCATCGGCACCACCAACGTCCTTCCCGCCAACAACGTCAACTACGAAAGCCAGGCCGACCTCACTGGTCTCATCGTCGGAGTCGGCGGCACCAGCACCACCGCTGCCGCAGCCCTCACTCCCTTCCTTGCCGCCAGCTCCGCGCAGAGCGCCGGCTTCAGCTTTACCACCGCCAACGCCGGCTTCAGCTCCGTCATCACCGCCGGCGTCACCACCTCCGGCACCATCCCCAGCGCCGAGTAACCCTCATCCCCGCAACCAAAAAAGCGGAGGCAGCTTGCGCTGTCTCCGCTTCGATGTATAACCGCCGCTGCCGCCTGCATCGGAGAGCAAGCTGCCATAGCAGTGACGCCCCAGGCAGCCGCGTCGGTTCCATTGCCCTGTAGTCTATACCCCAAAAACCATCCTGAGGAACAGAAAAATACTCCCGTAAACTATCTTCATGCCGTTGAACGTCGCTTTGATCATCTTTGAACTCGTCGTGATGGTGCTCGCCATCTCCCTTCACGACTGTGCCCAGGCCTGGGCCGCCAACCGTCTCGGCGACCCCACCGCCCGCATGATGGGCCGCCTCACCATGAACCCCGCCCGCCACTTCGACCTCCTCGGAACCCTCGTCTGGCCCGTCCTCTTCATCTTCCGCAGCCCTCTCGTCCTCGGCTGGGGCAAGCCCATCACCTTCACTCCGCGCAACTTCCGCGACCCCTCCCGCGACGAAATGCTCGCCACCCTCGCCGGCCCCGCCGCCCAATTCCTCACCGCCGTCGTCGCTCTCCTCGCGCTCGTCATCGTCCGCCACACCGTCGCCGGCTCCGTCGACTCGCTCGTCATCGCCTCCCAGCTCGCCATGCGCAACCTCAGCATCGGCACCGAAGGCCTTCCCGGCATCTTCCCCCTCATCCTCTTCCTCTACTTCTGCATCCTCGTCAACACCCTCCTCTTCGTCTTCAACCTGCTGCCCCTCCCCTTCCTCGACGGCGGCAAGATCCTGATGCACTATCTCCCCTTCAACGCCGCCAGAACCTACCAGAGCATGAGCCTCTACTTCATGTTCGGCTTCTTCTTTCTCGGCTTTTACGTCATCCAGCTCTTCTTCTTCCCCATCATGGGCATCTTCCAGGCCCTGCTCTTCAGCCTCTAACCCCGAGGGCTCTCCCACCATGCCGCCAGCCGATTCCCTCACCAGATCCGAAGCCCTCTGGACAGCCGTCGACCGCTACGTCGCCGAAACCCTCATGGCCCCCGATCCCGTCCTCGACGCCGCACTCGCAGCCAACACCGCCGCCAATCTTCCCGCCATTGACGTCTCTCCCACCCAGGGCCGCTTCCTCCAACTGCTCGCCCAGGTTCAGCGCGCCCACCGCATCCTCGAGATCGGCACCCTCGGCGGCTACAGCACCATCTGCCTTGCCCGCGCCCTTCCGCCTGGCGGCCAGCTCGTCACCCTCGAACTCGATCCCAGACACGCGAAGGTTGCCCTCGCCAACATCGCCCACGCCGGCCTCGCCCACGCCGTAGAGCTTCGCCTCGGCCCGGCCCTCCAATCCCTCGCCCAGCTTCACGCCGAGCGCGTCGATCCCTTCGACCTCATCTTCATCGACGCCGACAAGCCCGGCTACCCCGACTACCTTCCCTGGGCTCTCAAGCTCTCCCGTCCCGGCACCCTCATCCTCGCCGACAACGTCATCCGCGACGGTGGCGTAGCCGACCCCAACAACACCGACCCCGCCGTCGTCGGAGCCCGCCGCTACCTCGAAATGCTCGCCGCCGACCCCCGTCTCTCCACCGCCGTCATGCAAACCGTCGGCAGCAAAGGCTACGACGGCTTTGCCTTCGCCCACGTCCTCAGCCTCTAAACTCCATGCCACCCGTTGTATCCTTGAACTTCCACTCATGAGCCCCAATCCATCTCGTTCCGCACCCCGTCCCCGCGTCCTCTCCGGCATGCGTCCCACCGGCCGTCTGCACCTCGGCAACTACATGGGAGCCCTCTACAACTGGGTCAACCTCCAGCAGGACTACGACTGCTACTTCTTCATCGCCGACCTCCACGCTCTCACCACCGACTACGCTGACCCCGGCGACGTGCAGGCCAACAACATCGAGATCGCCCTCGACTTCCTCGCCGCCGGCCTCGACCCCGGCCGCTGCGTCATCTTCAAGCAATCCGACGTCCCCGCCCACTCCGAGCTCTTCCTTCTCTTCAGCATGTTCACCCCCCTCGGCTGGCTCGAGCGCGTCCCCACCTACAAGGACCAGCAGGAGCAGCTCCGCGAGAAGGATCTCGCCACCTACGGCTTCCTCGGTTACCCTCTCCTCCAGGCCGCCGACATCCTGCTCTACAAGCCCGACTTCGTCCCCGTCGGTGCCGATCAGGTCGCCCACGTCGAGCTCACCCGCGAAGTCGCCCGCCGTTTCAACTCCCTCTATCCCGGCGACTTCTTCACCTCCCCCGAAGCCGCTCCCTGGGAGATGGACGCCATCCTCGAGAAGGCCCGCAAGCTCGCCGGCGAACCAAAGAACTCCACCCGCAGCGACTTCAGTCCTCACCAGCTCTTCGAGGCCGCCTCGCAGACCAAGAAAATCTCTCCCTTCGGCCGCCGCGAGATCCTCCCCGAGCCGCAGGTTCTGCTCACCCCGTCCCCCAAGCTCCCCGGCCTCGACGGCCGCAAGATGTCCAAGTCCTACAAGAACCACATCGAGCTATCCGAGTCCGACGAGAGCATCCGCGCCAAGCTCAAGGTCATGCAGACGGACCCCGCCCGCATCCGCCGCGACGACCCCGGCAACCCCGACCTCTGCCCCGTCTTCGACCTCCACAAAGTCTTCTCCACCGACGCCATCCAGGCCGAAGCCGCCGCCGGCTGCCGCTCCGCCTCCATCGGCTGCATCGAGTGCAAGAGCTGGGTCGCCGACGCCATCGTCCGCACCATCGCCCCCATCCGCGACCGCCGCGCCGACCTCGAGCGCCGCCCCGGTGTCGTCCACGACGTCCTCGCCAACGGCAAGGACCGCGCCGCCAAACGCGCCAACCTCACCCTCGGCGAAGCCAAGCACGCCATGGGAATCGCCTGATCATGCCCGACGAAACCAACCTCGACCCCCAGGAAGATCTCGAGCAACCGCTCGACCCATCTCCCGACCCCTCCACGGATCTGTCATCTCGACCGGAGCGCAGCGCAGTGGAGAGACCTGCAGTTAGGACCGCCACGGACTCCGGCGCACAGGCCGCTGTCACCCTGAGCGACCCTGAGCCCACGGAAGGGCAGTCGAAGGACCCCGAAGCAGCCGGCCCCACCGAAGAACTTTCCACCCCCACCCCCCACACCCCTTTCGCCCTCGAGCACCCCCCCACGCCACCGCCGCCGCCCGAGCCCAGACGCTCCGAAAAATCCCGCGACAAGACCCGCGACGAAGCCTCGCAATCCCCCTTCAGCATCACCGTCGGCCAGGTCTACGAAGGCCCGCTCGATCTCCTCCTCGACCTCATCCGCAAGCAGAACATCGACATCTACGACATCCCCATCGGCCGCATCACCGCCCAGTTCCTCGAGTACACCCACCACCTCAAGGACACCGACGTCGACGCTGCCGGCGAGTTCATCTACGTCGCCTCGCTGCTCATCCACATCAAGAGCCGCACCCTTCTCCCCCGCGACCCCCTGACCCCTGAAGGCGACACCGAAGACCCTCGCCGCGAGCTCGTCGAGCGCCTCCTCGAGCACGAGCGTTTCAAGGCCGCCGCCCAGATGCTCCAGCAGAAGCAAATGCTCGAAGAGGCCACCTGGACCCAGTCCGGCCTCAAAAACTTCCTCCACGACGAAGGCCTCGACTCCGCCGAAGCCGAGCGCGAAATCGACGCCGACACCGTCGACCTCGTCCGCGTCTTTCAGGACATCCTCACCCGCCTCCGCCAGCGCCCCATCCACGCCATCGACGAGGAGACCGTCACCGTCGCCCAGATGATCGAGTTCGTCAAGCGCCGCCTGCTCATGGAAGACAAGCCCATGAGCCTCCGCCGCCTGCTGCACAACTCCAGGTCCGAGCGAGCCATCATCTGCACCTTCCTCGCCATGCTGGAGCTCGTTCGCCTGCAAGCCATCCTGCTCCGCCAATCCGAGCAGTTCGGCGACATCCTCATCAAAAAATCCGACCGCTTCGAGCAAATCTTCGCCGACCAGGCCCAGGTCCGCGACGACTGGAGCTAACCAACCGACACCGTTCCACTGATCCGCGTTTATCGTTACTCATCGAATCACGTCATTGACATCGGCCTATCACGGTAAAATACTCGCGACTATGGAAGCGAAATCTGCCGAATCCAAAAGGCGAAACGCGAAGACGGAATCTGCGCCGCCGCAGATGTCCGAGGAAGACAGGCTCAATTCGGCCCTGAATCTTTTCTTTCTGCTAGCGCAGTCATACTACAAAATCCTTGAGGGCGCTCTCGGAATGGCCACTTGGTGCAGTGCGCTTGATCTTGAGTTGAATGAATCCTACCTCTGGACGACGAGCAACCTCCAAAATCTTCTCAAGAATCACGAGTGCCTAAAAGATTTTCCGGGTATGTTCGAACCCGCCTTCCCCGACCTCTATCCTTCGACAATTCGTGATGTCGAGTGGACCGACATGGTGGCTCCTGAAATCGAGCAGTTCCTAAGTTCCGTGCAACAATATGTTCGCAAAAAGGGAATATACCCACCCGACGAGTACTCCCCTGCATGGACGTTCGTAGAGTTGTTTCGACCCTCGCTAAATTTGTCAATTGAGCGAGCAACTGCCTACAACCAGCGCATGCGTGCGTATGCCAGACAGTCATCGGGGTTTAGACCGGATATGAGAGAGACAGCTAAATCGCAATCAGTAGGTGCCGTGAAATCCGCGTTCATTTCCTACTCTTGGGATGACAACGCACATTGTGAATGGATACGTGAATTAGCAACACGCCTTCGCAAAGATGGGGTTGATGTTTGCATCGACAGATGGTCTGCGATTCCGGGAGATCAACTGCCCGCGTTCATGGAACGAGGTGTCCGCGACAACGAGTTTGTTGTCATTGTCTGCACGCCCCGCTACAAGCAACGCTCAGACGCTCGCGAAGGTGGCGTCGGCTATGAAGGAGACATCATGACAGCAGAAGCCATGACCTCACAAAACGAGCGGAAGTTTATTCCAGTTTTGCGCCACGGGGAGTGGAAACAATCAGCGCCATCCTGGCTGCTTGGAAAGTATTACATCGATCTCACGGGAGCCCCCTACTCGGAACGAAATTATGATGATCTCGTTCACACTTTGCTTGGGGTTCGCGAAACTGCTCCTCCAATCGGTACGCCGATGGCAACGATCACTCAAGCAAATCGGCCACCGGAGTCATCGCCCGAAAAAAGCACGGCGGAAAATGACGAAATAAAAATCACTCGCGTGATCGTTGAAGAAATAACAGAGCCGCGGAATGACGGCACCCCCGGCAGTGCTCTGTACACGATTCCATTTGCTCTTTCTCGTTGCCCACCATCGGAATGGGCAAGGATGTTCATAGAGAATTGGAATCATCCACCCAAATTCACAATGATGCATCGACCTGGAATTGCCCGGCTATCGGGTTCGACAGTGAGCCTGACCGGCACGACCATCGAAGAGGTTAAACGCTATCACCGCGATACTCTTCAATTGGCTGTTAGTGAAACAAACCGTCAATATCGCGAACATCGTCTGAAGGATGATCCGCGCCGCGTACAAGAGCAGTCCGCGCGCGACGGTCATCGAAAGCGCGTTGAAGATGTTTCAAAAAACATAAAGTTCGATTAGCCCTCGTAAGCCATCTGCTCGTCACCTTCCATCCTGCGATACCCTGAACACTCCACCCCCGCACAGGAGCCCGCCATGCGCACCTTCATCGTCCGCGCCGCCGCCCTCGCCCTCTTGGCGCTGCTCCTCACCCCAATCTCCCGCGCCCAAACCCCAGCCCAAACCCCAGCCCAAACCCCAGCAAAGCCCTGGCCCATCCGCGCCGTCATCGTCACCACCTTCGAGATCGGCGCCGACACCGCCGACACTCCCGGCGAGTTCCAGTTCTGGGTCGAGCGCGAGCATCTCTCCGAGACCCTCCCCTTCCCCGGCGGCCCGCTCGACGCCCACGACCCCTCCGGCACCCATCCCCTCCGCACCAACCCCGACCACACCATCCTCGGCATGGTCAGCGGCACCACCCTCGTCAACGCCACCGCCTCCATGATGGCTCTCGGCCTCGACCCCCGCTTCGACCTCACCCACGCCTACATCCTCATCAACGGCATCGCCGGCGTCGATCCCGCCGTCGCCTCCATCGGCTCCGCCGCCTGGGCCAACTTCGTCGTCAACGACGTCGCCCGCGAGATCGATCCCCGCGAAGCTCCCTCCGACTGGCCCTACGGCATCTTCCCCTCCGGAGCCCTCCGTCCCGCCCCCGACGCCGTCCCCCAAACCGCCTGGGCCCGTTCCAACCTCTACACCCTCAACCCCTCCCTCACCGCCTGGGCCTACGCCCAAACCAAAGACCTTCCCCTCGGCGACGACCCCGTCGTCGCCGCCTACCGCGCCGGCTTCACCAACCACCCCGCCGCCCGCCGTCCACCCTTCGTCCTCATCGGAGCCACCTTCTCCAGCGACTACTACTGGCACGGCCGCATCATGACCCAATACGCCCGCGACTGGGTCCATCTCTACACCGCCGGCCGCGGCACCTTCACCACCTCCCAGATGGAAGACGCCGGCTTCCTCAACGCCATCGAGCGCCTCAACAACCTGCATCGCGTCGACGCCAACCGCGTCCTCGTCCTCCGCTCCGCCTCAAATTTCACCGAGCAGCGCCCCAACCACACCGCCGCCGAGACCATCACCGAGCCCTACATCGGCTCCCGTCTCGCCCTCGAATCCGCCTACCGCTGCGGCTCCACCGTCCTCCACAAACTCCTCGCCGACTGGCCCTCCACCTTCGCCCGCATCCCTGCCAACTAGCCTCCAAACCTCTCCGGGATTAGACTTGTAAAGGGCCCAACGCTCCACTGCCGCTCTTATCTATGAAACCCTCATCCACGAAGCCTCAAGCGTTCCGCGCTCCCTCCCGAGTGAGCTAAGACAAACGACGATGGCCACCCCCGTTCTCACCCCTAAAGCCGCTGGCTCAACCTCCATCCTCGAAGCCAAGCTCGCAAAATCATCTCCCGGCAAAGCCGGCACCATCCTCTTCAGCATCCTGCTCGCCGGCGGCCTGCTCTTCATCGGCGACAGGCTCTCCGCCGATCTTGCCCTCGTTCACTCTCCCTCCATCTTCCCCTTCATCCTCCTCGGCATCGCACTCCTCATCGCCCTCGGCTTCGAGTTCGTCAACGGCTTCCTCGACACCGCCAACGCCGTCGCCACCGTCATCTACACCCACTCTCTCGACCCCCACGTCGCCGTCGTCTACTCCGGCATCCTCAACTTCATCGGTGTCCTGCTCAGCTCCGGCGCCGTAGCCTTTGCCATCGTCGGCCTCCTTCCCGCCCACCTCTTCCTCAACATCGACAAGGGCTCCGACTTCTCCATGGTCTTCGCCGTCCTGGTCGCAGCCATCGCCTGGAACCTCGCCACCTGGTGGAGAGGCCTTCCCGTCTCCAGCTCCCACACCATGATCGGCTCCATCCTCGGCGTCGCCCTCAGCTACCAACTCCAGCAAGGTGCCGGCCGCTCCACCGGCCTCGACTGGAGCCAGATCAAAAAAGTCCTCGAAGCTCTTCTCATCTCGCCCGTCATCGGCTTCGTCTTCGCTGGCGTCGTTCTCCTCCTGTTCAAACTCATCGCCCGCGACCCCCGCCTCTACAAGCAGCCCGAAGGCAGCGCACCTCCGCCCATCTACATCCGCGCCCTGCTCATCCTCACCTGCGGCGGCGTCTCCTACGCCCACGGCTCCAACGACGGCCAGAAGGGCATGGGCCTCATCATGCTCATCCTCGTCGGCACCGTCCCCACCGCCTTCGCCCTCAACCACCACCTCAGCCCCCGCGACGTCCAGGGCTTCGCCGCCATCTCCACCCAGGCCTCCACCGCCGTCAGCCACTACCTCGACCCCCGAGCCTCCATCGCCGCACCCGACCCCGAAGTCGAACTCAACCGCTTCCTCACCACCCGGACCTACCACAGCAGTGTGATCCTCGCACTCCAGCAGCAGATCGACACCCTCCGCACCGAGGCCGACTCCTACGGTTCCATCGCCCGCGTTCCCTCCACCATGCAGGCCACGGTTCGCAACCAGATGTACCTCACCGGCGAGACCCTCCGCCTGCTCCCCACCACCCCCGGCGCTCCAACCCTCTACCCCGCCGACACCGCCGTCTTCTCCACCTACCGCGGCTACCTCGACCGCTCCACGCACTTCATCCCCACCTGGGTCAAAGTAGCCGTCGCTCTGGCTCTCGGCCTCGGAACCATGGTCGGATGGAAGCGCATCGTCATCACGGTCGGCGAAAAAATCGGCAAATCCCACCTCACCTACGCCCAGGGAGCCGCCGCCGAACTCGTCGCCATGTGCACCATTCTGGTCGCCGACGTCTACGGCCTCCCGGTCAGCACCACCCACGTCCTCAACTCCGGAGTCGCCGGCACCATGACCGCGAACAGCAGTGGCCTGCAATGGGCCACGATCCGCAACATCGCCATGGCCTGGATCTTCACCCTGCCCGTCGCCGCTCTCCTCTCCGGCACCCTCTTCTGGCTCTTCAGCCACCTCGCCGCCTAACCCACCCCACCCCACCGCTATTCCGGCGTCAAACTTAGCTTCGTCACCCAGAGCGCAGCGAAGGATCTCCGCATTGCCCCCTGCTTCTGCTCTTGCCCTTGCTTTTGCCCTTGCCCTTGCCCTTGCCTTTGCCTTTGCCTTTGCCTTTGCCTTTGCCTTTGCCTTTGCCTTTGCCTTTGCCTTTGCCTTTGCCTTTTTGGTTGTCATCCCGTAGGGATCTGCTTCTTCTTTTGCTTTTGCTTTTGCCTTTGCTCTTGCTCTTGCTCTTGCTCTTGCCTTTGCTCTTGCTCTTGCTCTTGCTCTTGCTCTTGCTCTTGCTCTTGCTCTTGCTCTTGCTCTTGCCTTTGCTGTTGCTGTTGCTGTTGCTGTTTTGGTTGTCATCCCGCAGGGATCTGCTTTTGCCTTTGCCTTTGCCTTTGCTTTTGCTTTTGCTTTTGCCCTTGCCCTTGCCCTTGCCTTTGCCTTTGCCCTTGCCCTTGCCCTTGCCCTTGCTCTTGCTCTTGCCTTTGCCCTTGCCTTTGCCTTTTCTCTCATTCCGAGCGCAGCGAGGAACCTGCCCCTCACACGCAGCGCACCCATTCCGCCCACCCTTCCCGCAACCCCAAAATAAATCCCTCAAAAACAGCCCAAAATCCGCATGTCAACCCCCGAACCACACCCCAAACCCACAAAACCCTTATAAACAAAGGCGATTTCTCTTCAACAAGCCTGGCATAATCACCCCCACCCACCCGCTACAATTTAATCAGTCAAGAAAAAGCAGTAACCGGCCTCAACACCCTGTGCCGTTAACTCATTTCGATGCAATAGGATACCCGCAACTCCCCTGAAAAGAATACTTTACGCGCAAAAACGCAATAACCCGCGTATAGTGAACACTTTGAGCCAAAAAGTATGGGGGGGAGGGGGGTGCACCGCTCCCCAGCAGCATCGAAAGAGCACCGCATCCAACGCCTCCGCAACCAGCAACCCCAACCCAATCGCCCCCTCCGCCCTCACCCAGCCGCAAGATTGATACACTCAACGCTGCACCCATGAGTCTCAAAGCCAAGATCGAAGCCGTCATCTACGCGTCCGAAGAGCCCGTAACGCTCGCCCAACTCACCGGCCTGCTCGGCGAGGAAGGCCAGGCCGAACTCGACGCCATCGCCGCCCAGCAGCACTCCCTCGCCCTCGAAGACGAAGCCGTCCTCGACTCCGACTCCAGCGAGCCCGGCGAAGACGCCGCAGCCCTCAACGCCGAAGCCATCCGCTCCAACGACGCTCCCGAGCCCGAGCCCGTCGCCGCGCTCGATGCTCCCACCACCGAGTCCGAGACCGTCGAACCCGAGACCGCCGAGCCCACCGACAAGCAGCTCGCCCGCGAAGCCGCCGCAGCCGCCAAACTCCGCGAGGCCGAGCAGAAACTCGCCGCCCGCAAGCTCCGCGAGTACTTCCGCTCCCTCCTCGACCAGCTCATCGCCGACTACGCCAACGGCGACCGCGGTCTCGAGATCCGCGAAGTCGCCGGAGGCTTCCGCCTCGGCACCAAAGCCGAATATCACGACGCCGTCCGCGGCTTCGTCAAGAGCCTCAAACCGCCGCTCAAGCTCACCCTGCAGGCCCTCGAAACCCTCGCCGTCGTCGCCTACAAGCAGCCCATCACCGCTCCCGAGGTCTCCGAGATCCGCGGCGTCGACTCCGCCGGCGTCCTCGGCTCGCTCCTCACCCGCAAGCTCGTCACCACCGCCGGCCGCAAGCAGGTCATCGGCCGCCCCATCCTCTACAAAACCACCAAGGACTTCCTCCTCCGCTTCGGCCTCAAGGACATCAACGAACTCCCCTCCATCGAGGAGTTCGAAAAGATGGCCGGCGAACTCAACGAAGCCGTCCAGGAAGAGATCCCCATGGAATCCGAGGCTCCCCCGTCCGACTCCCCCGAATCCGACGCATCCGAATCCGATTCCACTGAGTCGCTCGCTGAATCCTCCACTCCGGACGTCGAACTCAGCACCGATCCCATCGAACTCGAGGGCTCCAACCTCCAGCCCGTAGTGCTGGAATCCGCCAACGACCTCCCCGATGGCCAACTCGACACAATCGCCCATCCGCAGAGCGATGAAGCACCATCTCCCGAACCCTCCGGTTCCGACGACGGGCCCGAAACCGCCTGATATCTTTACCTATGCAGGGAGAAGTTATAGGCGCATCAGCACAGCAGGAGACACGCATCTCGACTCGTCACATCCAGAGCCTCGATGGACTCCGTGGCGTGGCATTCCTCTCTGTTTTCTTCTTCCATTACGGCGTCAGCGCTCATGTGAACTCCCGCTGGGTGCTATTCGCCAAGTCGATCACCGCCGGCGGATGGGCAGGCGTTGATCTGTTCTTCGTACTCTCCGGCTTTCTGATCACCGGCATCCTCCTCGACACCAGCGACGACCCCCATTATTTCCGTAATTTCTATATGCGCCGTGCGCTTCGCATCTTTCCTGTCTTCTATGGCGTTGCGCTCATACTCCTTGCATTGACCCCGTTTCTTCACCTGCAGTGGCGGCTCGGTCACCTACCGTTCCTGTTCTACTTTGGCAACATCGCCATACTGGGAGATCCCAGCCTGGGTGAAGTCCCGCCGTACGTCCGCATCGTCCACACCTGGTCGCTCGCCGTTGAAGAGCAGTTTTATCTCCTGTGGCCCATGGTTGTCTTTTATGTCCGAGACGCCAAGCGCCTCATCTCGGTCTGTATCGGTGGCATCGCTGCCTCGCTGCTGCTACGTCTACTATTTCTCCATATCGCTCCGCAGGATGGATGGGAGTGGTGCTACATGAGCCTTCCCAGCCATTGTGACGGTCTGTTATGCGGAGCGATCGTCGCGATACTCAGCCGCCAGATCTCACTGACGAGAATGCTCCGCCACGTCAAGCCTGTGTTCATCGCGTCTTTCGCCGGGCTTGCGGCCATCATCTACCATAACGGCTACGCCGGCTACCACAACAACTGGTTCGCGATCGCAGGGTTTCCCCTGCTTGCCGTCTTCTTCACCTGCACCCTCCTATGGACGATCCAGCCTGGAACCAGTCTTTGCCGGCTCGGCCAGACCCGCATTCTTCGCTTCTTCGGCAGGTACAGCTACGGCATGTACATCTACCACAACTTATTCTTCCCTCTCGTCGCCAGATTACTCGCCGTCTTGCAGCACCGGCTTCACTCGCCATCTCTGGGAGGCGTTGCGTACGTCCTCATAGCTTTAGCTGCTACCACCATCACCTCCGTACTCAGCTTTGAACTGTACGAAAAAAGATGGCTTTCCCTAAAGTCTTACTTTCCCAACAGCAAGCCCACGAATCCATCGGAAAAACCCATACCAGTCCACTCATAGAACCGCTGAATGTGCTGACACATAGCGCCCATCCTGACCTTGGTGCTCCCGCCAGATCTGCGCAGGGAACAGAACCTTTTGCAGGCTTCACGCGTCTTATAGGGGTACGATCTTGTGTAAGAGGCTCTATGGATACCCGCAATAATCCCATCATCATCGACGCTCGCAATGGCAGCCGCAACGGCTTCGGAGCCGTTCCCCAAACCCGCACGACGTCCGCGCTCCTCAGCCAGGTGCTGGTCATCGCCTCCCTCGGATTCTTCACCTCGGCGGTGGGCGTCTATATCGCGCCCCCCTACTTCGCTGGCGGCGTCTTCTGGATCTGCGTCATTGCGACCTTCGCGCTGATCTTCGCCATTCGCGCCACACGCAATACGCCCATCCTCTCGTTCGGCCTCTTCCTCCTGCTGGCCCTCGCCATGGGCTTTGAGATCAGCCCCTGGATCAACATGCTGCTGCACACCGGGCACAGCAACGCAGTCTTCAACGCCGCTCTGACCACAGCCGTCGGCATGGGCTGCCTGGGCATCGGCGCGCAGATCTTCACCTTCGACTACCGTCGCGTGCAGAACTACGCCTTCGCCGCGCTACTGGCCTTGGTGTTGGTTGGCGTGCTCAGCATGTTCTTCCACTTCATCTCACCCAGCGTTTACTCTTACCTGACGCTGGCCATCTTCAGCGTGCTCGTGGTCGTGGACTTCATGCGCATCCACAGGGGCGGTGACGGAGCGACCCCGGTTGAGCTCGCTCTCAGTATCTACCTCGACGGCATCAACATCTTCCTCGCCCTCACCCAGATCTTCTCCGGTGGCCGCCGCGACTAAAGCCGCTTCCCTGTTGGTGTATTGTGAAACCTCGACTTCATGCGCCGATTTCCCCAGAGAAGATGGCGCGTGCATGCTTCGTTCGGTTCGCATAATAGCGAGACTCATCGAACATCGTTTCTCCCGGCCCCCAGCCAGCCTCAGGCCGAAACAACGTTCCGAGCCCTTGGCCGCATCGTAAAACAGGCGAGCCTGGCGACCGCCCCTCGAAGCAATTCGGCAGCGGGGTTAGAACGAGACGGGAAGCTCCCATCATCTTCGCCACACGCTCTCCCACCAGAAGGAGGAACGTCGCATGATCCCACAGCCATCCTGCAAGACCCTTTCCCTTGTGACCGCCCTGTTTCTAGCGAGTGCAACCGCGCTGGCCCAGCAGGGAGCCGGTCTCGGTATGCAGCAGCAGGTTCCACAGTCGACACAACAGCCCGTCCCCGGCCAGCCGGGCTCACCTGGCACCCCGGCCGCTCCGGGCACGCCCACAGATCAGGCGTCGCCCCGCGCATACGCAGATCAGGCGTTTGTCAGTGACACGTTCAAGAACAATCAGGCTCAGGTCCAGTTGAGCGAGTTGGCCCAGCAAAAATCATCCAGCCCCGACGTGAAGCAGTTCAGCCAGCAGATGGTTAAGGTGCATACCCAGCTCACCACCCAGTTGGAGCCCATCGCGAAGCGGCTGGATGTGAGCATGCCGAAGAAGCCCTCAAGGAAAGAGAAGCACGAGATGGATAAGTTGCAAGCGCTCTCCGGGCCGGACTTCGATACCGCCTATCTGCAGGCCATGGCGAAAGAACAAGAGCATAGCCTGAAGGAGTTCAAGAGCGAAGAGGCGGCTCAGAACCCGGTCCTCCAGAAGATCGCCCAGGTGGACATGCCGGTGCTGACCCAGCACTTCCAAATTCTTCAAAAGCTCGCCCAGGAACACAACGTGACGATTGGCGGCAGCAAGTAGTAGAAGCTTCAGGCCGAAGCCTGCCCTCCGGTTACATTGCTAAATAAGGCTCCTTAGCCTCAACCCAGCTCTCTCATCGCCCAAACACGCGATAATGAAGAGATGAAGTCTGTTCCCGAACCCGGCGACGCCCCCCGCGGCGACCGCCTCCAGAAAATTCTCGCCCAGGCCGGCATCGCCAGCCGCCGCGCCGCCGAAGCCATCATCCTCGAAGGCCGCGTCGTCCTCAACGGCCAGGTCGTCACCGAGCTAGGCACCCGCGCCGACATCACCCGCGACCACATCCGCGTCGACGGCAAGCTCCTCCACGGCCCCGAGCCCACCAAATACTTCATGGTCAACAAGCCCCGCGGCTACGTCACCACCCTCGACGACCCCGAGCATCGACCCACCGTCATGCAGCTCCTCGGCCGGGACTCCCAGAAGAAGACCACCGGCGAGCACATGAAGCTCCCCCGCCTCTACCCCGTCGGCCGCCTCGACTATCTCAGCGAAGGCCTGCTCCTCATGACCAACGACGGCGACCTCGCCAACAAGCTCTCCAAAGCCTCCACCGGCGTCCTCAAGACCTACCTCGTCAAAGTCTCCGGCGCACCCACCGACGCCGCCATCGACCAGCTCCGCAGCGGCATCATGATCGACCGCGGTCGCCTCGCCGACACCCGCTCCACCGGCCGCCGCGACCGCATCCTCACCCAGCCAGCCAAGATCGAGCAGGTCCGCCGCGGAGAAAACCCGTGGTACGAAGTCACTCTCACCGAAGGCCGCAACCGCCAGCTCCGCAAGATGTTCGAGGAGATCGGCCACCACGTCGAAAAGATCCGCCGCATCGGTTACGGAGCTCTCACCCTCGACGTCCCTCCCGGAGGCTTCCGCGAGCTTCTCCCCGGCGAAGTCCAGGCCCTCAACCGCGCCGCGGCTGGCAAAAAAGTGGAGCGCAAAAAAGTCCTCCCCGAAGCCGCCCAGCTCAAGAAGCCCGTCCCGCCCAAGCGCAAATTCACGCAAAAGCCACGCGGCTCCAGCAGCCATCCGCGCAAGCGCCCCTCCTAAGTCCTCCGAATAGCGAACACCCCGGAGATGGCTTCGCGTGCACGCGGCATCCACTCAACCCTCCGACTCATCTCATAGCTAGCCTTCCTGCCGGGCACCTGGGTCCAATAGATTCGTACCCACACTCCGAAAGAAAAGAGCTAGCCATGTCCAGTCAGGAAACGCATAAGATTCAGGAGAACAACACCTCCGAAGCCACAACCACAGCATCCTTGCCCCGCCTCGGCATGGCCGCTCCCCTGTTTGAAGCCGTCACCACGCACGGAAAGATCCGCCTTGATGATTTCCGTGGAGGATGGGTCGTTCTCTTCTCGCACCCTGCGGATTTCACCCCCGTCTGCACCACCGAGTTCCTCGCCTTCGCCGCCATCGCCCCCGAACTCCGCAAGCGCAACGTGGAACTGCTCGGCCTCAGCATCGACAGCACCTCTTCACACATCGCCTGGGTGCGCAACATCAAGGACAAGTTCGGCATCGATATTCCCTTCCCCATCATCGCCGACTCCAACAAGGACGTCGCCACGCTCTACGGCATGGTCAGCCCCGGCGAAAGCAAAACCGAGACCAGCCGCTGCGTCTTCGTCATCGACCCGAATGGCATCGTGCGCGCCATGATTTACTACCCCCTCACAACCGGTCGCAACACCGACGAGATCATCCGTCTCATCGACGCACTCCAGACCACCGATAAGCATGCCGTCGCCACCCCCGCCAACTGGAAGCCCGGCGATAAAGTGATCGTGCCGCCTCCCGCCACCATGGAAGATGTCGAGGCTCGTCTGAAAGCTGGCTTTGAATGCACCGACTGGTACTTCTGCAAGAAGGCCATCTAACGGCTTTCAAAGCCCCGCACCCAGGAGAACCCCGATGGCATGCATCAGCGCGCAGGGCGAACTGTCCGAGTCCGCTCGCAGCATCTTGACCGCCCTCGAAAACCCGTCAACCCCCGAGGACGTAGCCTCGCGCACTGCTCTTCCTCTCTTTCGCGTCCGTGCCGGCCTGCGCGAGATGGCCGAAGCTGAACTGGTTACGCTGAGCAACAGCCTCTACACGCCAACCGATCGCGGCCGTTCCCTGCTTCATTAAGCATTCCCCCATCCGAGGGGGCGCGCATGCCCCCTCAACTTCCCCAACTCCAGCGGATACGGCGAGCCAGCAGTCATCTCCGCAACTTCCACGCCACACACCTCTACGACGGCCACCGCACGAATCCCTCCCTGACGACACATCCCTGCCCTGCGCCTTGACCGCCGTGCTATACTGTCTTTGCGCTAGAAATATTTGCGCAGGGCACCGCGGGCAGATGACTCCCAATGGATTCGAGTCTGGCCAGAGACCGCGAGCGCCACATACCCCACCCACCGCCAGTTGTTCAAGCGTTGGTTGCTCTGGCTAGCAGGCCGATCACAGGATCATGCCTCGCCGTGCAGCAGCAGTGCTTACAACGCCCCCGATGGGGCCTCTGGGAGACCAGAACCAAGCAATGCTGAAACAGGATCCACGCAATCGTTCGCAAGCCTCGCTTGCCAGCGCCTCGCGTATCTGCATTCACTCTCCCATTCACCCGATTGAAAAGGAAAACTTTGTCTACCCTCACTCTTGATTCCATCTTGAACCCTGAACCTCTGCAAGTCTCGCGTAACATCACCGCATCCTCTGAAGAAGCTTCGGCCATCACCTTCAACGACTTCCAGATCTCCGATTCGCTCAAGGGCCGCCTTCGCGCCGCCGGCTTCGTCACCCCCACGCCCGTCCAGGCCGGCGCCATCCCGCCCGCCCTCGAAGGCGACGACATCCTCGCCACCGCCTCCACCGGCACTGGCAAGACCCTCAGCTTCCTCATCCCCATGATCGAGCGCCTCGAAGAGATCTCCGTGCCCTCGACGCGTGGCAAGAAGACTCCGGTTCTCGCGCTCATCCTGCTCCCCACCCGCGAGCTCGCCATGCAGGTTCTCGAGTCCTTCCACAAGATCTGCCCGACGCTCAAGACTGACGCCGTGCTCGTCTGCGGTGGCCTCTCCGAAAACACCCAGATGGAGCAGATCAGCCGCGGCCCACGCCTCATCGTCGCCACCCCTGGACGCCTCGAAGACTTCCTCCGCCGCAAGGCCGTCAACCTCAAGGACGTCGATATGCTTGTCCTCGACGAAGTCGACCGCATGCTGGACATGGGCTTCCTGCCCGCCATCAAGCGCATCGTCGCAGCGCTCCCCAAGGATCGCCAGACCATGTGCTACTCCGCCACGCTCGACGCCAACATCCGCGAGATCGTCAAGGACTACGTGCAGACTCCGGTCCGTGTCGAGATCGGCCACACCTCGCGCCCGGTCGACAGCGTAGAGCTTCGCGTCTACACCGTCATGCAGGACCAGAAGCTCTCCCAGCTCGACAAGATGCTCAACGAAGAACAGGGCACCTACCTCGTCTTCTCGCGCACCAAGCACGGTGCCGACCGCATCGGCCGCAAACTCGAGAAGCTCGGCCACGAGGTCGAGATCATCCACGGTGACCGCTCGCAATCGCAGCGATCTGCCGCGCTCAAGAGCTTCGCCACCGGCCGCAGCCGCATCCTGGTCGCCACCGATGTCGCCGCCCGCGGCATCGACATCTCCAACATCGCGCACGTCGTCAACTACGACCTGCCCAACGGTTCCGACGACTTCGTGCATCGCATCGGCCGCACCGGCCGCGCAGGTGCGAAGGGTGTCGCGAGCACCTTCATCACGCCGCTCGAAAAGGGCGACGCCCGCAAGCTCGAGCGCGAGTTGAAGATCAAGTTCACCTGGAACGAAGCCGACAAGAATCTCGCCAAGGAAGAGCGCAACAAGCCCATCGACCTCAGCAAGCCTGCCAGCGGCATCAACGACCTGCTCCAGATGGAGACCCGCAGTTGGAAGAACGCCGACGGCTCCGTCAACGAGTCCACACCGCAGCGTTCGCGCAGCGGTTCAGGCGGCGGCTTCAACCGCTCCGGCGGACGCTCCAGCGGAGGCCGTCCTCAGGGTGGCCACGCCGGCCGTCCCGCTGGCCGTCGTACCGGCGGCGGCACGCGCGGCCGCTAACCCCGCATCTCACACCAACGCAGCAAGGGCGAGGATCACATCCTCGCCCTTGCTGCATTCACCCACGTAGGCACCCCATCACCCGCCGCAGCAACTACCCTGCAACTGTATTGGCGGACACTTCACCGATCCATACGAGCAGTACACGCAGCAATCTCCCTCCTTCGGACGCAGCACCGCCTTGCATTGCCGGCACTCATAAAAGAACTGGCAGGCATCCAAAGGCATCGTCTCCAACGACGCGTAACCACAATGCGGGCAAGTCAACACGGATTGCAGCACAACCTCAGAAGCCATCCTTTCGATCTCCTATCCCAGCAGCGTCCAGAGCGTCCCGGCAATGCAACAAGCCGTAGTTGCACTCCCTGGAAACCATCCTGGCGATGCCCTGATCCGCCGCCCGCTTGCACGCCTCTTCCCTTTGGCCGACAATCCATCCTATGCCACTCGACCATCCCACCAAGTCCGCCATCGCCACCACCGCCGCCCCGGCCGCCATCGGCCCATACTCCCAGGCCGTCCACATCGGCAACGCCGTCTACACCTCCGGCCAGATCCCCATCGACCCGGCCACCGGCGAGCTGGTTGCCGGTGGCATCGAAGCTCAGACCGCCCGCGTCCTCAACAACCTCAAAGCCGTCCTTGCCGCCGCCGGCCTCACCTTCGCCCACGTCGTCCGCACCACCGTATACCTCAAAGACCTGGCCGACTTCGCCGCGATGAACGCCCTCTACGCCACCTGCTTTGCGCCCGATGGCATCGTCGCTCCCGCGCGCTCCACCGTCCAGGTAGCGGCTCTCCCCAAAGGCGCACTCATTGAAATCGACTGCATCGCCCACGTCCCCTCCGCCTAACCTCACGGTCCTCACCGGATGCCGCCATCCATCTCCTGCGGTCTGGGACGGGCGACAACCTCCCCGCATCGCCCCCACCCTCAGAGCATCTAACCCCCCAAGGAGTCTCCCATGCCTGCCAAGCTTGAAAAATCCGACGCCGAGTGGCGCGCCCTGCTCACCCCCGAGCAGTATCACGTCCTCCGCGAGAAGGGCACCGAGCGTCCCTTCACTGGCGCGCTCACCAACAACCACGCCGACGGCTTCTACCACTGCGCAGCCTGCGACGCCCTCCTCTTCCAATCCGACACCAAGTTCGAATCCGGCTGCGGCTGGCCCAGCTTCTTCGACACCATCGCCAGGGACGCCGTCGAGCTCCACGAAGACCGTTCCTTCGGCATGCATCGCATCGAAGTCACCTGCGCAGCCTGCGGCAGCCATCTCGGCCACGTCTTCCCCGACGGCCCCAACCCCACCGGCCAGCGCTACTGCATCAACTCTGCTTCCTTGAAGTTCGAGGACAAGTGAGCGATGGCGAAGCAGTAGAGAGTAAGGAGTAAGTAGTAGAAAAGACAAAATGCCCCGACCTGCTCTAGGCAGACCGGGGCATTCTCATCACCGAAACAAGATACAAGGATGCAGCAGACCAGAGCGCTCAACCCAACCGCTCTACTCCTTGCTCATTACTCGCTACTGCTTAGCCCTTGATAACCTTGCCGCTCTTGATGCAGGTGGTGCAGACCCTGACTCGCTTGGTCCCGCCGCCCGACGGCGCAGCTGCCTTCACCGACTGTAGATTCGGGTTCCAGCGCCGGCGAGTTACGTTATTCGCGTGCGAGATGTTGTTACCAAACTGCGGCCCCTTGCCGCAAAGCTCACATACCTGTGCCATGACATCACTCCAAAGATCAAAACTTATTCCGCAAACTTCCAGAGAACTCCACGTCATCAACGACCCTTGCTCGGTCTCGATATCCCAGACATCTACGGGGTGAGTGGTAGGCACGAGCGGATTCGAACCGCTGACCTCTACCGTGTCAAGGTAGCGCTCTAACCAACTGAGCTACGCGCCTCTGGTGCGTCGTTTCAGTGTATCTTGACTTTCACCCCCACCGCAACCTCTCCCGCCAGCAACAGCAGTCCGCTGTGATCCGAGGATCGAAGTTTCCCAAAACCCGACTTACAGGAAAGACTGGCCGTGCCGAAAAGCTAGAGGGTGCTGGAAGGCACACCGTACTTGAGCTTTGCTGCCTCGTCGCTCAGGACCCGCAAAGCCATTGGACCGCCGCCCTGCATGTCGCCATGGGGAAAATAAAGCTCCCAGAACCGTTGATCTTGAGGATCTTGGTACAGGATTTCCCATCCGCTCGCAGCAAGAGCAATCCTTTGAAATCTGTTGGCAGTCAGTTGCCTAATCAGGACTGAGGCTTCATCTTCCACCATCCGCCCTTCGATCAGGGTCCAGGAGCCGACCAATTCGCTCGTGTCCTTGAAGCTAGTCACTGTGTCCTCACTGGCTACTAGTCTACGATTCGCTAGGTTCATGAAATACGATATTTTCGGCAACTCCGCCCTACCGCCCCGCCGCCACCCCCACCGGCTCCCCCACCCGCCGAATCACAATCCACGCATACTCCGCAGCCGACACCGGCGCCAGCCCGGCAATCGCCCACAGCAGCGCCGTCCGCAACTCTCCCAATCCCGACCGCGGAATCACCTCGCACGTCATCACCGTCAGCACGCCCAGAATCTGCACCAGCGTATTCAGTTTCCCCAGCTTGCTCGGCTCGAAGTTTCGCAGCGTATTGGTCGCGAACAGCAGCGTCGCAATCAGCAGAATCCCAATATCCCGGCTCAGCACCAGCACCGTCACATACCGCGGAATCGCCCCCACATGCGTCAGCACCACAAACATCGTGCTCAGCAGCAGCTTATCTGCGATCGGGTCCAGATACTGGCCCAGTTTGGTGCGTTGCTTCAGCGCCCTCGCCAGCAGCCCATCCAGCCCATCGCTCACCCCCGCCACCCACAGCAGCGCAAACGCCAGGCCCCAGTGCCGGTTCAGGATCGTAATCACCAGAAACGGCAGCACAAACAGCCGCAGCATCGTCAGCAGGTTGGGTGCAGCGCGAAATTGTCTTAATGCAGTCACAAACGCTCAAAACCGCTGGGACGTCACGTCCGGGGATACGCCATGGTAGCCGATTTCCCCGTGCGAAACCCATCCCTCAATCTACGACCATTTTGGTCTTGCTTCCAGACCCGCAATTCCGTACACTGACTTTGGTGGAAGTCTGCGCGGCTTCTCTTCCGCGCCACATCCCCCCCGGATCCATCCATGCTTAGGCTCACCAAAAAAGCGGACTACGGCCTCATGGCCCTCAAGTATCTTGCCGAGCAAGCCGTTCTCGCCGAGCAGGCCGGTGCCGACCTCAATCTCTCCGGTGCCCGCTCCGCAAAGGATATCGCCGAGGCTTACCATATTCCTCCGCAACTCCTCGCCAAGATCCTCCAGACCCTCGCCCGCGCCAACCTCCTCATCTCCCACGCCGGCACCAATGGCGGCTACGCTCTTGCCCGCCCCGCAGCCGACATCTCCACCTTTGAGGTCATCCGCGCCATCGACGGCCCGCTTTTCATCACCAGTTGCATCACCATTCACGGAGCCTGCGACCTCGCCGGCCACTGCACCATCAAAGAGCCGTTGCGCAAAGTCAACGACAGCATCACCACCCTGCTCTCAGGCATCAGTGTCGCCGATCTCATCGAACCCGCAGATCACCTCCCCGCGGCAATGGCCGGCGGCCTGGTCAACATCGAACGCTAGCACCATCGTTCTCAGCGCTTTCACAACAAACTGAGAACTGAAACTGAAAACTGAGCACAAGCGCACAGCGCGACATTTTAGGAGCAAGAACATCATGGCTGAAACCATCGGAATGAACGTCACCCAGTCGACCCACCCTCTCCCCCCCGGCGTCAAGCTGCCCATCTACATGGACAACCACGCGACGACGCCGCTCGACCCGCGCGTTCTCGATGCCATGATGCCCTACCTCACAGGCATCTTTGGCAACGCGGCTTCGCGTAACCACTCCTTCGGCTGGGAAGCCGAGCAGGGCGTCGAGAAGGCTCGCGAGCAGATCGCACGTCTCATCGGCGCGACCGCCAAGGAAGTCATCTTCACCTCCGGCGCCACCGAGAGCACCAACCTCGCCATCAAGGGCGCGGCCGAGATGTACCGCGAGCGCGGCAACCACATCATCACCCAGGTCACCGAGCACAAGGCCACGCTCGACACCTGCAAGCGCCTCGAAAAGTCCGGCTTCCGCGTCACCTATCTCCCCGTCATGGCCGACGGCCTCATCGACCTCGAAGACCTCCAGCGCGCCATCGTCACCGACGGCCCGGACAAGACCATCCTGGTCTCCATCATGTACGCCAACAACGAAATCGGCGTCGTTCAGCCCGTCCAGGCCATCGGCAAGCTCTGTCACGACAACGGCATCATCTTCCACTGCGACGCCGTCCAGGCCGTCGGCAA
This sequence comes from Acidobacteriota bacterium, assembly GCA_021778845.1. Classification (GTDB taxonomy): domain Bacteria; phylum Acidobacteriota; class Terriglobia; order Terriglobales; family Acidobacteriaceae; genus Granulicella. Next base: position 43,543 of record JAJYBU010000012.1, read on the forward strand.
GATCCCCGTCAACGTCCTCACCGACAACATTGATCTCATGTCCATCTCCGGCCACAAGCTCTACGGCCCCAAGGGCGTCGGTGCCCTCTACGTCCGTCGCCGCAACCCCCGCGTCCAGCTCGCCGAGCAGATCAACGGCGGCGGCCACGAGCGCGGCATGCGCAGCGGCACCCTCAACGTCCCCGGCATCGTCGGCCTCGGTGCGGCATGCGAGATCTGCCAGAACGAGATGGCCGCCGAGTCTGCCCGCGAAGCCGAGCTCCGCGACTACCTCAAGAACAAGCTCGAGTCCGCCCTCGACTACGTCCAGGTCAACGGCAACATGGAGCACCATCTCCCCGGCAACCTCAACATGAGCTTCATCTACGTCGAAGGCGAGAGCCTCCTGATGGGCATCAACGACATCGCCGTCAGCTCCGGCAGCGCCTGCACCTCGGCCACCCTCGAGCCCAGCTACGTCCTCAAGGCCCTCGGCCTCGGCGACGACGTAGCCCACAGCTCCATCCGCTTCGGCCTCGGCCGCTTCAACACCAAAGCCGAAGTCGACTACGTAGCCGACAAGATCATCGACGTAGTCCAACACCTCCGCGAGCTCAGCCCGCTCTACGAGATGGTCAAGGAAGGCATCGACCTCTCGAAGATCGAGTGGGCCGCCCACTAAGTTTGAGGGGCCTTCGCTGTTGAAGGGCCTGCGTCTCATCCGACGTCGTGTTTCTGATCGCCGTCATCCTGAGCGCAGCGAAGGATCTCAGTAATTCGGATTAGCAGCCGGCTTCAGCCCCGGCCAGGTTTCAACCGGCGCATCAAACCGCACCGGAGCATCATCAAAAGTACACGAGGGACACACATCATGGCATACAGCGAAAAGGTAGTCGATCACTACGAACATCCCCGCAACGTCGGCACGCTCGACAAGAGCTCTGCCGAAGTTGGAACCGGCCTCGTCGGCGCACCGGAGTGCGGCGACGTCATGCGCCTCCAGATCCGCGTCAATCCCGAGACGCAGGTCATCGAAGACGCCAAGTTCAAGACCTTCGGCTGCGGCTCGGCCATCGCCTCCAGCTCCCTCGCCACCGAGTGGGTCAAGGGCAAGACGGTCGCCGAGGCCCTTTCCATCTCCAACACCGACATCGTCAAGGAACTCTCCCTGCCGCCAGTAAAGATCCACTGCTCCGTGCTCGCCGAGGACGCCATCCGCGCCGCCATCGGCGACTGGAAGCAGAAGAACAACGTCGCCGAAGCATCCGCAGTAGCGGTCGCTGCTCACTAATCCTCCTTTCTCCCAAGGGGCCCCCCACCCATGACAGCCCCCGCTGCCATGGGTGGAATTCACAAGCTTCAGCGCCAACGGCGCGACATCTACCAGCCTGGGCCGAAGGCCTGGGTCCCCGCCCCCGGAAGCTCCGAGGGCTGAAAGCCCGGCATCAACATATTCGGGGCAACGCCCCGGGTCACCTCCTCAGGACCGCTTATGTCCACGATCTCCATCTCGACCACCACCAGCCAGTCCATGAGCGCTCCCGCGCCCGACGCCAACAAGGATCCGCTCGCCGGCATGACCCTGCTCACCGCCGAAGGCCAGCAACCCCGCGCCAAAGCCGCCATCGAGATCACGAAGAGCGCCCTCAAGCGCATCCGCATCGCAATGGCCAAGGAAGGCATCTCGCCCGACGCCGGCGGTCTCCGCGTAGGCATCCAGGGCGGAGGCTGCAGCGGCCTCAGCTACAACATCCGCTTCGACACCCAGCCCCGCGAACGCGACCGCACCTTCGTCTTCGGCGCCGGCATCGAAACACCCAACGACCCCAGCGGCGCCAAGCCCGTCCGCATCTTCGTCGACCCCAAATCCTTCCTCTACCTGGCCGGCATGGTCCTCGACTTCGAAGAGACTCTCATGCGCCAGGGCTTCAACTTCATCAACCCCAACTCCACCAAATCCTGCGGTTGCGGCTCCTCCTTCTCCGCGTAAATGGAGCTTTAGCCCTTGGTACTACTGTTTGACAACAGGCAGGATGGGCAATAACTTCATAGTTGAGATTCTGAGCGACTCAGTAATTGAGATTCGCCATGGCTCATAGGCGAAATGGCCTGTGTGCCATTTTCTATTTGGAGCAACCAATAGGAATAGGGGAATCTCATGAAGTATCGCGACATCGTCAAACGCATTGAGCAGGATGGCTGGTATTGGAAACGTACCAGTGGCAGTCACCACATTTACAAGCATCCAACAAAACCCGGAAACGTCATAGTCGCCTATCATGGTGGCAAAGACATACCTGAGGGAACGGTAAAGAGTATTCTGAGGCAAGCCGGATTGGAGCAGGAGTAAGCGATGCGCGACTATCTCGTCATCATTGAGCAAGGTAAAGACGGCGGCTGGGGAGCTTACGCCCCCGATCTACCTGGCCTCGGTGTAGCTGCTGAAACTCGCGAAGAGGTGGAGACTCTGATTCGCGAAGGCATCCGTATTTACATCGAAGAGCTGCGCACCGACGGTCTCCCCATCCCAGAGTCCAGCACCTTTGCCGAGCGCATCTCCGTAGCCGCCTAACTACCGCACCCCCGCCACCTGATCGCTCACCGGCAGGTGATACATGTGCGCCAGCATCTCTTCATACGTCTTCATCGGCGGCAGGAACACGCTCGCTCTCCGCGCATCGAGCCCCTCCGGATCCTCCACCGCTACCATCGCCATCTTCCCGCCGACGACCTTGAACTGCGTTCCATAGCGCTGCAGCTTACCCTCGCCGATCAAGTCCTTATCCACCACCGTCGCCAGCGCCGACCCGTCGATCTTCCCCTCCCCCGCCAGCCTCTCCAGCCGCGGCAATAACGACACCTGCCACGCATGGTCCGGCGTATGCGTCAGCATCGCCATCGCGTCGTTCGACGCGTCATACCCCACCATCGCAATCGTCGGCCACCCATGCCGCGCCACAATCTCTTTCAACTCCGTCGTCAACTGCCGATCCACCTCCGCCGTCTTCGCCGTATACACCGGATGCCCCGTCCCCGCACCGCGAGCCGCCTGGTCGCTCGCATACATCGCGACCAGCTTCTCGCGCAGCGCCGCATCCGTCCCCGCACCATTGCGCTTGATTAACTCCGCCCGCCGCGCAGCCAGATCATTCCTCCACACCGCATCGGCGCCCGTCCCGGCAGCAGCCGTCGCCTGCGCCTTCGCTCCACTCGCCATCCCCAAACACAGCACGAGCAGCGCCCACACTCTCAGCATCTTCATGCCCTTAAGTGTAAGCCCGCCCAATTGCTTCGGCGCAGCGCCTGATACATCTGCTCGCCGCCCCACCCAGGATTCTTCAGCCGTCTTTTTCCCGCTCCCCACGCCACCACCCACTTCGCCCTTAGCACAGCCAGCGTCGTTAGACCTGTCAAGCCCCCTCAACGGCACAAAACAGCCAGAACCCGCATAAACACTGGCGATTAAATCACTAACAACTTGGCATAGTTACCCCACCCAACCACGTACAATGGAAGTAGACCCAAAACCACCCTGCCCGGCAGCCGCCGGGCCTTCGTTTTTTAATCACTCACCGCGAGAATGGCGAAGCCGGACTACCACAAGTCCGGCCTCATCCCCATTCCCCTCAAGACTTTAGGCCCAAAAGTACCCCGGGGGGAGGCCCCCATGCCATCCAACCCGCGCAGCGGGTACTCTAACAACACATGAGCCCCGACTACTTCACCCTCTTCTCCCTCCCGCAGCATCTCCACCTCGACCTCGCAGCCCTCGAGAAGGCCTTTTACGCCCAATCGCGCAAGCTCCACCCCGACCGCTTCGCCAGTCAGCCCCTCGAAGCCCAGCAGGCCGCGCTCGCCGCCAGTTCGCAGCTCAACGACGCCTACCGCACCCTCCGCGACCCCATCCTCCGCACCGAATACCTGCTCTCCCTCCAGGGCATCCAGCTCGAAGAGCAATCCCGCGCCGCCACTGACCTTGCAAAGGCCAGCGGCATCACCAAAAAGCAAGTAGCTCCCCCCGACCTCCTCGAAGAAGCCTTCGAGCTCAACATGGCCCTCGAAGAGATGAAGATGGGCGGCGACGACCCTGACGCCCGCGAGCAACTCGAGATCGCGCGCGTTAAATTCACCGCCATGCTCACCGAAGCCCACGAGCAGCTCGAAGCCCTCTGGACCGCGTGGGACACTGCCGTAGACACCAGCAACGAAGCATCCAAAGACTCCGCCAAACAGGCCATGGTCGCTCTGCTCAACCGCCGCACCTACATCCGCAACCTCGTCCGGGACGTCATCGCCGCCCTCGAATAGCCAGCTCTCACTTCCACCAGCCGCACCGCATCCATCACTCCCACCACCCATCCCAATCTGGTATCAAACAACCATGCGCCTGCTCTCCCGATCCATACATCTCGCGGCCGCCGTCCTCTCAGTGCTCGCATGCACCCGGATCCCAGCGCAACAAAACCCCGACTGGACCACCCCTCTCACCCCATTCCGCATCGCCCCCAACCTCTACTACGTCGGCAGCCGAGACCTCGCCTCCTACCTCATCACCACCCCCGCCGGCGACATCCTCATCAACTCCAACCTCGCCTCCTCACCGCCACAGATCCGCCACAGCGTCGAGCAACTCGGCTTTCACTTCTCCGACATCAAGATCCTCCTCATCAGCCACGCCCACTTCGACCACGCCGCCGGCAGCGCCGCGATCCTCCAACAAACGCACGCCCGCTACATGGTCATGGACGCCGACGTCTCCACCATCGAAACCGGTGGCCGCACCGACTTCGCCCACTTCACGACCTTCCCCCCAACCCGCGTCGACCGCATCCTCCACGACGGCAGCACCGTCCAACTCGGGGGCATCACCCTCACCGCGCACAAGACCGCCGGCCACACCCCTGGCTGCACCACCTGGACCATGCAGGTCATCGAAGACGGCAAGCCCCTCAACGTCGTGATCGTAGGCAGCGTCACCGCCCTCAGCGAATACCGCCTCGTCGCCACCCCCGGCCATCCCGCCTCCTACCCCGGCATCGCGCAGGACTTCGCACACACCTTCGACGTTCTCAACGCGCTCCCCTGCGACATCTTCCTCAGCTCACACGGCAGCTACTTCGACCTGCTCAGTAAGCTCGCGCGCATGAAGGCCGAAGGCTCCTCAGTCTGGATCGATTCCGCCGGCTACAAGCGCGCCATCGCTCAAAGCCGCGTCGACTTTGAAGCCGACCTCGCCCGCCAGCAAACCGCCGCCGCCCATCTCCACTCCTAGCGCCGCTTCAACCCCGCCAGATGATGCAGGTCATGTCCCGCCATCGTCTCCACGATCGTCCAGAGCGTCATCTCCCCGCGCTCCGGGTGCATCACGGCCTTACGCTTATCTTCCTCGCTCATTGCACCGACAAACGCAACATTCCAGGCCCGCAACGCTTTGAAGGACTCCAACGCACCCTCCAGCGAGTACGCATCGTACATACGCGCCCACATATCCTGATCGAACGGCTGCATCATGCGCTCCCCCGCAAACGCCTGCCGCAGCCGAAAGCCAAATGCAATCTCGCAGTCTGCCAGGTGTGCCACAATCTCCCGCACGCACCATTTCCCCGGCGCTGGCCGAGCCTCAATCTCCGCCGTACTCAACCCATCCAACACCAGCCCCAGCCGCCGTGGCGTCTCGGCCATCACCTTCGCGGCATCGCGTCCGCCCAACATCTCCGCATACGGATTCACGCTCATGCCTTCACTCCGCTCGCAAACGCCCACGGATCATACTCGCCCACCGACCACAGGTATCCCTCCGGATCGCGCACGCTGAACGCCTTCCCTCCGTACTCCATCTCCTTCAACTCCATCACCACCTCAGCGCCCGCGGCCTTCACTCGCTCCCACATAGGAGCACAATCCGCCGCCACCAGATACAGAGGCGAGGTCACCCGTCCGCCAATCTCCCCCGGCGTCGCATACAGCCGCGTCAGCGGCCCCGGATTCGTCGCCGACCCCAGCATGATCATCCCCGTCCCAAACCTCATCTCCGCATGCGCCACAGTCCCCTCCGTCCCCTCATACACCGCATGTCGCACGAACCCAAACACCCGTTCCAGCCAGTCAATCGCCGCATGCGCATCTCGATACCGCACACTGGGAATCAGCACCGACCCAACCTTCCCTATATCGTTCATACCGAACATCATCCACCCCAGCCCCTCATCTGCACAACCAAAAAACGCGCCCTCCGCAGCGGAGCCTGTCCGCCTCCACAGCACCCACATTGTGCCGCATCGCCCCATCTCGGACAAAATCCGTCGGATATAGGACAATAGTTCTTGGCGCACCTTTTTTGATCCCGCACCCTGGGACCCCATCCGCGCCCACGGAAAGCAGAGGAAGCAGTGCCCGAACAGCAGCCAGCATCCCACCACCGCACCATTGCCCCGGTCGTCGGCATCGACCTCGGCACCACCAACTCCCTCATCGCGTTCATGCAGGGCGACACCCCAGCCGTCATCCCCGGCGAGGACGGTTCCCCCATCGTCCCCTCGGTCGTCGCCTTCGACCAGGACACGGCCAACGGCTTTACTGTTGGAAATGCGGCACGCCAGGTTCTCCTCACCAACTCCGCCAACGCCGTCTACTCCACCAAGCGGCTCATGGGCCGCGACCTCGCCGACGTGCAGCCCGAACTCGCCCACTTCCCCTTCAATCTCGCTCCCGGCCTCAAGCCCGGCGAAGTCCTCAAGCTCAACGTTGGCGGCCTCACCCTCACGCCCCCCGAGATCTCCGCCTATATCCTCCTCCAACTCAAGCACAACGCCGAGCGCTTCTTCGGCACCGACGTAACGCGCGCCGTCATCACCGTTCCGGCCTACTTCAACGACGCCCAGCGCCAGGCCACCAAGGACGCCGGACGCATCGCCGGCCTCGACGTCCTCCGCCTCGTCAACGAGCCCACCGCCGCAGCCCTCGCCTACGGGCTCGACAAGCAGAAAGACGGCATCATCGCCGTCTACGACCTCGGCGGCGGCACCTTCGACATCTCCATCCTCAAGCTCCACGACGGCATCTTCGAAGTCATTGCCACCGGCGGCGACACCCACCTCGGCGGCGACGACATCGACAATCTCCTCCTCGCCGTAGCCCTCGACGACATCCGCGGCGACCTCGGCCCCGAAGCCTATCAAGCCGTCACCACCAACCCGGAAGCCATTCAGCAGCTCCGCAAAGCCGTCATCGAAGCCAAGATAGCCCTAAGCATCACTGACTCCACCCGCCTGCATTTAGCCCTGCCCGGTGGCAGTTTATATGCCCGAGAGATCACCCGCGCCCAATACGAGCAACTCATCGCACCCGTCATCCAGCGCACCGCCGCTCCCGTCAAGCAGGCCCTCAAGGACGCCCAGCTCACCCCCGACCAGATCGACGAAGTAGTCATGGTCGGCGGCTCCACCCGCATCCCCGCCGTCCGCGCTCTCGTCACCCAGATGTTCTCCCTCGAAGCCCGCAACCGCAAGCTGCACACCGAGCTCAACCCCGATGAAGTCGTAGCTCTTGGAGCCGCAGTTCAAGCTCAAATCCTCTCCGGCACAGAAAACAAGGCCACCAACGACCTCCTGCTCCTGGACGTCACGCCGCTCTCTCTCGGCATAGAAGCCCTCGGCGGCGTCGTAGCCAAAATCATCCAACGCAACTCCACCATCCCCGCCTCCGCCACCGAGCACTTCACCACCGGCGTAGACGGCCAGACCAACGTAGCCATCCACGTCCTGCAGGGCGAGCGCGAGCTAGCCAAGGACTGCCGCTCTCTCGCCCGCTTCGACCTCAAGGGCATCCCGCCCATGGTCGCCGGCCTCCCCCGCATCGAGGTCAAATTCCTCATCGACGCCAACGGCATCCTCCACGTCAGCGCCCGCGAGCAGCGCAGCGGTCAGGCCGCGCAGGTCGAGGTCAAGCCCACCTACGGCCTCACCGACGAACAAGTCGAAACCATGATCCTCGACTCCTTCGACCACGCCGAGGACGACATCACCGCCCGTCAGCTCATCGAGGCCGCCAACGAAGCCCGCACCATCCTCGAAGCCGTCGCCAAGGGCGAGAAATCCCCCGCCTGGCAGCAGCTCACCCCAGACGAGCACGCCGTCATCGCCGCCGCCGCCGCCGAGCTCAAGCAATCTCTGCGCAGCAAGGACCACAAGCTCATCCGCCAGCGCATCGAGCAACTCGACCGTGCTACCCGCCGCTTCGCAGAGCTCATGATGGATGCAGCCGTCACCGGCGCCCTCGGCGGCAAAACCATGACCGCCGCCAACGAGTCCCTCAGCAAAGACCACGGCGCAGCTCCCACAGCGCCCCACGCCTTCGCCAAAGCAGACGTGGAAACCTCCTCCCCGGCTGAGAATCCACCGACGACCCAGTCGTAGCGCATCGCTCCCATGGGCACTCAGTGCAGGGGTGTGCGTTCCCATCTGTGGACTGCCCTCTTGATCGGGGCGCAGCAGCGCGACAATGCCTGCGTTTCTCTTGGTTGTTAGCGCGTCAGACGGAACCTACAACACGAGACCGGTGGACTGGGCCTGCTCGTGGGCATGGTAACTGCTTCGTACTAGCGGACCAGACTCGACGTGGCGGAATCCCATGCCGAGCGCCTCATGCTTGAGGAAAGCGAACTCCTCAGGGGTATAGAAGCGGGACATCGGCAGATGATCGCGGCTTGGACGCAGGTATTGCCCTATCGTCAGGATGTCCACCTTGCGGTCAGCAAGGTCGCGGAAGACGCCGAGAAGCTCGTGCATCTCCTCGCCCATGCCGACGATGATCCCGGTCTTGGTCACGAGCGGGCCCAGTTCGTGCATCGTGGACTCACTCTTTGCCTCGGCTAAAAATTCCAGGCTGCGCTCGTACCGGCCGCCGGACTTTGCAACCCGGTAAAGCCGGGGCACGGTCTCGATGTTGTGGTTCAGAATCTCGGGCCGCGCGGCAACTACCATCTGCCGAGCCTCAGCCACACCCTGAAAGTCGGGGGTCAGCACTTCGACCTGCGTTCCGGGAGACTGGCGGCGGATCTCGAGGATGACGTTGACGAAGGCCTGTGCTGCGCCAAGGTTGTCATCGTCGCGGTTCACGCTGGTAATGACTGCGTGCGCCAGCCCAAGTTGCGCCACCGCATAGGCCACCCGCTGCGGCTCCGTGTGATCAATCGGCTCAGGCTTGCCCTTGGGCACAGCGCAGAAGCCACAGCGCCGCGTGCACAGATTCCCTAGCATCATGAACGTCGCTGTCTTGTGGTTCCAGCACTCGCCGATGTTGGGGCAGTGCGCGCTCTCGCAGACCGTATTGAGCTTCAGCTCGCGGGCCAGCTTCTTGAGGTCATGAAACGTCTCGCCTATGGGAGCACGGGCCTTCAGCCACTCGGGCTTGGCGACCGGCCTGCGCGGCGAAAGGTCGATCTGGATCAGAGCGTCGGATTGGACCAAAGGCATCATCGGCTCTCTTGATTGTAGATGGTTTCGCCAGATGAAGGCATTGGGTGCTGCTGGGCAGCGTTGATTCCCGCTACCGCAACGTTTCATTTCAGGGCAAGAAGCGTGACATCTAAAGTTTTGGGAAGCAACCGCCGATAAACCCAATATGAAACTCGACCTTGTGCTGGCACTCGCCTCGATCGCCATCCTGCTCACTCCCTGGCTAATGGATGCCGGGATGAGCCATCAACTTCGGAAGTTCATGAAAAACCAGGAAAGGCAGTCGAATCACGATCTGTAGGGGAGGCGCACATCTGTAGCATTTCCGTCCGCCATCATCCGTACCGAGCTCACCCGAGGTGAAGCCAAATAGCACGTCTAGCGCAGGCGCTCACGGACTTCTGGCCGGCTGAGATAGAGAAAAAACACCAGCGCGAAGAGGCCGTTGATGATGTACGGCGGAATATGGGTCCGGTGGAAGCCGTAGAAGTATCCGGCAGCCATCAGCAGGCAGCCTGCCGTGACCAGCGACCATCCCCAGCGGCGCAGACGCAACATCCCGAAGACGCCCACTACCAGTAGCGTGCAAACACCGAGGATGCTGTACTTGGCCGCGCTGTGTCCAAACGTCCCGTTCATCGCCGCAAACGCGTTGAGCATCGCCAGCACCAGCAAATACATTCCGATCAGCGCCATGCCCGGGAGCATTCCCTTGCTCTCCCCGGCGGGTGTTCCGGGCAGGTGGCGCGCACCGAAGCCCGCGTCCTGGGCAGGCGGGGGCGTCGAAGTCTTAGGCGGAAGCGGAGACTCGTCTGGGTTCATGGATCTCGTCTAGAGCGTGTGGAGGTAGGCCAGCAGGTCATCGAGATTCTGCATAGTCATCGGCACTCCCGGCATCATGCCATGGCCCTGGAGAATCGTAACCCGCAGGCGGTCATCGTTGGCCGGAGCTCCGCTGGGCAGGTACTGCTGCTTGAAGACACCCAGCATCGACGGTCCGTGCAGCGCATCGGAGTCGCGGTCATCGTGGCACTGCGCGCATTTAGCCTGAAATACTTCGTGCCCCTGCATCTGCTGGGCATTCAACTGGCTGAGCGGCATGGGCGGTGGAGCGGAGTGACATCCGGCAAACACAGCGAACAACGTAACACCAAGACAGCAGAGCGAGAGTCGCGTCCCTATCGATGCATTCACTTCGATTCCCTCTCCTGTTATGTCGGACCTGCGGTGCACCTGTTGACGTTACTGCGCGTCTCTCTTGAATACCTGTTCGGCGAAGAAGTTCTCGATCTTGGCCTGGTCGGTCAGAATCTCCCGATAGGCTGCCTGCAGGAGCTGGGCGCGGCTGTCGTGGAGTTGCTGGCGGATGCTCTGCTGCACGCGCGGATCAGTCAGTTCACGCTGCCCGGCGGCGTCCTTGCCGATGAGCTTGAAGATGGAGTAGCCCACCGGCTTGTGCGTGGTGGGGTCGAACTGTGCAATGATGTCGGTCGTCTGGCCGGCGTTCAGCTTCGTCACAGCGGCATAAATAGTGGGATTGGACTTCAGCTGAGTCTCGGTAATGAAGCCCATGTCTCCGCCGTTGGGAGCCGTGTCCGGGCGCTCTGAGAAGTTCGCAGCCAGCTCGCCAAAGTCCTCGCCCGAGTCGATGCGGTTCTTGATGGCCTGGATCTTCTTGCGTGCCTCGTCGTCGCTGGTGGCCTTGTTGTTCTGCAGATTGCCCGCCTGCGCGGAGCCCTGATCGGTCACCTCAATCTGGGCCATGTGATATGCGGGCTCGATCAGGTTGAAGTCTGCCTTGTGGGCGTTGTAGTAGTTGGTCACATCGGCGTCGGTAACGGTGATGCGGGAGTTGATCTCCTTGTTGAGCAGCTTGGTCTGCGTGAGGCTGCGGCGCACGTCGCGCTTGAGCTCGTCGAGGGTAAGATTGGCAGCCTTGAGCTTGGCCTGAAACTGATCCTCTGTGTAGGGCGCTTTCATCTCCGCGAGCTTGGCGTCGACCTCTGCATCCGTGGCGGTCAGGCCCTCCTTGGCGGCGCGCTGATCGATGATTCCCTCGATGATCAACGTATGCAGGATGTTGAGCTTGAGCGAGTCGGCCTGGTCGGGCGAGGGCGTCTGCTGCTGCGGATTCGTCGCCAGTTGAGCGCTGTACGCCTTATCAACATCGGTCTGGAAGATTGGATGACCGTTGACTGTGGCCACGACCCCCTGCTGAGGGCCTTTATGGCATCCGGCGAGGAGGACGAGCGCGGACGCGAGGATAAAGCTGATCGTGCGGGCGGACTTAGGCATCGGGGACGGATTCCTGACGCTGCGGGGTAATGTTCGCAGCCTGTTAAGTTTACAACTTCCCGAGTTCGACGGTGCGGACGCTGGTAATCGCGTCCACCTGACGCAGGGCGATGAGGGCCTGCTCGAGCTCGGGGTGGATGGAGGTTGGGCCGCCGGATGGAGTCATATCCAACTGCACGACAGCAAGAGCGTGGCCTGCGCCGGCTGCCGAACCCTTGGCGGGTTTGGCGCGGCCGAGCGCGAAGCTGGCGATATTGAGTTTCGCTTCGCCGAGGATCGTTCCAATGCGTCCGATGACGCCCGGAACATCCTGGTTGCGGATGATGACGAGCGTTCCGGAGAGCTCTGCCTCGATGTCGATGCCATCGTAGCTGAGCAGCCGCGGCGAGTGACCATGCAGCACGGTCGCGAGGCCGGTCCACGTGCCCTGCTCGTCGCCACCAGCGGTCTTGCGGGTCCAGTGCAGGGTCAGGCGGAGGGTCGCGCCGGTGCCGCCGGAGATCTGCTCGCGCTTGTCCTCCTGCACGCGCAGGCCGCGTTCTGCGGCGGCGGCATAGGCGTTGATGCGGTTGACGCCGTCGGCGCCGTGCAGCACCCCGGCGATCGCCGCGTTGCGGATCATCTCGGTCTTCAACTGTGCGAGACGGCCGTTGTAGGTCAGCGAGATGCTCTCGATATTGCCCAGCGCGGTGTTGCTGCTGCCGGTGCCGCCGGCGTGGCCCAGCAGTTGGCCGAGGCGCGATGCCATCTCGATATACGGCGAGAGCTCGGCGTATTCCTCTTCCGTCAGCGAGGCGACATTGATGGCGTTCTGCACCACGCCCAGCTTGAGGTAGTCGCGAACCTGGTTGGCGAGCTGAATCCCGATAGCCTCCTGAGCCTCGTCGGTGGAGCCGCCAATGTGCGGCGAGAGCAGGATGTTGTCCAGCGAGAAGTAGGGTGACTCCTTCAGCGGCTCCTTGCGGAAGACGTCGAGCGCGGCTCCGGCGACTTGGCCGGAGGCGAGTGCCTCGGCGAGCGCTTCGTCAACGATGAGCTCGCCGCGCGCGCAGTTCACGATGCGAACGCCCTTCTTCATGGTGGCGATCGATTTCTGATTGATAAGGCCCTCGGTCTGCGGGGTGAGCCCGACATGCAGCGAGAGGAAGTCGGAACTGGAGAGCACCTCTTCGAGCGACAGCAGCGCGACCTGATTCTCGCGCGCGATGACGGGAGCGATGAACGGATCGTAGCCGATGACCGTCATGCCGAAGGCCTGGGCGCGGCGGGCAACCTCCAGCCCAACGCGGCCGAGACCGATGATGCCCAGCATCTTACCGCGCAGCTCTGAACCTTGTAACGATTTCTTCTCCCACTTTCCAGCGTGCATGGTGACGTTGGCGCGGGGAATGCCGCGGGCCATCGAGATCATGAGGCCAAGCGTGAGCTCGGCGACGGCTACCGCGTTGGCGCCGGGGGTGTTCATCACAACGATGCCGCGGCGCGTGGCCTCGTCGGCGTCGATGTTGTCCACGCCCACGCCGGCGCGGCCGATGATGCGCAGCTTCGGCGCGGCGGCGAGCAGGGCGGCGTCGGCCTGAACCGCCGAGCGGACGATCAGCGCGTCGGCGTCGGCCAGCTCCGCGGGCAGGCCGCCGGGTGCGATCTGGTCAGCGGTGACGACGTTCCATCCGGGCTCTTCCTGGAAGATGGCGAGTGTGGCGGGTGAGACCTTTTCTGCGAGAACGATCTTCAAATACGGCTCCAGTATGGTTGGGGCGCGGATGCGCAACCCTACTAGTGTACTTCGGGACGGGCGTCTGGTCCGACGGTTGCCAGTGCTCGTTCTGAGCCCCCCTGATTCCGATTGGCCGATGCGAACGAGGTGCGAGCCGCCGCTGTGCCGCTGCTGGCCGGGAACGCCCGCACGCCCCCCTCCCCTCCCCCCCCATACTTTTTCGTCTAAAGTATTCCATTCAGGTGAGTTGCGGGGGGGGTTGGCTGCAAAGTATTCCATTCAGGAGGGTTGCGGGTAAGCTATTCCATTCGTTGAGGTTAGGTTCTGCGCGGACGGCGGGAGGCTTCGCCTACAGGGCGACGGAGCTGGTGCGGGGGCTTGATGGGGATGGGTCTAGTTAAATTTTACGCGCGCGGCGGGGGTAACTATGCCAGGTTGGCGAGAGAGAAATCGGCAGTGTTCACAGGGGTTTTGTGCAGATTGGGGCGGCGAGGGGGTTGACACGCGAGTTTTGGGCTGTTTTCGACGAAATTATTTTTGGGAACAGCGAGTTCCGCCCCTCGCGTCGTCGCGAGCCCCACAAAGTATCAAGCACAGGGCCCCCGACGTTTGCTGAGAGGGCCGTTGGCAGACCCCGGGTCCGTGAATTTGGACGCGGGGTCGCGCTTGTCGTGCAGGGTTGGCTATTTCGTCGGGGCGGGGGATGCTGGCGACGTGGCTGCGGGGGGTGCCGGTGGAGTGATTCCCTCGGAGCGCAGGGCGTCGTCGATCACGCCGAAGATGTAGTCGATGGGTAGCGCGCCCTCGATCTTTTCGCCGTTGATGAACATGGTGGGCGTGGACTCCACGTGCAGCGAGTTGGCGAGTTGCTTGGAGGCTTCTACGGCGGAGGGATCCTGCTTGACGATGCAGGCGTTGAGCGTGGCGGCGTCCACGTGATGCGCAGCGCCCTGATCGCGGGTGAGTTTGTCGAGCTGCGTGATGGCGCGGTCGAGGGTGTGCGCGGGCTTGTCGGACTTGGCGTCGCCGGGCGTGGCGGCTGCCGGATCCTTGCCGATGTCCTCGGCGTGGGTGTGGATGTAGTCGACGAGGCTCCAATAGCCTTCAGGGGACTGCGCGGCGAGGCAGTTGACGTCGATGGCCGCGTGCATGGCCCAGGGATGCTGGTCGAGCGGGAAGTCGCGGTAGACGATGCGGACCTTGTCGCCGTAACGGTTGGTGATGGCGGGGAAGATGGTCTGGTGGAGGCGGGCGCAGAAGGGGCACTCGAGGTCGTCGAAGTTGACCATGATGACGGGCGCGGTGGGCGGGCCGCCGCGGAAGGGACGGCCGGCGTCGGAGACCATGGTGCGGGGGTCGGCGGAGATGTCGTACTTGATGAACTGCGCGATGGTCTTGCCGTCGTCGGAGATGAGGAAGTTGATGGGGTGCGCGGACTTGTCGTCGGCTGTGAGAGTGACGGTGATGGTGTGGTAGCCGGGGATGTCCGAGGGCTGCGCGGGGCCGATGCTGATGGTCGATCCGGGCGGGAGCTGCGCCTTCTCGCGAAGCAGCACGTCAACGCGATGCGCGACCGCGGGAGACAACTGCGCGCCGGTCTCGATCTTTGTCGCAGCAGGAATTTGGGCGCGGCAGCCGAACGAGGTGAGGATGGCGGCGAGGAAGAGGGGGGCCAGACGGCGAGGGGTAAACAACATGCCTTGATTATCGCAGTTCAGGCTGACCATATGGTGGATCCGGCCATGGGGGTGCCCCGGGTCCCGCTTCTGGAACCCGGGCCTCGGCTGCACGCTGCCTGCGCAACGCAGTCCAAGGCGATTCCACTTCAACCCCTCTCAGGCTGCCCGTCGCGTAATGGTCGAAGCTCGACCACAGCCAGTCTTCCGGCTTCTGGACGAAGGAACGCTCGACCGGATTGCGGTGCATGTAGCGGAGCTTCTCGATGCGCTTCTCTTCTGTGAAGACGTTGAAGTCGTAGTACCTCTGCTCCCAGAATGGGCGTCGGTTTTGTCGAAGCGCGACGGAGAGCTTGATCGCCTTCATCACGTCGGCGATGGTCTTGTGTTCGGGCTCGCTGATGAGGATGTGGACGCGGTTGGGCATGACTACGTAGCCGGTGATCCAGAAGCTACATCGGATGCGTGTTCTTTCCAAGGCATCTTCAACCAGAGTGCGAGCTGAGGGTGTTTGCAGGTACGGGCGACGACCGTGGCAGATGAAGGTGATGAAGTGCAGATTGCCTGTGTGGTGGAGTCGTACGAGTCCGGTCGGTATGGGCAGAGCATACACCCGGGTCCGAAAATCCGGACCCGGGGCACCCCGTTCGCCGGGATGAAATAGGTGTGGGCGGATTGCGGTTAGAAGAGGGATTCGGCGCGGCGCAGGCTGCCGGCGGTGCCGATGTTGGCCAGGGTGAAGTTGAAGCTGTAGGCGCTCTCGTCGCGGATTGTGCCGAGGCTGTAACGGCGATACTCCACCGCGAGGCCGCAGCAGTTCCAGTTGTAGTTGGCCTGGACGCTGATGTACTGGGCGCTGCCGTGGCTAAGGTCGATGCCGGCGGAGACGGCGCTGGACAGGCCGGCCTGGTTGGGCTCGCCGTAGCCCAGCAGAAAACGCGTCTGCGAGAAGTTTGCGATGGGAGACGAGGTGAGCGCCGTGACAATGTTGGTGGTGTAGTTGACGACCTCGGAGTAGGTCCGTCCGGGAGCGTTGAGGCGTGCGTAGGAGAAGCCGCCGAAGAAGCGACCCTGGTGCAGGTCGAGGAATGTGTTCGAGCTCAGGAACTTTTTGCTGCGGGTGTCGAAGTCGAAGTCCCAGGCGATGTCGGCATGGCTGGAGGTACGAAAGCGCATGCGGGACTTGAGCGGAGAGGTATTGCTCGGCCGGGTGAGGAAGGCGATGCCGGAGAAGTCCAGCGTAGTGTCAAAGATGTTGCGGCGCTTATCGATGACGGCGTTGCCGAAGGTGGGATCGAAGAAGTGCTTCTGGGTGAGCACCCAACTGAACCACTCCTGCTGCGGCGGGAGGGCGGTGGAGGGAGCGCAGGGGTCGGGCTTGCGGGGATGGGTGCGGAGGGGCAGGTCGGGCGCGGCGGCCGCAACGTTGGCAACACCGTTCACGTCTGGACTGGCGCGCTCGTCGGGATTGAGAGCGTCTGCTGCCGGCGTGGGCTGAGAGGCGCTGCCGAAGCCGGAGGTCGAAGCGTTGGCCGGAGACGGCGTTGCCGGGCAGCCGGGCTTCGCGGGAGTGGGCTTCGACGTGTGGGGTCGAAAGTAAAGGTGCTGGGTCACGCCGTACTGGAGTTCGTTGGTGTCGCTGGCGAGATCGATCGTGTCGAAGCGGAGGACGTTGAGGAAGTTGCTAATGCCGCGGACGTTGCGATACGTGATCTCGGGCTCGATGGTGTGACGGACCTGGTCACCGAAGATCCGGCGCCAGCGGGCGGGCACGGTGAAGGTGCGCTCAACGGCGGGCGGGCGCAGGTCGAGCGTGAAGTTGACGTCCATGCGGTTGATGGGAACGCTCTGCTCGATGGGCGTGGCGGTGCTGCTGTAGGGCGCCTCGCGAGAACGGCTGTAGGCGGTCTCGCGGACCCCGGCCGTGGCCATCGCATGCCAACCTTCGAAGCGCAGCGGAAGCGAGACCTGCGGGCTGAGATCGAAGCGCCAGGTGATGCCGGCGGTGGCGAAGTTTGGCTGCACGCGCTTCAGTCCTGCGGAAGACCCGCTGACGCTCCAGAACAGCGGCGTGCCCGGAATGGGGTGGTCCAGCCCCGTGAAGTCAATCGACGGAGCGTGGTAGATCTTGATCTCTTCGCTGGGGCTGAAGTCGGTCTGCACGATCTTCAGGCCCTCGTAGCGATCGACGCGCGCGTCGGCGGAGTAGCCGTTTTTCTGATCGGTGAGATACACCACGGAGTTGATGTCGGTGCTGACGGACTGGTTGAAGTTGTTGGTGAAGACCTCGCGGTAGATGAAGCTGCTGAGGTACTCGGCGTCCCCGGCGGCGCGAACGTGGGGAGAGAAACGGCGGTGGAAACTCGCTGTAATGTCCACTCCGCCCTGGTTGTTGAACACGCTCACCGATGCGCCCTGGGCGTTGATGCCGGGAGCATAGAAGCCACGATCCTGAAGCGCGGAGAACTGCACGTTGAAGTAGTTGTCATCAGAACCGCGATAACGGAAGCTGCCGTTTTCAGAGTAGCCGCGGAGGGAGTAATAGAGGATGCCCAGCGTGAGATCCGCGGAGGGCCCGAGCACCAGGTAGTACTGCTCTCCGACGGTGACGCCCTTTGAACCGGTGCCCTTGCTGGCGCTGGAGTAGCCGAGCGCCGGAATCAGAAACCCGGACTGGCGCTGCTGGCTGTCGACCGGGTGAGACACGTAGGGGAGAAACAGCAGCGGCACGCTGAGCACCCGGAAGGTGGAGTACGCCGCCGTCGCCTTGCCGTTATTCATGGCGATCTTGTTGGCAACGATCTGCCAGTCGGGGTGCGGCAGAAGGCAGGTGGTGACAGAGCCGTTGTACACGGTGTAATCCATCGGCCCGCTCTTGACCACGATGCGGCCTTCGAACAGAAATGGATTGGAGTTCTGGTAGCCCGCGACATGAGAGGAGTTGCCCGACGCAATGCCGGCGTTCGTCGTAGTGACCACGGGCGCG
Organism: Acidobacteriota bacterium; assembly: GCA_021778845.1. Classification (GTDB taxonomy): domain Bacteria; phylum Acidobacteriota; class Terriglobia; order Terriglobales; family Acidobacteriaceae; genus Granulicella. The sequence continues at coordinate 61,651 of JAJYBU010000012.1, forward strand.
GCATCGGCATGAAACTTGCCCACCGATCCGTGGACATCGTAGAAGCGGCCCGTTGCGGTGCGCAGGTTATAGGTGCCGTGCGTGGCTTCGATGTGCTCGTCATTCTCGCCGCCGGTGAGCTCGACGTGGCCGTCGGCGGTGACGTCGTCGGTGGCGTGGTTGTAGGTGAGCGTGTCGGCGTGCAGGATGTGGTCACCGTAGGTCAGCACCACCTTGCCAAACGCGTAGGACATGTCCCCGTGCCTGGACTGGATGTCGCTCTCGAGGATCGCCGTCTCGGGTGCCTTGGATGGCGGCAGCGGCAATGCGTGAGGAACGGTGGAGAGGTCGGGCTCGGCGGCAGGAGATTGCGCTGCAGAGGTGCTCTGGGACAGAGGATCGATGCTCTGCGGCATGTTCTGATTTGGGACCGAAGCGCTGGGGGGTTCCTCTGTCGTTACGCCCTGTGCACGTAGATGTGGATGACCCGAGGCGACGAGGATGGTACTTATGAACAGAGGGATGAGTCGAAACATTCTTCCCGGCAACTGGAAATGGCCCCGCGCGCGATCGCTGGAAGTGTTGGTGCCGCAGGCTTGGATGAGACGGTCCACTGTTTCGAGATTAGACGATTCCTGGACGTCACTGGTTTGGTTTTGAAAATTTGGGCAATAGAAGCAAGGACAAGTGACAATGAGCAGTGCGGCGCAACGCGAAGAAACCTCCGAGAGCTACCAGTCGACGGGCACCGAGGGCGGGGCCGTGCTGAAGCAGTTGGCGGCAGAGCGGCTGGCGGCGCATCGCAACCGGCGAGCCGTGGTGGAAGGCCGCGAGGCGCAGGCCAGGCGTGAGCAGGCCGAGGAGCAAGCCGTGATCCGGGTGCAGGCGCGGCGCGAGGCGGCCCGCGCAGAGGGTCATCCGGACGCTTCACGCGTGCGGGACGCAGTCGCCGCGCGCTATCAACAGAGCCAGAGTTATCGCGAGTTTCTTGCCGCAGAGTCACAGCGCGCACTCGACAAGGCACACGCCGAGGCTGAGATCGCAACGCGCAACGCGAAGGCACTTGCTGCCGCGCAGCGTGAACTTCTGGACGAGATGGCGCAATGGCCCCAAGCGGAATCGGCTGTCCCTGCGGGAGCGGAAGAGTTATTCCATGAGCCGGCGATGCGCGAAGAGCTGCCGCTGCTGGAGATGGTTGAGCGGCGTGAAGACGTTTTGCCAACGAGTACCGCGGTGATCGCAGAAGACCAACGCGCAACCGCAGAAAGCCAACGCGCGAGGAAGAAAGCGCGCGACGAAGAGAGCTTCAACTTCTCTTCCGCGCTACTATCCTCTGCAACCATGCAGCCAGCTCCGTTGCAGGTACGGCTGCATGGAGACATGGACCTCACCCTTCCCTCCGATACGTTCTACGCGCCGTCGCCAAGAGTTCCTGCGGCCGCCGAAGAACTGGCTGAGCTGGACGAAGAGATCGAGTTTCGCAGTGCTCCGGAGTTTGCCGACCTGGTGCTGGAGACTCAATCCATTCCGGGCAATATCATCGAATTTCCACGGCAACTGGTTGCCTCGCGCAAGGCGCGGCCGCGGCTTGCAGAGGGTCCGCTGCGCGCGGATGGCACACCTGAGCCGCAGCTTCGCATCTTCGAGGTGGAGCCTGCGCAGATCTCGCTGGAGCCCGAGACGCCCGAGCTCTCGAATGCGCCGGAGTGGCAGGGGCTGCTACTGGGCGCGGGCTCGCCGGTAGAGGCCAGCGCCAGCGTCTCTCCGCAGATTGAGTCGCAACTTCAGCTCGATCAGCAACTGTTCGCGGCACCGCTGCAACGGCGCATTCTGTCCGCTGCGCTGGATGCGCTTTGCGTCGCAGCCGGGCTCGCAGCGTTCTCTGCCGTCGCGTTGAAGATTGCCGGGCAAGCCCTGCGCACTGCTCCTCGCCCCTTGCTGGGTGGTGCGGCCACGGGCACGCTGGTGATCTTCGCGCTGCTGTACCAACTGCTGTTCTGCACGCTGAACGAAGCCACGCCGGGGATGCGCGCAACACGGCTCGCCTACTGCACCTTCAGCGAGAAGAATCCCACCCGACGTGCGCTGCGGCGCAGGGTGCTGGCAACGGCACTGGCCGCGTGCCCGCTGGGCCTGGGGCTGGTGTGGATGGCGCTCGACAGCGACCGGCTGGGGTGGCACGATCGCATATCGCATATGTATCCACGGAGTTATTAGGAAGCAGGAAATAGAGAGGTAAATGGGGAAGATGCTCGTCGCTCTGATGCGAACGATCTAAACAGCCTCCCTGCTTTCTATTTCCTGCTTCCTGCTTGCTGCCTTACTGCGGATTGGAAGGCATCACCGCGCCAGCCTGAATCCACTGCGTAACCGTGGCGATGTCGGCGTCAGAGATCCTGCTGTGCGGCGGCATCGGCATGGGATCGTCTACAGGACCTTCGTGGCGAATCAATTGAATCAGCAGCGACTGCGCGGCATTTCCTGGAACGATGACGGGGCCGTCGTGGCCACCGCGCAACAGGTTCGCCCGGGTGTCCATGTTGAGGCCGCCGCGGTGACGCCCGCCCGCATGGCAGCGATTGCAGTTGGCCGCGAAGATCGGCTCCACCCGCTGCGTATAGAAGGCGGGCGAGTTGGGAGCGGGGTCGGCCTGCGCCGCGACACCGCGCGGTTGCCAGAGCAGCGCTGCGGCGGTGAGCGATGCAGCCGCGAGAGCGAGTGCGGCGGTCTTGCGATGGAGGCGATGGAGTCGGTAGGACGAATCAGCGGCAGGCTGGCTGCGAAGCATGAGGCAAATCTCCTTGATGCACTCAATGTATCGCGAAGGGCACATATGTCCAAAGCGGAAAATTGTTAAATGAGAATGTACAGAGTGGTTGCGGTTATCGGCAGTGAATCCGAATCGCTACTACCGCGCTGAGGTTGAGGACGATAGTCTGAAAAGGCTCGGCGGCTTTGCGGCCACCTTATACAAGTTGTGATGATGATGACGCAGTGGGGGCTCGGCCAAAGAGAGCACGACGCGTGCGCGAAGAGAGCCTCGCGCGCTGGGGCAGTCGTGAGAATGCTGGGCTTTGCGCTGGGCCTCACGGTGTTCCTTGCGGGCGGTCTGGCGATGGCGGCAGCGCATCCGCTGCGCGTGCGCCAAGTGGCTGCTGCGCACTACGCCGATCGCACACCGACTCACGCTGCACGACCAGGCACCAAGGCCGTGAGCGCGCATGCTCACAGCGTTAGCGGCGGCGCTGCCTACAAACCTGCAGCCGGAAAACATTATCAAGCCCGCAGCCGTTCGGCAAAGCCTGCACCGGCGAGACACGCCACGCAGCGGAATGCAGGTCGTCCAGCGACTTTGCATCGGGTAAGCGCAAGGCACAGACACGGCGGACGGGGCGGCTATCGTAAGCAGAACGACGTCGTGGCACAAGCTGCCAGCGACGAGCCCGTGCGTGCTGCATCCAGCGCTGCATCGGCTGACAAATCCACGGACGTGCAGGCGGTTGCGCCCGCATCCACCGTGGTTGCGGACAAGCCGCTGACGGTCGATGACTTTGTGCGCGCGGCCAGTGTGAGCGCAGGGCCTGCAAGTGGAATCTATGCCAGCGGAGTGGCGCAACCGGATGAGGATGTGAGCCTGACAGGGCCGCACGCATCCACTCCGAGTGCAACAACGTCGAGCGCTGCGACGTCGAGTGCTGCCGCGCGGCCGGTCGAGACGACGCGTGTGGAAGCGGCACAGCGTGGGCCTGGAGCACGACAGCGCAAGACACCTTCAGACCTGGTGAGCGCTCCGCTCGCAGCAACGCAGCGAGCGGAGCGAAACGCAATGACTCGCAATGCATCGCCGGAAGACCAGGCAACGACGCATGCAGAGCTCGCCGAAGAGGTTGAGCAACCCGTGGTGCTGCCCGGACTCTATCGCTACGGCCGCCTGGTGGTGCCGCCGCCGATGCGAGGCACGCGCGAGATTCTTGTTCACCAGAATTTAATCGCCGATGAAGAAGGCCTGACGCGCATTCAGGATGAATACGACCTGCGCCGGATGCGCACGCAGCGCATGCTGGTGGACTTTCCGGTGAGTGCGAGCCTGCGCGTGAACCCGGAGTTAGCAAGCGATCACCGCTGCGCGCGGCCGTGGACGGTGCGCTTTGCTTCGGATATTTCGGGGGCGTATTACGCTCGTTTCCACGAGCCGCTGCAGGTGAACTCCGCGGTGCGGACCGTCTCCTACCAACTGAGGCTGCGACGCGTGAATGGCAATGCCGCGGGGACCGAGGGCGATGTGGCTTCGCCGCATTTGACCGGCGAGGCGATGGACTTTGGAAAGCATGGGATGAGCACGGCGGAGATCGCGTGGATGCGTCTGTATCTGCGGCCGTTAATGCAGGATGGCAAGCTCGACGTGGAAGAGGAGTTTCAGCAGGCGTGCTTTCATATCAGTGTGTACCGCGCCTATGCTCCGGGACTGTCGGGACCACGCAGGCATTCGAACGCTCGCAGTGAAGTTGCCCAGGTGGGTGAGATGGAAGCGTCGAGCAACTAACCGTGGATGGCTCTATCGTGAAAGCAACTGAAACGAAGCGGGCGCAGCCATGCAGGCGCTTTGCCTCTGTGGCCGCGTGCTAATCCTGCATGCCGGCGTGTGGCCTGCGGAGAATTAGAAGCAACGCCACGAGCAGCCCGACAGCCAGAGAGATATAGAGCACCATGCTGTGGTTGCGCGTGAGATTGCCCTGCTGCCACGCAGCGTAGGTGGCGTTGAGATCGGTGGCGAGGCCGGGGATGGTGATGGCGTTGAACGCTGCGTGAACATTGGCTGCAGGAGCCGTGGGGAGTGACCCGAAGATGCGTGCTGGATCGGGCGGCTTGCCGTCGCGGTCCTTCGGAATCGCGGCGATCAAGGCGTTGATCTCTGGGTCGCGCGGGTCGTTAAAGTACGCGGCGTCAGCGGTATTGGGGAAGAGAGTTACGTTGCCGGTGAGCGCGTGCTCGATGGCGGAGACGCCGTCCTGGCAGACGCCGAGTGTGTAGTATCCGCCGAAGGGAAGAGTGGGATGCGTGGCGTGCAGATGCGCGTAGGCGACCGTCATCAGGCCAGCGAGGCGCGTGACCTCGATGGCTTGCGCGCCGGTGTACTCGTGGGCGTTGCGCTTGAGCACCCAGGGCTGATCGAGGGTGTCCATGGTGCGCCACTCGGCTTTGCCGTCAATGCCGAAGTAGTAGCTGATGTCGGCGTTGATGAGAGGGCCATGTATGTGCCACTCATACTCGGCATGCGCCGCTGGCACGAGGAGATGGCGGCCGCCGGAGTGCGGCACGATGATCTGCGAATCGAGCCAGAAGGGCGCCATGACATCTTCGCCGTTATAGTGCAGGTGCGCGAAGTTGGCGAAGTAGCGCGCGTCGTCGACGGTGACGGTGTGGCCGGTATTGATTAGCTCGGCGATTACGTCCTGTGGCGTGGTGTACGTCTGTACTGAGCTGACACGCGTAGTTGTTCCGGAAATCATTCCCTCGGCGCGGCCTGTATTGCCTGGCGCTTTGCGTATCGATGCTGAGAAGGGCTCCGCCTCTTCGAGTTTGTTGGCGGCCAGGCGGTTGAGGACGTCGGCGAGGCGTTGTGATTCGGCGTGCTCCGGAGCGAGATCGTTCGGGCCATCACCACGCACGATGCCGTCGAGATTGGTGACGATGCCCTGCGTGCTGAACGGCGGTAGCGCCGAGGGCTCGTCCAGCGAGAGAGTCCCCGCCTTGCTGAGCGAGTAGGGGCCGAGGTCGAGGTACTCGCGCGTGTGGGCATCGCTGGCTACAGTGCCGGGCTCAACGGCGGTTGCGGCGCGCTTCTGATCTCCACCCACGATGGCGCCGACGGCCTGGACTGTGGGGTTGATTGCACGCATGGTCCATCCGGGAAAGCGGTCGAGCCCCTGCCAGTCGCTGCCGAGGATGAGCCTGCGCAGTTGGTCGAAGAGCGCGGGCGTGAGCAGCGCGGGCCCCACCTTTCCATATTTGTCGATCTCGCCGAGCAGTGTGTCGATGAAGCCCGGCCGCGCGGAGAGTTGCCGCATCATCTGCGAGAGCAGGATGGTGTTGGGCGGCATCGGCGTCTCGGGCACAACGTAGGCGCGCCGACAACCCGACGCGACAAAGAGTGTGCAGAGCAGCGCGAGCTTGCGGAGAGTGCACATGAAGTTGAGATGCTGCTACGCGTCGAGCTTCTTCACTACTAATTCATTCAGCAGCGCAGGATTGGCCTGACCTTTGCTCAAGCGCATGACCTGGCCGACGAAGAATGCTGCTACCGTGCGCTTGCCGCCTTTGAACTGCGCAACCTGCGCGGGGTTCGCGGCGATCACTTCATCGATCATGGCTTCGATGGCCGAGGTGTCGGAGATCTGCTGCGGCTTGTCGCGATCGTAGATATAGACGAAGTCGCGGCCCTCGGTGAAGCAGCTATCGAGGAGCTGCTTGAGTTGCTTGCTGCTGATCTCGCCACCTTCCGTGAGGTCGGCAGCGAGAACCAGACCGTCGAGCGAGATGGGACTTTTATCGAGCGTAATCTCGGCTGCGCGAAGGCGCATCGTAATCTCGCTGAACAAAATGGAAGCGACACGTTTGGGTGACTTCGCCGACTTTGCAGCGAGCTCGAAGAAGTCTCCCAGATTGCGGTCGGTAGTGAGCGTGGCCGCGTCCTGCGCGCTGACGCCATAGTCTGCGACGAGGCGCGCGCGGCGGGCTTCGGGCAACTCCGGCATGGCGGAGAGAATCTGCCGCTGCCACTCCGCTCCGACGACCAGCGGCGGAAGATCGGGCTCGGGGAAGTAGCGATAGTCGTGGGCCTGCTCCTTGCTGCGCATGGAGTACGTGCGACCCTCGGCGTTGTTCCACAGCCGCGACTCCTGCACCACGCGGCTGCCCTCTTCGATCACGCCGATCTGGCGCTCGATCTCGTACTCCAGCGCTGCGCGGATGTAGCGAAAGCTGTTGACGTTTTTGACTTCGGCCTTGGTGCCGAACTTCTCCGCACCCTTCAGCATCACGCTGACGTTCGCGTCGCAGCGCAGGCTGCCCTCTTCCATGTTGCAGTCGGAGACGCCGGTGTAGAGCAGAATCTCCTTCAACTTCGTGAGGTACTCGAAGGCTTCATCAGGGGTGCGGAGGTCGGGCTCGGATACGATCTCGACCAGCGGCGTGCCGCAACGATTGAGGTCGATGTAGGTGCGCGTGGCAGAGTCCGCGAAGCCGTCGTGCAGGCTCTTGCCGGCGTCCTCTTCCATGTGCAGGCGCGTGATGCCGATGCGTTTGGGCGCACCATTTGCGTCGGGAACAACGATCATCCCATGCTCGGCGATCGGCTTGTCGAACTGCGAGATTTGATAGCCCTTGGGCGAATCAGGATAAAAATAATTCTTGCGCGAGAAGATGCTGGTCTCACGAATGGTGCAGCCGATGGCCTTCGCAGCGAGCACCGCGAACTCAACTGCCTGCTTGTTCAGCACAGGCAGCGCGCCGGGCAGGCCGAGACATACAGGGCAGACATGCGTGTTGGGTTCGCCACCGTATTCGTTCCTGCAGCCGCAGAAGGCCTTGGACTGCGTAAGCAGTTGGACGTGAACCTCCAGACCGATGACGGGCTGGTACTTAGCGAGGATATCGGGCGAAAGTGCGAAGGCTGCGGGCATCTTGCTTCGATTTTATCAACGCAGCGGTCGATAGCTGCGCAAAAGACTGCATCTCACCTTCAAGTATCGGAGAGGACGTGCATGGCCGAAGAGAACAAGAGCGCGGTTCCAGAGGGCAAGCCCGAGAGCGGATGGGTGGCAACCGACGAGCCCGTCGGCGCATCGGGAGGGAAGGCCGATGGCTCTGCATCGCTGCAGAAGGATCTCTCGCGGCCCAGTGCCCATGAGATCTATCAGCAGGTGGCGAAGAACGCCAAGGAAGAGTTGAAGCGCTCCAGCATGTCGCTGGCGATCTCAGGATTCATTGGCGGAATTCTCATGGGGCTGTCGGCGCTGGGTGTGGGGATCATTCTGGCAAAACTGGGCAGCGGACCGGGCACCTTCGTGATCTCCCGGATGTTTTATCCGCTGGGGTTCATCGTGGTCATCCTCGGTCGGTCGCAGTTGTTTACGGAGAACACGCTGTACCCGGTGGCACTGGTGCTCACCGAGCCGAAGCAGATCTGGAACACGTTGCGTCTGTGGGCGACGGTGTTGCCGTCGAACATGCTCGGTGCGCTTGCGTTTGCCTCGCTCGCGGGGCTCACACGCGCACTGCCTCCCGACGTGGTGCAGGCGATCGCAGGCCTCGGGTTGGCGGCTGTCCATCAACCGCCGAGCGCCATCTTCTGGAGCGGCGTGGTGGCTGGATGGATCATCGCAACGGCGGCCTGGCTGGTCTCAGGCTCGCACTCGATTACGGGCTCGGTGATGATCATCTGGGCGCTGACGTTCGTGGTCGGACTGGGGAGCTTCGCTCACTGCATTGCAACATCGGGCGAGATTCTGACGGCCGTACTGACGCATCAACTGCCCTGGGCGGCTTACCCGTTGTGGCTCGGGCCTGCGGTGGCGGGCAATATCTGCGGCGGCGTGGTGATGGTGACGCTGCTGGAATACGGGCAGGCGATCCTGAGCAGAACCAGCGCCGATGAGGCCGTCAGCGAGCAGTGACAGCGTTCGTTGATAGACTGAAGACTGCATGATTCTTCCCTTCGTCCGCGATTTGATGGCGGACCTGGAGCACTCCGCCGCCTTCGAGCGTGCGCGTCGCCATCTGGCGGGCGGCACGGGTCGGAGACGTGTGTCCGGCCTTACGGCGACGGCGCGGGCGCTCTACCTTCCGTACTTTGTGCGCGCTGCGCAAGCCGCGCATGGCCAACACGCATCCGTGCTGGTGCTCGTCTCCGACAACAAGGCAGCCGAGGCGCTGCACGCAACGGTGCTGGCGGCATGCGAAATTACCGGCGCTCTCGACGTCGAGGAGGTGCTGCGGCTTCCGGCGCATGATGTCCTGCCGTTTGAAAATTTATCCCCGCATGGAGAGATTCAGGAGCAACGCGCAGCGGCACTGTGGAAGCTCGCAAGTGGTGCGGCGAAGCTGGTGATTGCGCCTGTAGAAGCTGCGTGCATGAAGCTGTTCTCGCGCGACTACTACGCAGCGCTGGCGCTGCGGCTGCGCACCAGCGAGGAACATCTGCCGGAGATGCTGGTCGAGCATCTGCTATCGGTCGGCTACACGCGCGTGGATGTGGTGGAGATGCCCGGGCAGTTGTCAATGCGCGGCGGGATCCTCGACGTGTATGGGCCGGAGATGGAGCGGCCCGTGCGCATCGACTTCTTCGGTGACGAGATTGAGTCGATGCGCAGGTTCGATCCCGAGACGCAGCGGTCGAGTTCGGCAGTGGATGAGATTCTGCTGCTGCCGCTGACCGAAACACCGGCGACCGAAGCTCTGCTCGGCTCCATCAACGCCCGCCTGACGCGCAGCGGAATGGCAGGCGCCGCGCTCGAAGGAGGCGAGGAGCCTGCCGAACTGGTGAACCACGTTGCCCATGCGGCAGCGCAGACCGGCGAGGCAACAGTGTTTCCTGGCTGGGAGTTTTACGCTGCGGTGGCCGGCGCGAAGTCGTCGCTGCTGGAACTGATGGGCGCGCAAACGCGGGTGATGATCGAGGAGCCCGCGATGGTGGAGAACCAGGGCGAGCGCTGGTGGAACAAGGTCGAGCAGCGCCATGAGCGCTCGGGAATTGGGTCCCTGGTGAGCCCTGGCGATCTCTATCTTTCGCCCTGGGAGTTGCAGGACCGTGTGCAGGCGTACTGCGGCTTCGAGTTGGACCAGCTTGGTGCCGTCGATGTGCTCGATGGCGATCGCAGCGATGCCAGTGAGATTGAATTTGCAACGCGTCCGACGATGCGTTTTCACGGTTCCATTCCGGCGCTCATCGATCAGTTGAAGCTGCTGATGGAGAACGAAGCACGCGTGTTGGTCGCCGCGCCGAATCAGGGCGAAGTCGAGCGCCTCGCGGGGCTGATGCAGGAGTATGGCGTTGCCTACCGCATCGGCTCGCGCACCGAACATGGTGGCTCTGCGTCGGTGTACACCGAGGCAAGCTATCACGCAGGCGATCTGCGCACCCCGGTGATTGTGCGCGCGGCGATTGCCAACGGCGTGCAGGTGCAGGGCGTTGAGCATCGGTCGGCGCGGCAGGTTGTCATCATCGGTGCGAACGACATCAACGACGATGCGGATGTGATGGCGAGACCTGCCCGCCGCAAGTCGAAGACAGCAGCATTCGTGTCGGATTTTCGCGATCTTGCGGTCGGCGATTTCGTCGTGCACGTCGAGCACGGAATTGCGCGCTACGACGGCCTGCGCACGATTGAGCAGCCCGATGGATCACAACTCGAGTTGATGATTCTCACCTTCGCAGAGGAAGCGAAGCTGTACATCCCGCTGACGCGGCTGGATCTGATTCAGAAATATCGCTCGACTGAAACCGGACCTGCGCCGCAGTTGAACCGGCTGGGAAATCCTGCGTGGGCCAAGACCAAGGCGCGCGTGAAGAAGGCTATGGAGGACATGGCCGAGGAGCTGTTGAAGCTCTACGCGCAGCGCAAAGCGGCGGTGGGAACAGCGTTTTCGCCCGACAGCAACATGCAGCGCGAGTTCGAGGACGCGTTCGACTTCAACGAGACCGATGACCAGCTCGCCGCGATTGCCGACATCAAGGCTGACATGGAATCGACGCAGCCAATGGACCGGCTGCTGTGCGGCGACGTCGGCTACGGCAAGACGGAGGTCGCCATGCGCGCGGCCTTCAAGGCAGTGCAGGACGGCAAGCAGGTCGCCGTGCTCACGCCCACCACCGTGCTCTGCTTCCAACACTTCGAGAGCTTCAAACGACGCTTCAGCAAGTTCCCTGTGGTCATCGAAATGCTCTCGCGCTTCCGCACCGCGAAGGAGAAGAAGGATGTTCTAGAACGCGCCGCGCAAGGCAAGGTGGACATCCTCATCGGGACGCACGCGCTGCTCTCGCAGGGGCTGAAGTTTCAGGACCTCGGCCTGCTGGTGGTCGATGAGGAGCAGCGCTTCGGCGTGCGCCACAAGGAACGGCTGAAGCAGATGCGCGCGCAAATTGATGTGCTCAGCATGAGCGCCACGCCGATTCCGCGCACCCTGCACATGTCGCTGGTGGGGTTGCGCGATATGAGCGTGATCGAGACGCCGCCCAAGGACCGCATGGCCATCCAGACCATCGTCGCGAAGTTCGATGAGAAGCTGATTCGCACTGCCGTCGAGGTGGAACTGGAGCGCGGCGGCCAGGTGTACTTCGTGCACAACCGCGTGGAGACGATCTACGAGCTGGCCTCGAAGATCCGCGAATTGGTTCCACAGGCACGCGTAGTGGTTGGTCACGGACAACTGCCGGAGGCCGAACTGGAGCGCACGATGCTCGCGTTCATGGACGGCGAGTATGACGTCCTCTGCGCGACATCGATCATCGAAAACGGGCTGGACATTCCGCGCGCGAATACGATCATCATCAACCGCGCGGACCGGCATGGATTGAGCGAGCTGTATCAACTGCGCGGCCGCGTTGGCCGCTCCAATCGCCGCGCCTACGCGTATCTTATGATTCCTCCGGAGCAGCAGTTGACCGAGATTGCGCGGCGCAGACTGGCGGCGTTGAAAGAGTTTTCGGACCTCGGAGCTGGCTTCAAGATTGCAGCACTCGACCTCGAACTACGCGGCGCTGGCAACATGCTGGGCGGCGAGCAGTCGGGGCACATCGAAGCGATCGGCTTCGAGATGTATACAACGATGCTCGAAGAAGCGGTGAGCAGATTGAAGGGCGAGGGCCGCGAGGAACGGCCGCAGGTGACGGTGAATCTCGGCATCTCGCTGCGCATCGACGACGTCTACATTCCCGAGGAAGGCCAGCGGCTGCGCATGTACAAGCGTATCGCCGGTGCCGAGTCGATGGCCGCGCTCACCGAGGTACGTGCGGAGTTGGAAGACCGCTACGGCAAGCCGCCGGAGAGCGTGCTGCATCTGCTCATCGCCGGAGAGATTCGGCTCACCTGCGAGCTGCTCGGCATTGCGCAGATCGAGCGCAAGCGAACCGTCGTCGAAGAGCCGAAGAAGGCAACGCCTGCTCCGCCGCCGGCGAGGCCGAATGTGCAACGCCCCGGCTTTGGCAGTTGGTCCACCGCGCAGCCGCTGCGCGCGCCGCTCGCAGGACGCCATGGCCAGGCGCCACAGACGGCGAACCTGCAATTTTCGAGCCGCGCGGCCACGAGTCGCCCCGTAACCAATGCGACGGTCGCGTTGCGAGAGACAGCCGCCGTGCGCCCGGCGAATGCTCCGGCAGCGCAGGCTGGCAGACTGAAGCCGATGCGCGAGATGCTCTACATCACCTTCAGCGAGAAGCTGCACGCAGCGCCACCACAGGACGGCAGGGGATTGAACGTGGGCGCGTTGATGAAGCTGGTCTCGCGCAACGCGAAAAACGGCGCGCAACTCACACCGCAGGGCACACTGCGCTGGCCACTCTCAAGCGCTCAGGCCGACGTTGTCCTCGCCGAGACCCGCGAACTGCTGGAGATGCTTCGGCCGCAAGACGCTGCGACTGGATAGTGGAGGGCTCCCGTGTCGGCACGGCCCTCATCTGCGCTACACTTTGCGCACCATGATATTTCATCGTCTCCTCGCCGTTTCACTCTTGAGCAGCCTCATGATCATCCCATCCGTTCACGCGCAGAAGCTTTCCGCCGATGGTGGCAACCAGACCTTTGACTATCTCAGCAACGAATATTTTCAGGATATCTATTTCAGATTTGCTCCGACGGCTGGCACCAGTGCGGGTCTTCATCAATACGACACGCAGCTTGAGGATTACTCGGCAGAGAGCGTGCAGCGTGAGGTCGCTGCGCTCAAGGCGTTTGAGAAGAAGCTTGAGGCAATCGATCCCTCCGCGCTCGACGCGGAGCCAGCAGCCGACTACCAGATCCTGTTGAATAACATCCGCGGCCAACTGCTGCAACTCGAGGTGGTGCGCGGCTGGGAGAAGAATCCGGACACCTACTCGAGCGGTGTCACCAACTCCATCTTTGTCATCATGGAGCGGCCCTATGCGCCGGTGGATGTGCGGCTCCGCGCCGCTATCGAGCGTGAGCGCCAGATTCCGCAGGTCCTTGAAGAAGCACGCAAGAACCTGAAGAGCCCGCCGCGCATCTACACCGAGATCGCGCTCGAGCAGATCGATGGGCTGGTGAGTTTCTTTCAGCACGACGTGCCCAGCGCCTTCGCCAGCGCCAACGATCCCGAGGCAATGGCGTCCTTCGCGAAGACGAACGCGGCGGTGATCGATGCGCTGAAGAGCTACGGCGCATGGATGAAGACAGACCTTCTACCGCGCTCCAACGGTGACTTCCGCTGGGGCTCCGACACGTTCTCGAAGGCGCTCGCGTACAACGAGATGGTCGACATTCCGCTCGACCGCCTGCTCCAGATCGGCTACGCGGACCTGCACAAGAATCAGGCTGAATTTGCGAGGGTAGCCAAGGAGATCGATCCAACGAAGACGCCGCAGCAGGAGCTTGCAGAACTCGCGACGATGCATCCGGCACCGGACAAACTGCTGCAGGCTTTCCACGACCGCTTCGACTCGGAGATCGGCTTCATCCGCTCGCATCACATCATCACGATTCCGAGCGACGTGCAGCCAACGCTCGAAGAGACACCCCCCTTCATGCGTGCCACCACGCAGGCGTCGATGGACCCTCCCGGGCCGTTCGAGACGAGTTCCAACAAGGCGTACTTCAACGTGACACTGCCGGAGCCGGACTGGTCCGCACAGCGCACATCGGAGTACATGGCGGCCTTCAACATCGGCACCGTCGTTTCAACCAGCGTGCATGAGGCTTATCCGGGCCACTACGTGCAGTTTCTGTGGCAGCCGCAGTTTCCCTCGACGATCCGCAAGGTGATCGGGGCGAACACGAATATCGAGGGCTGGGCACACTACTGCGAACAGATGATGCTCGACCAGGGCTATGGGCAGCCGGGAGCGGGCGCAACGAGCGAGCGCGAGGCCAAACTGATTCGCCTTGGCCAATTGCAGGATGCGCTGCTGCGCGACGCGCGGTTTGTCGCAGGCATCCGCATGCACACTGGTGTTGGCGGAGAGTTGACCATCCCTGAGGCTGAAGATTTTTTCGTCAAGGAAGGCTACCAGGCCAGGCCCATCGCCGAGGTTGAGACAAAGCGCGGCACCGCCGATGCACTCTATCTCTACTACACGCTCGGCAAGCTGGAGATCCTGAAGCTGCGCGCGGATGTGCAGGCGAAGGAGGGCGCGAAGTTCAACCTGCAACAGTTCCATGACGACTTCATGCGCCAGGGCTTCGCACCGGTTAAGGTGATCCGCAAGGCGATGCTTCACGATGACAGCCCCGTACTGTGAGCAACACAGGGTACGGCTACGGCAACGGCTACGCAGTTCCCGTAGCCGTTGCCGTTTGTGTTGCAGCGATGGTTTCGCGCAGCCAATGTAAATCTTCCACGCTGAAGCGGCTGTGCTCGATGGCAGCGACATTTGCGCGCAGATGATCCAGTTGCAGCATCGACGGAACGACGATCTGCACGCCCGTGTCCCGCGTGATCAGATTCAACACCACGTCAGCGAGCACCTCATCATCCGCCTTTTGCAGCTTGTCGCGAAGGGACGCGGGCGTTGCGTGGTTTTGTGCGAGCGACGTGAGCAGAGCCTTGCCCCGGACAATCCCCGCGGCACCGCCAAAGGGATGGTTGGCAATCGCAACCACATCGCCTCCGCGCGTGTTCAGCATCTGCTCAGGCCCCACCTCGAAGAGGTTGCAGGGAAACTGAACGCTGCGCAGATTGACCGCCAGCGCCGCTTTGATCACCTGCGGCGTAGAGGCGATCCCGAACCTGCGGATCTTACCCGCCACAACAAGTTCCTCCAGCGCTGCGAACAGATCATCCTGATCGAGCACGCTCACTGGCGGTTCGTGCAGGAAGAGCATATCCACGTAGTCCGACTGCAACGCGCGCAGGCTGTTCTCCAGACTCTCGTGCAGTGCGGCCACGCTGAAGTGCCCGCTGGAAAACTGCGCGGCAAGCTGCCTTTGCATCGCCTTGCGCGCGCCCGGAGCGAGCATCAGCAGCTTGCGGGCGATGGGCTTCAGCGACCGCCTCAGGACGCTGGCACGCGCCGGCAAAATTCCGAATTTTGTGGAGATCACCACCGACTCTCTGCGTCCGCGCAGAAACTCGCCGAGCAGAGCCTCAGACTCGCCGTAGCCATAGGATCGTGCGGTGTCGAAGAAATTAATTCCTGCGTCGTATGCCGCGCTCAGCGCTGCGAGCGAGTCCCTACGCCCCGCGCGCCCCAGCATGGCCGAGCAGCCGAAGCCGAGCACCGACGCGCGCTTCCCCGAGTTGTCCAGCGCAATCGTTTGCATACTCACACACCTCGCGGGCGCTGCGAATCACCTTGCGCGCAGCGCGGCAACCTGACAGAATCAGTTGGCCATCTCAAGCAGAGCGCACGGTGCGACGCCGGTTCATCTGCTTTGTACCACGAACGTGTACTATCCTCTCGGTGCGCCCAGTTTGTGGCCTCGACCGGGCGATGCTGAAGAGGTAAAACAGTAGAGAGACTTTTACGTTCATGATTCAACACAAGATTCGCAAAGCTGTCATTCCTGCCGCCGGTTTCGGTACCCGATTTCTTCCTGCCACCAAGGCGACTCCAAAGGAGATGCTTCCGCTCGTCGATAAACCGCTGATCCAGTACGGCGTGGAAGAGGCAGTCGCTGCTGGATGCACGGACATCATCATCGTCACCGGTCGCGGCAAGACGACCATGGAAGATCACTTCGACCGTTCTCCGGAGCTCGAAGCCGCCCTGATCGCGCGAGGCAAAACCGAGTTGCTGAAGATTGCATACTCGGTCACCAGGCTGGCTCGCATCAGCTACGTGCGACAGCCGGAGGCGCTCGGCCTCGGCCACGCTGTCCTGATGGCGAGGGAGCTCGTCGGCAACGAGCCGTTTGCAGTCATCCTCCCCGACGACATTGTGAATGTGGAAGGTGGATGCCTCGCGCAGATGGTCGGAGCCTTCGACGAGACGCAATCGACGATCCTCGGCACCGAGGTCGTGGAAGGCGACGCCATTTCGCTCTACGGCTGCCTGGACTGCACGCCTCACCCCACGAACGATCGCCTGGTCGCCGTCAGCAATCTGGTGGAGAAGCCAAAGCCGCAGGAGGCGCCGAGCCAAAATGCGATTATCGGTCGGTACATTTTGACCCCGCGCATCTTCGAAATGATCGAGCAACTCACGCCCGGCTCCGGTGGCGAACTGCAACTGACCGACGCCATCAAGGCGCTCCTGCAGCACGAGAGGGTCTACGGTTTCCACTACGCCGGCCAGCGCTACGACGCCGGCGACAAGCTCGGATTCCTCAAGGCGACCGTTGATCTTGCGCTGCAGCATGATACCGTCGGCCTCGCCTTCCGCGCTTGGCTGAAGACCCAGACCTTCTGAACTCCCATCGATTCCTCCACAGTTTTCATAGAATCATTTGCGGCGGATGGAGATATGCTGGAGCGTGCCGAAGCACGCCGCAGATTCTGCATTCGCGGACGGTGCCGGTGAATTGCCGAGCCATGAGGACGTCTTGAAGAAGAATCTGCTGCCCATCGAAGCCATCGCCGCCAAGCTCAACCTTCCCGACAACTCCTATGAACGCCGCAGCCCGATCAGCGCCAAGCTGAGTCTTGATCTGCTGAAGAACTCGCCTCGCGGAACCCGGCGCGGCAAGCTGATTCTCGTCACCGCAACCACGCCGACGGCCGCCGGCGAAGGCAAGACGGTCACCTCCATCGGCCTGGTGCAGGGCCTGGAAAAGATTGGCCGCAGCGCCATCATCACCTCACGCGAGCCGTCGCTGGGGCCAGTCTTCGGCATGAAGGGCGGAGCCGCAGGCGGCGGCCGCGCGCGGATTGAACCCTCCGAGAAGATCAACCTGCACTTCCACGGCGACTTTCACGCAATCACCTCCGCGCACAGCCTGCTCTCGGCGTTGATTGACTCGCACCTATTCCACGGCAACGAGCTCGACCTCGATCCCGATGCCGTAACCTGGCCACGCGCACTGGACATGAACGACCGAGCGCTGCGCAACATCATTGTGAGCGTGACGCCGCCTGAGAAGCGCCAGCGCGACGGCAGCAATCGAGCCAGCGCCTTCCTGATCACGGCCGCTTCGGAGATCATGGCGATCCTCTCGCTGGCCTCGGGCCGCGAAGATCTGCGCCGCCGTATTGCCCGCATCATCATCGGGCAGAACCGCAAGGGCGAGCCCGTAACAGCAGCCGATCTTCGCGCCACCGGGCCGATGCTCGCGCTGCTCAGCGAAGCCCTTCTGCCCAATCTGGTGCAGACCACCGAAGGCACGCCCGCGATGGTGCACTGCGGCCCCTTCGCCAACATCGCGCACGGAACCAGTTCGGTTATCTCGCACGAGATGGGCCTGCGACTCGCCGACTATGTGATCAACGAGACTGGCTTCGCCTCCGACCTCGGCTTTGAAAAATATATGGATCTGGTGATGCCGTCGTCAGGCATCAAGCCAGCGGCTGCGGTGCTCGTAACGACCGTGCAGAGCGTGCGCAACCAGGGCGAAGGAGACCTCGAGCGCGGCTTCGCCAACCTTGAAAAGCACATCGGCATCGTGCGCGGATTCCACCTGCCTGTCCTCGTCGCAATCAACCGCTTTCCCAGCGACACCGATGCCGATCTCCAGGTGCTGAAGCAGTTCTGCGAGGCGCACGGTGCATCGTTCGCGTTATCAGAGGCCTTTGACAAGGGCGGCGACGGCGCGGTCGAACTCGCACGCAAGGTGGTCGAGGTCATCGACGCGAACCCAAACGTAGAGCCGACGACGACCTACACGCCTGAGGATGCTGTCGTGGAAAAAATTACAAAGGTAGCGCGCACCATCTACGGCGCGGACGGGATCGAGCTCAGCGAACTCGCGCAGCAGAGCCTCGCACGCTTCGAGCGCTGGGGCTTCGGCCACCTGCCCGTCTGCATCGCGAAGACGCAGTACTCGCTCACCGACGATCCCAAACGCATGGGCGCGCCCACTGGCTGGACGCTGCGCGTCACCGACGTCGCACTCTCCGCCGGCGCAGGATTTCTCGTCGCCATCGCCGGTGCGATGATGCTGATGCCGGGCCTGCCCAAAGCCTCGCGAGCGCTCGCCATCGACGTCGATGAGAACGGCGAGATCATCGGCATGTCGTAGCGATCGCCGGTCTACGCATCAAGGTCGAGTGCTGCTGAGTTTCGGCTTCGCTCGTCCAGGCAGCAATCCGCACATCGCCGCGGCCACCAGCGCGAGCGCGGCAATCGTATACAGCCCTCCGGAGAAGCTGTGCGTAAGGTCGCGGAGCCGCCCCGTCAGGTACGGGCCGACGAAGCCACCGGCACCGGAGATCATCATGATGATGGCCACACCACCAGCCGCAGCGCGTCCGCCGAGCATGCTCGTGGGCAGCGTCCAGAACGGTCCCATGATGCTCCAGTAGCCAATCGCCGCCAGCGTAAAGCCGATCAGTGCGGCAACAAACGAGTGCGTTGCGCCAGCCCACCCAAAGCCGATCGCGCTCAGAATCATGCACCCTGCAATATGCCAGCGGCGCTCGCCCGTGCGGTCGCTGCTGTAGCCGATCGCAACGGTGAAGATCGCCGCAGCGATATACGGAACCGTCGCGTATGTTGCAATGCGGCTGGCGTCGGCCGGGGAGAGGCTTCCGTTCGCCGCGCGCGCTCCGTGCAGAAAGCTGGTCAGGATCAGCGGCATCCACAGGTTCACCGTGTACACGCCAATCTGATCCAGAAAGCAGATGATCGCGAGAATCCAGATCATCGGAGCCTTGAACGCGTCGATCAGCCGATGCTTGTCCGCAGCTCCGCCGGCCTGGCGGTCACGCGCCAACTCTGCGTCGAGCCAGAGCTTCTCATCGTCGCTCAGCCAGCCCGCATCATCAGGCTTGTCCTTCAGCAGATAGAGGACACTGAAGCCCATCAGAAAACTCGGAATGCCTTCAGCCAGAAACAGCCACTGCCAGCCGTGCAGATGCATCAAGCCTTCGAGGTGCAGCAGCGATCCCGAGATCGGCGCTCCCACCACGCCCGCAATCGACGTCGCCGTCATGAACTTGGCGATCGCCCGCGCCCGCTCCTGCGAAGGGAACCAATACGTCAGATACAGGATCATGCCGGGGAAAAATCCAGCCTCGCACACGCCCAGCAGGAATCGCAGCAGGTAGAACGACAACGGCCCGCGCACAAACATCATCCCTGTGGCCAGGATGCCCCAACTGATCATGATGCGCGCGATCCATCTGCGCGGCCCCACCTTGACCAGCATCAGGTTGCTGGGCAGATCAAAGAGCGCCGAGCCCAGAAAGAAGATTCCCGCTCCGGTCCCATAGACCGTGTTGCTGAGGCCGAGATCGTGCTTCATCTCGAGCGCGGCAAAGCCCACGTTCACGCGGTCCAGATAGGCCAGAATGTAAAGCAGAAAAAGATACGGAATCAGCCGCCAGGCGATCTTGCTGTAGAGCCGGGCTCCATCGACGGATTGGGAGCGTTGAGGGTCGTTGGAGCGCACACTCTACTGTAACCGCTCGGGGGTATCCGTCCACTATCCGCTCAACTGTGCCGCGACTGCCCCGGTGCCGGATGAAGCCCGGGAGCGGCGCCGCTGGCCACCATCAACTGATTGCGCCCATTATCCTTGGCCATATACATCATCGTGTCCGCCGAGCGGATCAGATCATGCAGCGAGCTACCGTCCTGCGGAAACGTCGCCAGTCCCAGGCTCGCCGTCACCGACAGCGACAGCCCTTCGCCCGACAGAAACCGCGTCTGCGCAAGCTGCCCCAGGATCTGCTGCGAGAGCTCAGTGGCCGCCTGCTTGTCCAACCCGCGCAGCAGCGCCACAAACTCGTCGCCGCCGTAGCGAAACGCCGCATGATCCGGCCCCAGCATGCGCTTCAGCAGGTTGCCCACCTCGGCCAGCAGCCGCGATCCCACAAGATGCCCGTGCCGGTCGTTCACTCGCTTGAAGTAGTCGAGGTCGAGAAACAGCAAACTGAAGTGTGGCTTCATGATCGGCACCACGCGGAACGCGATCTTCGACGTCTGCTTGCGGATCTCCTGCTCCAGCAGCGTATACAGGTGCCGCGCATTGAACAGGCCCGTGCAATCGTCAGTAATGCTGAGGTGCGCAATCAGCTTCACGTGGCGCGCATTCTCCAGCGCAATCGCAGCGTAGTCGCACAGCACGCGCAGAAACGCGATCGACGACTCAGGCAGCAGATCCAGCTTGCTGTTGTTCAGTTGCAGCACGCCCAGCGTGCGCTCGCCGTGGCGAATGGGAAGGCACGCAATCGAGCGCAGATTCAGCTCCGGATGGGCCTGCGCATAACGCGACCAGTCCGGGTCGGCGCTGACGTCGGCCACCACCAGAGGATTCCCCGTGGCCGCGACGTAGCCCGCAATTCCTTCCCCCTGCTTGATCCGCAGATCCCGCAGCAGCAACTCGTCGAGCCCCGTCGAAAGCGCATAGTACAGCTCCCCCGTCTCTTCCTCCACCATCAGCAGCGACCAGTGTTCCGGCCCGAAAAACTCCTCCATCTTCGCCATGATGGAGCGCAGCAGCGAGTCCAGGTTCAGATTCGACGTCAGCGCCCGCGCCACCTCATGAAACACACGCAGGCTGTCCATCTGGCGCGAGTCGATGCTCGCCAGTGGACGCCGATCGTTCTTGCGATGGTCGCTCATAATATGCGGCTCATCTGGCCGTCTGCCCCTTCCGAGTGGCGCTTCCCCCTCAGCCACAGTCTCTGCTCGCGAACTGCCAGCATGCCCCAGATCGTTCCGGACGGTTCCGCTAGCATAGCTGAGAAAGGGCTTCATTTCCACGCCCCTTCCAATGAACGCTTACTGGCCCGAAAGCATCCGCAACAGTGGCCGTGGCCTTCATCCCCCGATATGGACCATGCTGCGCGATGGTTTGAGAAATCCTGGCTCTCCGATGTGGTGGCGGGCCTCCTTGTGCTGGACGATCCTCCGAATCCAGCTACTCATCTCATCGTCATTTGCGCCCCGAAGCATGAGTCCGATCAGATCGTGATCCGACTGCGAGAACAGGCAGGTCCGCAATTTGCCGTCGGACGTAACCCGAACCCGGCTGCAATGACCGCAAAACGCCTCTGAAACCGGGGCAATGATGCCAATCTCGCCCACCCCATCGTCAAAGGTGAACCGCCGCGCCGTCTCGGAAGCATGGTTGGCCGGCAGCGCCACCAGCGGCCGCACCGCATTCAGCCGCGCGATGATCTCCCGCATGGGCACCACCGTCTCCGGAGACCAGGTACGGTCCTCCTCCAGCGGCATGCACTCAATAAACCGCACAATCACCTTCTCCCGGCGCGAAAACTCCGCAAACGCCTCAATCTGCGAATCATTGAAGCCGCGCAACAGCACGCAGTTGATCTTCACCGGCCCCAACCCCGCGCCCTGCGCCGCGCGAATGCCCTCCTGTACCCGCTCGAAGCTGCCAGGAACCCGCGTGATCCGCGTAAACGTCCCGGTGTCCACCGCATCCATGCTGATCGTGATCCGCGCAAGCCCCGCGGCCTTCAACTCCTTCGCCATCGGCGCCAGCAGGTGGCCGTTGGTGGTAATCGCAATGTCCAGCGGAGCGTCGGAGAACGCAGCGCGCAGCTTCGCCGTCTCCCGAATCAAATCCAGCAGCCCATGGCGCAGCAGCGGCTCTCCGCCGGTCAGTCGCACCTTCTCAATCCCGAGCGCCACAAACACCCGCAACATGCGCGCATACTGCTCAATCGGCAACTCCGTAAACTGCGCGCCGTCGTTGCCTGTCCGGCAGTACACGCAGCGATAGTTGCAGCGGTCCGTCACCGAGAGCCGCAGATCTGTCAGCGCTCGGCCGTGACCGTCGCGCAGACGCAGTTCGTTCCCGCTCAGCCGCGCGGCCGCGTGTTCAGGCTCGGTACGTTCAGGCTCGAGGATGGGAGGCAGGGAGATAGCCATATCTCAACGATACAACTTGTTGTGCATTGGCGGCAGCAAACGGCCGTCGGGGCTATGACCGCATGACAAGACCTGCGAGTTGCTGCGAACGTCCACGGTGCAGGCCTGGGTTTGTAACTTGTACGGATTTAGATCCCGACGCCGAACTCCACGTCCTGCGCCTGGTCACCCGAGTGGGCATAGAAGTCATACGGCGTCCGGCGATTGAACTTGTAGCGCTGCCGCAGTTCACGCCCAATCACCACCCCCAGCGCCAACACCGTAATTCCAGCCGAGATCCAGCCGACATTGCGCAGCAACGTGCTGCCATCATGCGTTCCGCAGTCAACGGAGTCCTCAATCTGGTCGCCGATTTTGCCGAGTGAGCGAGAGAGCTTCATGGTTTGGATGATAAATCAATCCGGCAACAATTGCGTTAACACGCAGCTCGCGTGCAGCCGGTAAGCGACTACGCTATCAGCAAACAAGTTAACAACTCCGGCCCGCCGCGCCGCTGCCTTCGCTTCAACCCTTCGCCGCAGCCGCTGGAGCCGCCGCCGGAGCCGCTGGAGCCGCACTTGCAGCCGCCGCTGGTTTCGCGCTGTCCCCGGACTTCGCGCCATCGCCAGATTTCGCGCCATCGCCCGCAGTGGGCGTCGCCGAACTGCTGTCCGCAGAGCTTCCCCCGCCGCCTGCCGCTCCAGACCCTTCACCCGCCGCAGCCGCCGGCTTCACCGACCCATATCCGTCCTTGAACCAGCCGCCGCCCTTGAACGCAATCGCCGCAGCCGTGATCGTCCGCTCCAGCGCCTCCCCGCAGTGCGGGCAAACCGTCAGTTCGGGGTCAGAAAACTTCTGGATCTTCTCCGTGCGCCGATGGCAGGAGGTGCACTCGTACTCGTAAAGCGGCATTCCGAATCCTTGAATGGTGCGGCTGCGCACAGCTTGTGCGGAAATCCACAATCAGCCTTCTCTCAGGATACAGACACCCGGCACCGCATGGCGAATACCGCTCGCCACACGCGCCCCATCTCCACCCTCCGTCCCGACCGGCACCACACCCCCACCACCCCGCAGATGTCCCATTTCGATACACCACTTCTCAGCAGATTAGAGGTTACTAATGCTCACGAAACTCTCCTTAAACTTTTCTCAGTTCACCTGCGCCCACGCACAGCACCGGGAGACGTCTCCATGGCCTCTGATTCGTTTGATCCCCTACTCTCCCGCCGCCAGTGGCTGCAAGGCCTCGCCGCCGTCGCCGCCAGCGCCATGTTCACCGGCTGTGGCGCAGCGCTCTATCGTGTGGCAACACCCTCCACCGCCTCCGAACCCACGCCCACACAACCGGCCCTCACCCCGCAGCCGCTCCCCGCCGGGGCGATCACCGCGGCCTCGCTGGCCATCTCCGCAACCGCCGCCGGAACCCTCTCCCCGGGCTTCATCGGCCTCGCCTACGAGAAGCAGACGCTCACCACGCCGCTCTTCACCGCCGCCAGCGCAGACCTCATCGGCCTCTTCCAGCGCCTCGGACCCAGCGTGCTGCGCCTCGGCGGAGCGTCGGTTGACCGCAGCGTCTGGACGCCCAACGGCAACGGCCAGACCCCCGGCGAGATCGCACCCCCGGACGTAGACGCCCTCGCAGCCTTTCTGCGCGCCGCCGGATGGACCTGCATCTACGCCGTCAACCTGGGCGGCTCGGCCACCGGCGCGACCACGCCCGCCCTCGCAGCCGCAGAGATCGCCTACGCCGCACGGCAGTTAGGTTCCGCTCTGGTCGGCGTCGAGATCGGCAACGAGTGCGAGACCTACGGCAGCCCCGGCAGCTTCTATCCCGGCAACTGGTCGGTCGAGATCTTCGAGTCCCTCTGGAAGCAGTTCCGCGCGGCCATCGTCGCCGCCACGCCCTCCGCTCCCATCGTCGGCCCGGCCGCTGCCAGCGACGTCGCCACCTGGACGCTCCCCTTCGGCGAGTACGTCACGCGCAGCGACATCGGCCTGCTCACCCAGCACTACCATCGCGGCCCCGCCGCCACCGCCACCATCGACGACCTGCTCTCCCCCGACACGGCGCTCGCCAGCGAACTCCTGCTGCTCAAATACGGCGCACAGTCCATCGACGTGCCCTTCCGCATCGATGCCTGCAGCGCGTATGACAGCGGCGGCGCCCCCGGCGTCAGCAACACCTACGCCTCCGCTCTCTGGGCCATCGACATGATCTTCCAGAGCGCACTCGGCGCCGCCTCCGGCCTCAACTTCCAGAGCGGCGGCCAGCAGCCGTGCACCCCTATCGCCGACAATGCCGTCACCATACTCGGTCCGCAGCCTCTCTTTTACGGCCTCCTGCTGGCCGCAATGGCGGGCACAGGAACGCTGCTCTCCACCGACCTCTCCGCCGCATCCCTGAACGTCACCGCCTACGCGCTTCAGTCCGCTGACCAGGCCCTCAGCCTCGTCATCGTGAACAAGGATGCGACGCACAATCTCGACCTCGACATCATGCTGCCGCCCGGCCTCAGCCTTTCCTCCGCAACCCTGCAAACCTTGACGCAGCTCTCCACCGGCGCCACCACGCCGAGCCTCGCCGCGCTCTCCGGCGTCACGCTTCAGGACGCAACCGTCGCACCCGACGGAGCCTTCCAGCCCGCCACACCCTTCGCTCTCACCCTCCGCGGCTCGCAACTCACCTGCTACGTCCCCGCCCTCAGCGCAGTACTGATCTCCATCACGTAATCTCACCGAACGTGCATGCGCCGGCAGGACAGTGGTATCGTTACTGCGCATGAAGACTTTCGTTCGCTGCATGGCAATCGTAGGGTTTGCTTCAATGGTGGCAACCGCACAGCAGGCTAACCTGGCGCCCACACCGCCCATGGGCTGGAACAGTTGGGACGCCTACGGCCTCACTATCACCGAGCCGCAGTTCCGCGCCAACGTCTCCGTGCTTCAGCACAAGCTCCTTCCCTTCGGCTGGCAATACGCGGTCATCGACGAAGGCTGGTTCTTCGAGAACCCCACCGACCGCGACACGCCCGACAAGCTGCACTACGCCATCGACTCACATGGTCGCTACGTCCCCGTCCCCGCACGCTTTCCATCCGCCGTCATCAAGGACGCGCCGCAGCCCATCGCCAGCCCTGCCACTGCAAACCTCAAGCTCGCAGCCACCATCGAAGGCACCAGCTTTGCGGCTCTCGGCGCATGGGTCCACGCGCAGGGACTCAAGTTCGGCATCCACATCGTGCGCGGCATCCCACGCGTCGCCGTTGAGCGCAATCTCCCCATCTGGAGAGAGGTTGGGGCCCCCGCCTTTCACGCCCAGGACGCCGCCGACACCAACGACGCATGTCCCTGGGACCCCACCAACTGGGGCGTCCGTGACAACGCTGCCGGACAAGCCTGGTACGATTCCCTGCTGAGCCAGTACGCCTCCTGGGGCGTCGATCTCCTCAAGGTTGACTGCATCGCCGACCACCCCTTCAAGCTCGATGAAATTGAGATGATTCACCGCGCCATCGCCAAGACCGGCCGCCCCATCGTCCTCAGTCTCTCGCCTGGCCCCACCGCGCTCGACCACGCCGCCGAGGTCGGCCGCCTCTCCAGCATGTGGCGCATCTCCAACGATGAGTGGGACGTCTGGGCCTCGGACGGCCAGCCCTTCCCGCAGGGCATCAAGGACCAGTTCCAACGCACCGCCGCCTGGGCCACCTACACCCGGACCGGCAACTGGCCCGACGCCGACATGCTGCCCATCGGCCAGCTCCGCCCCGCGCCCGGCTGGGGTGAACCCCGCGCCTCGCGCCTCACTCCCGACGAGCAGCGCACCCAGCTCACCCTCTGGTCCATGGCGCGCAGCCCGCTGATCCTCGGCGCCAACCTCACCCTGCTCGACGCCCCCACGCTCGCCCTCATCACCAACCGCGAAGTCCTCGCCATCGACCAGACAGCGACGAAGAGCTTCGAGGTCCTGCGCGACGGCGACCTCACCGTGTGGCAGGCCAATCTGCCCAACGGCAGGATGGCGCTCGCGTTCTTCAACACCGGCGACGCTCCCCTCAAGGTCAGCCGCAACTTCGCCGACCTCAGCCACGACCTCAGCGTCCGCGTGTGGAACGTCCGCAACGTATGGACGCAGCAGCAACTCGGCAGGCAGCAAGGCGTCGCAACGCAGCTCGCCCCGCACGCCTGCATGCTTCTCCTGCTGCAATAGCCGCGCCTCCACCACACGCTAAAGCCCTCACCCCCGCTTCCACCTCCGCAACAGACGCTCCTGCGGCTCATGCGAAGATGGAAGTGAAGCATCATGCCGCGACGTCTGCTCTCCATCCTGCTGTTCTGGGCGACTTTGTTCCCCCTGATTGCGCCTGCGCTCTCCTCTGGAGCGATGGGGCAATCGACGCTGCCCGCCTGCTGCCGTCGCGGCGGCAAGCACCACTGCATGATGTCTCCTGAGATGCGCGCCCTCATGCTGGGCGAGCAGGACGGCAGCACCCGCGTCGGCACGCCACCCGAGCAGTGTCCCTATCGGCAGCACTCACTGGCCGCCTCGCATCTCCAGGTCTTCACCTCCAGAGCTGCCGCAACGCACCCCGCGTTCCTGCTGCGCCAGCCTTCCGTCGCAAAACAGGCCGAGTGCCTCCGCCGCATCGCCTTCGACCGCTCCCACCAAAAGCGCGGCCCTCCAACTCTCCTCAGCTAAAACGTTCCCCTCAGCGAACGCGAACGCTGCAACACGATCGATGACGCCTGCTTCCATGCAGTGCCGAGTCTCTAACGTGCTCCGCCGTTCGACCCTCTGCCGCACCCGCTTACTCGTCACCCATCCGTGACGCCGGAGAAGCTTGATGTCTCGTCCCGCCTTGCTGCGACACGCTCTGTCTGCACGCCGCAGCCTGCTCTGTCTCTTCGCTCTGCTTCTGCCTGCAGCCCTTGCGCTGGCCTCCATCTTCGGCACCGTGCAGGGCATCGTCCACGACCCCGAGCACCGCCCCATCGCCGGCGCGCGCATCGAACTCCACGCCCTCCACTCCGATCTCGTTCTGCACGCGACCAGCAACCGGGAAGGCGAGTTCTCCTTCCCCTCCGTCGCTCTCGGCGACTACAGCGTCACCGTTTCCAAACCCGGCTTCGCCACCCAGCAGCAGACCTACACCCTCGCCTCAGACACCTCGCCCATGCTGCACTTCGCCCTGCAGCTTGGCACCGTCCATCAGACCGTCTCCGTGCAGGGCATCGCCCCCACCGTCAACGTCAACAGCGTCACGCCCACCACACTCGTCGATCGTCAGGACATCGCCCGCACCCCCGGCGCGGACCGCACCAACAGCCTTGCCATGATCACCGACTACACCCCCGGCGCTTACATGACCCACGACATGCTGCACATGCGTGGCGGCCACCAGCTCAACTGGCAGATCGACGGCGTCGAGCTGCCCAACACCAACATCGCCAGCAACCTCGCCGCGCAGATCGACCCGAAAGACATCGACTACATCGAGATCCAGCGCGGCAGCTACACCGCCGACGTCGGCGACCGCACCTACGGCGTCTTCAACATCGTCCCGCGCAGCGGCTTCGAGCGCAACCGCCAGGCCGAACTCATTCTCAACGCGGGCAACTTCTTCCAGACCAACGACCAGCTCAACCTCGGCGACCACACCGAGAAATTCGCCTACTACCTCAGCGCCAACGGCAACCGCAGCGACTACGGGCTCGCTCCGCCCATCGGCCACATCTACCACGACGCCGACAACGGCTACGGCGGCTTTGCCTCGCTCATCTACAACCGCACGCCCAAAGATCAGCTTCGCCTCGTCTCCCTCGCACGCGCCGACTACTTCCAGATTCCCTACGACCCCAGCACCACCGACTTCGAGGCCCAGCAGTTCAACCCTCCCTACGGCTCCAGCCAGATGCGCGACGGCCAGCACGAGACTGACGTCGCCGACGCCTTCTCCATGCTCCACACCTTCAACGCATCGACCGTGCTGCAACTCTCGCCCTTCGTCCACTACAACAAGGTCGACTACGCCTCAAGCCCGCACGACGCACCCGTCGCCACCACCTACGACCGAGCCTCCACCTACACCGGCGCGCAGGCAACCATCAACACCGTCATCGCGCGCAACAGCATCCAGACCGGCCTCTACTCCTTCGGTCAGCACGACCACTACCTCTACGGCCTCATCTTTAACGACGGCAGCCAAACCCCTCCCGTCAGCGAGACCAACTCCGCCATCGGCGGCGTCGTCGAGGAGTACATCTCCGACAACTACAAGCCCACGCCCTGGCTCACCCTCATCGCCGGCCTGCGCACCACGCAGTTCCGCGCTACCTTCGCAGAGAATGAGATCGATCCCCGCTTCGGCGTCGCCGTGAAGGTGCCCCGGCTCAACTGGGTCTTCCGCGGCTTCTATGGACGCTTCTATCAGCCGCCGCCCCTGGTCACCGTAGGCTGCACGAACAGTCCCACCTCCGCATCCGGCGGCTGCAGCGTTCTCAACGTGGCGCAGAGCAACGGCACCACCTTCGCTCCGCTGCATGGCGAGCGCGACGAAGAGCACCAGTTCGGCGTGCAGATTCCCTTTCGCGGCTGGCTGCTTGACGTCGACACCTTCAAGAACCGCGTCAACAACTTCCTCGATCACTCCAACATCGGCGAGTCCAGCATCTTCTTCCCCGTCACCATCGATGGAGCGCTGATTCGCGCCTGGGAGCTCACCCTTCGCTCGCCGCGCATCTGGAAGTTCGGTCAGGCGCACCTGGCCTACTCCAACCAGATCGCCGAGCAGCGCGGAGCCATCACTGGCGGCCTCATCTGCTACGACCCGCAAAACACCACGCAGTGCGACGTCTCGCCCGGCTACACTCCGGTCGATCACGATCAGCGCAACACGCTCAACGTCGGCTTCAACGCAACCCTGCCCTGGAAGGCCTACGCCTCCACCAACGTCTACTACGGCTCCGGCTTCGTCAACGGCGATCCCAACCCGGCAACGCCCTACCCCAACGCCTACCTGCCCTATAACACCAGCGTCGATCTCTCCATCGGCAAAACCTTCAGCGACAAACTCAGCGCATCCATCAGCGCCACCAACCTGCAGAACCGCCGCACCCTGCTCGACAACAGCCTCACCTTCGGCGGCTTCCATTACAACGATCCCCGCCAGATCTTCGCCGAGATCCGCTACCGCTTCAAATACTGAGAGGCCAACAGCAAGGATCCGATGCAGCTAAAAGTGAACGGCCTCGCCGCGGATCACCTGCTCCACCACACTATGCACGTTGAGCAGCGACCACGGCGCAGCGTCCACCTGTGCCTGTGTCTGTCCGGCCAGATGCACGATCACCGCGGGCCGTGCATCGAACCCCGCGCGCGAAACCTCCGCGTCCTCGCGCGTCCACTCGATCCCGTCCTTCCACAGATACGTCCGCCACGAGTGATCGCCCTCAACAATCACCGTCGTATCCTTCCACCGCGTCGAACTCTTCAGCGTCGCCATGATGCTGCCCAGTTCGCTGTCGGCCAGCGCGAGGTTGTCCACATACGAACTACCGCATCCCTGCGCGAAGTCGCCGCGCGCACGACTCCATATGCTGGGGCTGTGCGGCACCGGCAGATGCAGAAAAATGAAATCCGCCTGATCCGTTTTGAGCACCTGCGCCGCATGTTCCCTCAAGTCGATGTAGGTCTGGATGCGCTGCCTCACCTCATCGCCGCACAGCTCGCGGGCAGCGGCCGCAGGCGTCACAAGCTCCTCGCCAACCTGCCGCAACGGCCTGTACGTGTTCTGCCCGAAGCCCGCTCCCTGCACCATGCCGCCGTCCATCACATCAACGTTCATCCAGTAGCAGTCGTCGATGGCGCTCGCATAGATCGTGCAGTATGGGTTGTACCATCCCACCGCCGCCGTCCGCCAACCCTCCCGCTGCGCATCCGCGAAGACCGTCCCTGCACCATCCAGCCGATGAAAGCCGCGCTCTCCCACGTCACGCACCTTCAGCCGGTTGTCGAAGCTGAAACGATAGTCGTCGATAACCTGACCGCTTAGCAGCGAAGGAATCACCTTGACGGTCTGGTCTCCAATCGGCTGCACCTCGCTGAACACCGTGCTCTCACCGCGCAGCGCATCGAAGTGCGGCAGTGCAAGGCCGCTCGCCCGATGCCCGAACACCTGATCGTACGAGAGTTCGTCGAAGACGATCCATACCACTCGCGGATGCACGCGAGGCGGTTGCGCCGTCGTCTCCCACTCAGCACCACGCTCCTGCGGCCCCGGCCTCCAGCGCATCACGCACAGCAGTTGCACCATGCTGCATAGCGCAAAGACCGCCAGAAAAATTCCCGCGAAGTTCCCCACCTGCATCAGCCGCCGATACCCGCCCTTGAACCTCAGCCTCAGCAGCACAACAAACGCCGCCCACGCCACGGCCAACGCCACCACCCCACCACCCCGCAGCGATAAGGGAAGCAACGCATGCATCCGGCTCAGCAGATACGGCGGCACGACGATCGCCAGCGTCAGCCGTACCCACGGATACAGCCCGGTCCGCGACAGCGCTCCAATCACCGCGAACAGCAGCAACCCGAGCAGCACAATATCCGCCATCTGCGCGTACACGATTCCCTTCAGCGCAAACGGCACATGCATCCGCACGTCGAAGCCGCCGCCCAGCAGGGCCCCATAGTTCATCACCAGGATCAGCGACGCCAGCCCGATGCACCGACTGAGCCTCTTCAGCATCGCTTCCTCTCCCAGCCCATGTTTACTCTGTTAGTCCTTCGCAAAGAGAAACAGAATACGGCCGTTCTCCAGCGGCTGTCTCCGCAGCGTATGGAACCGCCCCATGCACGCCGTCAGCAGGTCGTTCTCCGTCAGCGAGCCATACAGCTTATCCCGCCCGCGCATCAGGCTCTGGAACATCGGGTCCGTCACCGGAACCCACTCCACCACCAGATACCGCCAGGTCAGCCGATGCATCAGGTCGAGGATCGCCTCGATCGGAATCTGCTCCATCAAAATCAGGTGATGGATCACCGCCAGCATCAGCACCAGCTCCGACTTCGCCTCCAGTCGATCGAGCAGCGTACTCGTCTCTCCATTCTCCCATCCCACCGCTGGCGTAGGCCGCGCCAGGTCCGCATGGATCGTCTGAATCGACAGCCTGCTCCTGCGGCTCATCCGGAACAGGCTTTCGGCCGCAGCCGCATCGCGTTCCAGCGCCACCACTTGCGCTCCATGCTCGGCCGCCAGCGCACTGAACACTCCCGTATTCGCCCCGATATCCAGCACCCGCGCCGGCTTCAAATCCTCCACCACGTTTTGCACCCACTCCAGCTTCTGCGCGCTCTCCTTCGCCGTGTAGTGCTTCATCGTCACCGTATAGTTGTCCCACTCGGACCCCACCGCCTCCGGCATCGCGCGCCGCGTGCGCTTGCGCAGATCGGCCATCGTGCGCTTCAGCAAATAAATTGCCAGCTCCGGCGACTTGTGCGGAGCAGCCGCCCGCGCAGCGCTCGTCTCGCCGTCCTTCTTGTCCAGCCGCGTCGCCAGGGTCACCGGCCAGAACGCCGCCGGCGAAAGCCGTTGCCGCCAGTTCAGCATCTTGTACAGCTCCGCCGGCTCATAGCCATCGCGCTTGAACATCGCCAGCTCCAGCGGCCAGCTCAGCATCCGGTTCATCAGCAGCGGCAGCAGAAACGTCCGCACATACTGCCCATACGCCAGCCAGATATGCGACGCATAGTTCTTCGGCGCCGGGTCCCACGGCTCAAACGACAGCACATCCACCAGCACCGGCCGCGACCCCACAAACAGAATATTCAGCGGCGTCGCGTCCTTCAGCACCCAGCCTTCGCTCAGCGCCTCCGCGCACAGCGCCAGCGTCAACTGCGCCGCCGCCAGCCACTGCGACGGCGTCCACTCCCACGGATACGTCGGCACCGGCACCTTCGGATGCAGCAACTGCAACCCTGCCGGCGTGTTCCGGATCGTAATCGCCACCATGTCGCCTCGGTCCTGCAGGCGGCTGCAAAACTGCGACGTGACAAACTCCATCACCTGGTCGCGGGCCGAGGGATGAATGGTGCGGACAGCGAAGTCGTCTTCCAGGCGTAGCGACCCTGCCGGGTCACGAAATGTAGCGGTTGGCGTTCCAGGGGTCATGCAGCGTTGCGAGAGTCTTCTTTCCGCACCGTTACCGGCAAGGCTGCGCGGGTGAGGGGCTTCTTCTTTGTGAATACCCTCATAATACGCCGCCGCAGAAAGAATCCCGCTGCCGCCATCATCGACCCAATCGACTGGATTGCCAACAGCCCCGAGCCCGGATCCACATACGCCATCGCACGCCGTTCCGTCGCCAGCATCAGGCCCAGCAAACTAAACACCGTCACACTCAGGTACATCAGACGCTTCATCTCTACAGTACTTTCCGTCTGGCTTGCGCTCGGGAGCCTGCGCAAGCCGCGCTCATTTTGAATTCTCTAAGCCGAGCTGAAGCCGCCCCCGAAGGAACGCGCACCACCCGGACCCGGCCGCTGCAATCTCTCAGCGGCCCAACATGACAGCCCTGTCACTTGAACATCTGCACAACCTGAACCCGCCACCGCCAGGGAAGTTGCGCCTCCAGCAACATAACGGAACGGATATTTCTGACTGTGAGACGCTCCCACTCCACCTCAGGACGCAGCAAGGCCCATACCTGGGTCCGTATCGTCGGTTGCTTCCGTCCGCTCTTCCGGACTCCAACCGGTCTAAGGCTCGTCGTAGTACCCCGTGTTGGTGCGCGCCACCACACCTGGCTGATCCACCTTGATCTCCAGCTTGTGATAGACATCCCGGCGCTGGGTCGGCGGCGGCTCAAACGAGATCCGGTAGTACGCCTGCGTATCCTCCACTGCCTGCCGCAGCAGCCCGGAGATGTCGCTGCTGCTCAGCGCCAGCCCACCGCTCTGGATCGCCAGCACCTGCAGCGCCAGGTTCCCGAAGTTCACGTCTCCCGGCTTCTTCACGCCGTCCAGAAACTCCTCATAGTAAAACTCCCGCGCCACCGACTCCGCGATGCCCAAAGGATTGATCGCATAGAGTGTGGTCTCCGTATCCCGAAACGCCATCGAGAACCACGTAATCTCGTTGAAGATCGCTTCTTCCTGCTGGCTGCTCAAGTCGATCTCCGGCCCGGAGAGCATATGCCATCCCGGCGACACCCACAGGATAACCTTCCGTCCCGGCTGCCCCGACGCATACCCCGCCATCAACCGCATCGCCTTCATCGAGTCGTCAAAGCGCTCCCCATCGCCCTCAATCCCCGCCGACCGCCCTACATCCCGCAGCCCGATGTCATACGCGTCCAGCGACTTCGCCAGCAGTTTCCCGTCCCGCGTGGAGCCCCTCTGCATCTTGATCCCACCCTGCTCATCCAGCACCGCCAGCGTCATCGGGCGCGCCAGTTGGCCTCCGTTGGCGAGCAGAAACCTGTCAATCTCGATCCGTGTCTGCGCCAGAATATTGAAGTCCGTATTCACGCTGTCGATCAGCATCACCACCTGCACCGGAGCCTGCTCTCCCTCATACGCCTGGAACGACCCGATCGGCAGGGGAGTCTTATTGTCCAGTAGCGTAAAGTCCTTTGCCTGCAAGCCGCTCACCGGTTTTCCATCCTTGCGCGTCACCACCACATCCAGGTGGATCGTCCGCACCGGCGGGGCCGTCCGCCTATGCAGCGTGGACGCTGGCGTCTGCTGGTTCGTCGAAGGCGGCTGCGTCGTCGACGACGGCTGCGTCGCCGACGAGGGCGGCTGCTGCGCAGCGGCGACTCCACCGGCCAGCAGCAGCGCCGCAAACAGCAGCAGGGTCAAACGTGGTGACACAGACATATGCGCTCCGGAAATCCCAATCAATAATAGAATGCACTCCCACAATAACCTGTGGCGCACCATCGCACCATCACTGCTTTCGCAGGACACACGCCAGACGAGACTTCTGCGCACCCGGCAAAACTCCCTCAAATCCCTCCGCAAACCCCTCCCCGATTGCTTCGCCGTCCGCTTCGCCTTATCCTCGCCTCAGCATGGATTTCGAGCACAAGCGAAAGATCGGCCTCGGCACCTCCGCGCCCAGGCCCACCGACCCCTCCGAGGCCGACCGCCTCGTCTCCGCCAATCCCTTCGACGACGACGATCTCGTCGACCTGAAGCTGCGTCCCAAACGCCTCTCCGAGTTCATCGGCCAGAACAAGATCAAGGAGCAGCTCTCCATCGCCCTTGAAGCCGCTAAATCCCGCGGTGAAGCCCTCGACCACGTCCTCCTCTTCGGCCCTCCCGGCCTGGGCAAAACCACCCTCGCCACCATCATCGCCAACGAGTTGGACGTCGCCTTCCAGCAGACCTCCGGCCCCGCCCTCCAGGTCCAGGGCGACATGGCCGCCATCCTCACCAACCTCCGCGCCAAGCAGGTCCTCTTCCTCGACGAGATCCACCGCCTCCAGCCCGTCATGGAAGAGAAACTCTACACCGCCCTTGAGGACTACCAGCTCGACATCATGATCGGCACCGGCCCCTCGGCCCGCACCCACGTCATGCGCATCGATCCCTTCACCTTCGTCGCCGCCACCACGCGTCCCGGCCTGCTCTCGTCCCCCTTGCGCTCCCGCTTCGGCATCCTGCTGCGGCTGGAGTTCTACACCGACGACGAACTCCGCTGGGTCGTCGAGCGCTCGGCTGAAGTCCTCAACGTCCCCATCGATCGCGACGGCGCCGCCGAGATCGCCATGCGTTCCCGCGGCACACCCCGCATCGCCAACCGCCTACTCCGCCGCGTCCGCGACTACGCCGAGGTCCGCGCCTCCGGCCGCATCGACCGCCCCACCGCCATGGCCGCCCTCGAGATGCTTGAAGTCGATGCCCACGGCTTCGACGAGCTCGACCGCCGCCTACTCCGCACCATCATCGAAAAATATGACGGCGGCCCCGTCGGCCTCAACACCCTCGCCGCCGCTCTCGCCGAAGAGCAGGACGCTCTCGAAGAGGTCTACGAGCCCTTCCTCATCCAGATCGGCTTCCTCGACCGCACCCCACGCGGCCGCGTCGCCACGCGCCTCGCCTACGAGCACCTCGGCATAGAAATGCCCCGCAAGCCCACACTCTTCAGCTAGCCCGCCGCACTCCGTTAGAATAAGCAAAGGAGCTACTCATGATCTTCCACGTAACACTGGAACATGCAGAAGATGATTGGGTTGTCGCAGAGTGCCCGGCGCTGCCCGGCTGCGTCTCGCAGGGTCGCGACGAAAAGGAAGCTCTCGACAACATCAAGGAAGCGATCACTGCATGGATGTGGGCCGAAGACCAGAAAGCCATCGAGCAGCTTCCCGTGGATCGCATGCAGATGGTCGTCGCGGTTTAGGTGGGAACGCTGTCGAACATCTCCGGAAAGGAAGCCGTCAAGGCTTTCGGCCGTGCAGGCTGGAGCGCAGTGGGTCAGGTAGGAAGCCATCTTGTGATGACCAAAGCAGGCTCTCGCGCCAATCTCTCCGTGCCTCAGCATAAGGAGCTTTCCGTGGGCACACTGCGCTCTCTCATTCGCGCCGCAGGACTCACGGTGGACGAGTTCCTGGATCTGCTTTAGTCCCAGCGCTTCCTCGACCGCACCCCACGCGGCCGCGTCGCCACGCGCCTCGCCTACGAGCACCTCGGCATAGAAATGCCTCGCAAGCCCACACTCTTCAGCTAGAGCACTGATCCCGCGTCGAGCGTCCTACGCAACTGCCAGCGTAGCAATCACCACAAACGCCAGACCCAGCAGCGCCCTGCGTCCAAGCACCTTCAGATACGGTTGTGAAATAAAGGTTCGCATACTGCAACGTTAAGGGTGCGTCATTGCACCACGATGAATGCACTTACAAATTCTTCTCCGCAAGCGCATCCGCGAGGATACCCCTCGCCTTCACCAGCCGCTCCACCGCCTCTTCCCTCCCAAGCCCCATCTTCCCCATCACAATCGCCACCTTCACGTCCTTCCCCGACTCCGCCAGCAACCGCGCCGCCGTCTCCCCATCGCACCCCAGCGCCGCCGCAATTATCCTCTCCGCTCGGTCCACCAGCTTCGCGTTGGTCGGCCGCACATTCACCATCAGGTTCCCAAACGTCGCGCCAGTCCGCACCATCACGCCCGTCGAGAGCATATTCAGCACCATCTTCGTCGCCGTCCCGGCCTTCATCCGAGTGCTGCCCGTCAGCACCTCCGCCCCCGTCGCCGGCGTAATCGCAATCTCCGCCGCCTGCGCCAGCAGCGACCCCGGAACGCAGCTCAGTCCCACCGTCAGCGCGCCCAACCCCTTCGCATACTCCACTGCCCCCAGCACATACGGCGTCCGCCCGCTGGCCGCAATCCCCACCAGCACATCTCCCGCCCCAAACCCCGCCGCCTTCACATCCCGCGCCCCCTCCTCCCGCGAATCCTCCGAGTGCTCGCTCGAAAGCCGCAGCGCCGCATCCCCGCCCGCAATCAACCCCTGCACCAGCTCCGCGCTCACCGAAAACGTCGGCGGGCACTCACTCGCATCCAGCACACCCAGCCGCCCGCTGGTCCCCGCGCCGGCATAAAACATCCGCCCGCCCCGCCCAAACCGCTCCACGATGGCATCAATAGCCTGCGCCACACGCACCAACTCCGCCGCCACCGCGCCCGCGACCGTCGCATCTTCCGCATTGATCAGCGTCACCATCTCCAGCGTCGAAAGCTCATCCAAATGCTCACTGGCAGGATTCCGCGCCTCCGTCATCAGCTTGCCCAGCGTCTCCCGGTCCGGTGCTCTCATAGAAACCTCCGCAGGCTTTTATCATAGCCACCCATTGCCACCCATCGCCGCCAGCACCCCGCATGTGTCAGCATAGTAGGACACATGAGCGACGCTGCCCAGCAGTCCACCAGTGCCACCATCGCGTGGCAGTCGCGCGACTTCCGCTTCTACTCCACCGCGCGTCTCATCGGCATCATGGGAGCCGAGGCCCAATCCATCGGCGTCGCCTGGCAGGTCTACCAGATCACCCACTCCGCGCTCGCGCTCGGCTACACCGGCCTCGCGCTCTTTCTCCCCGGCCTGCTCTTCGTTCTCCCCTCGGGCCATGTCGCAGACCGCTATGACCGCCGCTCCGTCATCCTCATCTGCTACGCCGTGCAGGCCCTTGCCACCATCGCGTTGCTCCGCCTCGCCCTCCACCACTCTCACAACATCTGGCTCATCTACGCCATCCTCTTCGTCATCGGCGCCGGACGCTGCTTCAGCGGTCCCGCCTCCAGCGCTCTCGTCCCCACCCTCGTCCCCAAAGCTCACTTCGTCAACGCCGTCACCTGGGGCGCGACCATCTTCCAGATCGCCAACGCCACCGGCCCCATGCTTGGCGGCCTGCTCTTCACCGCACCTCTGCTGCGCCTCTTCGGTGGCCGCTTCGCCGCTCTCAACGGAGCTCCGCTGGTCTACTCCTTCACCCTCGCCACCCTCGGCCTCTACCTCATCCTCATCAGCATCATCCAGCCCCGCAGCGCCGCCGAGAAAAAAGGCTTCACCATCGAGACCATGCTCGCCGGCCTGCGCTACGTCATCGGTACCCGTCTCCTGCTCGGCTCCATCTCCCTCGACCTCTTCGCCGTCCTGCTCGGCGGCGCTGCCTCGCTGATGCCCATCTTCGCGGCAGACGTCCTGCACTCCGGCGCCAACGGCCTCGGCCTGCTCCGCGCCATGCCTTCGCTCGGAGCCCTCACCGTCTCTCTCACCCTGCTTGTGCTCCCCATCAAACACCGCGCCGGCAAAACCATGCTCGCCTGCGTCGGCCTCTTCGGAGCCGCCACCGTCGTCTTCGGCCTCAGCCGCAACATCGTCCTCAGTTGCGCAGCGCTGGTCATCATCGGCGCCACCGACATGATCTCCGTCGTCGTCCGCGCCAGCATCCTCCAGCTCGCCACCCCGCCCGCCATGCGTGGCCGCGTCTCCAGCATCAACTGGCTCTTCCTCGGCGCCTCCAACGAGTTCGGCGAGTACGAAAGCGGCCTCACCGCCCACTGGTGGGGAGCCGTCCGCGCCGTCGTCATCGGCGGCCTCGCCAGCATGGCCGTCACCGGCATCTGGACCGTCTTCTTCCCCGCCCTCCGCCACGCCGACACCCTCACCGCCGACAGCCTCATCGCCGTCGAAAAG
This sequence comes from Acidobacteriota bacterium, assembly GCA_021778845.1. Classification (GTDB taxonomy): domain Bacteria; phylum Acidobacteriota; class Terriglobia; order Terriglobales; family Acidobacteriaceae; genus Granulicella. The sequence goes on from JAJYBU010000012.1 coordinate 99,965, forward strand.
CAATTCAGCAGCATGGAACCCATCGACTAAACCAGCTCGCAAACTCTTCAGACCGCCATCGTTCCGTCCCGCGCGTCTAATTGGATTGCAGCGCAGCATCTAAAATGCAGCAGGAGGATCACGGATGCAAAAAGGACCAAAGATTGCCCTCGCGGCCACAGTGGTCATGGTGTCGCTCGTAGGACTTCGCATAGCCCTCATCTATCGCGCCAACCACGAAGACGTCCCCGTCAAGAAAGACCCCTACGCCGACATCAAGGTCGATCCCGACGACAACGTCTTCCTCAAGAAAGAGCGTCCCGACACCCTCGCCGACCAGCGCGCCTTCATCGGCCACACCCTCTGGGTCAGTGCCGGCGGCCAGCTCGACTACTACCTCGACAAAGGCAATCACGTCGACTACGCCCACCCCGCCGGCACCCTCCTCGGCGCCACGCCGCTGCTCATCAAAGGTGTCTTTGAGCAGAAGGCCCCCGCCACCGGCCCCGCCGTCTTCCGCATCCCCGCCGGACAGCGCCACGTCCTGCTGGCCTTCACCATGCCCGCCTCCACCGACCCCAATACCCTCTACGCCACCCCCGTCGGCGACTACGACAACGGCTCCTACACCTTCGTCAATGACCAGGTCTTCTTCTATGACGATCCCCACCAGCTCTACAGCTACTGGGGCCCGGCCATCTGGTCAGACATCGACAAGCACCAGGCCGTCCTCGGCATGAGCGAGAACCAGGTCATGCTCGCCCTCGGCCAGGTCATGAAGCCCGACTCCGACAACACCGGCGACCGCACCGTCACCTACGACAACCTCGGCCACCCGGTCACCATCACCTTCGTCCACAACAAGGCCGTCACCATCACCCCAAGCAAGTAGCCAGTTGTCAGTTCTCAGTGCGTAGCTCTCAGTTGTGAGTGCTCAGTGCCAGTCGTTCGTCGCAGAACATCTCTCCCATGCGTACCCAGCCAACGTGCTGTCATCTCGACCGGAGCCAAACAGCTCTATCGTTTGGCGCAGCGGAGAGACCTGCAGTTTGCTCGCATTGCCAGCGCCGCACCGTTCACACAGCACGCCCCCGCCAACTGAGAACTGACAACTGAGAACTGAGAACTGACACCCGCCCCTCAGCCCGTATTCCTCAACCCCGCGCTGATCCCATTGATCGTCGCCGTAATCGCGCGGTCGAGTTCCTCACCGCTCTCGCCCGCGCGTTTCCTTCGCAGCAGCTCCAACTGCAACAGGCTCATCGGGTCCACATACGGATTCCGCAGCCGGATCGACCGCGCCAGCACCGGATTCTTCTCCAGCAGCACCGTCTGCTCCGCCACCGCCAGCACCATCCGCCGCGTCCGGTTGAACTCCGTCTCCAGCATCGTAAACACGCGCTCCCGCAGCCCCGCATCCTCCACCAGCATCGAGTACTGGCGCGCAATCCCGAAGTCCGCCTTGGCCATTGCGATCTCGACATTCTGCAGAATGTCGAGGAACAGCGGCAGCCCCCGCGCCATCTCCTGCAGCAGCGCCAGCCCATCCCCATGTGTCTCCGCAAACCGCTCCAGCGCATAGCCCACGCCAAAGTACGCCGGCACCACATGCCGCGACTGCATCCACCCAAACACCCACGGAATCGCCCGCAGATCGGCCAGGCTTCGCTTCCCTCCCCCGGCTGCGCTCGCGTCCGCACGCTTCGCCGGCCGCGAACCGATCCTCGCATGCTCCAGCTCCGCCACCGGCGTCGCCTGCTCGAAGTACGTATACACCTCCGGGTCGTCCATCAGATACTGCGTATAGAACGCAAACGAGGTCGCCGAAAGCTCGTCCATGGCAGCCTCCCACTCCGGCAGAATCTCACCCGTCAGCACCGGCTTCACGCCCGGCCGCACCTCCGGCCGCGCCAGCGCATCCAGCGACGCGGCAATCATCAGCTCCAGGTTCCGCTCCGCCAGCACCACATCCGAATACTTCCAGTTCAGCACCTCACCCTGCTCGGTAATCCGCAGCTCGCCCGTAAAACTATTCAGCGGCTGCGCAAAGATCGCTCCATGCGTCGGCCCGCCGCCGCGCCCCACCGTCCCCCCTCGCCCATGGAACAGCCGCAGCGTCACGCCGCACTCCCTCGCCACTTCATGCAACGCCCTGTGAGCCTTCCATATCTCCCACGTGCTCGTAATCATGCCCCCGTCTTTATTCGAGTCCGAGTAGCCCAGCATCATCTCCTGCCGTCCCCCCCACGCCCTCAGCAGCGGAGCGTACGCCTCGTTGGTCCACAACGCGCGGCACACCTCCGGCGCATTCCGCAGGTCCTCGATCGACTCAAACAGCAGCACCGGCTGTAGCCCCGGATCATGCTCCCCGCTCGTGCTCCGTCCGCCCTCCACCGCAACCCCGCCCAGCCGCGCCAGCTCCACCACTGTCAGCGCATCCTCCACCGACGTTGCACCCGACACCACATACTGCGTAATCGTCGCCGGCAGACTCCGCTTCAACTCCGCAATCGCGCGAAACGTATCCAGCACCTCCTGCGTCTGCTCCGAGATCCCCATCGATTCCACCGCAGTTCCCGCAATCTCCCGTGCTTTATGCCTCCGCTCCGATATATCTGCCGTTGATTCCACTGCCGCATGCTTCAACTTTGCCCGCAACTCCACCAGCGCCACCGCATCCACCCGCGCATGCTGCCGGATATCCAGCGTCTGCAAGTGCAGCCCAAACGTCCGCACGCTCAGCAGCAGCGGATCGACGAACCGCTCCGCCAACCGCTTCCCGCGGTTCTCCGCCATCGACTCATGCAGCAGCGTCAGGTCCTCCAGAAACTCCGCCGCCGCCTCATAGCGCGGCAGCGTCGCCGCCAGCGGCAGCGCCAGGTTCCGGTGCATCGTCACCGCCGGAGCTCCGCCCAGCCGCAGC
>JAJYBU010000013.1 GCA_021778845.1 Acidobacteriota bacterium
CATCGTGAACGCATACCGAACCAGTTGCGAGCGTCCAGACTGGATCGTGTTGTTATACGCAAGCACGTGGTTATCCCACACCTGATGCAGGTCGTTGAGTTGGCCGTGCTTGTTGATCAGCCGGTTCGTAAAGCTGTGCGCTGCCGGATCGAGCGATCCGTTCGGCTCGATGTATCCGCTCCTCGCAATGATCTTGCCGTCCGCGTCCTTTACCGTGAAGGCCACCCAGGCCTCATAGAAATCGCGTTGCTCGGGCACGAGCGAATGCCCCGTGCCCTTGTTCTGGATCACCACCGAAACTGTAACGCGTTGTCCTGGGTTCAGCGAAAACGGCGCTGTCCCCAGCGGTGCGGTCAGGCTTGCCTGGCCTGGCGTTGGCGCGTCCGGCTCCACGGCAAAGAGATCAATATTCACGACGCCATTCTTGAGAAATGCAGCCACGCGCCTGGACTGTTCTTCAAAGTGGTAGTAGGCGGGGATCAGCGAATTTGCAGCCGCCCAGCGGTGCGATGCCAGCTTCCCATCCTTCGCGCCGGGATCGGATAGTGCGGTCAACTCTTCACGTTGCATGTGGCAGGTCTGGCAGGTTGAGACCGCCGGCTTCTTATAGAAGGGAAGCGGCGACTGCTGCGAAAACGACGAGTTCTGCCACTCGTCATAGACCGCAAACGCGCGTAGCCACTTGTAGCCATCCAGCATCCCGGGCAGCGCCGCCTTGTGGCATGACTCGCAGAACTCCGGCGTCTTGTAAAACGGCTTCATCACGGCTGCAGAATGCCGGTCCAGATGCGCCAGAATCTCCGCGTCCGATACCGGCCCATGGATCGGCTTGCCATTTGCATCCAGCATCACCGCCGGCTCGGCCAGCACGTAGCTTCCGGTGCCGTACCTGCTCACCGACTGGATGGAGTGGCACACCATGCACGTAATCCCATCCGCATCATAGGGCCGCATGCGCGCAGCCCCATCGGTCAGCGCTCCCGCGGCCACCGCCGTCGGATTATGGCAGCCCTCGCAGTGCCGCGAAAAACTGATCCCCTTCGCATCGTTCAGCGTGTTCACATTGCGCTGATACCATACCGGCCGAACCGAGTTCGAGTGTGCCGACTGCCTCCACTCCGCATGAGCTTCCTTGTGGCAGTGGCCGCAGTACTCCGCCGTCGGATAGCTCTGCGGGTCAATGAACTCGCCATTGTCCGTTGTCATGTTCGACGGCAGAAAGGGATGTCCCGCGCTGAAGTGATCGCTGTACCCCTTCGCAATCTTCTGGCTGTATGCCGTGCGTGCCTGGTTGGCAGCGTCCGCATTCCCGGCAGTCTGCGCAGATGCTGGCATCGCCAGCAGAAGGGAAGCCGCAATCACACCGGCCAGCATGCGTGGGATGTGCTCGTGGGAGAGCCGGCAAATCGACATCGCAAATCCTCTACAACGTTCCGTTAATACAGCAAAGTATGATCGAGCCTACAGCACGGATTCCACCGTTGTCAGTAGACCAGGTGATAGAGAAGCGCATCCATCAAAGGTTGTAGATCGTGCCGCATTTCGCACGACTGCAGACCTCCGGCATTCACGGCTTTGTCGCCACGGCCGGCTTTCCCTGACCCTCCGTAAGCGTCACAATCCGATCGATCTGCGGCACCGCAAACTGTTCCACCGCTCCACTGGGCCAGTGCACCTCAAGCCCATCCACCTTCGTTGCCGCTCCCAGCCCGAAGTGCGGCCTCATCTCCGACGTGGAGGCAAAGCTTCCGCCCGAGAATACGTCGGCGCGCTGCCGCATCCCATTCGCGGTCAGCCACAGCGTCGCTCCAATCGCATCCCGCGGACTCCGTGGGCCGCCCACCAGCCTGAACGCCACCCAGTGATTGCTGTTCGCATCCACATCCACCAGCAGCGCCGGCACCGAGTCCATGTTGTTCACTACCGCATCCATCCGCCCATCGTTGAACAGGTCGCCTACAGCCAGCCCGCGCGATGCCATCGCCTCGGCCAGCCCAGTGCCCTCCACGGCTGCGACCGGCTCCAACCGCTTGCCCTCAAGGTTATGAAACAACAGCGGCCGCTCCGCCCAGCTCGTTCCCCAGTTGTTGGTGTCGGCGTTGCGATACACGTGCCCGTTCACCTCCAGCAGGTCCTTCCATCCATCGTTGTCGTAGTCCAGGAACGCTGTGCCCCATCCAAGGAAGGGAATCGTCATATCCGCGATGTGGGTGTCGTTGCTGACGTCGGTAAAGTTCGCCTCGCCATCATTGCGATACAGCACCTTGTAGTCGTCCGAAAAGGTCGTATTGAAGATGTCGATCAGCCCGTTGTTCCGATAGTCTCCCACCGCGATTCCCATCGACGCTGTCTCGCGACCCTCCTTATTCAGCGCATACCCCGACGCATAACTCTGGTCCTCGAACGTTCCATCTCCCTTGTTGATGTACAGGTAGTTCGGTGTCGAGTCATTGGCCACGAGCAGATCCAGCTTGCCATCATCGTTGACATCGATGAACACCGACGAAAGTCCATAGTAGCCTGCCTTATCGCTCACTCCCGCCTTTTCGCTAACGTCGGTAAACGTGCCATCGCCATTGTTGTGGAACAGATGATCGCTCTCGCCCGGCAGCCCACGCGGGCCGCAGTACGTCCGCACTCCGCGATAGCTGCAGAACGACAGAGGCAGCGCGTCGGTGTCGCTCATCTGCGACTTCAGATCGTAGTGAACGTAGCCAGGCACGAACAGATCCAGCCTTCCATCCCCGTCATAATCTCCCCATGTCGCGCCCGTCGACCAGTTCCCCAGCGCCACTCCCGCCTTCTCCGCCACATCCGTGAACGTACCATCGTGATTGTTGTGGTACAGCCGGTTCTTGCCGAAGTTCGTCACATAAAGGTCGGGCCAGCCATCGTTGTCGTAGTCGCCCACCGCCACGCCGAACCCCCAGCGGTCGTTGCCCACCCCCGCCTTCGCCGTCACGTCCGTAAACGTACCATCGTGGTTGTTGTGGAACAGCGCCGCATGCGGTGGCATCGCCTTCCCGTCCACCGCCGCCTGCGTACTCCCGTTCACCAGGTAGATGTCCAGCCACCCGTCGTTGTCGTAGTCCAGCAGCGCCACCCCGGAGCCGATGCTCTACAGAATGTACCGCTTGTCGGGCGTACCCATTACGTGGTGCCACTTCGTCAGGCCGGCCTTTGCCGCCATGTCCTGATACACGATCGGCCCGGTCTTTACCGTCCCTCCCTGCGTGATGGGAAGATGATGCGCATCCAGCTCCGGCGCAAATACGCCCGCCGTGCTCGAGCCTCCATGCGCCGCCGGCTGCGCACCCTCCTGCGCCTTCTCCGTCTGCGACTCCAGCGGTGTCTGCGCTGCGAGCGGCACGGTGCTCAACATCAACCATGCGGCAAAGACGAGAATGCGGTGTGCAATCGTACGTAAACGTGCCATCTCTTCGAAGGTGTTCCTTTCTCTGACGCCCAATCACCGCCATCCTATCTCATCGACAACAGGCCTTGATCGCTCTCCAAAATACCCTCAAAACTCAATATGCGAATCATCCTTTCGATGGAAACAACACGGTTCCTCCTTCTTTCGTCGCCTATTGCACGTAACGCCCTGCTAATTTTGCATCAGTTCGATTTAGCCGTTGGCGCTGGTTCTTCTTCTACGAGTTTGAATCTCTTTCGGTTGGTCTCCTTCTGTCGACCAACCTTCTGCAACTCCGATAGACGCTGCACAAGCTTAGCCGCCTCTGCGCGATCCTGCGGCTTCTGAGAGTGTCGCAGACCAAGGATCAGATGATAAATCGCCGTCTGATCATCTGGATTTGACTTCAACGCCAGCCGACACTGCTCCATGGCAGGTCCAAATTGATTTTTATCTGTATACATAATCGCCAGAAGATCTCTGGCTTCGGTCATATCCGGCTTGATCTTCACCGCCAGCAATGCAGACTGGAGCGCCTCTCCAGACAACTTCGAATCCGAATCCGTTCCCTGCCCGACAACCAGCTTCGCGAAGAGATAGTGCAGCAACGCACTGTTTGGATGAGCTTTCAGTTGTTCGCGAATATTGGCAATCGTCTCTTCCGAATGATTCTTCTGGATCTCCGTAAGATCGAGCGCGTAGGAACTTACGCTCTGCCTGGAGTCAATCTGTCCGGCCGTCTTGAATGCAGCTTCTGCTTCGTCATATTTCGCCAGTTGCGCATACAAAAGCCCCAATGAAAGATACAGCGAAGGATCGTTCGGGATGCGCTGCAGGCCTGCATGAATCATATCGATCCCCACCTGATACGACTCGTGGTCCAAACAGAGCGCGGCAAAGGACGTATAGTAACCCGTGTCCATCGGGCTCAGGATGATTGCCTGTCGCAGCAGCGCGACAGCCTTCGGAGTATTGCCCACGGCCTCATATGCGTCCGAAGCCAGGCTCAGCATATCCGGATCCGAAGGATCCGCCACAAGCAGCGGATCAAGCACCTTAATCGCTGCTTCGCTCTGCCTGGACTCCACCAGAACCACGGCAAGATCATAGCGAGGATAAACAGCCGTGGGAAGCAGGTCAGCCAGTTGCTGGAACAACGGCACGGCCTTCTCTGCCTGCCCCGTCTGCACCAGGCAATTGCCATAGGCTTCGAGGGATTCAGGATGGGTGCTGATCGGCGCGTCCATCAAGGAAAACTGACGATCCGCCGCCTCGCAGCCTCCCGTGCTTGCCTCAAGCAACGCCAGCATCTCGCGCGCCGTGTCGTCCTTCGGGTTCGTCTTCAGGATCTCTTCAAGAAGCGGAATCGCGCGCTTGTCCCTGGATTTGGAGTACAGTTGAACCTCGCCTCGCAGCGCGGCAGCATTCGCAGGAGATATCTTCAGCGCCTTCCCAAAGGCGGCTAATGCATCCTGATCCTTGCCTCTGAGCGAATACGCGATTCCCTCCAGCGCCCACAGTCGAGCGTCGTTGGGTGTAAGCCGCAATGCAGCCGAAGCCATTCCGAGAGCGTCATCATATTGCCGATCACGGATGGCAGATTCTATGGCTTGAATCTTCTCCGACGAAGCAACAGGGCGATTGCGCATCGTCACTTGTTGCCCATTCATGCCGAGCGCGCAGTGGCCGATGCATATGCCTGAGATCAGCAAGGCTCGCCACATGTTCTGACGCATTGGAATACGGCTCCCAGTTGCATGAGGATCAACTTCGAATGACATATCAGCACCAAAACGCCTTAGGAACGTGCCCACCCGAGATTTGGCACCACGCCGTGAGACTCCTTGATGGTGACGAGTTGATTGCACTTCACGGCATGATATTGCTCGACAACCCCACTCGGCCAGTGAATTGTCAGGTCTGCATCGGCCGCCTGACCCAACCCAAAATGTAACCGGGAGTCATTGCAGGAATAGTAGCTCGACTGACTGGTGACCTCCTGCGCCTGCACGTGGCCTGAATACCGCGCCAGAACCCGCGCTCCAATCGCGCTGCGATTCGACTTTGTGCCAACCAGCTTGACCTTCAGCCAATGTTGCTTCGCATCGACATCGTTGCGCAGCAGGGAGGGCGGTTCGTTCATATTGAGAATCAGGATGTCCATATCCCCATCATTGTCGAAGTCCCCAAACGCACAACCGCGGCTGGAATGCCGCGCCGTGACGCCAGGTCCAGCATCTGCGATTTCTTCAAAGGTTCCGTTCCCCAGATTTCGGAACAGAATGCGAGGACTTTTGTCGGGATACTGCGGCAGGAGCTTTCCAACATTGGGATACACACTGCCGGTTACAAAGAAGATGTCGGGCCAGCCATCATTATCCAGATCCACGATGCCCGTTCCCCAACTTACGAAACGCGTCTCCACACCAATCTTCGATTGCAGGGTCACATCGTCAAAATTACCCGTGCCGTCATTGTGATACAGCACGTCGGTATCGTCCGAAAAGTGCGTTTTGAAGATGTCAATGTGTCCATCCAGGTCATAATCGCCCACCCCGACCCCCATGCCGGCCTCTTCGCCTCCGTCGCTTCCCAGAGCCACGCCGCTCTCTATCCCCTGCTCCTTGAAGGTCCCGTCGTGCTGATTAATAAACAGCAGGCTCGGAGTTGAATCCGAAGCGACATAGATATCAGGCCACCCATCTTCGTTGAAGTCGGCAGAAACCACGGTCATCCCATAACTGGCCCAAGGCTGCCCAATCCCAGATTCCTTGGAAACATCGGTAAATGTTCCGTCCCCATTATTGCGATACAGCGAGTGCTTTCCGAACGGAAGGCCACGAGGGCCGCATTCAATCGGAATCCCCTTGAAGTTGCAGTTAGCGCCGGCTCCAGGACCTGGTACTTTGCTGAAATCGAACTCCAGATAGTTGGAGACGAACAGGTCAAGATGACCATCCCGGTTGTAGTCCACGAATGAGCACCCCGCTCCCCATCGCACCTCCGAGTCAATCAGGCCAGCCTCTTTGGTGACGTCTCGAAACGTTCCATCTCCCATATTCCGGTACAGTCGATTTTGTCCAAAGTATGTACAAAACAGGTCCTCATAACCGTCATTGTTATAGTCGCCGACGCAAACTGAGTTGGCCCATCCTACCGCTTCCAGCCCTGCCTGCCTGGTTACATCGGTAAACGTTCCATCGCGATTGTTCCTATATAGGCGGTTACCCGCACCCGGCGGAGCACCGCTCAGCCGGGTGCCACTGAGCAGAAAGATATCCATCCATCCATCGTTGTCGTAATCCACGAATGCGCAGCCACAACCGTTCGCTTCGATGATGTATTTGTCGTCATCAACGCCGCCGTAGATGACCGGAGCAAGCAAGCCGGCCGATGCTGCAACATCAACAAATCTGGCATTGAAGGGGCGATTCGATGTGGCTGGCTTCTTCTGGGCTGCAACCACCCGCCCCCCCATGCCTCCCGCCTGTTGAGCAAAAGCTCGCCCTGTCAATACTCCAGCCATCGTGGCGCACGACAACTTGAGAAACTCCCTCCGGGCCGTAAACATTTTCGCGGTCAACGCCTCCTGCCTTCTTCTCCATTCACCATATCTCGATTATCGCCTCCTCGCCCTTACAACATCCCGAAGCCTGAATATCTGCCCCTACGCGGCCTCCATATTTTTGCGCTTTTATTAAAGCGCTTGACAACCAACCTGCCACCCCACGATACTTCATCGTCTTTATGAGTAAACGTTCTCGCGACGTGAAAGACGACTTTGCACTACGCCATACGGATGAACGACGACTGCATCTTATGGTCGATCTTGAACATATAGGGATTTTGAGGGGAACCATCAATGATCAAATTTGAAAGTGCGAACAGGGTTTGGCTTGTCTTGCTGTTGCTTATGAGCTTCGGTGGTGTCAAGGCGCTTGCGCAGTTTTCGAGTGGTGTTCAGGGTAGTGCGAAAGATCAATCCGGCGCTGTGGTTGCAGGAGCGAAGGTGACGCTTACTGACACACGGCTTGGGGTATCAAAAACCACTAAGACGAATCAAGATGGTTATTTCAGTTTTGACAGCATCGGTGCGTCCACCTATTCGTTGCAGGTCCAAATGGCTGGCTTCAAAACTTACACACAGAAGGATCTTACGCTTCAAGTTGGCGAGATCAGGACAATCGCTCCAATACTCGAAATTGGGTCCGTATCCGCAGCTGTAACGGTATCCGCCAGTGTCGGGGCGCTCAATACTGAGTCGGCAACGACGGGTGCTGTCATCTCAGAGAAGACTGTGGAGCAGACACCGCTTCCTGGCCAGAACGTGTATGGCCTCTCTGCCTTGACTCCTGGAATGACGGGAAGCGCGGTCACCTCGGGTGACAACTACACGAATGAATACGCCATCAACATCAACGCTGCCGGCCTCCGGCAGGAACAAAATGGATTTCAGATTGATGGTGCCTACACCAACACGCCGTCCCGCGGCGGCGGAACCTCCATCTCTCCCAATCCGGAGATTGTGCAATCCATGGACGTCCGGACAAATGATTTCGACGCGCAGAAGGGCAGGAACGCTGGAGCCACGGTCGACGTGTACACCAAATCTGGAACGAACCAGTTCCATGGAACAGTGGACTATTACTTCACCGGCAATTCGCTGACTGGGCTCACTCATTTCGAGTCCACAGTACCGACCTTCCAGCGCAATGAGATGGGGGCAACCTTCGGTGGCCCGATTATCAAAAACAAGTTCTTCATCTTCGGTGCGATCGATGTGCTTCGGTCCAGTACCACAAGCGCAGGACAGTACACTGTAGAAACACAGGCTCTAGAGAACTGGGTTTCGGCCAATCGCCCAAACAGCGTTGCAAATCAGGTGCTCAAAGCTGCTCCTCCGCAGGATTTTCCCACTTCCGGTATTCAAACCGTAAGCCAGCTTGAAGCGTCCACCCCAGGCTATTTCGCTCCACCTGCTGGCATTCCTGCGAACCTGGATGCAGTTGGGTTGGCCAATATCAGTTTCTCCGTACCTAAGAACGGCTACCAGTGGGATGTGCGAGGCGATTATTATGCCGGTAATAGCGATCGCTTCTACCTCACCACGATTCGAACCTATGACACCTCCGCGGGCGCGACGCCTCGGCCTGCGCTAAACATTCCACAGGCCAACAGTTCTGACTTCGCCAGCTTCGACTGGACCCACACCTTTTCTCCGCGATTGCTCAACGAAGGTGGCGCAAACATCATCCGTCCGTATGGCGCTGATCTGCCCACCGCGACAGAGAGTATCCCTTATATCAATGTCACTGGACTTCAGGGATTTTCAAACTGGGGGCCTGGCAACTTTACGCAAACTACTCTTGGCTGGCGCGATGTGATGACCGCAACGGTCAAGACGCATACGCTCAAATTCGGCTTTGACCAATTCAATATTCGCGAGGCGGATTCGCAGTCTGGAGCCTTCGATCGTCCCACCTACAACTTCAATAACCTTCTCGACTTTGTGCAGGATCAAGCCGTGAGTGAAAGCGCTACACCCGTCAACCTCACCACTCATCTCGAGGCGCCCTATAGCCGGCGCTACCGCGCACTCTACACTGGAATCTACATCCAGGATGACTGGAAGATTTTGCCAAACCTCACGGTCAATGCTGGCATCCGCTATGACTCAATGGCTAATTTCTTCTCTATTCTGTCTCCCCAACTCACCAATTTCACCTTCGGTCAGGGATCAACACTCGACACTCAAGTCGCGAGTGGCATCACCAGCCTGGCAAAAAATGATCATGTCCTGGACCACAGCCTCTGGGGTATTAATCCGCGCGTAGGCTTTTCGTGGCAGCCCTTCCAATCTGGAAAGACAGCCGTTCGCGGCGGCATCGGGCTCTTCTCTGATCAGCCTCCGTACATCCACATCACGGACATTACCGCAGGCAATCTTCCGAACTTCTTCACCCCATCCCTGAATGTCCAACAGGGAACCACTCCAGTCTTCCAGCTTTGCAGCGCGCCCAACGGCTTCACAGAGCAATGCCCGGTGGTGAGCACCAGCAATGTTGTACTGAACTCCAGCGGCGGTATCGTCGGCCAAAGAGCAAATCTTGGTGGCTACTCTCCCAATTACAACCTCACGCAGGTGGAAGACTGGACTTTTAGCATCCAGCAGGAACTACCCGGTCACCTAACAGCCGAACTCAACTACTCCGGCTCGGCGGCGCATCATCTGCCGGTTTTCAATCAGGACATAAACCGGTTTGCAGGTGATCTGATTCAGAACAATGGAACCCTCACCCGACTCAATCCCAACTTCGGCGCGATCAACTATGCAACATCCGACGCCAATTCGATTGGCAACTACGGTAGCGCACTGTTACAGCGCAGCCTGTCCAAAGGCCTGGCACTGCGCGGTATCTATACCATCGGTAAGGCGTTGGATACCTTCAGTACTTCCGGCTCTCTAGATGGTGGAGAGGCCACGCAGTTCCTCGACAGTATTATCCAGAATGGTAATCTCCAGGCTCAGCGCGGGCGCTCTGACTTTGACATCCATCAACAATTCTCAGCGGATGGCACTTGGCTCGTTCCCAACAACTATCGCTCGGCCATCACGCGGAACATTCTTGGTGGATGGGAACTTGGCGGTGTGTGGATCATGCAGACCGGCCTTCCATTCTCCGTCTATACCTCCGCCAGTTTCAACCCGGTCTATAACTCACAAGGTAAGCTCATCGGAAACAAGGGAGGAGACTATAACGCAGATGGATCCAACTACGACGTGCCCAACGCACCGCTATTTGGTAACCATCTCAACGGCATGAAGAAGGCGAACTACCTCAATGGCATCTTTACCGTGGCCGACTTCCCTGTTCCGTCACTTGGTACCGAAGGGAATCTGGGCCGCAACACATTCGATGGCCCTGGCTACAATAACCTCGACTTCACCTTCGTGAAGTACTTCACTACTCCGTTCTTTTTCGGGGATAAGCTAAAGATCGAACTGAGAGGAGAGACGTTCAATCTGTTCAATCGCAGCAACCTCACCTCGGTGGTCTCGGACCTTTCTAACGGTTCCTTCGGCAAGGCAACCAATCAACGGCCTCCACGGAGTCTACAACTGCATATTCGCGCCAGCTTCTAATGCAAATGAAATAATTGTGGGCCAGCGTGTTCTTAATGGAGCATGCTGGCTCATACTTTTTCCATCTGTTCGGATTGCCAAATCATCCGTCTAACATAACGTAGCGTCCGTCAGATTCGCTGGCCTGTGCAGCATCGGGCGAAAGTGAGCGGCCGCAAACTCGATCCTGCAAAAAGATCATTAGGAGATGCAAGTGAAGCACAATTCCCGTCGACATTTCTTGAAGGCCAGCGCGGCTCTAGCGGCGGGAACCGCCGTACTGCGCGGAACGCCCGTCTTCGCCCTGACAGATAAACCGATCGTCACGCTTGTTCCCACGCAACTTATGCAATTCGCATACGCTGACGTGCAGTTGCTCGACGGACCCATGCTCGAGCAGTTTCACCACAACGTCGATCTGTTTCTGAATCTTCCCGACGATAATCTCCTCAAGCCGTTCCGGCAACTGGCAGGCCAGCCTGCACCCGGTGAAGACATGGGCGGATGGTACTCCCCGTCACCCGATTTCGATCCACCTCACAACATGACTGGATATGTTCCCGGTCACAGCTTCGGGCAATATCTATCCGGTCTGGCGCGCGCCTATGCGGTCACCGGAAATATGGCGGTGCAGCACAAGGTGCAAGCTCTGGTGGCAGGTTTCGCACCGACGATCACGACAAAGTTCTACGATGGCTATTGCCTCCCAGCTTATACCTTCGATAAGACCAACTGCGGACTCATCGATGCTCACCAATTCGCTGGCGATCCGATCGCACTTGCTGTACTAAACAAGGCGACTGATGCTGTATTGCCATGGCTTCCGCCTAAAGCGCTCAACCGCGAGCAAATGATGGCGCGTCCGCACAAAAATATTGCCTTCACCTGGGACGAAAGCTACACCCTGCCCGAAAACTTTTATCTTGGTTATCAGCGTGGCGCTGGCTCCCGTTATCGCCAGTTAGCGCAACGCTTTCTCGAAGACGATACCTACTTTGGACCGCTCTCCGAGAATCATAATGTTCTTCCAGGGCAGCATGCCTATAGCCATGTGAATGCCCTTAGTTCTGCGATGCAGGCGTATCTTACAGATAGCAGCACCATGCATCTTGACGCGGCGCGCAATGGATTTCGTTTCGTTCTCGAGCAAAGCTTTGCCACCGGTGGATGGGGTCCGGATGAAAGCTTCCGCCAGCCGGATACGGATCAACTGGTAAACACACTGCACACATCGCATAGCAGCTTCGAGACTCCCTGCGGTGCCTACGGCCACTTCAAAATTGCACGCTACCTCATGCGCGTTACCGGCGATAGTTCTTATGGCGACAGCATGGAGGCCATTCTCTACAACACGATATTGGGAGCCAGGCCCATTCGCGCTGATGGCATTAGCTATTACTACTCTGACTACAACATGAATGCCAAGAAGGTGGACTACCCGGAGCAATGGCCGTGCTGCTCGGGAACCTTCCCTCAGCTTACCGCCGACTATGGCATCAGCTCCTATTTTCATAATCCGAAGGGAATTTATATCAACCTCTACGTTCCCTCGCGCGTCACTTGGCGACAGGGCAACGCACGCGTCATCATTACTCAGTTGACGAGCTACCCCAATAGCGGAGAAAGTGCTTTGCACTTGAATATGGACCGCGCAGAACGCTTCTCCATCGCCCTGCGTATACCTGCCTGGGCGGGTAAGCACACTTGTATCCGAGTCAATGGCAAGCTCACTCCAGTGGCTCTCCAACCAGGAACATGGGCTCATCTCGATCGCGAGTGGAAGAATGATGATCGCGTAGAACTATCAATAGACATGCCGCTGCGCCTCGTTCCAATCGACCCGCAACACCCCGACACAGTCGCTTTACTCCACGGCCCTGTAGCGTTGTTTGCAATTGATCCCGGCGCAGCAAACATGACCCGGCAACAACTGCTTGCCGCTCAGAAAGTCAGCTCCACCTCACCAGATTGGGAGGTGGCCACCGATCAAGGCAAAGTACGAATGAAGTCCTTTCCTGAGATCACCAACGAAACCTATCGGCTCTACCAGAACACGTAGCCTTCACCGCTTCCGAGTCCCTGCTGATGCTGCGGTCAGCACAATTCAGAACTTGCGTGCCTGTAAATTGCATGGGCGCGAGAACAGCACACAAATGTTCTCGCGCCGTGCCTAATGCCCTACCACCTTCACGATGGATTGATCCGCTCCGCTCCATGCGGAAGCCCCGTCATGCTTGAACTGGTGCGTCGCCTCATTCCACGATAGCTTCGTGATCGAGTCCACACCCTTCTCGTACCCGTACGTAGTGCCATCATCGGAGAAGAGTGTAAAGCTCGCATCAGCTCCCGGATACACCCGTACCGAAGCAATGGTCTGCTTGTCCTTCGTGCTCTCAATCTCTGATCCAAGCGGCACAATCGAACCTGCCCGCACAAATAAAGGAAGAGTATCGATCGGAGCCTTCGCCGTGATCGTCTGGCCGCCCTTGATCCGCTCGTTCGTCCAGTAGTTATACCAATCGCAACCCGCGGGTAGATATACCTTGCGTTCCGTAGCTCCCTGCTCCGTCACCGGAGCCACGAGGAACGCGGGCCCAAACATATATTCATCCGGAATATCCGCAATGTTCGGATCATTCGGGAAATCCATGAACAAGGCTCGCATATACGGAGCGCCTGTTTGATAGCTCCGATACCCAAGCGAGTAGGTGTACGGCAACAGTTGATAGCGCAAACGAAGGTACTTCGCGAGGATAGGCTCGGCCTCTTTGCCATAAGCCCAAACCTCGTTATGTTCCCTCTCGCCATGCGCCCGCATCACAGGTTGGAACGCTCCCCACTCAAACCAGCGCACAAACAACTCCGGATAGTCGGAGTAGTTACCGACATTCGCACGTGCATCGGAAGGATTGACCAACGGCGTATGCTCTGGCTTATAGCTCGCAGGCAGCGATGGCGAGAAGAAGCCCGCAATATCTGTGTCCCAGTACGGCATACCTGTCGCCGTAAAGTTCAAACCTGCAGGAATGGAGCGCTTCAGCATGTCCCATGTCGAGATAATGTCGCTCGACCAGAAGACGGTCCCGTTGCGTTGTGCGCCAAGATATGCTGCGCGCGCCAGGATCATCACCCTGCGACTATCTCCGAAGTCTCGCCTGAATCCCTCGTACACGGAGGCCGTGTGGAACAGCGGATACACGTTGTAATACCGCGCGCCAGAGCCTACATAGAAGAAGTCCTTTGCCGGATCAATATCCGGCTCCGTCTCGTCAAGCCAGATATAGTCGAAATGATCTGGCTTGATGTATCGGTCACGGATCTGCTCCCAGAACCACTTTGCTGCTGCCGGATTTGTCGTGTCGATGTTGGGTCCGATGACATTTTTGAAACCGCCGGAGTCCGGCACACCGGCTGCATCATGAACGAGCCAGCCATTATCGCGCAGCATGTCGTAAAACTGCGTGCCCTGGGCATAATGCGGCCATACGCTCAGCAGCGTTCGTATCCCCATGGCATGAAGTTGATCGTTCATTGCTGCAGGATCAGGCCACCGTGCGGGATCAAGATCCATCTCGCCCTGCCTGGTCATATTGAGGAAGTCCACAACCAGAACATCCAGCGGCAGATGGCGATCGCGATATCCCTTCGCTACAGCCAGCAGTTGCTCCTGCGTGGGATAGATCGCCTTGCTCTGAATGTAGCCATACGTCGCCTTTGGCAGCATGTGTGTGATGCCGGTCAGCTGTCGATATCCTTCATAGATCTCATCCGTATTCTGGCCTGCGATCACGAAGAACGAAACCCGATCGCCGATCTGCGACGACCACACATTCTGCTGGTTGAATCCCAGATCCACCGTAGTCTTCGACGGATTATCCCAGACCAGACCGTAGCCACGGCTCGACACCATGAACGGAACGCAGACGTCTTCCCCGCCAATGTCCGTGTAGTTGTGCCAGCAGTCAATCCGATGATCCCGCAGGTCGAGAAACCCTTTCTGCTGTTGCCCAAGCCCGTAGTAGTGTTCATCCGTCGGAGAATCGAATGTCGCGGTCACACGATACCCCGGATCGTCTTTCACCCCCTTTTGCTCTGCTGCGCCTGCATCGTTGGGAACCATTCTCCAGTTCCGCATATGCAGCAGCATCTTCCCTGAAGCCGTTGTTATTGTGAGTGAGTCGTCGGCCGGCCCTTTCCCGTCATGGCCAAAGTAGTGGTCTCTCAGCGATTGATTGATCTCGTCGAGCGGCATGCGATGCGCTTGCAGTTCCTCCGGTAGATCTTCCGGAGACAGCTTCACGACCATCCGTGCTGAGCGAAAAACCTTACTCCCATCCGCTTCCTTCTGCTCCGTCCAGCCCGTCATCGCCGGCGTTCCCACAAAACCATACCCTGGGGCCGCCGTCGCCATCGCGTTGGTCTTGCTCAGCGTCACCCACAGAATATTGGGTGCGTAGGGCTCGAGCACGATCGTTCTGCCCTCACGGCTAAGCACAAAGCTGCTCTGTTGCGCGAGTACATTCACACTTCCAGCCAAACCAACCGCAATCGGCAGCAGTGCCGCAGTTCGAGCCACCGTGCGCACCCTGGTCGCCATGAGCTGATTGTCTCTGAAGTTCTGAAAGTTCTCGAAAACGCGGCAAAGGGCAGCGACCCTGAGCAGAAGGGAGGGGCTTAGCATTCGTATTCACCAGCAAGCGTCTATTCGGAAAACGCTTTCTTTCCTGTGATAATGAAAGCGTCCGAAGTGTACGGGGCCGCCGTTGACTGTGTCAATCCTTTGTCTACTAACTTGCTATAGCGCACTAGAAATGTCCCCTGCTTCTGGTCGTTATAAACAGTGCTGCTGCTCCTATACACTCGATCTCGCTGACTACGCCAGCTTCATGGAGTCTTTGGGTTGCATGCGGTCACGAAAACATTCCACTGTAAGGGAGACGTAGTCATGTCCAGGTCGACGCTGAACACCAGCGCACACTACATCACACAAGCGATGGTAAGGGGCTGCTTGGCGCTCCTTGCCGTCGGGCTGCTTGTCGCACTCTGCGGACGGGCTGCCATAGGCCAGATTGATGGTACTCTCGATAATCCTATAGTCCCTGGCGATCACCCAGATCCAACGATCATTCGAGTCGGCGCGATGTACTGGACGGCGAGTACTTCTGGCGATTGGGCACCAGTCTTTGCACTCTATCGTTCTAAAGATCTTCATCGTTGGACTGCAGAGGGCTCTATCTTTCCCGATGCGCCAGCATGGGCCCAGGGAAGCTTCTGGGCTCCAGAGATGGTTGTCGATCATGGCAGAATTCTTGTGTATTACGTGGGACGGAAGCGCGGAGGCCCACTTTGCGTCGCCGTTGCAACGGCAGTGCAGCCAGAGGGACCGTACACGGATCATGGTCCTATCGTTTGCCAAAAGGATGGGTCAATCGATCCATCATTCGCTCGTAATAAGCGGGGTGAGCCCTTTCTGATATGGAAAGAGGACGGCAACTCGCAGCGCATGCCGACTACGATCTGGGCACAACGCCTGACATCCAATCTGCTCAACGTGTCGGGAGAAAAGGTTCCGCTGCTGATCAATGATCCTGCAAGCTGGGAGGGCGGAGTTGTCGAAGCACCGTACGTCATGCAGCATGCTGATCGCTTCTATCTTTTCTACGCAGGCAATGCATGCTGCGGGGTGAATTGCAACTACGCCGAAGGCGTGGCGCGTGCGGATCATCTCTTAGGTCCATGGACCCGAGACCCTGCAAATCCGATCATCCGTCCCAACGCTGCATGGCGCTGTCCGGGTCACGGAACTGCCGTCGAAACGCCAGCGGGCAAGGACTTTTTTATCTATCACGCATATCCCGTGGCGGGGAGCGTCTATCTTGGCCGCGAGTCGGTTCTCGACTCGATTACGTGGACTGACGACGGCTGGCCGTTGATCAATGGTGGACGCGGTCCTGGCGCGGGTAAACACCTGGGCGCAGATTCGATGCAGTTCTCCGATGAGTTTGAGGGGGCATCGCTCAATCCTGAGTGGAGATGGCCAGTCGGCCACGCTCCCGAATTTCTTGCCTCTGGTGGAATCCTTACGCTCGTCGCGCTGCCGAACGATAAGGAGACGTTCATTGCACGATCGCCCTTGAGCGCAGATTATACGGCGGTGGTGGGCGTGCTCTCTGGTGACACTGCCTCAGGTGGCATAGCGATCGTCGGTGATGCTCGAAACGCTATCGGCTTTTCGCGCCGCACGGACCACCTCGAAGTGTGGAGGCTCGATGAGAGTGGACGCCATATCTTGTGGTCGGGGAAAGCTCCAGTCGCCAAATTGTTGTGGTTGCGTGTGGCAACGTCCAGTCATGAAGGAGCCGAGTTCAGCTTCAGCACAGACCGCAAAACATGGTCGACTACAGCCGGCAGCTTCAGCTTGGCAAGCCTCCTGCCGTGGGACCAGGGACTGCGCGTCGGCCTGGTTGCCAACGGTGCTCAAGGGACGCGTGCGAGATTCATCCATTTTTCAGTGGTTACCCACTCAACTGAGCCAGCTACTTTGAGCTCATCTCTGAAAAGATAAGGTGAAGCCCTGCCTCAGGGCTTCACCGTTGCTCCCGTTGGCTCATGGACGGTGAGTACCTGGTCCGCCTGTACATGGCTTAGTGTCTGCACAACGCCACTTGGCCAGCGGATCTCGACCGATTGTGCAACCTTCGCCGCACCGAGCCCAAAGTGCGCCCGCTTGTCACTCGACGAAAGGTAACTGCCTCCCGTGGTGACCGTGACCCACTGCGATCCCGCCGCAGTGGTTAACTTGACCACTGCACCAATTCCATCGCGATTACTTCGGTGCCCCACCAGCAATAGCGTCAGCCAGTGGTTGGTGGTCGTCGTCTCGTTGCGCAGCACATATGCTGGGCCGCCATTGGTGGTGATCACCGCATCCACACGGCCATCATTATCGATATCCCCAACGGCCAATCCGCGCCCTACCCACGCCTCGTGAAAGACCGCGCCAGAATCTGCTGACACATCGACGAAGCCCTTTCCTGAGTTGTACGCAAGCAGTGGCGGCTCTTTATAACGTAGTTGCGGATAATTCAGCTCAACCGTATCCAGGTCGTGGCCCTGCGCGATCAGCAGGTCCTTGCGGCCGTCGTTGTCATAATCGAAAAAGTGAAGGCCCCAGCCTGAGTGCAGCAGCGTCATTCCACCAATTCCGCTGATGTAGCTGTCATACGAGAAGCTACCGTCTCCGCTATTACGATAGAGAGCATACTTCTGGTTCGCCAGGTTCGTGATGATCAGATCCGGAAGTCCATCATTATCGAAGTCCTGCAAGTCGATGCCCATGCCGGCATAGGTGCGGCCGTCTCCGTCTACCGCGATTTCTGCAGGCATCCCTACCTCTTCGAACGTGCCGTCTCCCTTGCCTCGATACAGGTATTCGAGCATCGAGTCATTCGCTACCACGACATCTACCTTGCCATCTCCATCGAAGTCGCCGATGGCAACTCCAAGGCCCTTCCCTGGTCTGTCCAGCCCAATCTTCGCGGAGACCTCTGTAAAGTGACCGTTGCCGTCGTTGTGGTAAACCAGAGGTGTTATTGGCTTGAACACATCAGGATGGCAGTAGGCTCGATAGCCCTCGCGATGCTCACCACACCAGATATCATCGAAGTCCCATTTTACGTAACGCAACACGACGAGATCGAGAAGGCCATCATTGTCCAGGTCCACCCATGTTGCCGAGGTAGACCATCCACTGCCTCCCGTGCCGGAACTCTGCGTAACGTCTGTGAAGGTTCCGTTACCGTTGTTGTGATACAGGTGGTTTCCGCCGTAGCCTGTCACATAGAGGTCATCGTATCCATCGTTGTCATAATCACCGACAGCCACCCCCATGTCGTATCCGGTTCCTTGCAGTCCAGCTTTTTCGGTTACGTCTTCAAAGGTTCCGTCGGCTTTCTGATGATAGAGACGGTTCCAGTACTTAGGTCCGGTCTTCTGCGGAATCGTTCCCTTGGCGGTGGGGTCACTGAGCGGCGCACCATTCGCAAAGAAGATATCGAGACGACCATCGTTGTCATAGTCGAAGAGCGCAACACCCGACCCCATTGTTTCGATCAGATATTTCTTCGTGGTGTGCGACGCCTGGCCGACGAAGTTCACATGGCTCTGTTGCGATATATCCACGAAATTACCCGGCACAACCTTCGCAGCAGAGGCCGTTGCTGCGGGCGGCAACAATGGCCTTGTGGGCATTGTCTGTCCGCCCATGCAGGGAGCAAATGCAGCGCACAGCAGCAAGGCGACTACAACAGAACTGCGCATAAGTTATCTTCCTCTCCTATCGTGGCAGGAATGCAGATAGGCGATCATATCTTTGAGTTCCGGCTTCTCCAGAATATTGGCGAAGGCAGGCATCTCCGCGCTTCTGGAGGTAATTTGCCGACGCATCCCGGCCTTTGACAGCCTTTGCCCTACGCCAGACAAGGCAGGCTCTCTCTTGCCACCAACACCCTGAATCGTGAGGCAGTGAAGACCGCCGCTTTCTGTGAAAATATTCGTGCCACACTGTACCTTTATTTGTGCTTTTACGATCAACAAGATCGCAGAAGTGAGCATTAAAGCAAGCATAGTCAATCGTTGCTTCATCGGCCAGAAACTCCTGCAGTTACTGACGCCTGGCCAGTACGATCCGTGTGAGGATGCACGGGGATACTCTCTGATGTGATCTCTGGATGGGCGCGCAGAAACTTGAGAGCGCAGGTGCTGGCAGTAAGATCGTCTTTTTGATCTGCAGATGCGGCAGACTCTACGGTAGCCTTCGCCTTCATTTCGGGTCTGCGATAGATGATTGAATCAACGTAATGCGTGGCCAGATCATCGGGATCAATGGCTTGGAGCGTCTTGTATCCTGTGCGTGCCTGGCCATACTGGTGCTCCTGATAAAGCGAAAAACCGAGTCCATAATGAGCATCCCGCGAGCGAGGGAACCTGGCTGTAACTTCCTGTAGATTCTTGCTCGCTGCATCAACGCGACCCTGGTTGTGTTCCTCCAGCGCTAGATAATAGAGCGCGCTCGACGGTAGAGAGGGCTTATTCGTCCCGAAGCGAAAGTTGTAATGTTCGGATACGTTCTTGAAGTACGCCGACTGCAGCTCCGTCGGATTCGTAGGGTTATCCCCTTGGAGACCTGCGTTGTATTGAGCTCGAAGAGGATATGCCAATGCGCCGAGCGCCAGCATACTGGAGATCGTGCGGAAGGCTCGCTTCAGGGAGATGGGAGATTGCATGGTCAGCAAATTCTAGTGAACCGAGAATGCGTCTATTTCAATCATGTGATTATGGAATCTATCGGATGTCGGAGATACTGTATCCGCTCTAAAACTTCTCTCCCTTTCCCTCGGCCAGAGTAATGATTCGGTCCACTTGCGTCACAGAGAATCGCTCCTTCGCGCCACTAGGCCAGTGCACCTCCACAGCGTCAACCACGGTGCTATCGCCGAGCCCGAAGTGCACGCGAGGGTCGCTGGTAGATTCGTAGCTTCCGCCAGAGACAACATCGCCACGCTGTCGCATCTTGTCCGCTGTCAGATACACCGTGGCTCCAACGGCATCGCGTGGGCTCTTCGGACCGCCGACCAACTTGAACTCAACCCAATGGTTCTTGTCTGACGAGACATTTCGCAGCAGAGCAGGAACTCCATCAAGCGCGTTGATCACTACATCTAACTTGCCGTCATTGAACAGGTCTCCCACCGCCAATCCCCGCCCCACATAGGTCTTGGCGAGCGCTGTCCCTTCCACTGCGGGCATCAGTGTAAATTGCTTTCCGTCAACGTTATGAAACAGCAGCGGCCGTTGCGCCCATGTCGTTCCCCATGGCATCTGATCGACAGCCGGGTACACATGACCATTGGCCACGATCAAGTCTTTCCAGCCGTCATTGTCGTAGTCGAAGAACGCGGCGCCCCAGCCAAGGAAGGGAATCGTTGGTTCGGCAATCCCTATTTGATAACTGATATCTGTAAAGTTCGCGTCTCCATCATTGCGATAAAGTGGGTTGTAATCATCGGAGAAGGTCGTGTTGTAGATATCGATGAGTCCATTATTTCGGTAGTCGCCCGTAGCGATTCCCATCGATGCCGTCTCCCGCCCATTCTCGTTCAGTGCATAGCCCGAGGCATAGCTGTCATCCTCAAACGTCCCATCCCCTTTATTGAGATAGAGGTAGTTCGGTGTTGAATCGTTGGAAACCAGAAGGTCCTGTTTGCCATCGTTGTTTAGGTCGATAAAGACCGAAGACATCCCATAGTAGTGATTTTTGTCGGAGACGCCAGCCTTCTCGCTCACGTCCGTGAACGTCCCATCCCCATTGTTGTGGAACAGGTGATCCGGCTCCCCCTTCAGACCCCGGGGGCCGCACATCACATTCACTCCGCGAAACTGGCAGAAGCTGTAAGCGACTGCTTTGGATCCGGAAACAGGTGGATTGGCCAGGTCATAATGCACATAACCCGGCACAAAGAGGTCCAGACGCCCGTCGCCGTCGTAATCACCCCACGTACCCCCGGTCGACCAGTTGCCCAGCTCTACACCGGCCTTCTCGGCGACATCCGTAAACGTGCCGTCATGATTGTTGTGGTACAGCCGGTTTTTTCCAAAGTTGGATACATAGATATCAGGCCAGCCATCATTATCGAAATCGGCAATCGCAACGCCGGTTCCCCAGCGGCCATTGGTCACTCCCGCTTGCTCTGCAACGTTGGTAAACGTGCCATCGTGATTGTTGTGGAACAGCGCAGCCTTAGGTGGTATAGCCTTTCCGGACAGGGCATCGTAGGTCGATCCATTTACCAGATAAATATCCAGCCATCCGTCGTTGTCATAGTCCAGCAGACCTACGCCGGATCCATTCGTTTCAATGATGAATTGCTTCTCCGGCGTTCCCATTACGTGTTTCCAGGTTGTAAGCTCTGCCTGGCGTGCGACGTCCTCGAACAACACAGGCCCTGTCTTCGTGAAGCCACCGGCCGTAATTGGCCTATGCTCAGCATCCAGTACCGCAGCGTGCGGCGCCCCCGTATTGGATCCTCCCATAGCCGTCACTTGCGCGCCTTCATTCGACGTATTGGCCTGCGAATCCGGTGCATGGGGCCCTGGTGCCGTCGACTGGGCTCGGCCATACGTCACCGGCGATCCCAACGCGAGCCCTAGGGCTAATCCAAAGCAAAACCGTTGCACACCGGAATGTGTGCCTGCAGTCGAAATCGAGAGCAGATGATTCCGGGACATGAAGAAATTCAGCGACAATTTCATGCACCCCCACTCGTCTCTAACCACGATATCCGGTTAAGTAAACAATTTCTACACGATTCCATTTGCTGACTTCTACCCCTCTATAATCCATCCTGACCGCTTGTAAACTCGGCGGACGGGCTTCATTCTCCGCCGTTGGAAACAATTAGGAGGACCGACCATTTGAAACGCTTCACCACCATTGTTGGCATCCACTGCCGGTTCGGGTGCGCATCTGCGGCTATTGCGCTGGTCCTCGCCATGTGCTGTACGAGCCCTGTGCTTCCACAAGGCCTAGATGCTCCCTTACCCCAGGGACAGGCGAATGAAAGCGCACTGCAAGCGGCAAAGAAGCTCATGGATGCTGACCAGTTCACACAGGCGTCCGCGGCGCTGCGGCTTTTCCTCCAGACGGAGCAGCACTCGGCCACTGCTCACACCATGCTGGCCTACTGCTTGCTTCGCATGGATGATCCGAAAAACTCCCTGGCGGAGTACACACGCGCGGCATCCATCGAGCGTCCCAGCGCAGTGGATCTACAGAATGTTGCCAAGGATTACGCCCTGTTAAGCGATCTCGCGGATGCCGATCACTGGATGATGCTCGCAGTGCAGATGAACCAGAGCGATCCCGAAGGGTGGTATGGCCTTGGCCGTATCCGATACTCGCAGCAACGCTTTCAGGATGCCGCGGACTGCTTCCAGCGTGCTCTGGTGCTATCTCCGCGAAGCGTTAAAGCGGAAAACAACCTGGGATTAGCCTACGAAGGGCTCAACCGTACTGCAGATGCAGCCGCTGCTTACCGAAAGGCCATCGCCTGGCAGCAAGACAGCCTGCACCCCAGCGAGCAGCCGTTGCTCAATCTCGGCATTGCGCTCTTGCATCAAGGGAAGTTGCCCGAAGCCGCGGATCTGTTAACTCGGGCCGCTGCGATTGCACCACGCGACCCAGCGATAAGGGAGCAACTCGGTCATCTCTACCTGCAACTCAATCAGCTTGGGAACGCACAGCAACAGTTTGAGCAGGCCATTGCTTTGAGCCCGCAGAATCCAGCCCTGCATTTCCTTCTGGGAAGGGTTTACCGAGCGGAGGGCGAAGACCAAAAGGCCAAGGCTGAGTTCGCCCGTTCGGCTGCACTGAGCGGATATCATTCCACACCATCAGCAAACTAAATTAGCCTCTCGGCGCAGAGCATTTGACCTTCGATGCTTTCGGGAAAGCACCTCAGAGGAGGTGCTCATGCCTAACCGCTCCACGTGATTGAGGGTAGGGTCAATCTTTAGGCTGAGTTTTCCTTGACAGAGCTCTTTCGCGTAAGATATGCTTCACCACGATTTCAAGAAGGGTATTTGGTCGTAATTGAGTAAACGCTTCCCCGGTTAACTCAAGATCTGTTTCCTCGATGCCAGATGTTTTGTGTTCGAAGGACCGGTTTTTGCTTTCCACGGTTGTACACGTGGAGGCGTCCGGTTCCGGGTCGCAGAAGGCAGTATTCATTGCAATTCCGTATCACTTTCAGGAGCGCCTCATGAAGAGTTTTGGAAAAATCTGTAGTCTGATGCTGGCAGTCGTCTTCGCACTGGCCTCAACCGCCTATGCGCAATCGACCCGTGGTGCCTTGGGCGGCACAATTGCCGACCCAACAGGGGCGGTCGTTCCTGGCGCCAAGATCCTCGTTGTGAACTCGGCGACGGGGGCGAAGAGCCAGACAGTGTCCACCTCTTCGGGCGACTACAAGTTCACTGAGCTTTCCGTAGGAGCCTACACGGTGACTACTACCGCTCCCGGTTTTGCTTCGGCTGTCGATACCGGCGTGCAAGTAACAATTAACAGCACAACGGCGCTCAATATCACGCTCAAGGTCGGTACGGAATCCGAGAATGTGACTGTCGACGCCAGCGGCCTGCGGCTTGAAACAGAGACTTCTGACATCGGTGGAACGGTCTCGAACAAGCAGATCGAAGACCTGCCGCTGTCACTGGCATCCGGTGTAGGCGGCCTGCGCTCGCCGGAAACATTCGTCTTCCTGTTGCCGGGTACGACGGGGCCAGGCACTGGTACCTCGGGAAATACCGGCAACGGCGTGTTCTTCTCCCGGCTGAGTGGCGGGCAGGCCTACGGCGCTGAGGTTCTCCTCGACGGAGCCAGCATCCAGCGCAGTGAGAATGGGTCGTCGTTCGACGAAACCTCGCCTTCCATTGAGGCGCTGCAGGAGTTCAAAGTCACAACGTCCACGCCGTCGGCGGAATTTGGGCGTACAACTTCCGGCATTGAGAGCTTCACGGTGAAGTCCGGCACGAACGTGTATCACGGAACCGGGTACGCGATTATCAAGAACAGAGTGTTCGACGCGAACAGTTGGTTCAACGACGCCTACAAAGCCCAGAACTGCGTTGGCGTCCCTGAAGTTAATTGCGCCTACAGCAAGCCGCAGGACAGTAAGTACGACTACGGCGGAACATTCGGCGGACCGGTTCGCATTCCGTTCCTTTACAACGGCAAAGACCGTACCTTCTTCTTCTTCGCCTGGGAAAAGTATCAATTGCATCTTGGTCAGGTCATCGTCTCCACAGTGCCAACCGCGGCTGAGCGCACGGGCAACTTCAACGATATTCTCGGGGGGCCTGTCCCGGGCGGAACATCGGTGCCGGGAATCCCCTATAACGTCCTGGTCGATCCCTGCACCGGCCAACCGATCCTGTACAACCAGGTCTTTGACCCCACAACAGGCGTTCAAAGCAGTCCCGGAGTTTTCTGCCGTACGCCTTACCAGAATGACACGATTCCAAATACCAGCTTCAGTGCGGCGGCGCAAAAGTTGTTTGCGGGATTACCGCTTCCCAACCAGACCCCTTTGTCCACGGACGTATTTGGCTATACGGGCAACTATTCCTACGCAGCGGTCGCACCGAACACCAACACGACCTATACCATCCGCATCGATCAAAACTTCTCCGATAAGAGCAAAGTCTTTGCCACCTACAGCACGCGGCAAAACTACAAGTTGACGGCTGCTCCCGATTTTCCTGAGCCGTTCAATAACAGCGGCTTCATCCAGACCTTTACCACTCACTACTCTCGTGCTGGATGGGACTATAGTTTTACACCCACGCTCTTGAACCACGTGAATCTCGGTTATAACCGCACCAACAGTGTGAATCTAGGTCAGACGCTGGGATCGTCGTTGACGGCGACTTCCGCGGGTGTTGCGAACGATCACTCGACCTTCTTCCCGGTCATCGTCTTTCCAAGCCCTGACGCACCTTCCTCCTGGGGCCAACAGCAAAATGGCGACAATATCGACAATGGTATTCGTGTCAATGACATCGTGAGCTGGGAGAAGGGCAGGAACAGCATCAAGGTCGGCGTGGATGTCCGCTTCCAGCAATATTCCGTCATCAACTACAACCAGGACACGTTGAATTTTTACCGCGACCAGACGGCCGGCATGGGCAATGCCTGTTGTGGTTCCGGCAATCCGTTCGCCAGCTATCTATTGGGTGAAGTGGGCAACGGCTTCCAGTCTGTCTTCAATGATCGTCCTCGCTGGAACTCGCACTATGTCGCAGGTTTCTTTGAAGATGACATGAAATTTGGCAACAACCTTACCCTTAACCTTGGTGTGCGCTACGATGTCGATGCACCTCGCCACGAAGCTCGTAACAGGACCTCAGAACTGAGCCTTACGGCACCTGATGCTGCCGCGGGCGGGCTGCCTGGGGCACTTGTATTCGGTACAAATTGCAACTGCAACACGGCTTGGGCTGACACCTGGTACAAGGACGTCGCACCTCGCATCGGCTTCTCCTATGTGCTTCCGGGCACCAACAACAGACTCGTGCTCCGCGGCGGTGGGGCCATCATCTATGGCCCGCTCCAATACAACGACTTTGGCGGCGCCATGTCCTTCGGTTTCAACCAGTCTCGTGACTTCTTTCTGGGTCAGACAGCGACTACCGGCGGAGCCTTTACTCCCGCCTTTCGCCTGGACGCTACTTCTGCCGCGGATCCCACTAACTCCAGCATCGGTTTTCCAAGCGTTAGTTACGCCCCCAGCACAGATCCGACCCAACTGACCGCTCCCAACGGACCGGGCAGCTTCGACGCCGTGGGCGGCGAGGTGATCCTACCCAAGGACGGCAGGCCTTCGATGACCAGCAACTGGAGCCTTCAGCTTCAGGATCAGTTGGCGCAGGATCTGATCTTGAGCATCGGGTATATCGGTCAGGCAGCGCAGAATCTGCGCAGCGGAGACCTTTCAAACATCAATAATATTGATCCCAAGTATTTCAGCATGGGCGATCACCTGAACAACTCTTCCTACTTCATTCCGCTCGGAGGTTCGAACTCTGGTGTGAATGCTCCCTATACAAGCTTCGAGGGCGAAGTTGGACAGGCGCTGCGACCCTTCCCTCAGTACGACTACATTCAGGGGGATTGCTGCCTGGAGAATCTCGGTCACTCCACCTATGAAGCAATGGTCGTGTCCCTGGAGCGGCGATTCCGTCAGGGCTTCAATCTGCAAGCCTCCTATACCTGGTCCAAGGCGATCACCGATGCGGACTCCACCATTCCGTTCAGCTATGTGTCTGGTAATCAGTTGGAACAGGGACAGGGCTCAGGCAACTTGAAGCTGGATAAGGCGGTCAGTGCGCAGAATACTCCACAACAGTTCTCTCTGAGTTATCTGTATGAGCTGCCTTTCGGCAAAGGACGAAGGTTCTTGAACAACAGCAGTATGCTCGATCTCTTGATCGGAGGATGGCAGGTGGGAGCGATTCAACGCTACCAGAGTGGTCAACCTATTGGCTTCGGCTGCGCTTCCGGAATTCCCTATTATCAAAATTGCATGACCTATGATGCAGGGCCTGCCTCCAACGGCGGTAGATCCTTCGCTAGCGCTGCCTACAAGAAAAACAAAAATGGCCCCAGCGTCTTCAACGGAGAATCATGGTTCAAGCCAGCCTATCGGGTTGCTGGAACCAATGGCCCCACCGATCCTGGTGTGTCCATGGAGAATGCAGCCTTTGTTGATCAAAACCGCGAGGGTCCTGGCTGGGCACGGCCTTACACGCTGGATTGCGGCAACCAGTCAGTAGGGAATTTCTGCTCTTCAGCGCCCTTCCACTTTGGCAATCTTCCCCGTGAGACGGAGGCAGTAACAGGCCCCCGTTACAACGCAGAAGACGTAAGTCTCATCAAGAACTTCGCTCTTCCGAAGAAGTTGAGTTTCCAACTGAAGCTTGAGGCCTTTGATGTTCTCAATCGGCATCGCATGGCCCTGCCCGATTTCCAGCCCGGCGATTCGTCGGAGAAGACGGGATTCGGAATTCCCACTGGCACGGATTACGGTCCAAGAAACATGCAGGTCACTGGGAGGATCAACTTCTAGCTATCTGTAAGGGCCTTCTTTCCTGAACAACGAAAGGCCAAGCGCAAGCTTGGCCTTTCGTTGTTCCAACGCTTCATTGGGTTGCCCTCGGAATGCAGGCATCGTTAGAATCGGACTCGCAGGTGCTATTTTGCTTGGAACTTTATTCTTGATTGCAGTGGTCGCAAGCGGTCAGTCCGCGCAAACCTTGCCACTACAGGATCGCCTGGCAGAAGCCCAACGGTTGCAAACTGCTGGAGACTTCGGCCAGGCCTGCGACCTCTACGAACAAATCCTCCAGATCGATCCTTCCGACGGCGTTGCAAGGGAAGGCATGTCCACAAGCACGGAGCATCTTGCTCTAAGTGCCCGGGCTGTCGGCAACATGGATGAAGCTCTCGAAGACCTATTGCGTGCGAAAAAAGTCGAGCCGAACGACGCCCGCGTGCTCTACGATCTCGGCATCCTCGAAGATGAGATGCATCTATTTAAAGACGCCGATAAAGTGCTCGATCAACTAGTGGCGGTCGAGCCGAACGAGCCTAATGTCCTCTACGCCCGAGCCCGCGTCAAGCTGGATCTGGGGCAACTCGAAGTTGCACAACAAGACATGCAGGCCTATCTAAAAGCTCGCCCACTGGACGCCTCAGCACACTATGGATTGGGACGGATCTATCTCCAGGGTTTGCAATTCGATAAGGCTCACGCGGAATTTCAGCAGTCCATCACAATCCAACCACAACAGACCGAAGCGTATTATCAACTTGGCCAGACTGATCTTGACCAGAACAACTACCCCGACGCCATCAAACTCTTTCAGAAAACCCTTGAGCGCGCTCCGCAACACGGCGGTGCACTCGCAGGACTGGGCATAGCTTACTTCAAACTTAAGCAGTACAACAACGCCGATCTGTGGCTGACCAAAGCAATCCAGGTCGCACCGGACTATCAACCCGCCCATTACTATCTAGGGCTAACTCTCGCTCGCCTCAACAAGGCTGATGAGTCAACGCGCGAACTACAAACGGCTGCTGCGCTAGCGGATAAAGATAATAAGCAATCAGCGTCCGGCCTGCAGATAATAAGCCCAGGGGACCATCCTTGATTCTTCCACTGCTCGAGGCTTGTACAACATGCTGAATTTTCATGGGAGCCGCAGCCATCTCTCCATAACTCCGCTTCTAGTCTTCGGGTTGATTCTCGCCAATCCCCAACCTGCTGCCTCGCAAACCTCGACACAGAGCGCGCACTGGATGGACCAGGGAGCACTCGCGATGCGGCAGGGCAACGCCCCCGAGGCAGAGCAGGATTTTCAGCATGTGATTACTCTCGCTCCGCGATCTGCCGACGCCTACCTCGGCCTCGGCATGGCGCAGCTCCGCCAAGGCAAGCTAGATCAGGCTGCGCAGTCTCTCGCCAAGGCAAGTGAGTTGAAGCCGAAGATTCGCAGCGCTCACATGTTTCGTGGTATCGCCCTCTTCCAGATGAATGCCCTCGACCCCGCCATCGTTCAACTCAAGGAGGAGATCGGGCTCCAGCCTAAGAACATTGAGGCTCTCACGTGGCTAGGCATCATCGAACTACAGGCCGGCAAGCCCGAGGACGCATGCGCTCCTCTCGATGAGGCTGCCACCCTCAGCCCGTCCGATCCCAACGTTCTCTTCTACCAGGTGCGCGCCCACACTCTCGCAGCACAGCAGGCCTTCCGAACTCTCTACAAGATTGATCCCAATTCCTGGTATGTCCATCGCGCCCAGGCTGAGATCGATGCCGAAGCCAACGAGCCCGACAAGGCGATCGAAGAGTATAAGGCTGCGATCAAGGCAAAGCCTGGGGATCCCGACCTCTATGAGGCTCTGGCTGATGAAGAGCAGAAGATTGGGAATCCACTTGAAGCGACGAGCGCCTATCAAACCGAACTCACGCTTCATCCCAATGACCCGATAGCGCTCTTCAATCTTGGCAAAATTCAGGTAGAGACCGGAGACCCGCAGCAGGGAATAGTCTTCCTGCGCCATGCTGTGGATGCACATGCCGCTCCAGCCCCCACCGATTTTTATCTTGGTCTCGGCCTCTCCAAGCTAGGCGAAAATGATGAGGCCGCCGTCTGGTTAGAGCGAGTCCTCAGTAACTCGCCCTCCGAATTTATTCTCCAAAGCGACTATTATGAACTCGTTCGCGTCTATCAGAAGCTTAATCGCAAAGCTGATTCCCAGCGGGCCCTCGAAGAACTGAAGAAGCTGAAGGCACAATCGTCTCCAAGCAATAATCCTTAGTTCCCAGTAGCACCCGCTCCGAGTTTTTCGTTGACAGTTCTTCAGTGTAGAAGATATCGTTCCTATCGAGTAAACGTTTGCTGTATCGAGTGCTGCGAGTCCCTTTGATCGAATGCTGTTATGGGACTCCGCGTTAGCTCAATCATTCTGCTCCACCCTTATTCCGCATAGAGGAAGAATCCGCATGTCGCTTCAGCCGAAAAATTCTGGACCCCTGCCCTCAGCTCTCGCCCTCACCATCTTCAGCGTTGCGCTCCTTGCCGGGTGCGGCGGCGGCAGTGCCGGCAGCAGCGGCGGCGGCAATCAAAACTCCGGAACACCCGACAACGGGCAGGTAGCATCTATCAGCGACGCCTATGGCTTCACACTCACCAATGCCAGCAGCGGCCTGGTGCTCGGCATCGCGGGCCAGAGCCAGGTCGCCGGAACGGCTCTTGCGCAAGAGACCAACGCAGGCTCCGCAACCACCGACGATATGTGGCACGCCATGCCTATGGGCACCAGTCAGCTCCAATATAACGTGGAAAACCTTCTGACCCATCAGGTGATGGGCATTATGAACGCCTCCGTCGACGCTGGTGCTGTGGCGCTCCAATATGCAGATAACGGCACCAACGACCACCTCTGGCAGTTCTATCTCCTCACCGATG
The DNA here is from genome assembly GCA_021778845.1 of Acidobacteriota bacterium. Taxonomy (GTDB): domain Bacteria; phylum Acidobacteriota; class Terriglobia; order Terriglobales; family Acidobacteriaceae; genus Granulicella. The sequence goes on from JAJYBU010000013.1 coordinate 30,126, forward strand.
GCAACTATCTCATCCAGAACGTAAACAGCAATCTCTATCTCGAAGACAGCAACTCCGGCACCACCTCCTCTGCAGTCATCGACCAGGGAGCGCGCGCCACCACCGGCACCGGTTGCTCATGTCAGGAGTGGAAGCTTACCCTCTCCACCACGCCTGCGTACCCAGCTCCGCGCACCGTCTCTGGGACCGGCATCTTCGTGCATGACCCCTACATGCTCAAAGACCCCAGCGGCACCTATTGGCTTTATGGCACGCACCAGACGATGGCCTACTCCACCGATCTGACAACGTTTACTTACACCACCCTTAACACCCCCTACGGAGCCTGCACAGCCACGCAGGGCGGTGCCTGGATCACTACTGACCAGCGTTGTCCCATCATTGGGCCGGACTTCACCTCATGGTCCGGTCTGCAAACACCACCCTCCGACAACAACGGCAAAAACATTGACACCTGGGCTCCCAGTCTCTTGACCGCGGGCGGTACGTATTACCTCTACTATGCCGTTCCGTACGCGCCCTCCACAGGCGCAGAGGCCGTCATCGGTCTCGCGACCAGCACCACTCCCTCTGGCCCCTGGACCGATAAGGGATACGTAGTCTCTTCATGGACAGCCGCCACCACCGCTCCACCTTCCAGCAGCAGTTGGAACTTCAGCTCTACCACGAAATGGAACGCGATCGATCCTGATCCCTTCATCGACGCCAACGGCAACTGGTGGCTCTCATTCGGATCCTGGCAGGACGGAATTCATATCATGCAGCTGAATCCGGCCACGGGCCTTCCCTTGTCACCGTGGTCCTTGACCTATCCCATTATCGCAGCGCGTAGTGCAGGGGAAGAGGGATCCTTCATCTATCCTTACATCTTCAATGGAACGCAGTACTACTACTACTTCGCTCCCATTAATGCCTGCTGCAGTGCAACCAGTCCCTACCGGATTATCGTCGGCCGTTCCACGAATCCGCAGGGCCCCTATGTGGATCGCGGCGGCCTCAACCTCACTGCAGGCGGAGGCACCATTCTGCTCAGCACCCATAGCAACATCGTCGGCCCCGGCGGCCAGAGCGTGTTCACTGACACCGTCAACGGCGTCGATACGCCAACCCTTGTCTACCACTACTACGATGGCAACAACAACGGAACGCCCACGCTCGGCATCAACCGCCTCGGCTTCACCTCCGATGGTTGGCCCTACGTCGAGTAGCCCGCGTCACCTAATAGCACCCCGTCACTGGCCTCACTGCGCTAACTGCGCATGAGGCCAGCCGCCCTTCCAGTCGATCGTCGAAAGCTGCATCGATGGTCTTCCGGTCTTTGCATCATAGGCATGAAAGACAATCAGGTCTTTGCCCTTCGGCCCCACCAGTACGCTCTCGCCGCCCGGCCCTAGCCAGCGGGCATTTCCGACGAGCAGGCCCGTGCCGCCACCCTCAAGAAGCGGCTTCCCCAACTCATCGACGTACGGCCCTGTCACGAACCTGGACCGTCCTACCATCGTTTTATAGGTGCTCTTCACTCCGCGGCAGCAGAGGTCCCAGGACGTTAACAGGTAGTAGTAACCCCCATGAAATACGATGAACGGTGCCTCGACGGCCTCCCAATCGGGGGGCAATCCTGGAGGTGCCTGAGCTGCATCCGTAGGTTTCGCACGCCGTGCCAGCGAGTAGAGTTTCGTATCCTCAGCCGATAGCAGTCCCGTCGCGGTATCGAGCCTTCGCATCTTGATCCCGTCCCAGAAGCTGCCAAATGCAAGCCAATCGTGACCCTCGCGGTCGCGTACGAAGTTGGGATCGATTGCGTTGAAGTTATCCTGTGCCGTTGACTCCAGAACCAATCCTTTGTCGATCCACCTGAAATCCGGCGAGGAAGGATCAAGCGTCTTGTTCACCGCCAACGCAATTCCTGAAGTGTTCTTCCCAAACAATGAGTACGCGTAATATAGCCGATACTCATGGTTCTCGTAGGAGACATCGGGTGCCCACAGATCCTTCGTTCCAGGACTGCGCCTCTGAATCCAGGTGGGAATCGCATCGAAGACCTGTCCGCACAGCTTCCAATGGGATAGATCGGTTGAGCAGCGCACGGCAAACTGGCCTCCAGCGGGAGTCCTGCCGGTGGCGAAGACGTACCAGGTATTTCCGTCCTTTGCGATCGAGGGGTCGTGCGTCCCTGCGACGTCTCCCGAGAGATCAAAAGCGTGCGGCCTTTGCGGCGAAGCGTTACTTACTTCCAGCAGAACGGCGGCGAAAGTTAGAAGGGCTTTCCATCGAAGTGACATCGGAAACTCCTGACGAGGCGGATTGGGGGTATTGGTAGATTGCCGGAAATCGTTTACTGCACACCCTTTCTATGACAGCGAATGGTCTATGTCAATGAATAGATTGTGGACGACCCAACCTTCCAAGGTGCGAAAAGCCATGGCGTCATCAATGTACTGAGCCCGGGCCTGGAACGGCATTATCGGACAAGTTCGGAAGCGCATGAGTGAGCCGTCTTAATTGCCAAGGCCGGGGTTTCCTTCAGCTTATACGTGACGCTCGACCGACTGTCGCTTATCTGATCGTTAGGATCTTCTATCTGAGCCCCCAAAGGCCGGGACAAACGGATCCGGCATTCAACTGCTTATCCATATTTCTATCCACCGATCGGTCAGCGAACAAAGCATAGTTCGTCAGCCGTTGAGTGCTGCAGGCAGTGTGTAACCGAAGTCTTGCTCCAGCGCAGCGGCGATGCTCAGGACAAGCTCGTCGGCGAAGGGACGGCCTGCGAGCTGGATGCCGATAGGCAAGCCTTCGGATGAGCGGCCGACAGGGACGACGGCAGCGGGAGAGCCCAGGAGGTTGAACCACTGGGTGAAACGCATGGCATCGAGATAGTCGAGGGCATGGGGTGCGCCGGTGCTATCCTGTAGCGTCCACTCGCGCTCCCCATGGAGAAAGGCGGGGATGGAGCAGACAGGCGAGAGGAGGATGGGGAAGTCACGCATTTCAGTGAGAAGTTGGGAGCGTAGGAGGTCGGTCTCGCACCAGGCGGCGAGCATCTGGTCGCCGGTGAGAGGCGGATGTGCATGGGCGATGGAGAGGAAGTCGAGAAAGGTAGGGCTGAGGTCAGATTCGCGGCCGCTGGTGGCTGGTTCGAGGAGCATTGCACCGCAGCGGACGAAGAAGGTGTACCAGAGTTGACGGGCTCGCTCCAAGGATTGGGGTCGGAAGGGTTCGACGTGGAAGCCGTGGCGGCGGAGAGAGTGGACAGCGTCCTGGACGGCGTGACGGGTTTCGGCGGTCACGGGGACGATCCCATCGTCTTCGAAGTAGCCGATGCGGGTCTGCTTGATGGATTCACGCGAGAGCGGTAGAACGTGAACCGGTGCTCCGATAGGGTCGATGTCGAGTGCGCCAGAGAGGACGTGAAAGAGCAACGTGACATCTGCTATGGTGCGTGCCATAGGTCCGACGGTACCAAGGAGGGCGAAGGGGCCGGTGTTGTCGGGGAGGTGGCCTGCCGTGGGAATGCGACCGGGGGTGGGTTTTAGGGCGCAGATACCGGTGAAGTGGGCGGGGGTACGGACCGAGCCGCCACCGTCCGAGCCGAGACCGCAGGCGGAGAGACCGGCTGCGATCGCTGCAGATTCCCCGCCGCTGGAGCCGCCCGCTGTACGCTTAAGATCCCAGGGGTTTGAGGTGCGGCCGTAGAGTCGGTTGTCGGTCTCGTAGGCCATCAAAAATTCGGGGCAGTTTGTAGTTCCGAGTATGATGGCGCCGGCGTTGCGAAGACGCTTGACGGCCTCGGCGTCGTCGGTGGGGCGTCGTCCTTTGTTGAGTAGACTGCCGGTTTCGCAGTGATAGTCTGCGACGGAGATGGAGCTTTTGATGGTGAGGGGAAGGCCATGCAGCGGGCCTCGGGGGGTGGTCTGGTTGGCTGCAGATTCGTCGAGGGCGCGAGCTTGCTGGCGAATGCGCCCGGGGTCGAAGTCGACGATGGCGTTGAGCAACGGGTTTAGCTGCTCGATGCGGGCGATGTGGAGGTCGACGAGCTCCATCGCGGAGAGCTTGTTCGCCGAGAGCAAGGCGAGGAGATCGACGGCGGGTTGGGTAAGGAGGTCAGACATGAGGCCGGTTCTATGTAAATGTTCTATATTGTCCGTGATTCGCTGGCGTGATCATTGGCTGTCGGGTGTTGAGATGTGGGGGACGTAGTCGAATCGGTAGGAGCGGTCGGTCGTGCCGGATTCGAAGCGGGTGTTGTAGTCGAGTTGGTAGGCGGTGTGTGCGCTGTCGTTAGGGTAGTGCTCGTTGGCTGGGTAGGGGTAGGTGCTCATTCCGTGGAAGGGTAGTGCGCCTACGCTGAAGGGCTTGGCCTCGTAAAAGTCCATGTCCTTGACGAAGCCGTCAGCGTAAAAGAAATAGTCGCGCGACCAGCCTTTGGGTAGTACGGGGAGGTTGGCAGCACCGAACTCGAGATCCATGTCTTCGCCGGTGCCGAAGATGACGAACTCGTCGTCGATGGTGCGGAGGAGCGGCGTGACATCACCGTAGTGGGTGTAGGCTCCCCGATGGGGGACAAAGGGGCCCGTGGCGCTTACCCTTTGGTAGTTGTAGGTCAGATCTCCAGGAGTGTGACCGTCGATTTGGCGTGGATAGCCACGGAAAGCGAGCGTGGCGTGGGCCAGGGGTAGCTCCGTCGTGTGGATCGTCTCCGCGCGCTGCCTGGCGGAGTTGGGTTCGTTGTCAACAAGTGCTTGATCCCAGTAGATCTGGAGATTGGTTGTGATGCGCAGCAGGGTGACTCCGGCGGGCAGTTTACCGGTGAGGTCGACGATGACCGTGCGCGGAAGTCCTGCGGGGAAGCCCATGTCGGCGACGACTTTGTGCCAGGTGCCGTCGGGCAGTTGAGCCTCGATATAGGGTGGAATGGGGGCCAGCCCGGCCTGCCACGCGGAGTACATCGAACTGGCGGAGAAGTACTCGATGAAGCCATGGAGGAGTAGGCGGAGAGGACGCTTGGGTGACCAGGGGCCGATGTCAATGGTGAGGGAGTGGAGATTCGCAAAGCCTGCGAAGGGAAGGTTGTTGAAGTCGCGAACGTAGGTCGGTGCCGGAGGGTTCGCCATTCCACTCGGAGTGGATGGTGCAACCTGATCGGTAAGAGGGGCGCTGAGGATGGGGAGGACGTCCGTGCCGTGGTCGTCCCAGGCGCCAGCTAGCGAGTGTGCAGCGGACGCAAGGATGATCTTTTGCTGCGCGAAGGGAGGCTCCGAGAGAAAGCCTTCGTTGGGGTAGACGGAACTGTTGGACGGGTGGTCGATGGCGATGAGGCGGACCTGATCGACGAAGTTGACCTCTTCCATGGGTTCGCCAAAGCGGAGGCTGAAGAAACCGTTGCGTTGATGGAGTTGTGAGCCGTAGACTTTGATCCATTCGTCGGGGTCGGGGATGTTGTGCTTGGTGGGCGAAACCCAGTGGCCGATGACGGCGGCACCGATTACGTCGGAGATGAAGGCGTAGCGGCTACCGTTCCAGGCGAAGAGGGTGGGGCAAGAGCTGCCGCGACGGTCGATTTCGGTGATGGTTTTGTCGTCGGTGGCGGCAACATCGATCTCATCTTGCGGGACGCCGGTAGGCCAGAGCAGGCGGACGAGGTCGGCTTTGTCCGCGCTGCCGAGACCGGCGAGAATCTCTGGCTGACCGGTGTCTTCCCACTTTTGCCAGAGGCCATTGGCGAAGACTTCGACCTTCGTTCCGATGGCGCTCTTGTTGTCGGCGAGACCGCGCAGGGCTATGTGCAGTACATGATTGCGGTTACCACCCTTGTTGGTGAGGACTACTGCGGAGCCGTCGCTTTGGGTGACGATGAGGCTGGCCGCGCCCGTGTGATCGATGTCGGCTGCAATGAGCGAGATCGGGGAGCGGAGGTGCAGGTCATTGAGGCGGAGTTGAGCGCTGACATCGGCGAAGCCAGCGGGGCCGAGATTGCGGAGGAGGCGAAGTTCGGAGCCGTGAGTGGTCTTGACGAGGGCTGCAATGTCGATCCAGCCATCATTGTCGAAGTCGATGGGGATGGCAGCGGTGGCGCTGAGCACACCGGAGAGCGGTATAGGGACTGGCTCGAAAACCTTTCCGTCGATGTTGCGCCAGAGCGTGACCCCAGGTGCTCCAGTGTGGGAGAGCAGGACATCCATCCAACCATCTTTATTGAAGTCGAGCGTAGTTACAGAGACAGTTGGTGGAAGGGTGGCGGTGAAGAGCGGTGTAAAGCCGAAGGGGCCCTCCCGACGATTGGAGAAGAAGGAGGGAGCGGGGCTGTCGCCAGCAACGACTAAATCAACGGCGCGGTCATTATTGAGGTCGGTAAGCATGGCGGCGGTGGTAGGTGTGCTGCCGCCGAGGGCTGCTTCTTTGGTCCAGTTGCTGAAGGTCTTGTTGCCGTTGTTGCGCCAGAGGGTATTGGGCGAGGCAGCAATGGATAGCGGTCTGCCGGTGATGAAGAGGTCGAGGTCGCCGTCGTGGTCGTAGTCAACGAAGGTGAGGCTGCTCGGATGGTTGGTGGTGATGATGCCGGAGGACGCGGTCACGTCTTCAAATTTGCCGCTGCCGAGGTTGCGATAGAGGAGGATGCGATCCTGGCCGTCAGGTGAGGTAACAGCAAGGGCGAGATCGGGAAGCCCATCATTGTCGAAGTCGCCGACAGCGCAGGCGATACCGGTTCCGGGGATATGGAGGCCGGTGCTCGCGGAGGGAAGCTCAGCGAAGCGAGTGGTACCGACACGATCGTAAAGGTGAACGGCGTCGTCTCCGGCGCCCAGCACGAGAAGCGCAGGCTCCTCCTTTCCAGAGAGATCGATGAGGCAGGCGGCGCCTAAGGCAGAGGATTTAGAGGCCGGTGAGTGCCAGAATTCGGTGAAGGTTACGGGGATCATCGGTTCTACGCTGATGGGGGCAAGCACTGCGTCTTCGACGCGGCCGTAGCGGCCCTCATCGCCGTAGGTGTGGGAGAGCGGCGTGCCGATCTTTGAGGCGCTGATGTGTTGGAACTCTACGAGGGCTTGCTTGGCACCGGCGCTGTCACCTTGGCGATGAAGGACGCGGGCAAGGCCGAAGATCGAGGAGGCATGATGCGGATTGAGCGCGATGGCCTTCCGGAACTCGGCGGCGGCGGCGGGCATATCCTCAAGTTCGAGATCGAGAGACGCGACCATGTAATGTGTGTCGGGGTCAGCGGGCCGGAGTGCGAGAGCCTTGCTGAAGGCGTCCAGAGACTGTTTTGGCTTGTTCTGGTTGCGATAGAGCAGACCGAGTGCGTACCAGGCGTGCGGGTCTTTGGGGTTGGCGCGCGCAGCGGCATTGAGGATCTGTTCGGCCTCAGCTAAGCGCTGGAGATAGAGGAGCGCGATGCCTTCGTTGACTTGGGCGAGTGCAAGATGTGGGTCAGCCTGGGCAGCTTCCGCGAAGGTGGTTGCAGCGCGATCGAGAAGTTGTTGGCCCATCAGCGCGGTACCGATATTGTTGAGGCGCGCAGCTTCGAATTCGGGAGTATGCGTTGGTACTGCAGGATGCTGACCGGCTAGCTCAACGGTATACGCGGTGAACAAGCAGATGGCTAGTGCGGTGAGGCTGAGTCTGTTGGGAATGAGGTGCATAGTTGCTCGCATGGAGGATGCTGACTTGTTTAACTTATACGCTGGATCGCGAGCTTGAGAGCATCGCAGACAGTGGCGATCTGGGATTCATGGATACGATTGAAGAAGGGCAGCGCAATGGTTCGACCTGCAACAAATTCCGTGACCGGAAGAAATGCGCTTTGGAGTAAATAGGTATAGGCGGGTTGTAGATGGATCGGTGCGAAGTAGCACCCACAACCGATGCCGGCCTGCTCCAGGTTCTGAAGAATGAGGTCGCGGTCAGATGAGGTGAAGCTCTTGGCGAGGCGAACCACATAGACAAACCAGCTAATGCGAGCGTTGCGAATCTCTAGCGATGGAAGAATGAGTTCCGTCACGGAGGCTAGCTCCCGGTGATAGTGCCGCGCGATTTGCTCACGTCGTGTGAGAATCTCCGGAAGCCGTTTCATCTGGCCGATGCCTAGGGTGCAGGCGATCTCGGAGAGACGGTAGTTATAGCCAAGTTCGGTGTGTTGGAGCCAGGTATCGGAGGACGAACGGCCTTGATTGCGGAGGCTGCGCATGTGTGCTGCGAGTTCGGCGCTACGAGTGACGATCACGCCGCCTTCGCCGGTGGTGATCTGTTTGTTGGGATAGAAGGCAAACACGGCAATGTCGCCAAACCCGCCGACTGCACGTATGCCGCTCGTGGTGCGGATGGTGCCGCCCAGGGCTTCGCAGGCGTCTTCTATAAGCGCAAGGTTGTTGCGTTTTGCGATGGCTGCGAGGGCGGGCATATCGGCTGGAACGCCGAAGGTGTGGACCGCAAGGATGGCGCGAGTGCGTCGTGTGATGGTTTGCTCGACGGCAGCAGGCGAGAGATTGAGGGTGATTGGATCGATGTCGACGAAAACGGGCGTTGCTCCCACGTAGCGAATGGCGTTGGCTGTCGCGATGAAAGTGAAGGATGGGACGATCACTTCGTGGGCTGGGCCGATGCCGAGTGCGAGCATGGCGAGATGTAGACCAGCGGTTCCGGAGCTCACGGCAACCGCGTGTTCGACGCCGGTGAGGTGCGTAAATGTTGCTTCGAACTCGGTCAGCCGAGGGCCAAGGCTGAGATGGGGAGAACGCAGGGTTGCAACAACAGCCTCGATTTCAGGCTCGGTGATATCTGGCGACGAAAGGGGGATCTGGGGAATTTTCATCGCCAAAAAAGTTCCGTTGGAATGGGCTGAGCGCGCTTGCGGAGCAGACCTTCTAGGGGCATCTTGATCAGGGTGTTGACGATGCGCTCGGCGGCGTGGCCGTCACCATATATGTTCTTCATGGAGCGCAGGCTCTTGAGGAAGTCGGGCTGGTGAGCCAGTTCGAGTTGAGCGCGGATGGAGTCGACGGTGGGATCGGCGTCGAGGATATTGGGACCGCGCTCGCGCCCCTGCTGACGCATGCCGACGTTGACGACGGGGCACGCGAAGGAGGCCGCCTCCATGATGCCACTGCTGGAGTTGCCAACGAGTGCGGTGGCCTCACGAAGCAGGCTCCAGTAGGTGATGGCAGGAAGATTGACGAAGAGATGTGCGTCTGGATGCGTGTCGCAGAAGGCCTGGATGCGAACCATCAGACCATGGCTACCAGCATCGGCGTTGGGAAAGCAAAAGATGATCTGGCTGGGGAGGGTTTCCAGTGCTGTGAACATCGCGTCGGCTTCGTCGGTGGAGTTCTTGAGGAGGGTAACGGGATGGTAGGCGACGACGGTGATTGTCCTCGCTAGAGTCGTGCGGAGTTCGTGCTCGAGTTGCTCGCGCGTGAGTAGCGTGCTCCGTCGGAGATGGTCCAGCGAAGGCGCTCCCGCGCGATGTACACGCCATGGTTCTTCGCCCATAGAGATGACCCGAGCGCGTGCAGTATCGGTGGAAGTGAAGTGAATGTGGGCCATCTTGGTAAGGGCATTGCGCACCGCGTCGTCGATTGCGCCTTCGCTAATCTCGCCGCCTTCGATGTGGGCCATGGGTATGCGCAGGGTTAGAGCGACGCTTGCAGGTGCAAGCATCTCGTATCGGTCTGCGATAAGCAGCAGAATATCGGGACGCATCTGAGCGAGCGTGTCGGTGAGGCCGAGCACCGCGAGGCCGAGGGTCTTGGCCATACCAACGTCACTGTCGGAGCTAAGGAGACATTCGATACAGGAGGCGATGTGGAAGCCGTCGCTCTCGATCTCGCGGATGGTCATGCCGTACTCGGGCGAAAGATGTGCGGCGAGGACGATGAGTTTGAGATCGACGTCGGGATGTGCGGCGAGATCTTTGAGAGGCCAGTAAAGGTGGCTGTAGTCAGCGCGGGAACTAGTGACTACGGCGATGGTTCGCTTCATACGAGCACTTCCGGAGAGGCTTCGAGATCGATGAGACTTGCGTCGATGTGAGCACTGGGCTGGTACTCAGGAACGAGCACGCGGACGGCGCGAATGAGTTGGCGCAGATTATGCTTTTGTGTGGCTTCGCGGAGGTCTGACAGCGCGGTGTAGAGTGTACTGGCGCAGGATGCAGGGCTCTTGATGGCACGGAGAATGGAGCTATCGAGGGTGGATCGCGAAACCAGGCATTCACGGCTTGATAGTAAACATTCTGTTAGCTTATCCCCGGGACGCAGTCCGGTGAATTCGATGGCTGCCGTGCTCGCTTGAGCAAGAAGCAGATGTTGGGCGAGATCGAGGATGCGGACGGATGCAACTGGACCGGGAATGAGAACTGCGGGGCTGGATCGTGATTGGAGAGCGTCGAAGAGAGCTTCGATGGCGCGGTCCAGTGTGATGAAGTAGCGGTGGGCGTCGCGATGCGTGACGGTAAGCGGGCCGCCGCGCGCAATTTGATCGAGGAAGAGAGGAAGAACGCTGCCTTGCGACCCGATAACGTTGCAGAGGCGCACCGCGGTCATGTGGGTATCGCCTGAGTCGAGCGTGAGCAGGATGAGTTCGCCGATGCGCTTGGACGCGCCCATGATGCTGAGCGGATCGACCGCCTTGTCGGTGGAGACGAGGACGAACTGCTCGACGCCATGAGAGATGGCGGCCTGAGTAAGTGCGAGCGTGCCGAGGGCGTTATTCTCGATGGCGGCAAAGGGATTCTGCTCCATCAATGGAACGTGTTTGAGGGCTGCGGCGTGGAAGATGATCTGCGGCTGATGCTTCTCTAGCAAGTGCGAGATCGCAGGTTGATTGGAGATGCTGGAGAGAAATGCGATGTGCCTGTGCGAGCCAGCTTCGTGGAGGCTGCGATCTACCTGGTAGAGGCCGTTTTCTGAAGTGTCAAGAAGGATGAGGCTGGCCGGCGCCGCAGCCCAGACTGCACGTGCTAACGCAGATCCAATGGATCCACCTGCCCCTGTTATGAGGACTCGCTTGCCGGAGAGTTGTTTCGAAGCCCATCGGCTATCGCTGTCCTCGCACCGTGGGGCGATGAAGTCCGCCAAGGAGTTTGTGCTGCGAGGGTACGTTGAAGCTGCGTTCTGCATGGCATATCCAGTCTAGAGGCTCTGTCGCGGGATCGTACAATCGGTTCCCACTAAGGCCGCCTCGGCGTACATCTCGTCGATCGATCTCTGGCGACCGTACTGCAGGGTGCACCAAGCCATCATCGGAAGCTCCAAACAATTATTCCGTCGACATTGCTCTCACGCGTGTCTTTGAGGACGTTGCAACACGTAGAAACCCATTTCAGGGTTAGCATCGTGAGTCATTACACTGTTACTTTGCAGCATGCTTCTGACGGTGAGACCGCATCAGCCCGCTCTTTGCTGGAAGTGTCACCGCCGGTTTTCCTAATGCCGGGCTCGATTTCTCTGGCTACACTCCCAGCTTTGCTAGAACTTCAGATGGACAGCCCTGCCACTGATTCTGCGGTTCGTTGCCCACATAGGGCAGGCTATGAATTCCCATCTGGCTCGTATAGAAGCCACTGAGCACCAGATCGCGCATCTGGCTGAAGAACGCAACGCCCACAGCGTTGCTCGGTGTGGCTTTCTCTGGGTAGGCAATGCGGTCGAGCATCTCCCGTTGCCAATCCTCCGTGCTGCCGACAAACTCCTTCTGACAGCCACGCTTGCATTCAGTATCCAGCCACGCTAACCCTGCACGAATCTCCGCGAGAAGACCACCACCCTCAAACGCAAGCCAGTCGTCGATAAACTCGGGCACGCCCGCATCGTTAGCGCTACCCGACGTCTCATCCGCTGGCACTATCCAATCGCATAGTACGCAAACTGTCTTCCACTCGTGCAGCGTAAGAACCCTGAGTCGCCACGTGTCTGGATCTCCGGTTGCCAGGGCCACTCCCGTGGGAGAACCCGGAAAGCTTATGCCGATCTGCGCCGCTAGCGCAGACAGCGGCATCAGCTCCATCATCGGTAGAACCATCATCATCTTCAACATCGAGCGTCGGTGAAAACGTAGCGTTCGGTTCGGGAGAACTGCTTCTTCTTCCATAATGCCTCTCTTGGTTGTTATCGGAGCCAGAGCCAATGCCGCCTCCTCTATGTGCGCTGCGCCTGCATTTGCGTTGCGATGTGTTCGGAGGTGCGCCATGCAAGCGCCAAAATTGTCAGTGTCGGATTTTTGTCTGCGAGGCTGACAAACGGGGATCCATCCGCGACAAAAAGATTTTTACAATCCCATGCCTGGCAATGAGGGTTCAGTACCGATGTCTTCGGGTCGCTCCCCATACGCGCGCCGCCAACCTCGTGAATGCCTTGGCCACCATCGGATATTCCCCAGCGTTGCTCCGCACCATAGGACTCAATCACCTTGCCGCCAGCGGCCGTCACAATTTGCTGAAAGGTCTCCTGCATGTGCCGAGCCATCAGGATCTCGTCCTCGCTCCACTGGAAGTGAAACTTCAGCACCGGAATCCCCCACTGGTCTACGGCCTTCTCGTCGATCTCGCAATAACTCTGCTCATTCGGAATCATCTCGCCTCGCCCATGAAAACTCACGAACGCCCCATAGAGTTTACGGCTCTTTCTCTTTAATTCCACTCCGTATCCGCCGCCCAAGAGCCCCTCTGCTCCACTCAGCAGCCCCGGCGCGGGCATCCCGCTGCGTCCCCCACTAATCTCAATGTGATAGCCGCGTGAGAAGGGGAGTTCGCCTTGCGCCTGTTCCTTGTACTTCCACCACGGCATGAAAAGATGCATACCGCCCACACCGTCTTCGTTGTGGACCGGCAGATCCATCAGCGCAGGCAAGCATCCCGTCACGTCCGACATTACGGTATCCATCAGGTATTTTCCGACCAGCCCGCTGGAGTTTGCCAATCCGTTCGGGTAGCGCTCGCTGCGCGAATTCAGCAGTAGTCGCACCGTTTCGCAGGCGCTCGCCGCAAGAACAACTGCCTTGCCGTCTACCTCTACCGTTTCGCCAGACTTCTTGTCGATATACGAAACACCGGTAGCCAGCCCATCCGGCGAGGTCCGTACCTTGGATACCATCGCATTGCAGCGGATCACCAGATTGCCGGTAAGCAGCGCCGGATACAGTAGGACGGCAGGCGACGAGAAGTTCGATCCCATACGGCAGCCGCGCTGGCACTGTGCAACATAATGACACGCAGGTCGCTCGCCCTTCGGCCGAGTGAGAATCGCCAACCGCGAGGGTATACACGGAATCTTCAATGCACCACACGCCTTCTGCACCAATCGCTCATAACAGCGTGGAGCCGGAGGGGGCTGATACCTTCCGTCAGGAAGATTCTCCATGCCTTCCATTGAGCCAAACACGCCGATCAAATCTTCTGTCCGGTCGTAATATGGAGCTAATTCCTCGTAGCTGATCGGCCAGTCGAAGCCCTTTCCGTCGCGGCTGCGCGGCTTGAAATCGTAAGGTCCGTTGCGCAGAGAAATACGCCCCCATGTATTAGTGCGGCCCCCAAGCATCCGCGACCGATACCACTTCCAGTCGGTTCCCGCAGCGCAGGTATACGGCTCGCCTTCGACCTTCCACCCTCCCACTGCCGCATCGAATCCACCCGAAGGATGCGTGTTGTTCATTGCTCCGCGATGCGGTGCGTCATACCCCCACTGTAGCCATTTGGAATCCTTGGAAGTGTCATACCAGTCGCCCGCCTCCAGCAGCAGGCACTTCATGCCCACCTTGGCCAGTTGATACGCGGCCATCCCCCCACCAGCTCCAGAGCCTACGATGATCACATCGTATCCTTCATCATTTGCAAAATCGGCATCGCTCATTCCTTCACCTCCGTCATCCGCACCAAATGCAGAGCTGCTCGGTCATTACCTTCGTGGTCGAAGGAGATTCGTCCGGAAGCTCCGTTGAAATTTTGTACCCCGACCAACACATCACGTACTCGCGCACGATTGGCTCCTGCAATGTGTACGGCTCGCACAGTGACCGCTACCGCGTCATACGTCTCGGCTGCGACTGCGCTCGGAAATATTCCCGTCGCTTGCCGGTAACGCATCGCGAAACGCTGCCTCACAACCGTATCCTCACCACCTGCGGCGACAGTCCAAACTTCGGGCACACTTGGACCACCCTCAGTAGTGCTCGTCATTCCGGAGCCTGTCTGCGCTGCTTGCTGCGAGAGGAAGTACGGCTCCTTTACCCTTGCACGTTTCAGCGCATGCAGCAGACGTCTCGCCGTCTCCGCCCCGGTCCAGATCACTACAGCCTGTGGCGATACTGCCTGAATTCGCCTCATGACAGGTTGGAAATCCATGCTCAGCGGATCCAGCGCGACGCCATCAGGCGGACCAACTCCAAGCTCTCCCGCTGCCTGGTCCATTGCTTCGATGCCGCGCCGCCCGTCATGATCCTGCTCCGTGATCAGGAGCACCGTCTTCAGCCCCTTGTCGCGGTAGATACCCTGCGCTATCGCCCGTGCTTCCGCAACATCGCTCGCGCCCATTCGGAAGATCCATGGTATGTCGATCTGTGTTGTCGTCGAATCGGCTGATAGCGTGAGCACGGGCACACCCATTCTGTTGCCCACCTGCTCGGTCAAATGTGTATCCACTCCGCTCGTTGACGTAATCACGGCGACAGCATCATCATCAAGAATCAGATGGATCACCGTGTCCGAAACTATACCCCACGATGGCCCGCTCTCATCCTGAATGTCCAGCACGACGCGCCGTCCACGAGGTAACACATTGCCACCGGCGTCCTGTAGCGCCATCTCGGCCGCCGAAACCATCGCGTCTCCTTCTGGCTTCTCCACACCGTGTAGCGGTACCAGCAGACCGATGTTGATAACCGATCCGGTCAAATCGTTGATCGTGTCCCGCCCAGGCCCCGCATAGCTCTCGCCCTCGGTCGCGATGGAGGCGTACGGAATCGGTGCACTGTTCCGGCTCTGCGCTCTCGCTCCCAACAAGAGAGAAGCCACAGCCACCGAGCACACGCTCACCAGCTTCCATCCCCACCTCCTCAGCAGCTCATCGCGTATATGCCGCACGTGTTACCTTCCAATCGGTGCGCTGCTCAGGCCAATACACAAACTTTCCGTCACGAATCTCCGCAAACGTCACAGGCGCAATGTTATTCAGCGTGTAATCGAAATACGCATTGCCCCCGACCCCAACATAGCCCTTCATCTCGTACTCGCGCAGGGCATCCATGATCCGCCCACGATTGAGTCCCGCCTTGTTGATTGCGGCCATCAGCATGGTGGTGCCATCGTACGCATACGCTGCATACGCATCCGGTTCCGCATGAAAGCGGTCCATATATCGTTGCCGGAAGGTCTGCCACCGTGGATCGCTTCGTGTCGGATCGGTGGCGCTGACCGTGACCAGACCCTCCGCCGCCGCACCAGCGATCTTCACCACATCCGGATAGCAGATCCGACTGCTGCCAAACACCGGTTCTTGCATACCCAGTGAGCGCATTTGCTTCAA
Source organism: Acidobacteriota bacterium (assembly GCA_021778845.1). Taxonomy (GTDB): domain Bacteria; phylum Acidobacteriota; class Terriglobia; order Terriglobales; family Acidobacteriaceae; genus Granulicella. The sequence goes on from JAJYBU010000013.1 coordinate 45,638, forward strand.
AACGAGGCCAGCTTGTGCTGCGTTACCCCAAATCACCAGGCCATCGATTCTGGAAGCCTCGAGCGTGTGCAGTTGCGAGGAGAAATCTTTTGTGCTCGCTGCATACCAGACCTCCACAACTGGCTGATGGCCAATACGCCGCGCCGTGTCGGCAAATACCTCCTTGCCCGCTCGCCCATAGCGGTTATTGACCTGCAGGATACCGATCCGCTTTAACTTGCGTTGTAAAAAAATGTAGTCAGCCAGCGCATAACCCTGCTGCCGGTCGTCCGGAAAGTTATGCATCAGCCAGGGGATCGCAGTCTCGGTAACGGTGGGATCGTTCGTCGCAGTATCCATAATGGGCATTTCTAGCTTCAGTGTCGCGCGCAGTTCGATGTGCGTCGATGAGGAATCGACCGAGCCAATCATGGCCCACGCCTGATCCTGAAACCGCATATCCACGATCGCCATAGACGACGCTCCCCACAGCGGCAGGTCGTCATGCACCTTCAGCGCAAACGGCTTCCCCTTATAGCCGCCGTTCGAATTGCCATCGTCGACCGCCAACTGCGCACCATGAAGCATCGGTATTCCATAGAGAGAATCTTCATTCTCTGCATCCAGCGGCCCTAGAAACCCCAGATTGATCGCTGTCAGTGTTGCTAAGTCTCCGTCCGGTTCACTCCGTGCCGCACCGTCGTACTCCAAACTGTTCGGCTCCACATACCACTCTTGGTAAGGCTTCTTAAACCCCGCATACGGCGCCGCTGCTGGAGGCATATTAGCGTAAGGCATCGCCTTTCCCTCTGTAACACTCGACGGCCCAAACGGCTGCACAGTCGAGCTCTGCGCGCCGCTCATCTGAGCATTCGCACATGCCGCCAGCGCACCGCATACAGTCAGCAGCATAATCGCGACACCGCTTCGAGTTTTCATAGTCCAGGTCCTCCTACTTTTCCCATGATCGGATCTGCGCCAAATCACCCAGTTACGCCATGTCACTTACAGCCTCTGTTTCAGCTTCACGGTTTTGAATGAAGCGAATGATCCTGCCCAGTGTGCTTGGAGTGATCGCCTGGTCTGCGTCGCACATTGGCCGCTGTGCTTCAGGCTCCTCGCCCCAGTTCGATACTTCGATCATCAGTCCGCTGGCCCCAACCTCAATAGCGGCACGGCTGGCCCGTTCCACACTCGGCGCGGTGCCAGTTGCATGACTTGGGTCCACAATTACAGGTAGAAACGTCTCGGCATGGACCGCCGGGATAACATTCAGATCGAGCGAGTAACGCGAATACTCATTCGCCGCATGAGTTTTAATTCCACGCTCACAGAGAACGATATTCAGGTTTCCTTCGTTCGCAATATATTCGGCCGCGCCCAACCACTCGCACAAGCTTGCAGCCATGCCGCGTTTCAGCAACACTGGTTTTCCGCTTCGGCCTACCTCCACCAGCAGCGGGTAGTTCTGCATGCTGCGCGAACCGATCTGGAGCATGTCCGCATAGCGGCTGACGACATCGACAAGTCGCACATCCAGCACTTCGGTCACGACAGGAAGCCCTGTACGATCGCCTGCGTCCCGCAGCATCTTCAACCCCTCAACGCCGAGCCCCTGAAAATCATGCGGCGACGTCCGTGGCTTGAACGCTCCTCCGCGCAGCATATCTGCTCCCGCCGCTTTTACACGTCGCGCGACCTCTATCATCTGCTGAGCGCTCTCGACCGCGCAGGGCCCGGCAATCACCACCGGAAGCCCAACGCCAAATCGCACCATGCCTACCTCTACGACCAATCCGCCCTCAGCAAACTCTGGATGGTTTCGCCGGCTGAGGATGGGACAGAGTCGCGAGAGATCTTCAAGACCCACTCGTCCTGCAATGTTCCGTTCCACGCGTACTCCTCTTCGTCTTGCGACTACTTGCTGTCTGCCAATTCGGTAGCACCGCGTGTCTCAAAGATCGCCATCGCTTCCATCTCAAACAACAAGCTAGGCCAGCACAGAATCGCCTGGATTCCGGTCGACGCCGGCAGCACATCCAGACCCTGCTCCTCAAAGAACTTTGTCCGAATTAAATTGAACTGCTCGTAATCCCGCTCGATATCGCGTAGATAGCACGTCGTCCGCACCACATCCTTCCACGTTGCGCCCTCAGACTTCAACAGTGCCGTCACGTTCTCATACGCACGTCTCGTCTGCGCTCCAAAGTCTCCAGGATGTACCGTCTCGCCGTGCTCCCCAACGCTCGCGGTACCCGAAATCAGCAGGATCGTAATCCCCTTGATATCCAGTCGCATTCCACGCGAAAACGACGATGGCTTCTGATACCGGTACGCCTCATTCAGCGCCTCCGGCGCCGACATCGCCTTTTTCCGCATCGCCTTCGGAGCCCCATTGCTCCCGTTCTTCATAGCCATGCCTGCTTCCGTTTCTGTCGAGATATTGCTCATTTTCCGTGCTCCTTATTCACCGCGCGCATCCCGTGGCTCAGGCCCTGCGCCGTTGCCACCCAGATGTCGTCGCCTTGAAAATCTGTGTTGAGAATGTAGGTGTGTGCCACGCTTGTCTGGGTGGCTATCCGCTCTTTGCTTCCATCCGCATGGGTCACAAGAATCTCTCCGTGCCCCGTCTTTGCATCCCGCCGATAGCTGACCCACGTATTCGTCCGCGTATCAAGCTCGCTCAGCCCTCCCTGCGTACTTGCCCACACCTCATCGCCGCGCGAGTGCACGGCATTAATAAAATTCGAAGCCAGCCCACTATCCTTTGTCAGATAGTTGTGCCAGTTCCGCCCGTCATATCCACTCAACCCAAAGTAAGTCGATGCCCAAAACGTCTTCGTGCTCTCGTTGTAAGACACGCTGCTCACAATGTTGTGGATCAATCCCTGGTTGCGATACAGCACCAACTCCATCTCCCCATCCGGATCGTTGAATGGCTTCCATGTCTGCTTCGCAAGGTCATATGACAGCACGCCCCCACCCCACACCGCAAAATAAATCTTCTCCTTGCTCACCGAGATCCCATACCCCCAAGGCTCCGCAAACGGTGCATTGGTCTCATTGAAGATCGACCAACTCCCCGTCCTCGTATCCAGTCGATTCACTCCTGCGCCGGTCGCCACCCACACATTCTGTCCCTGCACCGCAACACCGTACACCAGATCATTCGCCAGCCCGCTGGTCATATTCGTATAGTTCGTAAACTTTCCGCCTGAGTAACGGCTGAGCCCGCCAAACGTCCCCACCCATACATCACCGTTCTCCGGGTCCACCGCAACCGACATTACCGCGCGCCCCGCCAGTCCATCTTTTTGCGTGAACACTTTCTTCACGAGGCCATCCTCCAGCATCACCAACCCATGTGTCGTTCCCGCCCACACGCGCCCCCCATCCACCGTCACGCAGAACACCTCACCCGCAGGAAACCCATTCGCCGGCGTGTAGTTCGTCCACCTCGTGTACAGCGCCGGTGTTTGGATGGCACTCTGTGCGTTCCCACTCACCATCGCTGCAAACAAACATCCCGCAGCCACCAATACTCTTCGCATGATCCACGCACGCATCGTCATGATGATCCTTATAACGTCTTCAGATACTCGATTAAATCGTTTAGCTGTGCCTTATTCATGTCGGAGGTCAATCCGTGTTTATCCTCTGGGTTATATGAGGTCCAGATATCTTCCAACTCCAGTGCCTCGCCATTATGCAGATACGGCGGCTTCATCGCGACACCTTCTAACTGCGGAACATCGAACGCGCTGATCGTGTCATACTTCGTCGCAGTTCCCACATTCAGTTGAACCCTGGAAGTAAAGTGTGTAAGTGGAGAATGACACGTATAACACCGTTGCATCGGAGGTATTATCGCGCCGCTATTGCTCTTGTCGCGAAAGAACATAGCTCGTCCACGCGCCTGCGCATCCGTCAACGTTCCGTCGCCAGCCAAGTGGGGGTTTTGCCTCAGATGCAGCGAGAAAATATACCCCACCAAATCTTCCACTTCCTTCGAATTGAATCCCTGCGACCGGAAGATGTACATCGCCGTCCTTGGCCCGTCCTGCGTCTCAAGATCCGGATTCTTTCCGTTCCACTTGAAAGGTTCAGTCCCCGCAATGCTGTACAGCGTGCGATTCTCCACTACATCGCGACCCAGTTGCGGGGTTTCCAGGCTCCACGCCAGCCCATCCGAAAGACCCTCGTGCGGATGGCACGTAGCGCACGCCATCTGCCCCTGGTAGCAATAACTCGCATCGTAAAATAGCCGCTCGCCGCGCCGCCTCTGCGTCAACTCCTTCGGGCCACCCAGATCAATCGTCGACACCATCTGTCTCCGAGTCATATCCATCACGCTGATCGTGTCGTCCATCCTGTTTGCGATATATGCAAATTGTCCGTCCGCCGAAGCAATCACATCCGTCGGATTCCGTCCCGTTGCCACCCGTTCCGCGATAATCTCATTCGCTGAATCCAACCGGTTCGCTAACGCCAACCTTTGTGCTGCACTCCGCATCAGCAGCCTGCGCAGCTTCGTCGCATCTACAACCGACACCACATCCGCCCCCGACGCGGTCACCAGTGCCCACCGCCCCTCCGGCGTCTCGGCCACCCCAAACCCGTCCGCGTAATAGTGGTCGATGTTATCCAGCAGCACCTCCGTCACCTGATAGCTCCCAGGCCCATCAGCACTCGAACTCGCCGGGCGAATCACCGCCATACCATGCGTCAAATACCCGCCCTGCGGAATCTGCACCAGAGGGTTCAAATTCTTCGGCCGCATAAACGGCACCAGCACATATCCCCCAGCGCTCGAAGGTAACTCCGCAATATGCCGCATTTGGATCACGCCCGGCACATCAACTCGTGCTGCTATAACCTGTTTCGCGCAATCGATCACCGTCAACTCCGAAACCGGCGGCCGATCCGGTGGCGCCAATCGTGCCAGCAGATTCGCCACATACACACGTGTTCCATCGTTCGATAGCGCAACATACTCCGGATAGTGTCCTGCCTCCAGACGCTTCCGTTCCGTTCCCGTGCGCAGATCAATCACTGAGACGTCATTGCCCAACGTGTTCGCCACATACAACACATCACCCGTGCGATCCGTCGTCAACCCCACAGGCCCCCATCCCACCTTCAGCGTTCGCCGCACCGCAAAGCTTTGCGCATCAATTTCCGTTACCGCATCGCTCGTCTCATCCGACACGTACAGCGTCTTCCCATCCGGTGAAATCGCAATCCCCTTCGGGCGCGTACCCACCTTCACGCGTCGCAGCACACGCGCTGCCCGCGTGTCCACCACCAACATTACGTCGCTGTCTTCGCACACCACATACAACCACCGCCCATCGTGCGAGAGCTGCAGTGCCACCGGGCTCAGATAGCGCACCTCAGCCTCCGGCCTCTCCACCTTCGTTCCAGGTCCGCGCCCCGCAGCCGAAGCAAGAATCGGCTGTTGCGCAAACATCAGCACAACCGCAAAAATCATCGCCAGGACTGCAACTCCAATAGCCCATTCTTCTCGATGCGTCAGTTTGTTGGACGAACTCTCACGGGGCCCACTCATGGCGTCTTCCCCTTAACTACAACCGGCTTGGTGACACTGGCCGCCGCAGGCTCTGTTACCGTCAGCACCTGGTCCGCCCTCACATCATTCAGCGTCTGTATCGTCCCGCTCGGCCAATGGATCGTCAGCTTATCCACCACCGCATGCTGTCCTAATCCAAAATGAGGCCGCGGATCATTCTGCGATAAATACCCGCTCTCCGAGGTGGCTTCCACCCACTGGTGCAGGTCTCCAGCGACTGCCTCCAGACTTGCGCCAAAACCATCCCGGTTGCTCTGCGTTCCTACCAGCTTCACCGTCAGCCAGTGGTTTCTCGTTCCCGCAGGCGGCGTATTGTGCAACAGAATTCCTTTGCCTCCCAGTGTCATCACGAAGGCGTCAATATAGCCGTCGTTGTCGTAATCAGCGAAGCACGCTCCCCGGCTCACATTCTGTTTCTGAAAGAATTCCCCTGCTTGCAGCGACACATCCTTGAACGTTCCATCGCCATTATTGCGAAGCAACGAACTTTGCATCGGAATCAGCCACACTAGGCCACCGTTCACAATGAACAGGTCTTTCCATCCATCATTATCGAAATCGAAAAGCCCATCCCCCCAACCCACAAATTGAGCAGAAACTGCGCCCACGCCGGACGTGTTCGTTACATCCTCAAACGACCCTCCGTCTTTTCCGTCGTTGCGCAGTAAGCGATGGTAGTGTGCATCGGAGACGAACAACCCCTGATGCCCTTTGTTGTCGAAGTCGCCGAAGATCGGACCCATGGCTGTCGATGCTTCGCCGTTCTGCCCATAGGCAGCTCCCACTTCCGGCGCCACATCTGTAAATGTGCCGTTCCGGTTGTTACGATACAGAAAGCTTGCCATTGTGTCGTTTGCGACATAGATGTCCTGCCATCCATCGCCGTTATAATCTCCGACCGTCACCCCCATCGCACGCCCTGGCTGCGCGCTGATCCCGGAAGCTTTCGACACATCCGTGAAAGTTCCATCGCCGTTGTTATGAAACAGCCGGTTGGTCTCCGGCGCATACTCCAGCGGTCCTGGATACTGCTGCGCGGAATAATACTGACGGCTGCTCGGATCGAATTTCAAATAATTTCCAACGAACAAATCGAGTCGTCCATCGTGGTCATAGTCCAGAAATGCCGCGCCGGTCCCAAAAAATGGATTGTTCACCCCAGCCTTCGCCGTCACATCTGTAAACGTTCCATTCCCGTTGTTGTGATACAAAATTGCCGAGTTGTAATTCGTCACATACAGGTCTTCGTACCCGTCGTTATCGAAGTCCCCTGCCGTAACCCCTACTCCGATCCCTTTACCCGGCACCCCAGCCTTCGCCGTCACATCCGTAAAGGTTCCGTCGCCGTTATTGCGATACAGATGATTCGTAGCCCCCACTCCATCCGCCGCAGAGTGGTCCGCTAGTCCATCAACATGGCGCCCATTCACCACATACAAATCCATCAGACCATCGTTGTTGTAATCGATCCACGCGCACCCCGAACCCGTGCCCTCCTGGATCGAACTCAGCGCCTTCTCGCCAAACGAATGCTGAAAGCTAATTCCAGCCTTCGCCGTCACATCCTCAAACTGCGGGAGCGGCGTAGCATTCACTACGCCAGTCGCTACCTGTGCTCCTGCCCCGAGCGCTACACTCAGCATCACACCTGTACACGCATATCGCATCTTCAAAGCTGAACTCCTCACGGCCGCACCGCCTTCCCCGCATTACCCACTAAAGAACTCGGAGTATCAAACCGCGTCAACGCCATCGGCGAACGATTCTCCGGAGCCAGTGCCTGGCTCTCATGGCAGCCCGAGCATCCGCGATCTTCTCCGCCGCGCACCCACATCCAACTCCGCTGCGCCTTCACCACTTCGCCCTTCTTCCCGATCAACTCCAGCCGTATCGGCACATCTGCCGGTACAGTCGCATAGAACGATCCATCCACTTCCACCGGAGCATCGCCCAACACAAGTTCTCCCGTCTGCTCCTTTGCCAGCACTCGTACACGGGTAACATGCCCCGCAATCCGCCCACTCGCCACATCCTCGGTCGAAGACGCATCCAGGCAAAGCAGTCGCCCCGTCTTCCGCTCCGGATGCAAAATGCTTCGGTACGCCTCTACCGGGGCATGCGCGGCAATCGCCACCGCCTGCACGCCTGCCCCCTTCGCACTCCGATACACCAACTCCTGACGCCCGCTGAGTTGCAAATCCACACTGTACAAAGCCCCGCTGCGCGACACCATCAACTGTCCGTCGTCCAGCGTCGCCACCGAAGCATATCCAGACTCAGCACCACGAATCGTCACCGCTCGCAATGCTCCTGGATGAAGCCACTCCAATGCTCCCGTCGTAGCATGCGACGTCGGTCGCTTCACGAAGATGATGGTCCCATCAGCCAACTCTTCCGCTGCACCACGAATCTCACCCGCTCCATCATCCTGACGCAGCAGCGCCAGCCCTGAGCCATCCGGATCGACTACAGACAGCGCGCGCGCATGCCCATCCACACCCGTGGACGACAGCAGCAACCGCCCACTGCGCAGCGCCGTCTCCACCTCAAACATCCCCGGTCCAAACGTAATCGCGTGCGCATCCGCGCCACTCTCCGCACTTACATATACATCCGAGGTGCGCGCAGCACCCACGCCCCGCAGCGACGTATACGCAATCTCGTGCGTCGGCAGATACACTGCCCTCACGCAGCCGACCGCACAATGCGTCACCTGTCGCGCAGTTCCGCCCGCCGCGGGTATCTCCCAGATCTGCCAGATTGAACCCTGCTGCTTTTGTCCAGCGAACAAAAGTTTGCTGCCATCAAAAGACACCCGTGGGTCTGCAACAGCGAAGAACTGCGGCGTCAGCACATCGGCAGTTTGCTGCGTTCCTGGGATCATGCGCACCAGCTGGCTTCCTTGCGGAAACCGCTGCGTCAAATCGCCCGATGCAACCACCGAAGCACGCACGATTGCAATCGCGCCGTGTCCATGGGTGGGAGGGGCCATGACATTCGTGCTCGAATTCTGCATAGCCCCAACTTTTCCACTTACTGTACACAGAACTAGGGCAAGTCCCGTGCACGCACCTCTCCACGCTAATTTCATGTCTGTTTTTTGCACAGGGAAATACTGTGTTGGCCTGTGCGCCTACTTTCGGTCTCCTGATTGTGTAACGCTGCTAACGATGTATACCCACCGCACATCACTGCTGTCATGGGCCAACCGATTGAGCCATATCTCAATCGTTAGGTCGATATCGTGCTCACCATCAGGCGCGTGTCCGCTGCACGTCGCATACCCTCACGTCGATGGCTGCCACTGATGGCATTCGATCAAACACCCTCGTTAACTCCCTGCCCGGCCATAATCTCCTCCCCATTAAGCATTGCAACACCATATAAGGCCTCCGGACCGAGACATCCAGCCCGCAACGGAACAATCGCTCGGCGATGGCGAACGATCGTGGTCGGCTATTACAGTCGTGCAATCGCTCGAAACTACTTGGGTTCTAACCTATCCTCTTGCGCGAGGACCTCGCTTGCCCTTCGTCAAGGCACCTGGGGCAAGGGGCATTCTCATTCGCATAAGTGTGGTATTCCGGAGATTGTTTACCCGGTCAATGGATCGGATCTCACATTGAACATTTGCTGCAAGTCGCCGCCGACCTTCTCGCTACCGGACAAGACACACTGAAGGGGCGTGGACGCGTCGAGCGCTTCTTAGGGACCTTCAAGCAAATGTTTCTCTGTGATTTGGACGGCGATACACGAGGTTGCAGAGGCGGAACGCAACGTCCGCTGCTAACAAGCTCACTTCTCCCGGCCTTTGTCGTAGCACGACGTCAAGTTTTGGTTGCTGGCCCAACTCCAATGATCGTTCTCAAAACGCGCCTCATGGCAACGAGCAACTGCGGAAGAACAAGTCCGCCTCAGCTACCGGACTAACCGGGAGGGAGTACCAGGTTCCTGTGTGTGTCGGGCATAGATTTCTGACGGAGCGTACAAAGTGGGGGCAGGTTCTGTCTTAGGCTCGAGTCCTGGGCCAGAACTTCGTTCCTGACACGGTCAGCTTCAGCAGCCGTTCGCGCAGCGTCCATACCTGGGCTCGAGCATCGTGGGTGTCCGCGGCGCATAGGCGGTCCGACTGCATCAGCCCGTAGGCCGCGGCGGTCAGCAGCAGGCGAGACTGGTTGGCTCAGAAGCTGCTGCAACTGATGTCGATATCCAACGCGTGCAGTTCCTTGATCCGGTCCTCGATGTCGCCGCGCTGCCAGTAGACCTCTTCGTAGATCCACTGCGGACTCTGCTGCATGTTTCTGATGCCGAAGCACGGATTATCTTTCGGCACTTTGCCGTCGGCGCGGACCACCTCGGGCCTGCGGATCATACAGCGTTCGCGCGGCCACGTGCCGGCTGCGTAGCTTGTTTCGCTATAGATGTGTTCGGTCTTGCCTGTCACTTCGGCGAGCATGCCTGCAACCAGCACCCTCTCTTCTGCCTTGCGCTGCAGTACCGCGTTCTTAAAGTTCGACGGCGTGAGTTGCGAGGCCAGACCCAGTCCCGTCACCGGATCGTGGCCCATCAGCATCTTGTCCACCGGACCCGTGGCCAGTCGTGCCGAGTCGTTGGCGTCTGCATAGCCGCCCGCAATCGAGAAGACGAGCGGCGCCAGCAACCCGTTGAGCGAGTGCTCCACCTTGCCAGCCTGCCACTTGTCCTTCAGGCATCCGGCCAGGCCATCGATCAATTCAAAGCGCCGCCCGGCAGTCTTTACGAGTACCATTCAACCATCGGAGGAACCCTGCTGCTCGTTGAACTTCAACACCGTTGGCTTGGCAAACAGCTCTCGAAATAACAAACACTCTGACGTGATAAAGTCGACCACGCGATAGCCTCTTTTGTTGCCGCAAACGTTGTCTCCACGACATGTTTGTAGCACAAGAGGCCTCCGCTTTTTCAACCTTCACGAATTGTCCGGGGTAGACGCAATCCAGATCCATGGATTCATCACTTTGAGAGGGTCACAAATAGAGACACGGTAAGATGCATCTTCTGGACGTCTAAGCGAATGAATACCACATCAAGCATGATCACATTTCTGCAGCATCTTCATTGGGACGAGATCAGCACCTTATCGGAACCTCATCACCCTGCAGGTAACACAGAGAAGATCATCACTAATCGCCCACCCCCGGAGCACTTGCGTGCAGCGTATCACAACCTACTCCAAATGGTTGGGCTTCAACAGGGCCATATAAACGACGTCCATTTGATGGCGCTCGATCTTGCAGTACCTTCTTAGACTGAAAGTCATGAATGATCTGTACCCTGCGCATAGTGGACTAATTGACTTTTGCAATCGGTTTATTTCAGAAAGTTGTGGTGACCCTGACAAATGCTGATTCTTCCGCGACGGCGATGCCTTCGTAGTACTGCTGTATTCCTTCTATGCGCATACATGGCGCACGCCCAGAGTTCGCCCATCGATTCCGTCAATGTTTACATTGGAACTGGCAGCGGCCCTATTGGTTATGGCGGTAGCATGCCCTTTGTTGCTGCTCCGTTTGGGATGACGGATTGGACGGCACAGACGCGTCAGAATAAGTTAGGTACGGTTTCCTATAAGTATCAGGACACGAGCATTTCAGGCTTCATGGGTACCCACCAGCCAGCGATATGGATGGGTGATTATGGCTATGTCACGCTGATGCCTGAGGTCGATTCTCTCAAGACAAGCCCAGTCGAGCGCCAGCTACCCTTTCTTCACCGAGATGAGATAGCGCGGCCTGACTATTACTCAGTTCTACTCGACGCTCGGAAAGCGCGCACGCTCCGCACTGAGATGACGGCGACGGATCGCTGCGCCCTTCTGCGCTTTACCTTTCCAGCAAATGCATCGTCGACCATTCTTGTTGAAGCTTCCCGGCCTGGGGTTGAGGGATTCGTTCAGGTGCATTCGGAACGTAACGAAATCAGTGGTTACAATCCCGACCGCATGGATGCAAACCTCGGCCCGTTGCCTTTGAAGAACTTCAGAGGATATTTTGTCGTTCAGTTCAGTAAGAGCTTCGTAAGCTTCGGGACTTATGGGCCTTCGGCGAGCATCCACCGTCCGGAGACGGGCGCCTTTGCGAGCTTTTCGACAAGACGGGATGAGGTGATCGAGGCACGGGTGGGAACATCGTTTATCAGCCTGGATCAGGCTCGTGCGAATCTAACCACCGAGATTCCTACCTGGAACTTCGATCACGTGAAGCACGATCTCACCAATCGGTGGAACGCGAAGCTACGTCAGGTAGATGTAAGGGGAGCGACAAACGATCAAAGAAAGATCCTTTATTCGGCTCTCTATCACGCGTTGCTTTATCCTCGGGAATTTTCTGAGTATGGGCGCTACTATAGCGCCTTCGATGACTCGATTCATGCAGGTGAATCGTATACGGCATATTCTATTTGGGATACGTTTCGAGCTGAATTCAGCCTCCAGACCCTCCTTGCTCCCGAGAGAATCAATGGGATGATTACGGCTTTGCTGCAAAATTACCAGGAAGGTGGCTGGATGCCTAAGTGGCCGAATCCTTCTTACACCAACATTATGATTGGCACGCACGCAGATTCATTGGTTGCCGAGGCCATCCAGAAGGGGTTTACCGGATTTAACTACAACATAGCATGGGACGCGGTATATAAAGACGCAATGACTCCTCCCGAAGGAGACGCGACCCGCCGCTGGTATGATCGAGAACCTCATACTCCTTATGAAGCGCGCGGTGGACTTAGCTATTCCAAGGTGCTGGGGTACGTGCCAGCAGATAGGACCGCAGAGGCTGCATCGAGAACGCTGGAAGACGCTTATGACGATTGGTGTGTTGCTCAAATAGCCAAAAATATGGGTAAGATGCGAGATTACCGATTCTTTCTGAAGCGCTCACTGAATTACGAGCATGAATTCAACTCAGCTACCGGATTTATGCAGGCTAGAAATTTTGATGGATCATGGGCAGATCCAGAGGTTGGGTGGACAGAAGGCAATCATTGGGTCTACACATGGGCCGTTCTGCATGATATTCCAGGACTTCTTAAATTAATGGGCGGAAGAGCAGCATACAACGCTCTGTTGGATCAGCACTTTATGGGTGGCCACAACGTCCATCGTAACGAGCCCAGCCATCATTATGGTTATCTGTATGATTACAGCGGAGAGCCGTGGAAGACTCAAGCCAAGGTACGCGAAATTGCAGCAGCAGAGTATGCGAATCTCCCATCAGGGCTTGATGGCGATGATGATTGTGGGCAAATGTCGGCGTGGTATATTTTCACCGCCCTTGGATTCTATCCGCTCAATCCAGCTTCGGGTGAATATCTGATTGGAAGCCCACTCTTCAGGACGATGACGCTGCGGATGGCAAGCGGGCACTCATTTACTGTGTCCGCCACGAATGCCTCCGCTACGAATATCTATATCCAAAGTGCTTCGCTTAATGGATCCCCGCTGAATATTCCGCTCATTCACTATGCGGATATTGTAGGTGGAGGAGCGCTCAGATTTACGATGGGCCCGACCCCCTCAAGGTGGGGTGAGGAGTGGAATCCACCTACGCTGAGAGAAGAGATGGGACTACCTTCAAAGATCAGTCTACTCAGCAAATAGGGGTGTGCATATGAACAATCGTTTGACTAAAGCATAAATGCAGTGGAATACTTCCACAGCCGGGTTCTCTATGACGAAATGGCTTGCATTGCTCCTGTTCGGAGTCTCCTCCACGCTCTACTCGCAATCGGGATATGTTCATACCGATAGCCATAACCTCGTCGCGCCCGATGGTACGGAACTCCATCTTAAAGGAACCAACCTCGGCAACTGGTTTGAGCAGGAAGGCTACATGTTCGATCTCGACGGCGGTCCTCAGTCTCCGCGCGAGATCGAAGATCTGGTCAACCAACTGATTGGCCCCGAAGATGCGGCGAAGTTCTGGCAGCAATATCGAGACACGTATGTCACCGAAGATGACATACGATTTCTTCACGAGGCGGGTCTTAACTCGATTCGGATCCCACTCCACTACAAATACTTCGTGTCTGGAGATGATGAAGGATTTCGTTTGCTGGACCGTGTAGTCGGATGGGCGGCGAAGTACCACATGTATGTCGTGCTCGACCTGCACTGTGCTCCCGGTGGTCAGACGGGTACGAACATTGACGACAGTTGGGGGTATCCGTGGCTTTACGAGTCCCCTGCTGAGCAACAGTTGACTATCGACATCTGGCAGCGTATCGCAAAGCACTATCGTAAGAACTCCACCGTGCTTGGCTACGATCTGCTCAACGAACCCATCCCGCATTTTCCGCAGTTACGCCAGTACAACAAGGATCTCGAGCCTATGTACAAGCGCATCACCGCGGCCATTCGCAAGGTGGATTCGCATCACGTCATTATCCTCGGTGGGGCTCAGTGGGACTCAAACTTCGATGTCTTCGGCCCTCCCTTCGATAAGAACGTGATGTACACCTTCCATAAATATTGGACTCCGCCCACGCAAGCCGTCATCCAGCCGTACCTGGATTACCGCGCGAAGTACAACGTTCCTATCTGGCTGGGCGAGTCTGGGGAGAACAACGATGCATGGATTCATGATTTCGTCGGCGTGCTTAACCAGAACGACGTCGGGTGGGCCTTCTGGACCTATAAACGCATGGACACCACAGCCAGCATGGTGTCTTTGCAGAAGCCTGTTTACTGGGATGAGATTGTCGCGTACGCAAAGCTCCATCGCACAACTGGCGATGCCGAGAAGCTTCTCTCCGTTCGCCCCTCACTCGAGCACTCCCGCGCAGCATTTCAGGATCTGCTCCAGGAGATCACCTTTGCAAGATGCCGCGTGAACAAGGGATATCTCTCGGCTCTGAACCTGTCCGTACCGGCTCCGTAACAGCGCAGCGCCTTCGCATCCCAGAGGGCCGACGAAGATGCAGCACTTCGTACTCCGCCTGCACACACGGATGTAGATCGAGTGAAGCGGAAGCAGCGCTTCACCGGTTGGGGGTGTCGGCCCAACTCCAAGACGAGCGCCAAGCCTTGGCGCAAGGTAGTTCCAACGGCAGCTTTATCCGGGTGGGACATTTAGCTTGACAAGCATCAACCATTTGGATGACTATTATCTCCGATTTCCGATAGTCTCAAAGACAAACGTTTGTCTGATTCTAAAGATCGACTGGATGCACTGAAAGACATAAGTTTTGGGAGGCTCTATGAAGCTACGAAGTTCCATACGAAGAATTGCCGCTATCGCCATGGCCGGCATTCTGGGGTTGGGTATTGTCCATGCACAAAGTACAAACTCAGGTGATATCCGTGGCACCGTCACGGACTCATCCGGAGCACTCCTTCCAGGAGTCACCGTCACAGTAACTAACAACAATACCGGTGTTACGAAGACGCTCGTCACCAACGGCGCTGGCTTGTACGACACCTCGTCGATTGTGGTGGGTAGCTACAGTGTCACCTTCGAACATACAGGCTTCGCCAAGTATGAACGTTCCAATGTGACGTTGGAAGTTGGAACCTCCACTGTCAACGCCTCTCTCAAGGTTGGGTCGACGAATCAGGAAGTGGTCGTGAATACCGACATCCCCCTCCTGACGACAGAGACAGGCTCGCAATCGACGACGCTGGAAGCGAAGTCGATGGCGGTTCTTCCCAACGTGGGTCAGGACTGGGAAAACTTCGCGATTCTCATCCCTGGATCGTCTGGTGCGCCGGGTGGCTCGCAAGGCTCCACGAATCCTGGACAGGAGATCTCGGCCAACGGAAACCTGCCCTACAGCAACGTGCTCGCTGATGGTTCCACCACCACGTTGTCTCATAGCGCGAACTCAGACGTCAGCGTCTTTGAGGACGTGGCGGAACTTCAAATCTCGACGTCGTCTTTCTCGGCGCAGTACGGCATCGGCGGCATCATCTTCAACCAGATCAGCAAGGGCGGTACCAGTCAGTTTCACGGCAGCGCGTACGAGTACATTCAGAACGACGCGTTCAATGGCAGTCCCTATGGGTTCTACGGGAACCAGTCAACCAAGACACGAATTCGCTTTGACAACTTTGGCGGAACCATTGGCGGTCCCATCCTCAAGCAAAAAGCATTTTTCTTCTTCAACTACGACCAGACTGTAAACAAGGGAAGCAGCAGTGGAACGAATAGCATCCCGACCCCGCAGGTCATGGCGGGCGATTTCACGGGTCAGCCCCTCATCTACGATCCCACCACGCAGACTATTGCGCACGATGCCAAGGGGAATCCGTACCCTGTCCGGCGGTCCTTCCTCAGCGAGTACGGTACTAATGCCGTTCCCGCATTTCTTCAGGACAAAGTTGCGCAAAATTTCCAGAAGTTCTACCCAACGCCAACCAACCACATTCCCGGTGGAATCTTTCTACCCGGAAGCGATAACAACGGCATCATCCAGAACAACTTCTTCGCCAAGGAGCCGAGCCCGAATCCATTCCGCAAGTACTTTGGGCGTCTGGACTACGACATCACGCATCACAACCGTCTGACCGCTTCCGTGACAAACCGTGATAACCCTGCGGTGTTTCCCAGCGTCGTATCTGCTTGCCCGATCGGCTGCCAGAATGGTGACGTCGAGAGCTACAACTCCCAGGTGTCCGACGTCTGGACGATCAGCGCCAGCGTTATCAACGAAGCTCGGATGGGCTACACCTATCAGGGAAACTTCTACAGCGACCAGGCGCTCGGCAAAGGGTATGCGAGCGAACTTGGGTGGCAAGCTGCGAAAGCCGATGATTTTCCTGCTATCCAGTTCGTCACCAACTACCCCTATGCCTGGATTCAGCCAAGCGCCAACGCGGTCTACAAAGAGCACGTCTTCGATCCTTCCGACGTAGTGACCATGATTATCGGGAAGCACGTTCTTCACTTCGGTGGCGAGCTGCAATTCTTCCGTGACGACTCTACCGCGTGGGGTAACACCAACGCTGGAACCTATCAGTTCTCAGGTCAGTACACGCAGAACTGGACAGTCAACGGTTCGGGAGTCGCTTCCCCCAATGGAGCCTCTGGCGCCGACTATGCAGACTTCCTGCTCGGCGAAGCGCAGAACTGGAACGCGAGTGTTTCTCCAGAATATGGTGCCCGCCTCAAGAGTCCTCAGATGTTCATTCAGGACGACTATAAGGTCAAGCCCAACCTCACCCTGAACATTGGCCTCCGCTACCAAATCCGTCATGGATGGAGTGAAGTCCATGGCAATGAAGCTGTCTTCGATCCCACCGTGCTCAACCCAGCGACCAACACTCTTGGAGCCTACTGGTATGGCGTCACGAAGGCGAATGGACGTGGTGCCCTGGAAGATACAACGTTCACGACCATTCTCCCGCGGTTCGGATTCTCGTATCTGCCCAATCCCACAATGACCATTCGTGGCGGCTTCGGTGTCTATGCCTATAACCTCAGCCTTGATACGTACGGTGGCGGTATGGGAGCAGCCATCAGCAGCTCTGGCAGCATCGCCGACCAGACCAATGGTATCCAGCCCATCACCATCCTTGATGGTACCGGGACGGACTTCCAGACGGGCGCACCTCTCCCGTACACGGCAGCCTCAACCAGCCCAACCCGTTTCAACGGACAAGGCGTTACCTACACTCAGTACCACACGCCCGATCCTGAGATCTACCAGTGGAACCTGTCGACACAAAATGAAATTGGACCCAACATGGAGGTCGAAATGGCCTATGTGGCAAGCCATGGCTTCAATTTGAACTTCCCAACGGATCTGAACCAGATCCCCCAGGCAGACTTGGCTCCGAACGATATCGCCTTCCGTCCCTATCCCAATTACCAGGGCATCGGTGGAAGCACCAATAATGCAATCTCCAACTACAACTCGTTGCAGGTGACAGTTCAGCGGCGTCTCTCGGCCGGCCTGGAGTTCAACTTCAATTACACGTGGTCTCACTTTCTTGATGATGCGGACTCTTCGGGATGGGGCAGCCGTGCTGGTGCCCAACCTTACCAGATTGCAAATAACCCTAGAGCCAATTACAGCAATTCGAACTTCGATGTCCGCAATGCTTTCAAGGGAAATG
Organism: Acidobacteriota bacterium; assembly: GCA_021778845.1. Classification (GTDB taxonomy): domain Bacteria; phylum Acidobacteriota; class Terriglobia; order Terriglobales; family Acidobacteriaceae; genus Granulicella. The sequence continues at coordinate 63,298 of JAJYBU010000013.1, forward strand.
TGGTCTATGAATTGCCGTTTGGCAGAGGAAGAAAGTATCTGAACAATAGCCATTTTATCGATGAATTGGTTGGTGGCTATCAACTCTCCAGCACCATCCAACTTACCAGCGGCCAGCCGTTCACTGTTACCACCAGTGCTACCAGTTATGCCCAGGCTGGCTCGGTCTTCCCGAACTATTCGGGTATACCGGTGCGGCCCAGAAATGGACGTACGATTCAGGAATGGTATAACCCAGCTGCATTCACACTGCCGGCCAATGGAACCTTTGGAAACGTAAGAAGGAACAGTCTCTACGGGCCTGGCATCGAGTTGGTCAACATCTCAGCGGGCAAGCTCTTTGACATCTACAAAACCGTCAAACTACAGATCCGAGCCGATGCGACCAATGCTTTCAACCATGCCAACTTCGGCTTCCCTCAGACTAACCTCCCAACCGGCAATCTGCAGCCGGGACAAGCGTACCCAGAAAATGCGTTCTCTGGCGAACAGATCAACGGCAGTATCCAAGGTGGGCCGCGTACCATTCAGTTAGGCGCACGGCTCCAGTTCTAAGCTGCTTCTCTCAAACCAAAGGGACGACCTCTGGTTGTCCCTTTGTTCTTTAAGCTCATCCACAAATGAGTATTATTCAAGGTGACATGCGCATCAGCAAGCCCGCCTATTTCGCGTTCGCTCTCTTGGTTATTTCTGCTCTCGGCCAGGGACAATCCGCCTCCACTCGGCAAACAGAACTTGCTCACCATGAGAGTCTGGCCAAGCAGTATTTGAGCAAACGCAAGCCAGCGCAGGCAATTCCAGAGCTGCAGGCAGTTGTCCTACTTGATCCGAAGAACCTCGATGCACGCGCGAACCTGGGCGTCCTCTTGTTCTTCCAAGGCAAATTTGATGAGGCGCTCCCACAACTGCGAACAGCCATCCAGATGAAGCCTGATCTCTGGAAAATTGAATCATTGCTCGGCATTGCCGAACGCAGAACAGGCGACGATCACCAGGGCCGCCTTGACCTCGAATCTGCCTTTCCCCACATCGAAGACCCCAAACTTAAAATCGATGTTGGACTTCAGCTCATCGAGAGTTACACGGCTACCGAGGATCTGGACAAGGCGTCTGATCTCATTGCCCAACTCTTGCGCATCAAGCCCACAGACCCGGTCCTGCTCTATGCCGCCTATCGCATTCACGCGCAAATGATGAGCCAGGATCTGCTCAGTCTCTCCCTCGCGGCACCGGAGTCCGCGCAACTACATCAGGCTATCGCGCATGAGTTGCAGCGTACACACGACCTGCAAGGCACAATCAAGAATCTCCGCGAAGCTCTGGCGCTCGATCCCAATCTCCCTGGTATCCACTTCGAACTCGCCGAGGCCCTGCATGCGTCCGACGACCAGCGGCTTCGTGCAGAAGCCGTGCAGCATTATAGGCTCGCCGTACTCACTGACCCAGCGGACGCCAAGGCCGCAAGCCGACTCGGCGATATCGAAGTCGAGAACGGAGATCTCGACGCAGCTGAAAAAGACTATCAGCAGGCCCTGAAACTTCAACCTAACTTCGCAGACGCAAAGATCGGCATGGCCAATGTCCTGACTGAAAAGGGGGAGCCTTCCGCTGCAGCTCCCCTGCTTGAGCAGGTCATTGCCGCGGATCCCTCTAACTACCTCGCGCACTATCGCCTGAGTGCTGTTTACCGGAAACTACACCGTCCGGAGGACGTCAAGCGCGAACTCGATGCCTACACAAAATACAAGACGATGCATGAGAAGCTGACGATCATCTATCAAACTAGCGATTCTCCGCCAAAGAGCCCAGGTAAATAGAGGTCGACGCAATGAATCTCTGCCTGCGATTTGTGCCCTCAGTCTGGTTTCGCCGCACCAAGCCACACGCTCTTGTTTTTAGCGTGTGCATCCTTCTAGGAGGCTTCTTCTGCTTGTATGCAAGCGCTAGCGGCCAAGCCTCGGAAACCAAGCCTGCGCCTTCCGCAGAGCCGATTGGAGCTCCCCAACTCATCGACATCACAGCATCAACCAACGTTCACTTCGAGCATCTATCCAGCCTTGACCAGCGATATATTGTGGAGTCCATGAGCGGCGGTGTCGCTCTGATTGACTATGACGGCGATGGCTGGCCCGACATCTATTTCACCAATGCCCCCAGCGTTGCCATGGCGCTCGCTGGCAAAAAGGCGCGCAGCGCTCTGTATCACAACAATCACGACGGCACCTTTACCGACGTTACGGACAAAGCAGGCGTCGGCTATCCCTGCTGGGCCATGGGTGCGGCTGTGGGTGATTTCAATAACGATGGTCTTCCTGATCTCATCGTCAGCTGCTTCGGCGGGATTGTTCTGTATCGTAACAACGGCGACGGCACCTTCACCGACGTCACTAAGGCAGCCGGGCTCGCCATCGACAAAGGATGGGCCACTGGCGTCACATTTGGTGACTACGACGGCGACGGTAACTCTGACCTCTTCGTTCCTCACTACGTCGATTTCAACATGAATGATCTCCCGAAGTTCGGGTCGGAGGTCACTTGCCAGTACCACCACGTAGCGGTGCAGTGCGGTCCGCGGGGCCTCAAAGGCTCACCTGACTCGCTGTACCACAACAACGGCAATGGCACCTTCACAGACGTCTCCAAAGCGGCCGGAGTCGATGACCCCAACAACTATTTCGGCCTAGGTGCTCTATGGTCGGATTTCGAGAATAATGGAAAGCTCGATCTCCTTGTCGCCAATGATGGTGAGCCCAACTATCTCTACCATAACGATGGCGCCGGCCACTTCAAGGACGTAGCCCTCGACAGCGGAGTCGCCGTCAGCAACGACGGCGTTGAGCAGGCGAACATGGGCGTTGCCGTTGGCGATTACCTGCATGTCGGCCGCATGAGCATTGCCATCTCGCACTTCAGTGATGAGTACGCCACACTCTACCGTAACGATGGCAATCTCAACTTCTCCGACGTGTCTCGCCAATCCGGCATCGCCCAACCCAGCGTCCCTTACGTCGGTTGGGGCGACGCCTTCGTCGATCTCGATAACTCCGGCTGGCAGGATCTCATCATCGTCAACGGTCACGTCTATCCTCAGGTTGACGATGTCAAGGCGGGCACTGCCTACCGTGAACCCAAGCTCATCTATATCAATCAGCACAACGGAACCTTTCGCGAGATGGGAGCGGAGACCGGCAACAGCGTCCGTATTCCGCAGGTCAGCCGAGGTCTAGCCATCGGTGATCTCTTCCACAACGGTGCCATGGATCTGGTCGTCGAAAACCTCGTCGGTACCCCCATGATCCTCGCATCAAAGCCCAACCCTGCCAATCAATGGGTGAGCTTCGCCTTGGAGGGAAGCCCTAAAAATCGTCTTGCCCTCAACGCACGAATCCGCGTCACCACCGGCAATCTCCAACAGCTCAAGGAGATTCGCAGCGGCGGCAGTTATCTCTCCCAGAACGATCTTCACCTGCACTTCGGCATCGGCAGGGCGCGCATCATCGACAAAGTGGAGGTCATGTGGCCCAACGGCGGTACGCAGACCTTCATTAACCTCCAGCCTGATCGCTTCTACTCCCTTAAGCAGAACGGCAATCTCGTTGTGTCTGGCACTCCCACCGGCACTCCCGCGCTGCCGACTCGCTAGCGCTCATAGGAATCGCATCGCTACCGCGTGGGAGCCTTATGCCGGGCACCCAGTCGAGCGGTTGACTCGCGAACAATCAGCTCCGGCTCTACGGTAATCAGTGGCGGTAGCGCCTCATGTTCCAATCGCCGCAGCAGGGCCGCCGCTGCCGTACTTCCCATCAGCTTCAACGGCTGCCGAATCGTCGTCAAACTTGGCACGTGATACGACGCTGCCTGAATGTCATCGAAGCCCACAATCGAAACATCATGTGGCACTTGCAATCCATAATCATGCAGCGCGCGAATACTCCCCATCGCCGAAATATCGTTGAAGCATAGGATCGCAGTAAACTTCTGCCGTCTCTCCAGCAGATGATCAATCCCCGAATAACTGATCTCCGGCGAGGTTGAATCCTTAGCCAGCTGGATCATCAAGTGTTCATCAACCGTCAACCCCAGCTCCCGTGCGACCTTCATCGTCGCAGACCAGCGAAGCTCCGTATCAGTGCTCACCGTCTGGCCCTTCATGTACACAATCTTGCGGTGCCCGAGATCGTACAGGTGCTGCAATGCCAGCCGCGCTGCAAACTCATGGTCCAGCACCACATTCGTGATCTCCGGTAACGTCGTATGCCCGGCGATCAGCACCGCCGGCAGCGGCAACGCACTCGTGAGCTTCGTGTCGATTGCCAGAATCCCGTCTACGCCTCTTGCCTGGAGCAGAGCCGGATACTCTTTGATCAGGCTCTCCTTATGCCGATGATGCACCGTGAAGTAAAAGTATCCCTCTTCCATTAGCAGGTCACCTATGCCCGACAGCACCTGCGAGTGGTATCCCTCCCCCAGCACCGGCAGCAGAATCCCGATGCTCCGCATAGGCTTTCCCAGCAGAGACCTGGCAATCATATTGGGCTTGTAGTTGAACTCGATCGCCGCCGCTCGAATCCGCTCGCGCGTCGCCTCGGGAATCGATCGGCCCGGCGCGTCATTCAGCACAAACGATATCGTGGAAGGGCTTAAATTCAGATACGCAGCTAAGTCCTTCAAGCTCACCCTTCGAGCATTACTTGCCTTTGCCTTCCCGGTCGGGTCGTTGCCTTGAGCGTCTCGCATACTGGTCGGATGTGCCTTGTATCAGCATAGCAACTCCGTGCTGTCCCTCACCCGTATTCCGTGGAATTTAGCCGTCTCCCCTGCTCGGGGTACCCCTCCAGCCCTACCTGCCTCTCCGATAATCCTCTTCTTTGTAGACAGAGAAACAAACGTTTGTCTAAAATGTCGATACTCTGTTGGTCGAAGAGCTGCACAGCCTCTGTGCAGCCGTCTTTTCTTGGAAGGACACGGCGGATGGAACATCTGATTGTCGGAGTCTTAAGATGCGAGCACCTGCTCTACCAACCCTGCTGATCCTGGCTACTGTCTCACTGCTCGCCTTCCTCGCTGCAAAGGATATCTCAGATGTTCGCAGCCTCGTATACGCCCATCAGGTTACCCAACCCATCCCGGTCTCCAACTCCGATGAACAGGCCCGCGTCTTCGCTGACAATCTAATCAGCAAAATGACGCTCGCTGAAAAACTTGGTCAGATGACGCAGGTACCGCTCACCTCCAAGCCCGACCGGCCCGCCGCTGATATGGCGCGCGACGGCTCCGTAGGCTCCTTCCTCTTCATCACCGACGCCGCACAGATCAACCGCCTCCAGCACATCGCCTTCGAGCAGAGCCGCCTCCACATCCCTCTGCTCTTTGGTTACGACGTCATTCACGGTCTCCGTACCATCTATCCCGTCCCGCTCGCGCTGGCAGCCAGTTGGGATCCCGCTGTGGCCGAGCACGCTCAGGCCATGGCGGCTCGTGAAGCTCGTGCCATCGGCATCCAGTGGACCTTTGCTCCCATGGTGGATATAGCCCGTGACCCGCGCTGGGGGCGAATCATGGAAGGCGCCGGCGAAGACCCCTTCCTCGGCTCACGCATGGCTGCCGCTCAGGTCAAAGGTTTCCAGGGCGACTACCTCGGCGCGCCTGACCACATCATGGCCTGCGTCAAGCACTTCGCCGGCTATGGAGCAGCCCTCGGTGGCCGCGATTACGAAGAATCCAACATCTCTGACGAGCAGCTCTGGAACGTCTACTTCCCGCCCTTCCACGCCGCGCTCGAAGCAGGCGCCGGTTCCATCATGAGCGCCTACATGGATCTCAACGGCGTCCCCGCCACCGGCAACCACTTCCTTCTTCACGACGTCCTTCGCGACGATTGGAAGTTCCACGGTATGGTTGTCAGCGACTGGGCAGCCGTCAAAAGCCTCTCCACCCACGGCTTCGCGAAGGATGATGAAGACGCCGCCGTACGCGCCGTCAACGCAGGCGTCGATATGGAGATGTCCAGCTCCACCTTTCGAGATACGCTTCCCGATGCAGTCCGCAAAGGACTTGTCTCCGAAGCCACGATCAATTCCGCCGTTCGAGACATCCTGGTCGCCAAGTACAAGCTCGGCCTCTTCAAGAACCCTTACAGTGATGCATCTCAAGCCGCATCCCAATTGGTTACGCCCGAACAGCGCAGAACCGAGCGCACGATAGCGACTAAAACTGCCGTTCTCCTCCGCGATCAGGACCACCTCCTTCCCCTCGGCGACAAGTACAAGACCATCGCCCTCATTGGTCCACTGGCAGATTCCAAACCCGACATCATGGGTTCGTGGAGCCTCGCTGGCCATCCCGCAGACTCCGTCACCGTTCTTGAAGGCCTGCGCCAGCGCTTCGGCGCCGCGCGTATCCAATACACCAAGGGCGTTGAAATTGAACGCGTGCAGCCCTCCATCTTCGACAACCAATTCTCCAGCCCCAAGCCCACCCTGAAGACCGACGCCGAACGCAACGCTGAGTTCCATCATGCCATCGATCTCATCCAACAGTCTGACGTAGCCGTCCTGGTCCTCGGCGAGTTGCAGAGTATGAGCGGCGAGCGCGCTTCACGATCAAGCCTTGACCTGCCGGGCAAGCAGGAGCAGCTGTTGGAGGCAGCTGTAGCAACAGGCAAACCCATCGTGCTCGTTCTATTAAATGGACGCCCTCTCAACATCACCTGGGCCTCGCAGCACGTGTCCGCCATTCTCGAAGCCTGGTATCCCGGCACCGAGGGCGGCAACGCCATCGCTGATCTCCTCTCCGGCGATGCCAACCCCGGCGGCAAGCTTCCCGTCGCCTGGCCGCGCAGCGTCGGCCAGATCCCAATCAACTATGCGCGCAATCTCACCCAGATTCCCGAAGCGCCCGACACCCGCTACTGGGACGGCTCCAGCGCGCCACTCTATCCCTTCGGCTACGGCCTCAGCTACTCCACCTTCACCATTGGCAACCTGCGCATCGCCCAGCCCTCCGTACACGCCGGGTCAACGCTCGCCGTCTCCGTCGAAGTCCACAACACCAGCGACCGCGTCGGCGATGAGGTCGTCGAGCTCTACACCCACCAGCGCGCCGGCAGCGCCTCTCGCCCCGTGCGCGAGCTCAAAGGCTTTCTCCGTATCTCCCTCAAAGCGCACGAATCCCGCACCATCACCCTCCCACTCGATACGAAAGATCTAGGCTTCTGGAGCCCCCAGACACGACACTGGTCCATGGAGCCCGGCACCTTCGATCTTTGGGTGGGCGACGACGAAACCGCCAGCAGCCACGCCACCTTTGAGATGCTTCCTTAGCGACGCCTACTTCGCCCCATCCACCCGCATTGCATACAGCGAAGTCCGCGCCAAAATAAACAGCGTCCGATGGTCCTTGCCGCCGAAGATTAAATCAATTGGCCGCTCGGGCGTATCAATCGTCCGGAGCAGTCTGCCATCCGGAGCATACTCAAAGATCTCTCCCTCGGCCACGTACACACGGCCATCCGGTCCTGCCACCACACACTCTCCTCCGTGTTCTGCAAATAGCTTCGAATCCATCAGCGTTCCATCCGCCTTCACAGTGCCCGCGTACGTCTTGTGCTCCTCTTCATCCGTAATGTAGAACGGCCGCCTTGGCTCCGCTTTCGCCAGCGCAAAGGTGCGCAACACATCGGACATCTTCGTTCCGTAATATAGCTGCCCCTCAACGAAGTCCGCCCCCGCTGGGATGTAAGTCGTGCCATCCGGAGATACATATTGAAACGGTCGCTGGAGTGCATCGGGCTTATCTCCATCGCCTGCCAGCTTCCAGTAATCCACAGGAAGATAAACATCCATCCCCGTTCGCGCCACCCTCAGCTCAGGCTTCAACACCGTCAGCTTATCCAGCGGAGAATCCGGTTTGAAGCTATACACCGTTCCATCTCCTGAGTACGAAATCACTATCAAATTCCCCGACCGGTCCATCGCCAGATTCGTAGCATCCATCGGATCATCCCGCACCGTCTCCAATCCATCTTCCGTGGACCACCGATAGATCTTCTGCCACCGCGCATCCACAAAATATAGCCGCCCAGATGCATCCACCGTCGCCCCGGAGATATTGAAGAACCCCGTGGCCACTTGCTTGACCGCGGCATCGCCCTTCGCTGCCGCGGCCACCTTCGTCGTATCCGGAATCACCAGCGTAGCCAGCTCCCGAAACCGCGTGCTCACCCCCCGATCCGCATCAAATACCGAATCGCTAAACGACACCTTGCTATCGCTGTCCACATGCAGGTTGAAGAACCGTACATCCTTCGAGTGCTCCACCCGGATTGCGTACGGAAACGTCTGCTTCATCCCTACCACGCGATACGAGTGCATGTTCGCCACCAGAATATGCTGCGATCGATCGATCTCCAGCGGCAGCGCAAACGGCCCCTCACCGTGCTCCTCCTCGGTTTGCAGCGCAACCAACTCCCAGTTCGCCGCCCGCTCCAGCTTCACCTCGATCCTTACATGGTGCTCGCTTGAAAGCTCATACACATGCCCCGGCGTCTGTGTATCCGAAACATACATCCCAGCCTGCGCGAACGTGTCCGGAGTCCATATATCTGCAAAGGTTCCGCCGCCGCCATCCAGCACCCAAAGACTCGGATACTGCCCATCCCATTGCCGATGGACATCCGGGTCTGCCGAGTGATCGTTGTTATAAGGGTTGATCCGCGAACCATCCGGGTTGTTGGTCCCATGCCCACCCAGGAATCGCACATCATCCATCAGCGAATCCTTCCCAGCCTCCCACATCGCACCGACGGCCCGCCGGTTAGTCCCATTCGTAAACAGCCCAATTCCCGTCACAATATTCTTTCCACCCAGCGGAGTCTCCAGCAGCGCCACCGGCCCGCCCGCTCCATCAAATGCCGGCGTGCTGTCCGCTAAATCGAACTGCGTCGTGCTCGGATGCAACCCAATTAAATTCGTCTCTGGCCGCAGTAAAATCGTCCGGCTCACCAAGTACCGTCCCGACGGCACATAAATCGTTGCGTGTTCGCGAATCGCCGCCTCAATCGCGGCGGTATCGTCAGTCACGCCATCGCCCTTCGCTCCCAGCGATTTCAAATTCACCCACGTCGAAGTCTCCGGCAGCCCGCGAATCGCCGCAGGTAGTTGCCTGGGCAACTCTTTCAATCGTTCAGTCGTGAAGACCGTAGTCATCTCATCACTCCCACCCAACTGGACGGTCAGTCCATGCGAAAACTCCCGTACGGCATAGTTCTCCGCGGGCCCAACCACCTCCTTCCCACTCTCCCGAAGATGCGCCAGCACTGGAACCTTATGGCAAATCACATCCTGCGCATGAATCTCCGTCCGTGCATTTCGCTCATTGCTGATCACGATCGACGGCCCGCTCACATTCTCCATACGTACATCCTGCATCCACAACTGATCCGCATATCCCGCATCGATGCTTACCGCCGTGGGTACATCGCGAAACGCATCCCGCACCAGCGTCAAACCAGCCTCATGCTCATCAATCGCGGCCTCGCGCTGCCCTTCAAAACTCGAATCCAGCAGCGTAAACTGCCACCCCGGCGAAGGCTTCTCCGTCACGATCCCGAACCGCCCTCCATAGAAGTGCAGGTCCTCTGCCTCATTACCCACATCCTTCACCGCCGCAAATCCGGAGCCAATGTGAAAGTCCATGTGTGTCATAAAGCAGTGCTGCGCCGCATGGAACCGTATCCCCACCGCCCCCGGATTCCCCGCGTCAATCTCAAAATCAATATTGCTGATCGCCGAATAAAACGTCCCCGGATTCGCATCGATCACATCCATCGCCGGCGGCACCGTCCCCGGAAACGAAACCTGTGCCCGCTCATGCCCAAACCCTCCCCGCCGCCGCGCTCTCTCCATCTCCGGACGCCCGCCGGTAAAGAACACCATGTACGCCAAGCCATGCTGAAACCCCGGCGTATTCGCCCCCAGCACAATCACCGGCCGCTGCGCCCCATACCCGATCAGCCGCACCCCCGGCCACACATAAATCGTCCTGCTGATCCGGTAACGCCCTTCCGGCACAAACACAATCCCTTGCCGCGCCACCTCCTGCACACGATCAATCGCCTTCTGTAGCGCAGCGCTGTCGTCCGCCGCGCCATCACCCCGCACATCAAAGTTCGCGCGCGTCAAATACACCGCCGCTGCGTCCTCAAGCCGCTGGGAATACACAGACGTCGACCCATACACCACTGGCGCAATAACCGCCATCAACACCACGCCAACAACGCTCCACACCTTCATTGCAGGCTCCAAAGGAAGCACGATGATTAGGCGACACCGCCACCAGCCGTGTCAAGCCACGCACTAACAAACAACCATAAGACAAACGATTGTTCACTTTGCAGTCTCATCCACCCCACATCCCGGCCCAATCCTGAAACCGATAAGGCGACCCACGCCCACCCAGTCCGCGAGCATCGTACCCTCCAGCACCGTGTTAAGATCCACCATCAGACCCTCCGTCCCATCGCCAATCGAAGCGTCCGAATCATTCGGTTGTGCTACCTGCATAGACAGCGACGCCCACAGCGTTCAGAATGCCAACCAATGTTTAGTCCTCGCAAGTTACCTTGCAAACAAAAGATGTTCTGAACCACCTCGACACCCAGATCGTCCGGTCTAGTCTGGGGAAGCATTCTTATAGACACAAGAACAAACGTTTGCCTAAAATGTGACTCATCTGTTGATTGCAAAGTCATGTAACGGCTATACGAAGGTCTTTTTGCTAAGACACAGCGAATACACTATCTCACTCCCGGAGCTTTGCTGTGCGACTTCGTGCCAACTCCATCATGCTGCTGCTCTGCGTCATTGCGTCTTCGGCGGACTCAGACAAGAAGGCTCGATTCTTCGCGGCCGGCCTGGTCGCTAAGATGACGCTGGAAGAAAAGATCGGGCACAGGAGCCAGATTGCGCTCAGCATCCAGCATGACGAGCCCGTCGAGGAGCCCATCCGTAAAGGGAAGGCCGCAATCGGTGCTGCCACAGTCACCGCTGGCGCAGTAGTGAAGGCTGAGGTTGAGGAGGCGTTGTGAGGGAGTTCAAGGCCGCAGGAACGGTAGTCAAGCTGTTGTTGAGGCGAACCCATGCTGCCCGGCGCACGCCGGTTTCGAGCGGAGCGACTATCCGCTCGTTCGTTCTTTCTCTGGGGTTCGTCTGCAGCCTCGTAGCGATCGATGCTCAGAGAACCTCTCCAGCGATCAAACAGACGCTGACCTCGCAGTTGCATCAGGCCATCGTGACCGCGGAGCTTGGCGACGAAGAGAGAGCGTTAGCCGTAACGCGAGAAATACTCGCTCAGCATCAGAGCTTCGAGCCAGCGCTGAAATTTCAGGGTGCGCTGCTGGAAGATATGGGCCACGGTCCCGAAGCAGCCGCGTCCTATGAGGCGGCACTCAAGCTGGCACCCTCGGATCCGGAACTACTTTTCAAGGTCGGTATCTATCAGCTCGAGACAGGCCATCATGCCGCAGCCATCGGCCTATTTGTCCGTGCCCTGAAGTACGCGCCCCGAGACCGTGATACGCTCTTCTACCTGGCCCAGGCCTACCACCTCAACGGCAACAATGAGCTTGCTCTGAAGACCATACAGGAGTGCCTGAAGGTGGATCCGAGCAATGCTTCCGTCTGGCAGAAATATGGAGAGCTGCTTTGTAGTTCTGGAGATAACCAGGCAGCGTTGCACTGGTTTCTCAAAGCGCAGCAAGCGGATCCCACGCTCGATCGAATCGATTTCGATCTGGGCGTCGCCAATTACAGAAGCATGGATCTGGATCGTGCCCTTACCTCTTCCATGAAGGCGGCCCAGCGCAGACCGAATGATCTCACTGCGCAGGCTCTGCTTGCTGCGGTCGACGTCAAATTAGGCAAGTGGCAGGATGCCGAGCCCATCTTTCGCGCGATCCTTGTGGTGAAGAGCGAAGACGCTCCTTCGCTCCTCGGGTTAGGTCAGTGTGAACTGGAGCTACAGAATTACCAACAGGCTGCGGACGTACTTGAACAGTTATTGCAGAACGACCCTACACAGATTCTGGCGCACTTTTATCTGTCACGAGCGTACGCGGCTCTGGGTAGGACGGCAGATGCTCAGTATGAGGCGGACCTGCACCGCACCATGCTTGAAGAGGTCTCGTCCTCCGTAGTTCAAGCGGATACGGATCAGGAAAAAATCATCTGGAATCAAGCGCGCCAGTTACTCGTTGAAGACAAGGAGTCGCAGGCGCTGCAGTTGTTCCGTGATCAATCCAAAGGACCCTTCGCAACCCCGGCGGGATCGTACGTGTTAGTGGGAACTCTGTACTTGTTCATGGATCGACCGAAAGATTCTGAGCGATGCCTAAATAAGGCTTTGGCCGTGGCTCCGAAGGTCAGCGGAGCCCACACCTCGCTCGGAATGCTGGCGCTTCAGCAGGATGATTTAGCCAAAGCAGAGAGCGAATTCAAAGCCGAGTTGGCAAATCATCCCAACGACCAATCCGCATTAGCCGAATTTGGTGAAGTGCGTTACCGCCAGCGACGCTGGTCCGAAGCCGCGGACCTTCTCTCGAAGTCTAAGACGATGGTTCCTTCGTTGCTGTATATGCTGTGCGACTCTTACTTTCACCTGGGTAAGGTGAAAGAGGCTGATCTCACTGCCGAATTGTCGGTCGTCTATTCGAAAAATCAGCCCGCGGTGGTGCAGGGGATCATTGATCTGCTGAATCGCAATCAACAAAAAGACCTGGCGGATAAGCTGCAACGCCAGCAACCTTCCTGAGAATTTCTTATTCCTGGAGCATTACTTGGAATTCGTCGCAGCTTCTTTAATCGTGAGAACCTGATCGGCTTTGACCTGGGTCAGCACCTGCTTGATACCAGTGGGCCACCACAGCTCAATGCGATCGATCACCGCGTCGTCTCCCAAACCAAAGTGAACGCGTTTGTCACTGGAGGAGTTATAACTGACAGTCGTCGTGGCCTCATTGTACTGGCTACCATGTGCTGTCGTGATCTTCACCTTGGTTCCCAATCCATCGCGGTTGTCTCTCCCTCCCACCAGCTTTAGAAGGATCCAGTGATGGTGGTTCGTGGTACGGTTCATCAGAATTTCGGGTGGCCCATTGAGAACCGTCACGACCACATCCACCTTGCCGTCGTTATTCAAATCGCCAAACGCAGCTCCGCGATGAGCTGCCGGGACGGCAAAGCCTGGACCGGCAGTCCTGCTCACGTTCTCGAACTTGAAATCTCCTAAATTCCGGAAGATCGTATTGGGCAGGCGGAACGGCCTGTGTTCAATCTCCAACGAATTATCCAGAATCGCCGAGTTCGCCGTGAAAAGATCCTTGAGCCCATCGTTGTCAAAGTCATACGCGCCCGTCCCCCACGCCGTAAGGCTGCTAGTTTCAGCAGTAAGTCCCGACACACCTGTGACGTCATTGAACTGGCCCTTACCCATATTCTTGTAGAGCGGAAACGAGTCACCGAACATTGCAGTATGGAAAATATCGGGAAGCCCGTCGTTATTCATGTCCCGAAAGTCTGCGCCCATCCCTGCAACGGTCTTTCCCATCTCGTTGTAGGCAACGCCGTCATCCATCGCCTGATCGGTAAAGGTGCCATCCCCATTGTTATGCAGCAGCAGATTCGGATAGGTGTCATTCGACACAAAGATATCGGTAAATCCGTCACCATCGTAGTCCGCAAAGGCCACGCCCATTCCTTTGCCAACGTACTGTCCAATGTGCGACGAGACCGAGACGTCCGTGAAAGTGCCATCGCCATTATTACGGTACAGAATGTTGGGCGTTCCCTGGAAATCATTCGGTGAGCAGTAAGTGGGAAGCTTCTGCACGCTGCAAAGCGATGCGGTCTTCACGTTGTAATCCAGGTAATTGATCACCAGCAGATCAAGCAATCCATCGTTGTTGTAGTCGAACCATCCAGCGGCCACCGCCCAGGCCTTACCCATGCCCGGCACGATGCCGGCAACTCCAGCCTTCGCCGTGACATCGGTAAACGTACCGTCGCCGTTATTGTGGAAGAGTTGATTCTGGTTGAAACCGGTGACGTAAAGATCAACGTACCCATCGTTGTCGTAGTCCCCTGCGGCAACGCCCATCGAGTAGCCGATGCCAGCCAGACCCGACTTATCCGTGACGTCGGTAAACGTACCATCCCCGTTGTTGTGGAACAATCGGTTCGAGAAACTGGAGTCCGTCTTGTCCAGTGAGGGTATCGCCGCGCCGTTGGTAAAGAAGATATCGAGCAGTCCATCATTGTCATAGTCAAACAGCGCGACCCCACCGGTCATCGTCTCGATGGAATAGCGAGTAGGACTGATGCTGTTCTTGAGCGCGAAATGTATCTTCGACTGCTTCAGGACGTTCTCGAACGTGATTGCCGCCGGAGTCGCAATAGTACTCTTGGTAGCGGTTTGCTTCGTTGTCGTCTGTGCCTGTATCCTCGCGCTGCTGAAGCCGAAAGGAAGGCAGAGGAAAAGAACTCTAGATGCCACGAGGATGAAGCGAAGGATCTTCACAAAGTCAGGAGGAAGCTGCACCAATAAAAAATCGGGAGATATTTAACACACACTCTCTCTCGCAGATTCTATCGCACGAACTGCTGGGAGCGGTTGAACGCATGTTACGAATAGAGACTAGGTGTATAGTCCCTGTATTTGTTGGATTGGGTTGAAAGTAGATCTGTCTGGGGTTTGCGTCCAGAGCTTGCAGAGGTATTCGTAGGGGGTAAGGCCTTTGAGGGGCTTGAGTCTTGGGTCGAAGTTGCAGGCTCCGAGGAAGTCGTTCAAGTACGCTTTGAGTTGGTTGTGGGTGTCGTAGAAGTATCGCTTGACCGCAGCGTCCTTGATGGTTCGGTTCATGCGTTCGACTTGCCCGTTGCTCCACCGAAAGAACCGTCGATCTCGGAACGGTTGGTCCAGTCCGGCGATCCGGCGGTGGACTCCTGCTTCTTCCACTTGGCGACCATCTCCTGGTTGATGCCGTGACGACGCGCCAAGACCCTCAGGCTCTCTTGACTACGTTATATCGCTCGACGGATCACCTATGTCGTGCGGGCGCTCCGATGTAAAACCTGTCCCATCGTGCCTCCTTCTCTCGCTCACAAAAGTATGCACCACCAAATGCCGGACTATACAGCTAATCTGCCGCTAATCCTGCGGTTGTGTTTGAGACTTCGTTCGCTCTGCCAGCAGCATGTATCGACAGCCAATGAATGGAACCTTCATCCTTGGATCTGATGCATGCATATGCGTCAACTCTACAACTCTAGTATTAGAAAGGGTGGATGCTTAGCGTGTTGCCTTCGAAGAGATAGTCGCAGGGTTCAGTGCGGAGGGTGCCGTCGTGGACGACGAATTTCTTCTGGGAGCCGGTGCCGCGGGTGCTCCATAGAGAGACGCCAGCATAGGCGCCGTCGCGGCGGACGATGTAGTAGATCATGTCCAGATAGCGGAGCTTGGTCATATCGTTGTTGTAGTTGCGCGCAATGCGGCGGAGGGCTTCGAGACCGGCTTCTTTGGGGGTTGCGCCCTGACGCATCTGGTCGATGATGGTGTGCGCGCCGACAACCTTGATGTTCTCTTCGCCGTTGCCGGTGGCGCCTGCGGAGCCGATGTCCTGATCGGTGTAACAACCGGCGCCGATGATGGGGGAGTCGCCGACGCGGCCGGGAATCTTCCATGCGAGGCCGGAGGTTGTGGTGGCTCCAGATAGCTCGCCTTTAGTGTTGAGCGCGGAGACGTGGATGGTTCCGGTGGTGGGCCACATGACCTGGAGGACGGCTTCCACACGGAGTCGCGCGGGAATACCCATGCGGTCGGCGCGCTCGGAGAGGTAGCGCATGCGTGCTTCAACGGCCGGTAAGTGTTCTGTGGTCGGGTGGCGCGGGATGAGGGCGGCGTGCGGGATGGCTCCGGGTGGGGCTGCGATCGGAGGCTTCCAGTCGGGGCTGTCCAGGCCAGGACCCCACCAGCCAATTCCGTGCTCCTTCCATAGCAACCAGATCTTGCGGGCGTCGTCGGTCAGGAGGTTTTCTTTCGGGAAGCCTTCGTCGACGGCGAATTGTTCGGCGTTGTTGCCGACGATCATGACGTGCGCGGTGCGACGCATGACCGTTTCGGCGACGCGGGCGGCGTGGCGGATGTTGGGCAGTGCGGCGACGGAGCCGGCGCGGCGCGTGGGGCCATGCATAACCGAGGCGTCAAGTTCGACGATGCCGTCTTCGTTGGGCAGTCCGCCCAGGCCGACGCTGTGGTCGTTGGGATCATCCTCGCGGGCCTGACAGATGTGCAGGGCGGCGTCGAGGGTGTCGGCGCCGCCCTCGAGCAGGGCGTAGGCCTCGGCTACGGAGTTGTCGCCGGTTTCGCGGGTGATGATGACGGGCTTCTTTGGAGGGGAGTAGGCGACCGGCAGGTTATTACCGTGAGCGGGTTCAGGCGGTTGGGCGGCTGCGCTGCCGGCAACTCCGGCGGCCAGCAGGGCTGTCCTGGACAAGAAGTCGCGACGACTGGTGGACATTGCTTTCCCTCCGATGGGGTGAAACTGCACTTGAGCCAACCGATGTTCCGAATGTATCCGAATCGGAGTCAACTATATGAATCGATGGTACATATAGCGTGCGAATTATTTACTTAGGGGCGGAGCGGGGAACATGGGAGCCGGGTTTTGGAGAAAGCGCGACGCTGAAACTGATTGAATCGCAATCGCAATAATGATTATATTCTTCACAAATCAGTTTACAACCCTATACATGACGTGTACGATCTTCTCCAACGCAAACATTGATCATTTTCATTCTCTGGTTGTGGGAAAGTACGGAACCAGGGAAGGAAGACCGGGTGAGCGGCTGAACTTTGTGAGGGCAGTACCAAGACATAACGATTCATCTACGAAGAAAGGTAGAAATTAACCATGGGTCGATCGAACCAACGAACTTTTCTGCGGCTTGCGTTTGCAGTCGTTCTGGGTGCCTTCCTGGTGATGGCAACTCGCGTGGCGTTGGGCCAAAATGCGCAGGGAAACATCCTGGGGCACATTGTGGATCCTTCCGGAGCGGCGATTGCCGGGGCGAAGGTGACGATCACGAACCAGAATACGAACGTGCAGAGCAGCTATGTCACGAATGCGACCGGCGACTATTCAGTGCTGCAACTCAACCCGGGGCCATATTCGATGTCGGTGGTGGCGCCGGGCTTCCAGACTGCGACCACGTCCGGGTTGATCCTCGAAGTGGAGCAGACGCTGCGTCAGGACTTCAAGTTGGTGGTCGGCAAGGTATCGACTTCGGTGGCGGTGACGGGAAGCACGCAGATGTTGCATACGTCGGACGCTACGGTGGGGCAGGTGATACAGGGAAAACTGATGGAATCGCTGCCAATGAATGGGCGCGACTTCACTAATTTAATGCTGACAAATATCGGTACGAATATTACGCCGGGAGGGTCGGGGCCAGACTGGAGTTATCACGGACTGAATACTACTTACTATGAAGTAAGTGCAGACGGAGCGCAGGCCCAGTCCACGAGTTACAGCGTGGATGGAATTTATGACGCGGATTATTTCTTCAGCGTGCCTATTAATATTCCGAATGAGAGCGCCATTCAGGAATTCAAAATGATGAATGGCATGTATGGAGCGGAGTATGGCCCGGGCGTTGCACAGGTTAATGTTGCGATCAAGTCGGGAACTAACCATGTGCACGGGGAATTGTACGAAACATTTCAGAATAATGATATACAGCCGGATAACCAGTTTGTAGCAGCACAGAATAAGCTGACCGGTAGCAATATTCCGTTGAGCACGCCATATAGCCAGAACGAGTTTGGCGGCGCTGCTGGCGGTCCGTTAACAATTCCATTTGTTTACAATGGAAAGGACCGAACGTTCTGGTTTGTGAGCTATGACGGCGGGCGGTATAACTCGACGAATAGCCCATCTTCGGTGCTGACGCCTTCGGCTGCAGAACTGGGAGGCAACTTTCAGAGTTGGCCTTATCCGATCTACAATCCACAGTCGACTGTTCCTAACCCTTCGTATAACTCCAATCTTCCATTGAGTGCGACCAATTCACCGATTATTCGTACGCCGTTTCCGGGAAATATCATTCCTGCGCCGGAGTTAGATCCAGTTGCAGCGAAAATGGCAGCGTATTTCAATACACCAAACACGCCGAACTGTACGGACGCGGAGAGTATTACTACGGGGTGCCAGAATTTCTCTGGCAATACGGAGACCACTAAACGGACGGACATCGAGACGGTCCGGTTCGACGAGTATTTTGGAAAGGGCGACCATATCTTCCTGACCGGGAATATGGGGAACCTGTCGCAGGTGAATACCAGCATCTCGTATGGGCAGGGAAACACCACCTATGCGCGGCCGAAGCTGTTTGGCGCTACATGGAGCCATGTGTTCAATCCGAGCACGCTGAACCAGGCTACGATTGGCTACAGTCGAGACCATTATCTGACTGGGCCTACGACGGCGTATGGACCGAATGTATCGGCCATCGTGGGATTTTCAAACGCTATCGTCAACCCGGTGACATTCGATCTACCCAATACCTGTCTCTTCAATTACTACTGCATAGGCGGCGGCGAACCTACGACGTATGCGGATAATATCTACCAGGGTGTGGATACGTTCACGCTGGTTCGTGGGCGGCACAACATGGACTTCGGCATTGACGCTCGCCGGGTGCAACTGTTCGAACTGGATAACTATGGCGGAACCGGATCGCTGAACTTCAATGGACAATATACTTCGCTGGTACCGGGCTTTGCAGGACAGGGGTGGAGCACTGGAGGTGTAGTGAATCCTAATCTGGCGTATGCAGGAAATGCAGTCGCTGATTTTGTCCTTGGCGATCCGAATTCCGCCAATGGACCTCCGCCGCTGGGGACCGATGATTTTATTCTCTGGGGTACTAACTGGAATCTTTATTTCCAGGATAATTTCCATGTCAGCGAACATTTGACACTCAATGCCGGGCTGCGCTGGGAGAGGCCGGCAAACTTTCACACCACGGATAATAGCGGTTACGCCTTCAACCCTGCCAATGGAGGGCAACTGATCTGGGCTAATTGCGCCTTCACCAAGCCAATTCTGGCTGGGGGCGGCAATCCGAACTATCTGGGATGCGGAGCGAGCAATACGCTAGTGCCGGTCGATAATAAGGACTTTGCGCCTCGGCTAGGATTTTCTTATAACCCGGCATTTTCTACTAAGCTTGTAGTTCGCGGTGGCTTTGGACTGTTCTACGGTCTTTACAATCGCTACTATGATGGGACGCAATTCGACAAGAACAGCTTGTACAACCAGGCTGCTGCACCTTACCAGAACACGACCGGGCAGGAAACTCAATCGACAGCGGTGCTTAAGACTCTGTGGCAGCCTCCGATTACGGCCAATCAAAGCTTCAGTCTGCCGGCGTATGAGTTCCCGTACAACCAGGTAGATTGGCCCTACAACCATAACCCTTACGACATGCAGTGGTCGCTCGATACGGAGTACTCTCTGACCGAGTTGTTGATGTTGGACGTGGGCTATGTGGGAGACGCGGGACGGCGCCAACCGAGCCAGGATATTGTTGGGGCGGCTACGCTTCCGACGGTGGCCGGGGACACTTGCAACTCGCTGGCGGATGCCTCGCAGGCGACCGGAGGCAATGCGGCCTGCGCAACCGACCCGAACTTCCAGCCTATCGATTCACGCACGCCGTATGCCAATATGCCGCCGTATTTCTATGCGAATATTAACGGCTTTTCGTCCAGCTATAACGCACTCCAGGTGCAGTTGATTCAGCGCCCGTGGCATGGGCTGGTTTATCACCTGAACTACACCTACTCGAAGACGATGGATCTTACTTCGGGTATTAACCTTATCAGCGGCGAACCGGGCCTGATTCAGGATCCGCACCATCCATACGCGGAGTATGGGTTGTCGGCTTCGGACCAGACGCATCGCGTTGTAGCTACGTATTCGTATCAGATTCCAGACCACCTGATTCGCAAGAAGGGTCTGGACTGGTTGGTTTCAGGATGGACTACGAGCGGCGTGTACCAACTGGCGAGCGGGTTCCCCTTTGCGGTGTATGGAAATCCTTCGGCGGACCAGATGGGAGAGTATTACGGGAGTAGAATTCTGGCGAATTCTACATTCCAAAATGCTGCTGGTTTCAAGAGTACCTTGGGTAAGTATTTCGATCCGACCAAGTACTCGACTCCGGCACTGGGACGTTATGGCAACACCAACAAGAGTCCGGAACGCGGGCCATACTTTACCAACCTCGATGCCAGCTTCGGTAAGACGAGCCGCCTAGGCGGGTCGAGAACCCTGATTACCCGCGTGGAGATATTCAATATGGGATCGACGTGGCACTCCAATCCCGGGAAGTTGTTTCCAGACTCGACGGTCACCGATACGAACTTTGGATCGTTGATCAATCCGACGTATGGCAATATTTCGTTGTGGAATCCCCACATCATGCAACTAACTGCGCAGTTCAACTTCTAAAGCAGGCGTAGCACGTCTAACCAAGAGTGTTCACGTTTACGCGGCTTCCTTGTGATACGCAAAGGCAAGGAAGCCGCTTTTCCTATGATGTTGCCGGCGGGAGGGAACCGCGAACGGTTCCTTGCGGAAGTCCGTTATTTCGCTTGGGTACGAAGAGCCATGGTTCTGGAAATTTGTGTGGATTCGGTCGAATCGGCAATTGCTTCCGAAGCGGGAGGGGCGCAGAGGATTGAACTGTGCAGCGACCTGCATGAGGGTGGAATCACGCCGAGTGCGGGGCTGATCCGGGCCGTTCGAGGACAGGTCGGGATTCAGTTGTTTGTGATGATCCGGCCGAGGGGCGGAGATTCGGTCTATACGCGTCATGAATACGAGGTGATGCGGGAGGACATTGTGCAGGCGAGGGCGCTGGGCGCCGATGGTGTGGTGCTGGGGGTACTGGACGCTGAGGGTCATGTTGATGTGCCCCGGACGCGGGAACTGGTGCGGCTCGCACAACCGATGCAGGTGACGTTTCATCGAGCATTTGATATGTCGGCGAATCTGGAGGAGTCGTTGGAGCGAGTGATCAAAACGGGGGCGCACCGCATTCTGACATCGGGCGGCATGCAGAGCATTACCCAGGGTGCGGAGCAGGCCAGGCGGCTGATCGACGCAGCGAAGGGTAAAATCCCTATCATGGTTGGTGGCGGTGTCCGGCAGGAGAATATCCGTAAGATCGCCCTGCGAACCGGAGCAACGGAGTTTCATTGCTCATTGAGAACGCGGACGCCGAGCCCTGTCACGTTTCGCAATCAGGGCGTGAAATTGGGCGCGGTTGCTAATGATGAGTTCGCGCGCTTCGTGGTGCTCGAGGAGAGTGTCCGCGGGCTGCACGAGGCGCTGAATATGATGGAGAGCGGAGTACTTCAGGGTGTCCACGAATAATACGCAGGTTGCGGCGTCGGACGAAGTTGCGGGTCATCCGGTGCTGGCGTCGTCCAAGATCGATCGGCGAGCCAAGGAGATTCTACGGCTGCTTTTGCATCACGGAAAGACGTCGGTGGATGAGTTGACGGTCCTGCTGAAGATGTCGCCCGCGAGTGTGCGGCGCGACTTGGTACGGCTGGAAGAACGCGGGCTGGTGCATCGCACGCATGGCGGCGCGATGCTGGCGGATCAGCAAGCCACGTACGAGCCGTTCCGTTTCGATGCATCATTCAGAGTGCGCGAGGAGCGATTCACAAGAGAGAAGCAGCGCATTGCGCAGGCAGCCTCCGACCTTGTGCAGGAGAACGAGACGATCGGCATCACCGCCGGGACGACGACGACGCAGGTGGCGCAGTGTCTTCGTCATCGGAGAAATCTTCACATCATTACCAACGCTGTGAATATTGCCATGGAGCTGAGCAGCAGCGAGGGTCTGGATACCACGCTCACCGGTGGCCGGATGCGCTGGCAAGGGGCGTTCTCGCTGATTGGACCCGCGGCCATCGAGTCGCTGAATATTGTGGTGATGGACTGGGTCTTTGTGGGCGTCTGCGGAGTGGACCCGGTACATGGGGCTACGACGATCGAGGCGGATGAGGCTGCGGTGTTTCGGGCGATGACTCGCCAGACCAAGCAGGTGGTGGTGGTAGCGGACTCGAGCAAAGTGGGCATGATCAGCCCGATCATTATCTGTCCTGCGTCTGCAATCGACATTTTGATTACCGACGATGGCGTTCCGGAAGAAACCGTGGCTGCGTTTGAAAAGGCTGGCGTACGGGTCGTGATTGTCTGAGGAAGCCGTGCGTAGTTCCCCCCCCCATATTCCCTCAGCCGACGCACATCCGCACTGCGACGTCCTACCCCTGACCCGCTCACCCCATTACCAGCCATCCCAACATCATCGCCACACAAGACCACGATGTATACACGGCCTGCAGGGCCGCTTACACTCATCGCGAACCGCAATACGCAGATTCAACCCCCGCGCCTTCGCCCCCATAATCGTGAAGCCATCGACTAGTCGATTCACCTAGTCGACTCACCCGAATGCCCACGCCGTGGACCTCTCCAGTTCTGTTGGCTCTGTCCCGCCGACACTGGTCGCAGAGGTCGCGGAAGGCAGGTTGCAGAGGTGTTGTTGCTTCCACAATCTCCCGGCAAGCACTAGCAAAGGCCGTCGTTTAAACACTAGTCAACGCGCGCTGGCTCCGTTGACTCCGCCTTCGGCTGAAGATAGACAGGATGATCCTCTGCGCTTACGGACACTTGTTCTCCACCGTTCAGATCCAGGATCGTCATTTTGTTCTGGCCTGCGTGCAACCACGCGCCAGGCAAATACAGGCTACCCATTGGCCCAACGTTCCAAAACCGTCCTAGCAGATGGCCATTCACCCACACCACTCCTTTACCCAGGGCAGCCGTATTCAGATACGTATCGCCGACCGTATGCACATACAGTTCCCCGCTATAGAAGCACGGTCCCATCGTGCATCCGTGGCGACGAAACCCCTCCGAAGGGGGCTCATTCAGCGGCATCGGAATCATCTCCCACCCGCTAACTGCCCTTCCGGATAGCCGGACGTCCCCAAGAATTCCTGCACGCTCTCCGCGGATCTTCGTCGTGAAGTTGATTCGTCCCGAGTTCTCCACCAGGACATCAAGCCGTTGGCCGGCATGCGCCGTCACGCGTAGCTGCGTCTCTCCCAACCGCCGATCGATCACGCCTTGAAGTTGCCCATCGACGTATACGCGCGCGTAGCTATGCAACCCGCTGAACTCAAGCAAAGAGCTCTTATCGGAACCATCCGTAAAGCCTTCCGCAATCGTCGTCCGATACAGAATGTAGCCGTAGGACTGACCAACCTCTTCCATCGCAAGAGGCGACTCCGAGTGCACACCCTGCGGAAGGTTCGTCCAAAGCGAGCGAGACTTGGTAAGCTGCAACTGAGGCGCAGTCATCAGCGGCGAAGACGTCGGTACTGGTGGCAGTATGCGGTGCGTCGTGTCTGCAATAATCTTGCGCATCGCGAAGTACTTCGGTCTCAGCCTTCCTGCTTCATCGATCGGCGCATCATAGTCGTAGCTCGAAACATCCGGTTGATAGTTGTTCCCAGCGGAGTTCGCGCCGTTCATCCAGCCAAAGCTCGTGCCTCCATCCACCATGTACAGGTTGATCGAGTAACCCTTCTCAATCGCCGCACGAAGATCTGCCTCCTGCGCCGCAGCATCGGTCACGTTGTGCTTCTCTCCCCAGTGGTCAAACCAGCCATCCCAATACTCCGCGATATAGACCGGAGCCTTCGGCTGGAGTGCACGCAGGAGTGGTATCTCGTGAGGCTCCTCGCCCGTTCCAAAGTCAATGGCGGCGAGCAAGCCCGGGATCGACCCCTTCGTCAGCTCCTCGCCACCGTCCGCCGTATACAACAACGACTCCCCGAAGCCTGCATCGCGCACTATCTGTAGCACGTCTCCAAGATATTGTCGCCGGTCTTCCTTCACATCGAAGGATCCATACTCATTCTCAATCTGCACTGCGATGATAGGACCGCCGCGGCTGGCCTGTAGCGGTGCCAGTTCCTTGCCAAGCCGCAACATCCATTGCCTCACCGCCGCAAGATACGCCGGCTCTGGACTGCGCAGCAGCATCGCCGGAATCTCTGAACCCGGCGTCTTGCTATCTTTCAAGAGCCATGCCGGATACCCTCCGAGGTCCCACTCTGCGCAAACATACGGCCCTGGTCGTAGCACCACATGCAGCCCCTCCTGCTGCGCCTCGCGAAGAAACTCCGCCACATCATTCTGCCCACTGAAGTCGAAGACTCCTGGCTGCGGTTCATGCAGGTTCCAGAAAATATACACCGTGATCGTATTGAGTCCCATCGCGTGAATCTTGCGCAGGCGGTCGCGCCAGTACTCACGCGGGATGCGCGCATACTCGACCTCACCAGACAATATCTGAAAGGGTTGCCCGCGCAATGAAAAGTGGCTCCCGTCAACCCGCAGCGGAGTCGTTGCCCTATCTCCAGCGTTGCTCCCCTGGATCTGCGCGACGCACGCACAGGTCAACACCGCCACCACTGCTGCACAAGTAAGAGGCCACCCAAGCCAACGCCTGCAATCTGGATATCGAACTGCAACAAGACTCTTCATCACATGTTCCCCCGAGCTCTCTACTGTGCGCCAACCGCGTCTCTGTCACCGCAGCAAATCAGGCCTGGTCGCTGCCAGCCTTACAATCAACTCCCCAAACAATGAGTTCGCCCACGCAAACCAGGGCCGCGTGAACTTATGAACATTGTTCTTGCTATAGCTCTCATGCATGAATCCCGTGCCTGCGGCAGAGGCTTGCAACAGTGTGAGCATGTGGCGAATCTCCATGCCGGAACCAGGTCCCCGGCCCGCTGTCAGCGCATAAATAATCTGCGACATCGGCCAGATCATATTCGCGCCTTCATGCGGCCCTCCAATCCCCTCGCTTGCGCTTCCCTTGAAGTACCAGGGGTCTTGTTCGCTCCACACAAATGCGCGCGTACGCTCATATATCTGCTCGTCCGGAGAACTCTCCAGATAAGGCAACGCCAAAAGGCTAGGCACATTGGCATCGTCCATCAACAACTGACGGCCAAACCCATCCACCTCGTAGGCCCAGATCGTGCCCCCTGGTCTCTTTGCAGTCGCATACTCTGGCAGTGCAGCCTCCACTTCAGTCGCCAACGCCTGTGCATCATTCGCTAAGGCATAGTCATGCAAAATCGCCGCAGCCATCTCCGCCAGCTGCCGCAACGACGTAACTGCAAACAGATTCGATGGCACCAGAAATGGATAGGTGCATGCGTCATCCGACGGCCGGAAGCCCGACGCGATCAGTCCCACAGCCTTCACCGGGTTCCCGTATCCGTCATGAGACAGAGTCTCCGTCACACGACGAGACGCACGCTGGAAGCGGTAAGGACCCGGATTATGTTTGCGCTGCTGCACCCGCATCGTCGCCACAACCAGCTTCATCGCATCCCTCCACGGCGCATCGAACGGCTGCGTATCCCCGGTCTGCTTCCAATAGCCGCAGGCTAGCCGAATGGGATAGCACAGCGAGTCCAGTTCATACTTGCGCTCTCCCACGCCGCGCTTCATCACCGTCTTGTCATGCACGCTCCACGGCAACGGCGGCGCATCGAGGTCGGCCATGAACGCATTCGCATACGGATCAATCAGCAGGCAGCGCGTCTCCCGCCGAATCACCCCTTCAAGCACCTCGCGCAGCGCATCGTCCTTCGCGGCTAACCCAAGATACGGCCACACCTGTGCTGACGCATCACGCAACCACATCGCGGGTATATCGCCCGTGATCACAACTGTGTCCGGTTTGCCCTCGAATGTTCCCGGCTCCACCGTCGTATCCAGCGCATTAGGGAAGCAGTTCGCAAACAGCCCTGCCAGTCCAGGGTCCGCAATCTTCGCGCAGACCTCCAGAATCAACTGTTCAACCGCCGGGCTCCGAAACTTGCGATCGCTCGGCTTCGGACGCCTTGACGCATCGTCAACAGACTGTCCAACCGCTTGCCCCAACAACCTCAGCATCGATCCTGAAGAACCCCCGACCCCAACCGCGCCGATCGCTCGGATAACATCCCGTCTCGTCCAAGGGTTCTTCACTGGCGCCTCACACTGATATTGAAACAAGCCATAACTGATCGTACGGACAGCATACAATCAAGTTTATGGCCTTTTTATCTCTATTTCATAGTATCTTTGTCTGGTAATAGGTCAGGTTCCGGAGCTAACGAATGATCTCCCGTAGAAACTTTCTGCATGGTACTGCAGGGGCCCTTGCCACTGCCTGTCTTCCTTCCACAGCACTCGCGTGGGATGCAAGCACCTCCGCCCAGGAGGATCCGCTCCAATGGGTCGACCTTCAAATTGGTACCGGCGGCCACGGCCATTGTTTCCCCGGCGCCGTCGTTCCCTTCGGCGCCATGCAGTTGAGCCCCGACACCTTCGACGACGGTTGGGACTGGTGCTCTGGCTATCACCGCTCCGATACCTCCCTCATGGGCTTCAGTCACACCCATCTCAGCGGCACCGGCTGCGGAGATCTCCTCGACTTCCTCGTCATGGCCGGCACCGGTCCCGCAAAAATCGTTCCTGGCACACGCGAAGATCCAGACAGCGGCTATCGATCGCGCTTCAGCCACGAAGACGAAGTGATGGTGCCCGGCTATTACTCCGTACCCCTCAAGGACTATGGCATTCGCGCCGAGCTCACAGCCACCGAGCGCGCCGGCCTCCATCGTTACACCTTCCCAGCTAGCAGCCAGGCCTACCTGATCCTCGATCTTCAGCATTGCTACGGCAGCGCAAACAATGTCGTCTCTGCAGAACTCTCCTCACCCTCCGCCAACATACTCGCTGGTGGACGCATAACGAAGGCGTGGGGGCCCAGTCGCCACGCATACTTCTCGCTGCAGGTCTCGAAGACTCCCGACCGCATCGTCTTCTTTCAGGACGACCAAGAGATCGCGCCCGGCGTCGCGCCACTCAGTGGCAAGAACCTGAAGTGCGTCCTCCACTTCACCACTCACGCCAACGAACCTATTCTCGTCAAAACAGGAATCTCAGGCGTAAGTTCTGACGCCGCCGCCAACAACCTTACGCACGAAATTCCTGGCTGGGACTTCGATCAAATCCGTCGGAGCGCTCATCAACTCTGGGCGCAGCAGATTGGAAAGATTCGTGTGCAGACCGATAACGTTGCGCACAAGAAGGTCTTCTACACCGGCCTCTATCACATGTCGCTCGGCCCCATGCTCTTTGACGACGTCGACGGTCGCTATCGCGGCATGGATGATCAAATCCATCAGCTCCCCGCGGGCAGGCACAACTACACCACCTTTTCCTGCTGGGACACCTATCGCGCCGCGCATCCCGCCTACACCTTGTTTGAATCCCATCGCGTTCCCGACTTCGCCAACTCACTCATTCGCATGGCCGTGCAAAGCCCGGATGGAATGCCTGTCTGGCCGCTTCAGGGCACCGAAACCGGCACCATGACCGGCTATCACTCCGCCGCCATCATCGCCGAAGCCGTCAATAAAGGCTTTTCTGGAATCGACATCGACGACGCCTACAAATGCATGATGAAGCGCGCCATGGTCGACGATTGGCGCGGCCTCAGCTACTACCGCAAGATGCACTACATCCCCGCCGACCTCGAATCCGAATCCGTCTCCAAGACATTCGAATACTGCTACGACGACTGGGCCATCGCTCACGTCGCAAAGAAACTCGGCAAGACCGAAGACGCCGCTTTCCTGCGGGACCGCTCCCTCAACTACAAGAACTACTTCGATCCCACTATCCAGTTCATGCGCCCTAAGTTCGCCGACGGCACCTGGGCCGGATCCTCCGAAGGCCACGGCCCTACTTCCTTCAACCCCATCGACCTCGGTCACTGGAGCAAGTGGCGCGACTACACGGAGTCCAACGCGTGGCAAACCACCTTCGGCATTCAGCACGACGTCGCCGGTAACATCGCTCTCTTCGGCGGCCGCAAACCCTTTCTCACCAAACTCGATGAGCTCTTCACCACTGCCCCCACCTTGCCCGCCGATGCTCCTCCGGACATCGCCGGCATGGTCGGCCAATACGCGCACGGCAACGAGCCCTCGCATCACATCGCCTACCTCTACGTCTACGCCGGCCAGCCCTGGAAGACCCAGGCCCGCGTTCGCAGCCTCATGGAGACGATGTACGCTCCCACCCCCGACGGCATCGCAGGCAACGAAGACGTCGGCCAGATGTCCGCCTGGTTCGTCCTCAGCGCCCTCGGTTTCTACTCCGTCGATGCCGTCAGCGGCAACTACATCCTCGGCTCGCCACTCTTTGAGAAAGCCTCCGTCGATCTCGGCAACAGGAAGTTGCTCCAGATCGACGTGCACCGGTCCGACCCAGGTCATGTTTATATCCAGTCGTTCTCTCTCAATGGCAAACCCCAGCAGCGCGCATGGTTTAACCACAGTGAGATCGCTCAGGGCGGCCAACTCAGCTTCCACATGGGCCCGCATCCCAACGAGAACTTCGCCTCTGACCCCACCGTCGCTCCACCCTCGCTCATGCTGTAACCTCGCGAGGTCTCACGCTCTGACCTCGGAGACCAAACCCAAACCAAACCCGAGTCACGCTCGCATCAACCCTTACGTCCGGACATTTGTGGTTAAGTTGAATTGCGGCATCCTGGTCGACGTTCCGCTTCAGGACGCCTTCGGAAAGGCTCATACAGGCCCGTACGGCTCTCTCCGTCCCCAAACGAGTGATCTGATTCACCCGTACACTATTTTGAAGTTTGGTGTAGTGACCCCATTGAATAACCAGCTTATTGTTTTCGGGACGTGCGACTTTTCGATGGGACGTCCATCTGTGCGGCAGCGGGAGAGTAGCGTACCGTGAGGGGTGCGGAGCTGGTGGACTCGCGAACCATGAGCTCGGGCTCGAAGAGGATGACCTCGGGGTAGGCTTCCTGGGGGGATTCGATGCGCTTGAGGAGGGTCTGGACGGCCATCTCGCCCATGCGTCGGAGCGGTTGGCGGACGGTGGTGAGGCGCGGGGTGTGGTAGGCGGCGCTGGAGATATCGTCGAAGCCGATGACGGAGATGTCGTCGGGGCAGCGGAGTCCGGCGTCGGCGATGGCGCGGATGGCGCCGATGGCGGCGATGTCGTTGAAGCAGAAGATGGCGGTGAAGTCGCGGGTGCGCGCGAGGAGGTCTCGGATGATGGGGTATCCGAGTTCGGGAGACCAGGAGTTGGCTTCGAGATAGACGCAGAGCTCGGGGTAGATGGTGAGGCCGACGCGCTTTGCCATGGCGAGGATGCCTTCCCAGCGGGAGTCGGAGTCGGAGGCCTGGCGCTGGCCCTTCATGAAGGCGATGCGGCGGTGGCCGAGGTCGTAGAGATGCTTTAAAGCGAGCAGGGCTGCGCGGTCGTGATCCAACAGGATGTTGGTGTTGCCGTTGAGCTTCTTGTGTCCGGAGATGGAGACGACCGGAACGCTGACTTCTTCATTGAGGGAAGTGTTGACCAGCAGGAAGCCATCGACGGCGCGCTTGGTGAGCAGGCGCGGATACTCGTCGATGAGGTCGCGCTTGCCTTGATGGGAGACAACGTAGTGCAGGTAGCCGGACTGCAGGAGGTGCTCTTCGATGCCGTTCATGAGCATGGTGAAGTAGCCCTCGGAGAACTCGGGCACGATGACGCCGACGGTGAAGGTCTGGCGGGTGCGGAGGGAGCGGGCGATAGGGTTGGGGCGGTAGTCGAGGCGCTTGGCGGCCTCGAGGACGCGGTGGCGCGTGGTGGCGGCGATGGCCGAGGCGCCGGGCGCGTTGTTCATCACCAGCGAGACGGTGGCGGGAGAGAGGCTGAGATACTCGGCGAGAATCTTCAGATTGACAGGCTTGGGACCCTCGATACTGGACTTGCGTGGCGGCATGGGCTGCAACCGTTGTACCACTTCGGGGAGATCTCTGGCTGGCGGAGTTTCGTCGTCCATGGTGATTAGCCGCATGATCGGGGTTTGGGCCTGCTCGTTAGTCGATGGGGTGTTGGAGGATGACTACGTCGAAGCGGTTGAGGGTTCCGGCGCGCGTGCTTGCATTGGCGGTGAGGACGTTGGTGAACGACGCGGCGAGGGTGGCGGATTGGGCGCCTGCGGCGGCGGAGAGCGAAAGGAGGAACACGTGGTGAAAGTGCATGGAATGTTCCTATGAGCGTGTTGGGCGACCGTTTCGCGACTTGGCTCTAGACAAACGCTACACCTGCAATTGTGCGGGGGCTGGGCAAAGGTACCTGTCTCCTGATATGCTTCGTCCCCGAGGCAATTCGCAATAAAACTAAATCGTTTGAATAAGCCTTTGCAAGCTGCAAAGACTGGCGCGGAAGAGATTGTTTGGCCGGTGGACTAATGTTCACAGGGTAGAGACAGGTTCAGGAAGAGGAGAGACATGACGATTGGGACTGCCGTGAAGATGAGCCGGATGAGGATGAGGATGAGCTGGGTTGGGATTGGGTGCGTGGGACTGGGCCTGGGGGCGTTGCAGATGGGGGTGGCGCAGCAGGCCCCGCAGCCGGCTGCCGCGACGGTGGTGAGCCAGCCGTGGAGGAATGCGGCGCTCGATCCGGACACGCGCGCGGACCTCATGGTGAAGGCGATGACGCTGGAGGAGAAGATCCAACTGGTGCATGGCAGCGGTTGGGGAGTGCTGCGTCCGGGGGCGGTGGTGCCGGCGGGAGATAACGGTGGCGCTGGATTTGTGCCGGGGATACCGAGGCTGGGGCTGCCGGATATCAACATGGCGGACTCGGCGGTGGGGATACGGATGGCGGCGCGGGAGAGCCGGTATGCGACGCTGCTGCCGAGCGTGATCGGGATGGCGTCTAGCTGGGACCCGGCGATGGGCCATTTGTATGGCGCAGTGATCGGCCGGGAGCTGCGCGACGAGGGATACAACATGTCGATTGGCGGCGGAGTGGACCTGATCCGTGAACCGCGCAATGGACGGAACTTCGAGTATGCGAGCGAAGACCCGGTGCTGTCGGGAACGATGGTCGGGGAACTGGCGATGGGCGTGCAGTCGCAAGAGGTGATGGGCGACATCAAGCACTATGTGATGAATGACCAGGAGACGGGGCGCAATACGCTGAATGCGGTGTTGAACGAGCGGGCGATGCAGGAGACGGATCTGCTGGGGTTCCAGATTGCGATTGGTATGGCGAAGCCCGCGGGTGTGATGTGCAGCTACAACCGCGTGAATGGCGACTATGCGTGCGAGAACAAGTACACGCTGACGGATGTGTTGAAGGATCAGTGGGGGTACAAGGGATTTGTGCTGTCGGACTGGGACGGGACGCACAGCACGGTGAAGGCTGTGCTGGCGGGGGAGGATATGGAGCAGCCAGGAGATAAATATTTTGGCGCGCCGTTGCAGGCGGCGGTGATTGCAGGGACGGTTCCGGTGGCTCGGCTGGATGATATGGTGCACCGGATTGTGCGCAGCATGTTTGCGACGGGGGTGGTGGATCATCCGCCGGTTCGACGGGTGGTGGACCCGTTCGAGGGCCGCGATGACGCGCGAAAGATTGAGGAAGAGGGCCTGGTGCTGCTGAAGAACGAGGGCGGAGTGCTGCCGTTGGCGAGTGGGAGTGCGAGGACGATTGCGGTGATTGGCGGGCGAGCGGACTTTGGGGTGCTCTCGGGTGGTGGATCTGCGCAGGTGGATGCTCCGGGCGGGCGCCCGGGCGGGTCGGAGTGGGGCGTGCCGGTGTACTTTCCGTCGTCGCCGCTGCGGTATTTGAGGGAGCAGGCGGGGAGCGATGCGGCGGTGAGCTTCGACGCGGGCACGGATGTGGCGGAGGCGGCGAAGGCTGCGGCCAAGGCGCAGGTGGCGGTCGTGTTTGTGACGCAGTGGATGAGCGAGGGGATGGACCGGATGACGCTGAGCCTGCCGGACAATCAGGATGCGCTGGTGGAGGCGGTGGCGAAGGCTAACCCGAATACAGTGGTGGTGCTGGAGACGGGTGGGCCGGTGTCGATGCCGTGGAGCGCGCAGGTGAAGGGCATTGTGGAGGCGTGGTATCCGGGGATTGGAGGCGGCGAGGCGATTGCGAACGTGCTGTTTGGACGCGTGAATGCTTCGGGAAAACTGCCGGTGACGTTTGCGGCGAATGATGCTCAATTGCCGCATCCGAAGGTGACGGGGTTGACGCCGGAGACGGGCAACAACGGCATGGATGCGGGCGCGCATCATGGCAAGGAAGCCGAGAACTTTACGGTGGACTACAACGTGGAGGGGATGCTGGTGGGATACAAGTGGTTCGAGGTGAAGGACCGGACGCCACTGTTTCCGTTTGGGTTTGGGTTGAGCTATACGAGCTTTGCGTACTCGGGGTTGAAGGTTGCCGAGGGCGCGGAGAGTGTGAGCTTTACGGTGAAGAATACGGGAGCGCGCGCGGGCGATGAGATTGCCGAGGTGTATGTGACGCTGCCGAAGAGCGCGGGCGAGCCGTTCCGGAAGCTGGCCGGGTTTGCACGGGTGTCGCTGGCGGCGGGCGCGAGTGAGACGGTGACGGTGCCGATATCGCCGCTGTACCTGAAGGTGTTCTCAACGCAGAAGAGCGGGTGGGAGCGGGTTGGCGGAGCGTACAGCATTGAGGTGGGTGGATCGTCGGCGGAGCTGCCGCTGAAGGCTGAGGTGTCGCTGGCCGCGGAGTGATGGATTTTGAGGGTTCGGACAATTTTCTGTACAAGGATTGCTTGCTCGGGATAGATTGTTGGCGGTGAGGATTCGTGAGAAAAATCGTTTTAGTACAGGCTTTGTTGATCTGCTCGACTTCGGCCTTCTCGCAACAGAAATCCACGGGTGCGGCGCCGGGAGCTGTGTATGCGGATAGTGCGGCGCCGGTGGAGGCGCGGATTACGGACCTGCTGAGCCGGATGACGGTCGAGGAAAAGGTCGATGCGTTCAGCACGGACCCGACGGTGCCGCGGCTGGGCGTGGTGGGGACGGGACATGTGGAGGGTCTGCACGGACTGGCGCTGGGCGGGCCTGGACACTGGGAGGGTCGCGGGAATGTGACGGTGATTCCGACGACTACGTTTCCGCAGTCGAGGGGATTGGGGCAGACGTGGGATCCGGCGCTGCTCAGCGAGGCTGCGGCGCAGGAGGCGCATGAGACGCGGTATGCGTTTGGGAAGTATCACCGCGGCGGGTTGGTGGTGCGGGCTCCGAATGCGGATTTGAGCCGCGACCCGAGGTGGGGGCGAAGCGAGGAGTCTTATGGGGAGGACCCGTTCCTGGTAGGAGCGTTGGCTACGGCGTTCACGCGCGGGCTGCAGGGGAGTGGGAAGTACTGGACGACGGCGTCGCTGCTGAAGCATTTTCTGGCGAACAGTAATGAGAATCTGAGGACGTCGTCGTCTTCGAACTTCGATGAGCGGCTGTTTCAGGAGTACTACTCGGTGCCGTTCCGGATGGCGATTGAGGATGGCCATGCGAATGCATTTATGACTGCGTATAACTCGTGGAACGGGACGCCGATGATTGAGAATCCGGTGCTGCGCGATGTGGTGATGAAGGACTGGGGCGAGGATGGGATCATCTGTACCGATGGCGGCGCGCTGACAGCGCTGGTGAAGGACCATAAGGCATATAAGACGATGCCGGAGGCTGTGGCGGCGACTGTTCATGCGGGGATCAATCAATATCTGGATGAGTACAAGCCGGCGATGGAAGAGGCTCTGAAGGAAGGGCTGATCAATGAGAAGGATCTGGATAGGAATCTGCGCGGGGTGTTTCGCGTGATGATCAGGCTGGGGATGCTGGACCCGACGGAGGTGGTTCCGCAGGCGAAGATTGGCGTGGACGATGGCGCGGGCAAGATGCTGGCGCCAGACCCGTGGTGGTCGGAGAAGCCGAAGGCGCTGGCGCGGAAGGTCACGGACGAGTCGGTGGTGTTGCTGAAGAATGATGCGGTGGAGGGTGGGGGAAAGCTGCTGCCGCTGGATGCGGGGAAGCTGAAGTCGATGGCGGTGATCGGGCCTTATGCGAATGCGGTGCTGCTGGATTGGTACAGCGGGACGCCGCCGTTTGCGGTGACGCCGGTGCAGGGGATTCGCGCGCGGGCTGGCGCAGGCGTTACGGTGACGTACGACAAGGGGGATGACCTGGCTGCGGTGACGGCGCTGGCGAAACGCGTGGATGTGGTGGTTGTGGTGATTGGGAACAACCCGACGTGCGGCGCGGGATGGAATGTTTGCCCGACGGCAAGCGATGGGAAAGAGGCCATCGACCGCAAGAGCATGGTGCTGGAGCAGGAGGCGATTGCGAAGGCCGCGCTGGCGGCGAATCCTCGGACGGTGGAGGTGTTGCAGGCGAGCTTTCCGTATACCACGACGTGGAGCGAGGCAAGTGTTCCGGCGATCCTCACGATGACGAATGGGAGCGAGGAGCAGGGCGATGGGTTGGCCGATGTGCTGTTTGGCGACTATGACCCGGCGGGGCGTTTGACGCAGACGTGGGTGAGGGATGAGGCGGAGTTGCCGCCGATGATGGACTACAACATTCGCGATGGGCGCACGTACATGTACGCCAGGCAGAAGCCGCTGTATGCGTTTGGATTTGGGCTCAGCTATACGAGCTTTGCGTATTCGAAGCTGCGGGTGAATGCGACGACGCTGAAGGATGGGCAGACGGCAATGGTGAGCGTGGAGGTGAAGAACACGGGCACGCGCGCGGGCGATGAGGTGGTGCAGATGTATGTGTCGCATGAGGGGTCAAAGGTGGCAAGGCCGATGGAGGAGTTGGAGGGGTTTGAGCGGGTGTCGTTGCAGGCTGGCGAGACGAAGACAGTGACGCTGCCACTGGCGGCGCGGGCGCTGGCGTATTGGGATGAGGGTGCGAAGAAGTTTGTGCTGGAGAAGGATCGCGTGACGGTGAAGGTGGGTGGGAGTTCGGATGCGTTGCCGGTGAAGGCGGTGGTGCAGGTGATGTAGATGGGCGGAAGCGGTCGCGCTATCGCGCGATGTCGATGCATGACGTGAAGATGTCATGCGTGGGGCACCCGGCCGGGCGAGGGACGAGATGCAGAAGGCTGCAGGAATACGAGTTGGTTTGCGAGGGATGAGGATGATTCGTAAGGTTGGGTTGGTCGTGGGCGTGGTTGCGATGAGCGCGTTGTCGTGCGGGGCGCAGCAGTTGACGCTGCAGCGCGGGAACGCGACGGTGGTGGTGGAGCCTTATGCGCCGAATGTGGTGCGGGTGACGCTGAGCTTGCTGAAGGATCGCGCGCTGGCGGAGCCGGGGTATGGGATTACGGCGAAGGAGAATGGGGACGGTTGGCGTGCGGAGAGCGGGGTCGGCGGGGATGTGCTGCAGTCGTCGCAGATGGTGGTTACTGTTGCGCCGGAGGGTGAACCCTGGAAGCCGACGGGTACGGCTGCGGATATTGCGCGGTTCTTCAATGGGTCGACACCGGGGGTGGGGATTACGGTGAAGACGCCGGAGGGGAAGACGCTGGTGGATATGCAGGGATGGCAGATGTCGGTGCCGAATTACAAGGACGGAAATCATGATGTGCTGCTGGATCGACGGCCTGGGGACGATCCGTTCTATGAGGTGGGGGCGAGCTTTGCTGCGCCAAAAGATGAGCACTATTACGGGCTGGGACAGAATCAGGAGGGGTACTTCGATCGGCGGGGACACGTGGTGCGGTGCTCGCAGGATTACGATGCGCCGGGCGGAGAGAGTGTCTGCGTTCCGTTTGTAGTGACGAACAAGGGCTATGGGTTGGTGTGGGATAACCCTTCGAAGACGACGGTGGCGTTTGCGATCGGAGACCAGACGCGGTTTACGTCGCAGGTGGGGCAGAGGGTTTCGTTTTTTGTGATTGCGGGGAAGACGTATGACGAGATCTATGAGGGGTACCGGGCGCTGACGGGGGTGGTGCAGATGCTGCCGAAGTCGGCGTATGGGTATATCCAGTGCAAGCAGCGGTATACGAGCCAGGCGGAGTTGATGGCCGTGGCGAAAGGATATCGGGAACGGCATCTGCCGATCGATGACCTCGTGATCGATTGGTTCAGCTATACGAAGATGGGGCAGATGGATATGGATCCGACGCAGTGGCCGGATCCGGTGGCGATGAACAAAGAGCTGCACGCGATGAACTTTCACGTGATGATCAGCGTGTGGCCAAGGTTTGTGCCAGAAGACCGGTACTATGCAACGCTGCTGAAGAATGGCTGGCTGGAGCACCTCGCAGATGGGACGCCGACGAACGGGCTGCCGTATGACCGCGCAGGGTCGGACATCGATACGACGAATCCAGCGGCGGCGAAGTGGTATTGGGCTGTGATCGACGAGAACTATGTCAAGAAGGGCTTCGACGCATTCTGGATGGATGAGACGGAGCCGGATCTGCCGCCAAATGGAAGCTACCTGCATGTGGGCCCGGGAACGGAGTTCTTCAACGTGTATCCGCTATTTCATACGGCGGCGGTGTATGACGGGATGCGCAGGGACATGAAGGAACGGGCGCTGATCCTGGCGCGGTCGTCGTATTTGGGGGCACAGCGGAATGGGACGATCTTCTGGTCGTCGGATATTGCGCCGACGTGGGATGTGCTGAAGCGGCAGGTGCCGACGGGGATTAATTTTGTCGCGTCGGGAATGCCGTATTGGAGCACCGATATCGGTGGGTGGCAGTTCCTGCCGGGCTACCACAAGCCGGAGAGGCCAGTGCTGATCGATCCGAGTGATGCGCGTGCTGAGGTGGGGCACTATGACGACTATCCGGAGCTGTATGTGCGGTGGTTTGAGTATGGTGCGTTTCAGCCGAACTTCCGCACGCACGGCAGCCGCCCGGAGAATGAGGTGTGGAGCTATGGCAAGCAGGCGGAGCCGATTCTGGAGAAGTTTCTGCGGCTGCGGTATGAGTTGATGCCCTATATCTACTCGCTGGGATGGAGTGCACATGAGACGGGCGCACCATTTATGCGCGGGCTGTTTATGGACTTTGGCGATGATCCGAAGGTGGCCGATATCGGCGACGAGTATATGTTTGGACCGGCGCTTCTGGTGGCTCCGGTGACCGAGCAGGGGATGACGAGCCGCGAGGTGTACCTGCCGGCGGGAACGGACTGGTACAACTTCTGGACCAACGAGCGTGTGCGTGGAGGGCAGCAAATTACGGTGAACGCGCCGATCGATGTGATTCCGGTGTTCGTGCGGGCGGGCTCGATTCTGCCGCTGGGGACGGTGGTCGAGAGTACGAATGACGCGCAGAAGATTGCGAAGCTGCGGGTGTATCCGGGGGCCGATGGGTCGTTCGACTTGTATCGCGATGACGGGACGAGCTATGCGTATGAGAAGGGGGTGTATGAGGTGAGCCACTTGCGCTGGAACGAGGCCACAAGAAAGCTCACGCATACGGGTGCAGCGGTTGGGTTTGCCGGGGCCGGCGAGTCGCTGCAGATCATCGGTGCGAAGCCCTGGCAGCGATGAGTGCAGGTGGGAGGTGCTGGTCCGCGAGCCATCTTCTTCGGCCAGATTCGCAGGAGAGTGTTTGAAGAGGACGGGACGAAACTGGCTGGAAGTACGAAGTGCGGAGACCCCCATGCAGCACGTTCCAGGGGTAATAAACGGGGTGCAATTCGCCCGCGCGCTCCTGTAGCCTCCTCAGGGATACAGCCAAATATGCCGGGCGCATCAGAGCTGCAAATTACTGCTTGACAGTGGAACCATCGACTGGCTATATTTTTCAGGCTGTATAACTAAAACGTTTTAGAGCAATATTATAGTTACTATAATGTGCCGAGGCGGAGCCTGAACCAGGCTTGAGCATCTTCGGCGGTGATGTGTGGCAGCAGGTCTGCAATGGCTTGATCGAGGGCTTCGCGGGTGCGCGCTT
>JAJYBU010000041.1 GCA_021778845.1 Acidobacteriota bacterium
GCAAACGGCCTGCTGTCTCCATACTTCCTCCTGGAAACAGCACACCCGTCCATAGCTTCACCATCCAGTATCAACACGGATGCCGACACTACTCAGATAACACCCGCGTTCATGCGATTGCCCTGGGAAGCTGCCAAAGCCCCATGCGGCGATGAATTCATTCGTGGTTGAGGGACTGAAGACATGAACGAAGTGGCCCGAGATCGACTTGGTATAGACCTTCCCGACCAATCCACCACCGGGAGCAGGAATGGAGTTTCCCGGCGTCCAGTAGATATGAGCGCCATTGCCCTGTGCCAATGTTGAGCTGTAGGCCTGCTGGTAGGCCACATAGAATTTATTGTTATCGTTCAGGTTGTAATCCATGCGAGCGCGGTACACCCAACCATCATTGGGGGCGTCGATGGGCTGGTAGTAGTTGTATCCACCAGGCGTTGTCGCCGGGTTTGCATTTGCTTTGGGCCAGAAAGAGGCCAGCGCTGCAGCACCCGGATCGATGTATTGCGAAGGAATAACGGCTCCGCTCGTTCCTGGTCCGGGCGTAATCGTCGTTCCGTCAGGCATCGTGGTCCCAGCGAGGTTATTGCACCAGTTCCCCTGAGCCGTCGAGGAAAACCCTTGCGGACAGAGTGCCACGTTGTCGGGGTTGTCCATGCTAAAGTCGCCGGCCATCATCTCCGGGGACGGGATATACGATTCCAGAACATTTCCATTTCCCGGATTCTGTAACCACCGCTCATAGCCGCCCCAGAAGAGGAGCTTCTTGTGCGTGAAAGGTACGGGCCCACCAAAGCTGCCGCCCGGATAGTAATAATGCGCGCCGGCCTTCGCGACTCCCTGGTGGTTCTGCGCCCAGCCGTTGGCGTTCAGGGCATCGTTGCGAGCATCGAAGTACGCCACGCCGTGATAGTGCGAGGTTCCCGACTTGCTGATGGCGCTAACCACCACCGGGCCATTTTGCACATACGCGCCGAAGTTGGAGGTCTGCACGCTGACCTCAGCTGTCATCTCCGGGCTGATAATGCCGATCGAGCTGGCATTGTCGCCTGGATCCAGAACACTGACGCCGTCAGAAAGCAGCGCGGTACCGCCGCGGTTCGGCACACCGTTGATGTTGATGCCGTTTCCGATGGCGCTCTCGTTGGCTGAGATGCTGAGATCGTTAAATGATGGATTTGCTCCGGTTAGACCGCCGCCTACGGTGGTCGCTCCGGGAAGAACCTTCAACAACTCCGTCGTGTCGCGGCCTTCCAACGCCAGGTTCTCGATATCTTTCGAGGAAAGAACGTCAGAACGTTCACCGTTATCTTCCGGAATCATCTCGCTAGACGCTGACACCGTCACGGCCTGCGACTGGGCTCCGATAGTCAGACTGAAGGCAGGGATTGCACGCTCATCACCCGCATGCAGGATCAGGCCTGTCAAATTCTTGGGCTGGAAGCCTTTGGCCGTGACCTTAATGGTGTAGGAGGAGGGTAACAGGGCCGGAAAAGAATAGAGCCCAGCTCCATTTGTCTTTACCATGCGCGTATCTTGAGTTGCTTCATTCACCAGGGCGACGGTAGCTCCTGGAATCACAGCGCCAGTTGTGTCTGTGACTGTTCCAGAGATCTGCGCGGTCGTCTGTGCCTGCATCGCCGACGTGGCAATCAACAGCAACAACACCGCAATCAGTCCTGCACCTAAGCCTCGCCACTTCTCAAGATGCCGTTTCATCTTGAACACGTGGGATTGAGCCTTCAGGCCGTCTGTGCCCTGCTCCCTATTATGTTGATTCCTTTGCATACAACCTCCGAAGTTCATATGGCGCTTTTGAATTGCACTGTCCAACAAGCTCGTAAAATCCGATATGGACTCATTAATGCGATTTAATCGCCTACAACTGATACAAGTTCCACGATGGGGCTGTCAACCTTTTTATGGAGAAGATTGCTAATCTTTTTTATGAGGGGCATGAATGAATTGACATAGATCAGAGCCTTCACCCATCTGCGGCCCGTAACGAGAGATCGATTGCACGCTGCATCGCTTTCGATAGAACGACATAGGCGCTCACAGCAAACGGCGGGCTGGCCATCTACACCGCCGCCAAAGCCTGCAGTTTTCTGGTCATGAAACTTCTACCCTTGGCGCACACCAGCATATGCGGCCCTGCACAGCCATTTCAGGCGATGGCGTTGTCAAGAGACCTGCATCCCTGTTCGGCTTATAGCCCAGGTCCCCTATTCAAACGTCAGATACAGGCTCCCAAGCAGTCCATGCACAAGCTCAAGAACCGCATCACCTTGGTTTCGACGATTCTTTCCATCACCCTATCGCCGAAGGAATTCCGAACCGCGATCGAAATCGTGTCGTTGCAAACATCCATCCCGAAACCATTCGTGCCTTCCATGGAAGAATGCTTCTGTCTACGGCAAGACAGCAAGCGCTCACGGCTAATCCAAGAAGCGTCCGCTTAACATTGCGCCGGCTTTTGGGCAAGTTCGCCGGCCCAGCTTCAATCACCGAGTAGAACTCGGTGGAAACACCATTCCCATGCAGCAATCCTTGCAATTCAGCTCTCGAATCGTCGAAAGTGCTCCCGGGCCACGAGCAGCCGAAGTAATGATGAAGCGCCTCCCAAGTGAGCTCAGCGAAAATTCTTGCTGATTTCAGCGATCGAGAAGCTCGACTGATTAAAGCGATTTATTTCTATTGTCCAACATGATTTTAATTCTGTATATTGCATCCTGTAGAGAACGTCTATGCCGTCGACATCGTGGCAGTTTGCCATGCTTGGGGGCTATCACTACGTTTTTATGACTAACGAATGGAATACGTGGGATCTGATCTGGACGACGAATTTCGCAAGAACAGGGAGGAAGCAGCGAAGGCCCGTGATCCTCGCATTAACTTGTGCGGTCTCCCAATCAGCCAGATACTTCGTTTCTGCAAAGGAGACTTCCCTCACCCAATCGCTCCCGAAACAAGACGCTCTATATGGGGCACCGCTGGGGTTGGCCGCGTTATCTTTTCCACTCACATCGGCTCAATCTCATGCGCCAGTGGATCCTTTGGTCAAGCTGATCACGGGTGGAGCGATGCCGAACATGATGACCGATGCGCCTCAGTCCAAACGCATCAGCGGCAAATTCGTCCTCGATCACCATCTATTCGTTTCCTGTGCAGTAGTGACGCATTTCGAAAGAGGATCCTTATGAAGATCGGGCGAATGTTATGCGCGGCGGCTTTCACGCTAGCAGTTGCCGGCGGCGCGCTGGAATGTCAGGTGCAGACCATTGTCCCGCCTGTGATTGCAGGAGCGAAGCCAGTCACGGTCGATCACATCAAGGTTCACGGCACGTCGCTCGAAGGAAACCTGGAAGGCGACGCTGTTGACCGCGACGTCATTGTCTTTCTTCCGCCCGGCTACACGAAGGACAAGCATCGACGTTATCCCGTGATTTACGCTCTGCACGGCTACTCCATTGGAGCCATGCAGTGGACGCATGAGATTCGCGTGCCGCAGACCATAGAGGGTGCGTTCGCGCAGGGCGCAAAGGAGATGATCGTCGTTTTGCCCGACTCGAAGACCATCCACAACGGCTCGATGTATTCGAGTTCGGTCACAACCGGAGACTTTGAGAACTTCATCGCGCATGATCTCGTCGCCTATATTGACGCACATTATCGAACACTGCCTAATCCTCCGAGCCGAGGCCTGGTCGGTCACTCCATGGGGGGGTATGGCGCCAGTCGTATCGGGATGAAGCACTCCGATGTCTTCGGCAGCCTGTACATCATGAGTCCGTGCTGCATGTCAGCTCGACCGGCAGGTCCGGCCAATGTGGAGCTTGAGAAGAAACTCGAATCTGTAAAAACTGCGGAGGATTCCGCGAAGCTATCGTTCTTTGAGCGCGCTCAACTGGCCACTGCGGCAGCCTGGTCGCCTGATCCGATCAACCCGCCGCTCTACCTGGATCTACCCACGAAAGACGGAGTTGCACAGCCGGATATTCTGGCCAAGTGGGCGGCCAACGCTCCTCTCGACTTCATCGATCAGTACATACGAAACCTTCGCCAATACAATGGAATTGCGATCGACGTTGGAGATCAGGACAGCCTCCGTACAGATACGGCGAAACTCCACGACGTGCTCGATCGGTATGGTATTCCCAATACATTTGAGATTTACCCAGGCACACATACCAGCGCCGTGGCCGATCGCTTCCAGAATCACGTGATGCCATTCTTCAGCAATCATCTTTGTTTTCAGACAAGCTGCCATTAGGCGGCATCAGCCAAAGGAGTAGCATGATCGTCTATTCTCGTCGCGTCTCTTTTCGACCGCTGGCAGTCGCAGCCCGCACTTCGTCCCTTATCGCGATCTGCGCGGTAGTATTCTGCGGTGCCATATCTGTCACCACCGCGAGGGCGCAGCAGGCGTCCAGCGCCCCAGCCCCCTACCTGAACCCAGCCTTGTCACCTGACGCACGAGCTCGCGATCTGGTAAGCCGCATGACGCTTGAGGAGAAGGCCTCGCAGTTAGTCAATCAGTCCCGTGCCATCCCGCGGCTCAAGGTTCCCGCCTACGACTGGTGGAGCGAATCGCTGCACGGAGTCGCGGTGAACGGCACAACGGAATTTTCGGAACCTATCGGACTCGCCGCCACTTTTGATGTGCCAGCAATTCACACCATGGCCACCGACATCGCGATGGAAGGCCGGGTCGTATACGCCAAGGCTCTACATGAGGGAGGCTCGTCCATCTTCCATGGCCTGGATTTCTGGGCGCCCAACGTCAACATATTCCGCGATCCCCGTTGGGGCCGTGGCCAGGAGACCTACGGCGAGGATCCCTTCCTCACTGGGCGCATGGGTGTCGCATTTGTGACCGGCATGCAGGGCGACAACTCAACCTACTATCGCGTCATCTCTACACCGAAGCACTTCGATGTACACAGCGGCCCTGAACCCACTCGGCACATTGCAGATGTGGATGTAAGCCGGCACGATCAGGTCGACACTTACGAGCCAGCCTTCCGAGCAACTGTCGTCGAAGGCAAAGCAGGATCCGTGATGTGCGCATACAACGCTATCAATGGCCAGCCTGCCTGCGCAAACCAGTATCTGCTTCAGGATCTGCTGCGCGGCTCCTGGGGATTCCAGGGATATGTGGTGTCCGACTGCGGCGCGGTGCGCGACATCTTCAGCGGTCACCACTATCGGCCAACTCAGTCGCAATCCTCTGCAATTTCACTCGAGCGCGGTATGGATAACGAATGCGTCGACTTCACCTCGGTTGTAAAGGATGACCACGACTATAAGCCGTACATTGATGCAATCCAGCAGGGCTACCTCAGCCAGGATGCAATGGATACGGCATTGGTACGGC
Organism: Acidobacteriota bacterium; assembly: GCA_021778845.1. GTDB lineage: Bacteria > Acidobacteriota > Terriglobia > Terriglobales > Acidobacteriaceae > Granulicella. The sequence goes on from JAJYBU010000041.1 coordinate 5,375, forward strand.
TGTTCACTGCGCGCGTGAAGCTTGGTATGTTCGACCCACCCAACGCCAACCCCTACGCGAAGATCGACGCAAAGGATCTGAATAGCCCCGAACACCGCGCTCTGGCTCGCACGCTGGCCGAAGAGTCCATGGTGCTCCTGAAGAACGATGGAACGCTCCCGATTAAGCCAGCCACTCGCAACATCCTGGTGGTAGGCCCTCTTGCCGATCAGACGGCCGTTCTGCTCGGTAATTACAACGGAACTCCGACGCATACGGTTTCATTGCTCGAGGGCCTCAAAGCAGAGTTCCCAGAAGCCCGGATCACCTACGTTCCCGGCACCCAGTTCCTTCGCGACGACGGCGAACCCGTTCCCAACAACCTTCTGGCAACCCCAGACGGCAAGCCTGGCCTGCAGGCAGAGTATGCCGACTGGCGCGGGATCGATTTTGGCCCCAGTGTGAAACCAAAGCCCATCACCACCCGCGTCGAGAGGAACATAGACCTCGCCCAACAGAGTCTGCCCGCTGCAATCTCAGAAAAAAAATCTGTCGGCGTGCAATGGACGGGCACTCTCACCGCGCCAACCACGGGCGATTACCTCATCGGCTTGCAAGCTGATGGTTTCGCGCGAGTATCGGTTGACAACAAGGTGGTTGCACTGCAGTACGGTTCGCAGGGAGTAGAAACCCACCTCGGGCGCGTTCACCTCGTGGAGGGCGAGAAGGCTGCGCTGGATGTCCAGTATCGAAGCCCGGACGACCGCAAACCAAGCGCGAGGCTCATCTGGTCGACCGTCAACGATGCACCTTCGCCTGAGGCCGTGGCCGCCGCCCGCAAAGCCGATCTCGTCATTGCAGCCGTCGGTATCACCAGCCGCCTCGAGGGCGAAGAGATGCCCGTCAATCAGCCCGGATTCCTCGGTGGTGACCGCACCAGCATTGATCTTCCTCAACCCGAAGAAGAGTTGGTGGAGTCCGTTGCCTCCGCCGGCAAGCCGCTCGTAGTGGTGCTGATGAACGGCAGCGCGCTGGCCGTCAACTGGATCAATCAACATGCGAACGCCGTCGTTGAAGCGTGGTACTCAGGCGAGGAGGGAGGCGCAGCCATCGCCAGCACCCTGAGCGGCAAAAACAATCCCGCAGGCAGGCTGCCCGTTACGTTCTACAAGGACGTGAGCCAGCTTCCCAACTTCGAAGATTACTCGATGGAGAACCGCACCTACAGATACTTTACAGGCAAGCCGCTCTATCCCTTCGGCTATGGACTGAGCTACACCACATTCAGTTACAGTGCGCTCAGCGTGCCACTGGCGGCTGTCAATGCAGGCGATCCGGTCTCTGCTTCCGTAACAGTTACAAATACTGGAAAGCTTGCCGGAGACGAAGTTGCGCAGCTTTACTTGAAATTCCCCGCGGTCGCGGGCGCTCCTCGCATCGCTCTGCGTGGATTTCAACGAGTACATCTCGCACCAGGAGAGAGCAAGCAGATCAATTTCGAATTGAAGAATCGCGATCTCAGCATGGTGACAGAGACGGGCCAGCCGATCATCGCAGGAGGCGACTACACAATCAGCATTGGCGGGGGCCAACCCGATACCGGCGCGGCAGGAGTGACCGGCCACTTTCACATCGACGGGCAGATCGCATTGCCAGAATAGCTTCGCCAGGCATGTTTACACGGTTGCGGTATACACTACCCTTCTAACGTTAACCGTCTGCTCTGTAGACCTGCAATCAAACATCCACAGGATATTTAACGAAGCGAGACACGCTTTGCTATATCTTCTGAGGTGTTGTCTGGCTTCATATTCATGCGCTCGTTTCGATTACTCGCCGCCTTCCCGTTAACTCTGTTCTGCATCGTCAGCGCAGCCGTGGCGCAGCGCCATGACGTCGGGTCCGCTCCACCTACTGCTCCGCCTCCGAAGCAAGTCGTCGTAGCGCCGCCCACACTCCCCGCCAGCCCCAACCTCGGCGCGCTGCAACTCACCAACGTAAACTACGCCGTCTCTGCGCCGGAGTCTCTCGTCACCCAACTGCAAACCTCCAACGACGGCATTCGCACCTCTGCGCTGGCTGCCATCGGCGCCCCGGCCCAGTACCTCGAACGCGGGCATATTCCCTTCCCCCACTCCGTCCGGCTTGACCTCGTCTCCCTCGGCGACAGCAACGAACTCGACGCCATCCTCACCGTCGAACTCGACCAGCACCTCGTCACCGCCATCCTGATGCCTGAAGACGAACAGTGGCACCGCATCGCCACGGCCCTCTATCCCACAGCCTTCAGCAATCCCGCCACGAATCCAGACACCTTCCTGCGCACTGTCCGCTCCCTCCTCGACCCCCTGCGCTACACCGCCCTCTTTCACACCACCACCAACGGCTCCAGCGGGGACTTCACCGAGACCGAAGTCCACCTCCGCATCCTCAACGGACACGCCACCGTCACCACCAGCTTCGCCTCCTTCGAGCGCTCCTGCGACCCCACCCATCAGAAGCCCTGCGACATCACCCAGCGCTGGCTCCAGCCCGACACCACCAGCCCCGACCGCCGCTTCCTCCTCGTCATCGCCACCGGCCACGATAGGCCCCACGAAGCCGGAGACCCCATCGCTCATGCAGAGGCCTTCGAGGACTCCCGCCTCCGCGCCTTCACATGCCAGCCCTTCGCCTTCTCGGACACCAGTCTCCGCTTCGAGCCCGCCGCCGACCCCGCTCCCTGCCTCGTCCCTCACGACGCCCAGCACGACCAACCCCGCGACCAACCGTTACACTAGTCTCTGCATGATTGACGAGACCACCTTCCGCCACGAGTCCGACCAAGCCCTCGAATCCCTCAAGCAGTCTCTCTTCCGCGCCGAAGAGGAAGGCGGCTTCGAGACCGACGAGAAAAATGGCGTCCTCAACGTTCTCTTCGAGGACGGTGCCGCCAAGTTCGTCTTCACCCCCAACACCCCCGTTCGCCAGGTCTGGATCTCCGCTCTCTCCACCTCCTACAAGCTAGAGTGGAGCGAAGCCGCACACGCTTTCGCCCTGCCGAAAACCGGCGAAGACCTCCGCACCCTCACCGAACGCCTGCTCCGCGAGCAACTCAACGATCCCGGCATCACTCTCACCTAGCCTGCCAGAAACGAAGACGCTACGATGCCCTTCTTCTCCGTCGCGATCGTCACCTTCAACGAAGAGGAGAACCTCGCGCGGACCCTCGCCAGCGTCGCCTGGGCCGACCAGATCTTCGTCGTAGACTCCGGCTCCACCGACCGCACCGTCGACATCGCCCGCAGATTCAACGCCACCGTCATCGAACGCCCGTGGCCAGGCTTCTCCGCACAGAAAAACTTCGCGATCGCCCAATGCACCGGCGAATGGATCCTCACCCTCGACGCCGACGAGGAACTCTCCCCCGAGCTCCAGCAGGAGATTCGCAAAACCCTCTCGTCCAACCCCTCCGCCGAAGCCTTCTACCTCAAGCGCCGCAATCTATTCCTCGGCCGCTGGATCAAACGCGGCGGCTTCTACCCCGACGCCAAGCTCCGCCTCTTCCGCCGCAACATGGCCAACGCCGTATCCCGATTGCAGTTCGAAGAGCGCCCCGTCCACGAGACCATCCGCTTCAACGGCCCTACCGCCACGCTCGACTTCGACCTCATCCACAACGCCTATCCCACGCTCTCCTCTTACATCGAGCACATGGACCGCTACAGCTCACTCGGCGCGCAGATCCTCGTCGACAAGGGCCGCATCAGCGCCAACATCTTTAGCTTTGTCGCACACATCCTCGTCATCCCGATCATCGGCTTCAAGTGGAACTACATCTTCCGCCTCGGCTTCCTCGACGGCCGCGAGGGCCTGCTCCTGAACCTATACCACGCCTGCTACACCAGCTGGAAGTACGCCAAGGCCTGGGAGCTCTCCCGCAAGTCCCGCACATAAGCCCACCGCGCGACACCTACCACGCAATCGCCGTCCCCTCGTGGAAGAACCCGCCCGTCGGACCATCCTCCCCGAGCGTCGCCAGCTCCACCATCGTCTTCGCGCCATCCACCACCTCCATCGGTGCCGAACCTCCTCCCAGGTCCGTCTTCACCCACCCCGGGTGCGCAGAATTCACCTTGATCTTCGTTCCTCGCAGCTCATGCGCCAGCGAGATCGTCAGCACATTCAGCGCCGCCTTCGATGCGTTATACGCAAACAGTTTCGTGCCATACGTCGGCGATCCCTTCGTCGCCTGCAGGCTCACCGAGCCCAGAATGCTCGACACATTCACCACCCTGCCCGCCGCCGACTTCTTCACCAGCGGCAGCATCGCCTTGCTCACCGCGAACGCCGCAAAAAGATTCGTATCAAACGTCGCACGCAGATTCTCCATCGCCGTCTCGCTGGTTGTGTTCTTCGCCCACTCCTTCTCGATCATCACGCCCGCGTTATTCACCAGCACGTCCAGCCTGCCAAACTCGCGCTCAATCCACGCCGCCGCCGCATCGATGTCGGCCTGCCTGGTCACATCCAGCTTCACCGCTCGCGCATCCAGTCCCTCATCACACAACTGCTGCGCCGCCGCCTCTCCCTTAACTCCATCGCGCGAGCCCACCAGCACCGTAAACCCCAGCCTCCCGAGCTGCCGCGCCGTCTCCAGCCCCAGCCCCTTGTTCGCGCCCGTAATCAGCGCCACGCCACGCACCCCAATCTTCGCCTCACTCATCTCGTTCTCCTCAGTCCTTCTTTCCCATCCGATGCATCACCGCTGCAAAACGCTCCACATACTTCGCCGGCATCTCTCGCCGTTTCATATCCCGTCCCACCACGAAGTGCACCGTTTCTCCCTCACACAACACGGTCTCCGCTTCACCCTCACCTGCAGTCCGCACCACCACATACCGAAACCGCACAATCGGTCCCCGCACTCCTGCCAGCGACGTCCGCACAATCAACTCATCGTCATAGCGTGCCGGTGCCTTGTACCGGGCCGTCACCTCCGCCACCGCAATCAGCGCGCCATCCTCCTGCTCCATCTTCTTGTAGTCCAGCCCCAGTTGCCGGATAAACTCCACTCTCCCTACTTCAAACCACACCAGGTAATTCGCGTGATACACCACGCCCATCTGGTCTGTCTCTGCATATCGGACGCGTACCCGCGCCTCGGCGTACCCCTGCTCAATCAACGTCTCCATATCGCTCATTCCACCAGTCTAGAAGAAGTCGAGCCCATCGCAGTCCAGCACTACTGAGTCGCCGCCCCAAACCGCCTCGCTATCTCCGCGTTCACCGCAATCAACGGCTCCAGCGGCTCCAGTTCCGGCAACTCCGCACCCATCTCCTTCAGCGTCGCCAGCAGCACCTCCGTCGGCAGATTCCCCACCATCACATCCTGCGCAAACGCGCACGTCCCCAACCCGCCAATCGACGCATCGAACCGTCTGCACCCCGCCTCATACGCCGCCCGCACCTTCGCCGCCGCGTCCTCCCTCCGCGCGTGCAGGTGCACCCCCACCTCCAACCCCTCGTGCACATCCAGCACCAGCCGCACCACATTGCGCACCAGTTCCGCCGTCGCCACGCCCGCCGTATCCGACAGCGAAACCTGTGCCACCCCCGAGTCCACCAGCAGGTCCACCGCACTCACCACCTCATCAATGTCCCACACATCCCCAAACGGATTCCCAAACGCCATTGCCACATACGCCACCACGTCCTGTCCGCTCTTGTACGCGAGCTCCCCAATCTGCTCCAGCTCATCCAGCGCCTCCTCCGGCGTCTGCCGCTGGTTGCGTTCCAGAAACTGCGGTGAGATCGAATACGGAAACGCCAGCGTCGTAACCCGCCCGCTCTCCACCGCCATCTCCGCTCCCTTCATGTTCGCGACCAGCCCAATGATCTCCACCTCCGGCCCCGCATCCAGGTACTCCAGCACCAGCTCCGAGTCCGCCATCTGCGGCACAAACCCCCTCGACACGAATCCCGCCGCGTCGATATGCGTAAACCCCGCCGCAATCACCGCACGCAGATACTCCGCCTTCACCTCCGGCTGCATCACCTTCGCCAGCCCCTGCCACGCATCCCGCGGAGATTCAATAATCTTCACCATCGCCATCCTGCTCCTCACACTGCAACTCTATCCTTTGCAGAAAATAGTACGCTTGCAACTATGCACCTCCGTCCCACCGACGCGCTCCTGGTCATCGACATGCAGCTCGACTTCCTCCCCGGCGGCGCTCTGGCCGTCTCCACCGGCGACGTCATCCTCCCCGGCATTAACGCCCTCGCCGCCCGCTTCCCTCACGTCCTCCTTACGCAAGACTGGCATCCCCCCGGCCACATCTCCTTCGCCAGCTCCCACCCCGGCAAACAGCCGTTTACAGACACCATCGAAGCCTCCTACGGCACCCAAACCCTCTGGCCCGACCACTGCATCCAGGACACCCCCGGCGCCGAACTCCACCCCGATCTCCGCATCCCCCACGCCGAACTCATCCTCCGCAAGGGCTTCCGCAAGGATATCGACAGCTACTCCGCCTTCACCGAAAACGATCAGCGCACCTCCACCGGCCTCGCCGACTATCTACGCGAACAAGGCCTCACCCGTCTCTTCTTCACCGGCCTCGCCTACGACTTCTGCGTAGCCTTCTCCGCCCTCGCCGCCGCACGCCTCGGCTTTGAATCCTTCGTCCTCGAAGACCTCACCCGCCCCGTCAACCTCCCCGCCTCTGGAACAACCCCCTCCACCGTCGACTCCACCAACACAGCCTTCGCCGCCGCCGGCGTTCAGCGCATCGCATCCTCCACGCTCCTCTTCCAATGAACCCCCAACCCACCATCGAACTCTCCGCCGCGCAAGCCAACTGGCCCGTAGCCCTCGCCACCGTCACCGCCTGCAAGTACGACTTCGGAGCCGGCCGCGCCCTCGCCTTCGGCCTCCCCACCACCAGGCACTACCGCATCGCCTACAACTACAACGCCCCCAACGAGCAAGGCGGCGAGGTCCTCCACACCGGCGAGTTCACCTCCGCCAAACCCATCCCCCAGGGCACCCTCTTCCCCATCCGCTACAACCCACGCGCACCCCACCAGAACTCCCACTCCGCCAGCTCCCCGCAAAACACCCGCACCCCCATCCTCATCATCGGCATCATCGGCTCGCTGATCCTCTCGTTAGCCTGGTTCGCCCTTCTCCGCGGCTGCCACTAGACGATCTCCATCTCCCCATCTCCTGCCCCTACAGTCCCAACTCCGCCGCATGCTTCTGCATCGCGCGCAGGCAGTTCCCAATGTGCTCTTCCAGCGAAATCCCCAACAACTCCGCGCCGCGCGTAATATCCTCCCGCTTCACCGCCCTCGCAAACGCCTTATCCTTCATCTTCTTCTGCACCCCCGCCACCTCGACCTCCGCAATCGCCTTACTCGGCTTCACCAGCGCGCACGCAGTCAGGAATCCCGCCAGCTCATCACTCGCAAACAATGCCCTATCCAAGTGCGTCTCAGGAACCACCCCCGAATAATCCGCATGCGCCAAAATTGCATGCAGCATCTCCTCCGGCCAGCCGTTATCTCTCAAGTACGCAACCCCCACAAACGGATGCTCCTCCGCCGTCGGGTGCCGGTCATAGTCAAAGTCATGCAGCAACCCCGCACACCGGTACCTCTCCGCAAACCGTTCTGCCGCATCCCCGCTCAACCCCAGCCGCTCAGCCTCGCGCACGCCATAACTCTCCGTGCACCGCGCCACAGCCAGCCCATGCTTCACCAGCGACGGATTCGCCGTCCACTCTCTCAACAACGCCTCTGCCCGCTCCACTCCAAACTCTCCCATCGCCTCTGTCTGCTCCTTACTCCTTACGCTCTACTCCTTACTCTCTACTCCCTACTCGCTCCCTCCCTGTGTACCACTTTGGTTCCTTTACCGCTTTCTACCACCTTTCTGGCAGAATCACCGGCAATACCCTTGACTCTTTCGGCACCCGGTGTCATCCTAAGCACATCGCTTACTTCCGTTATCGGACGCAAGCGTTCGGTGCCCGCTCTGGCAGCCGTCCGCAGTACACAACTTATGGCAACTCTTATGGCGCCCGTCAGCGCACTGGAAGCTCAGCACGACGCTGTTTCAGACAGCCACGATGAATCGTCCATGCATGAGGTTCCTCAGCGTGAGGTTGTACGCTGCGAAGCCTGCAAGCTCGTGCAATTCCGCACCGCTTCCGATAACTGCCGCCGCTGCAAGAAGTCCTTGCTGCCCGAGCCCCCCAAAGTTCAACCATCCATCGCTCTGGTCCTCGAAGCCTCAGCCGATGTCCCCGACGCCGGGCCCCAGGTTGCCGCCGCCGTGCGCGATCTCCGCCACGTCCGCAATCTTTCTCAGCGCCAGCTCGCGTCCCGCATGGGCGTGCCTCGCACCTACATCTCCAAGATCGAGAACGGCAAGGCCATGCCCACCCTGTCCTCCCTCGACCGCCTCGCCCGCGCCCTCCAGGTCGACATCTCCGCACTCCTCCGCGACGCGCCCACGCGTCACCGCGATGAGGCCGCCGTCCTGCTCAACGATCCCTTCCTGGCCGAGGTCGCCAAGTACGCCGCGCATCTCACCTCCACCCAGAAGTCCATCTTCCTCAACCACGTCCGCGAGCTCTCCCAAAGCCACAATCGCCGCATGGCCTGACCGCTCGCGAGCGATACGCTTCTCCTTTGGCGCCGCACCCCTCGTTCTCCCAGGACGAGCGCTGCGGCGCCTCTCCGCATCCACCGCACCCCCGGCCAGAAAAGCTTTTTCCTCTGTTTTCGGCCTGTTTTATTCTTCCTGTTCCCTACTTCCTGCTTTTCAGCTATCGTCATTCTAAGAGCCCATCGTGCGCGAACCTTCCTCCAGCCGCGTCTATCATCGCTCCAACCGGGTCCACGAACTCACGCCCGAAGAACGTGCCATCTACGACACGCTCGACCCCGCACGCATACCTCAGCATGTCGCCATCATCATGGATGGCAACGGCCGCTGGGCCGGCAAGCGCGCCCTCAAGCGCTTCCTCGGCCACCAGCAGGGTGCCGAGTGCGTCCAGTTCGTCGTCGAAACGGCATCCCGCATCGATCTCCCCTGGATCACCCTCTACGCCTTCTCGCTTGAGAACAACCTGCGCCGGCCAAAGAACGAAGTCAACTTCCTCATGAAGCTGCTGCGCAACTATCTCCTCACCAACGTCAAGCGGATGAACGATAACAACATCCGCATGGCCTACATCGGCCGCACGCATGAGCTCCCGCAGGAGGTGCAGGACACCATGCAGTGGGCCTCCGAGGAGACCGCCCAAAACACCGGAACCACCCTCACCCTCGCTCTCAACTACGGCTCCCGCTCCGAGATCGTCGACGCCGCACGCACCCTCGTCCACAATCTCATCGCGGAGGCCCACCAGCGCAGCATCTCCCTTGAAGATATGCTCGCCGCCGAGGGTGTCGACGACGCCATCAAGTCCCGCATCGACGAGCCCCAGCTCAACGCCTGTCTCTACACCGCCCACATGCCCGACCCCGACCTCGTCGTCCGCACCTCCGGCGAGCAGCGCATCTCCAACTTCCTCCTCTGGCAGATCGCCTATGCTGAGATCTTCGTCACCAACCGCCTCTGGCCCGACTTCCGCGGCCTCCATCTCCTCGAAGCCATCGCCGACTACCAGCACCGCGAGCGTCGCTTCGGCGGTCTCGGCGAGTCCTCTGACGAGTCCTTCGCCGACACCCTCCCCACTCCATCGAATCCCCCCGCCGAACTCGCCCGCCGCTAGGCAGACTGCTCTCCCCGCGCACCAACCCAGCTTCTCCCCCGCTCTCGCAGATCTCCGTTTATCCGAACTCACCCGATATATGCTTGAATGAGAAAAATGATCCAGCTCGCCGATTGGGTGTCTCTCTCATTCGGCAGTATGTTTCTGCGCCAACCCGCAACACTCGGGATACATTCCACGGAGGCGGCATGACAACATCCGCATCGATCGCGCTACGGACCTCAGCACGGACCGCGACTGCGCTCGCATCCCTCGCCCTGGTTTTAGCTGTCGCCGGCTGCGCCAGCAACGGCACCACCTACGGCAACACCACCGGAGCCCCCGGCATCGGCGTGTACGTCATCCAGAACACCGCTGCCACCAGCACCAGCCCCGCCTCCGCATCGATCCTCGAGTTCTCCACCTCCGCCACGGGCACGGCTACTCCTATCTCCACCATCGCCAACCCCGGCGTCTCGTCCCTCGCCTTCCTCGCCGTCGACGGTACGGGCAATCTCTACACCTCCACGACGACCACAACCACCGCCACTCCCAGCACCTCCGCGACCTCGATCCTCGAGTACCCAATGGGCTCCCAGAACAACGCGCAGCCCACCCGCTCCATCCCCTTCAACACCACCACCGGCCTCACCGGCATCAACGGCCTCGCTGTCGATGCTGCTGGCAACATCTTCGCCACCGGCTTCGGCAGCGGAGTCTCCGTCTTCACCGCCACCGCCACAGGTTCCGTCGCACCCTCCAGATCCATTCCCATCGGCACCCAGGGAGTTGACGTCACCACCCTCGAAGCACCCTACGCCGATGCCGTCGACGCCAGCGGCAATCTCTACGTCGCCAACGAATATTCACCCGACATCGGCGCTCCCGCTCCCACCGCCCCCATCGTCGTCTTCGCTCCCGCGGCCACCGGCAGCGTCGCGCCCACACGCACCCTCAGCGGCGCTCTCACCACCCTTGCCTTTCGCTCACCCGCAGGCATCGCCACCGACACCGCCGGCAACCTTTACGTCACCAACAACGCCTCCAGCGGCTCCAGCATCCTCATCTTCTCCCCCACCGCCAACGGCAACACCCCGCCCCTGCGCGACATCACCGGCAGCAACACCCAGCTAGGCTGCCTCGGCGGCATTGCCCTCGACACCGAAGGCTATCTCTACGTCGTCTCCACTCCCACCTGCGGCAGCACCGCCACCCCCTCCGTCCTCAAGTTCTCCACCACCGGCGACGGCAACATCGCACCCGCCGCCACCTTCACCTCCACCACCTGGACCAGCACCGACCCCACCTTCTCCATCGCGGTCTACTAAGCGCCTTGAACAATCCCGCCCGGTCCCCCTGGAACGCAGCTTCCACACCGAATCCTCCGCCTCCGAGTCCTCCCGCACCACAGACCCGCTCGCCGATGTATCCTCAACAAGGCCCATGAAGCGCATTCTTACTGCTATTGTCCTGATCGCTATCATTGCTGCGCTGGTCTTCTTCGGCAAGCTTTGGATGGTCACGCTCTTCACCGCAATCATCGCTGGTCTCGCCGCGCTGGAGTTCCGTGGCTTCACCGCCTCCGGTGGCTGTCCCATCCCCCTTTGGTGGACGCTCTCCGCCGTCGCGCTCTTCTTTCTCGCGACCTTCTATCGCCCTCAGGACACCATCACCGTCGTAGCCTTCGTCACCCTCGTCCTCTTCGCCGTTGCCGCCTTCCGCACCTCCCTTGAGCGCGTCCTGTGGGAGACCTCCGCGGGCGTTCTCATGCTCGTCTACATCGCCTTTCCGCTCACCCTGCTCCCACAGATCCTCAACGAAGAAGACGGCACCGCTCTCCTGCTCTTCCTCTTCCTCTGCGTCTGGTCCGGCGACATCGCAGCTCTCTACATCGGCAAGCGTTTCGGCCGCCACAAGTTCTCCCCGCGCCTCTCCCCCAACAAAACCTGGGAAGGAGCCATCGCCTCCGTCATCGCCTCCTGCGTCTTCGGCATGGGCCTCATCCTGCTCGGCGACTGGTTCACCCAGCAGAACTCCAGCTTCACCCGCCTTCACACCACCGAGCCCTGGTGGGTCTTTCTCCTCCTCGCCGTCACCCTCAACGCCGCTGCCCAGTTCGGAGACCTCCTCGAGTCCGCCCTCAAGCGCGGTGCCGGCGTCAAGGACTCCGGCACCCTGCTCCCCGGCCACGGCGGCATCCTCGACCGCACCGACGCCCTCCTCCTCGCAGCCCCCGTCCTCTGGTTCATCATCGCCGTCCGCGACTTCTTCTCCCTTGGCAGCCTCTAGCTAAAACCTCTCCGCCAGCAGCGCCGCCGCGACCGCAGCCTGCCCATAGCTCAACCCGCCATCCCCCGGGCTCACCCGCACCGGCAGATGCACCACCATCCCCGCCTCGCGCAGCCTGCGGCACAGCAACCCCGTCAGCAGCCGATTGTGGAACACCCCACCCCCCAGGCAAACGTCCTCAATCCCCGTCTGCTCTCGCGCCGCAATCGCAGCTTGCGCATAAGCATCCGCGACACCAACATGAAACCTCGTACTCATCACCCCTCGCGCAACTCCAAGCCGCAAATCCTCGATCAACGCCTCCCACATCGGCGCAGGATTCAAAATCAACACTCCACCTTCATTCCTCTCCAGCCGCAAGCCATATCCTGCACCATCCGCCGCTTCGCCCATCTCCGCAACGCCTTCCAACTCGATCGCAGCCTGCGCCTCATAGTCCACCCGGTCGCGTCCAAGAATCAGAGCCGCAGCCGCATCGAACATCCGTCCGCAACTCGACGTCAGCGGTGAATTCATGCCACGGTCGATCATCCGCGCCAGCAGCCGCGCATCCTGCTCACTCACCTTCAGCCGAGCCAGAATCTCTGCATCGAAAACCCCCTCCCCCAGAGCCGCGAGCAGGTGTCCAAACGCCATCCGCCACGGCTGCCGCACCGCCGCCTCCGACCCCGGCATCGCCGCATACTTCAATTGCGCGTAGCGCTCATAGCCGCTCAGCGTCGCAATCAAAACCTCGCCACCCCACACGCACCCATCGGCCCCATAGCCCGTACCATCGAGCGCCAGCCCAATCACCGGTCCGCTCAGCGCATACTCCGCCATGCACCCCGCAATGTGCGCATGATGGTGCTGCACCGCAATCTTCACCTGTGGCTGCTGCATCGCCCACACCGTCGACGCATAGCCCAGATGCAGATCATGCACCACACACTCCGGCACAACCTGGAAGATGCGTTCAAAGTGCTCCAGTGCCTCGGCAAAAAAATCCAGCGACGACACAGACTCCAGGTCGCCCAGATGCTGGCTCTGATACGCATGATGCCCCCTCGCCAGCGTGAACACGCTCTTCAAATGTCCGCCCACCGCCAGCAGCGGAGGCGCTTCCATCGGCAGCCGCACCGGCAGCGGCACATGCCCGCGCGACCGCCGCAGAAACTGTGGAGCTCCCTCCATCACGCACATCACCGAATCATCCGCGCGCTGCAAAATCTCTCGATCGTGCATCAGAAACGCATCCGCAATCCCGTGCAACCGCTCCACCGCCTCATCATTCGCAATCGCAATCGGCTCTTCGCTCAAATTGGCGCTGGTCATCACCAGCGCGCTCAATTCTGCATTACCCAGCAGTAGATAGTGCACCGGCGCATAGGGCAAAAACACACCCAGCCACGGAACCCCCGGCGCAATCTCCGCCGCAAGCCCATGCGAACCCAGTGCGCGCAGCAGAACGATCGGCCTCTCAGTACTCGTCAGCAACGCAGCCTCCGCAGCACTCACCGCACACATCTGCCGCACCGCATCCAGATCCCGCACCATCACGGCCAGCGGCTTTCCAAACCGATGCTTCCGCCCACGCAGCCGCGCCACAGCCTCCGAATTCGTTGCATCCACCACCAGATGAAATCCGCCGATCCCTTTCACGGCGACAATCTTCCCCTCCGCCAGCAACTCGAGCGTTGCAACCACCGGCTCCTTCACATCGCTCGCAGCTCCCTCCGCATCCAACAGCGTCAGCCGCGGACCGCACTCCCAGCACGCATTCGGTTGCGCATGAAATCGCCGGTCGTGCGGATCGTCATACTCCGTCTGGCACGCCGCGCACATCTTGAAGCGCGCCATCGACGTCTGCGGGCGATCATACGGAATGCTGCGCGTAATCGTGAACCGCGGCCCGCAATGCGTGCAGTTAATAAACGGATACCGATACCGCCGATTCCCCGGATCGAGCATCTCGCGCAGACACTCCCCACACGTGGCCGCATCCGCCGGAATCTGCGTGCTCACATGCCCACTCGCATCGCTCGCTGTAATTCGGAATCCAGCCACCCCGCTGGTCTCCATGCTCTCAACATCGACCGACTCAATCTGCGCCAGCGGCGGAATCTCCAGTGGCAGCCTGCGCAGAAACTCCTCCACCCGCTGCCTCTCGCCTTCAATCTCCAGCACCACGCCGCCAGTGCCGTTCGCAACCTCCCCATTCAGTCGCAACTCCGTCGCAAGGCAGTACAGGTACGGTCGAAACCCCACCCCCTGCACCACGCCCGCAATCTTCACTCGCCGACGCATCATCCTGTGATTATCAGCCACTCCCACACCCCGCGCATCAACAGATCCGCGGCAACTGATCCCCCGACAGCATATCGACAATCCGGTCCGTACCAAAGCTCGTCCGCATCACCACGCATCCCGGACGATTCAACGTCACCGTCCCAATCACCTGCGCCCGCCTGCCTGCCTCCACCGACCGCATCGCAGCAAGCGCAGACTGCGCATCCTCCGGCGCAACAATTGCAATCAACTTTCCTTCATTTGCAACATGCATCGGATCCAGCCCGAACAACTCGCACGCTCCGCGTACTGTATCGCTCACCGGAATGCTGCGTTCATCCAGCAGCACCCCCGCCCGCGCCGTCGCAGCAATCTCATTGGTTGCACTCGCTAGCCCGCCGCGCGTCAGATCGCGCATCGTCCGCAGCCCCGGCGCCGCACGCACCACCGCGCGGCAAAGCTCCGTCAGCGGCGCCGTATCGCTCACCAGATCACCCGACACACCCAACCCCTCGCGCTGCGCCAGAATCGTCACTCCATGCTCGCCGATCGGCCCGTTCAACAGGATGCGATCCCCCGCGCGAACATACTGCGGCCCCAGCACCACTCCCTCCGGGATCACCCCAATGCCAGCCGTCGTAATAAAGATCTCGTCCCCACTCCCCTTCTCCACCACCTTCGTATCACCCGTAACGATGCTCACCCCCGCTCGTCGCGCCGCCACGGCCATCTGGTCCACCACGCGCCTCAGCGTCTCCAGCGGCAACCCCTCTTCCAGAATGAACGCAGCACTCAGGTATTGCGGCTCCGCCCCTCCCACCGCCAGGTCATTCACCGTTCCGTAGACCGCTAACTCCCCAATGCTGCCGCCCGGAAAGAACAGCGGCTTCACCACATACGAGTCAGTCGTAAACGCAACCCGCCCCGCGGCCATGGACACCGAAGCCTGATCGTTCAACTCATTCAACACCGGATTACCAAACGCAGGCAGAAAGATATCCCGCATCAGCGCCGCCGAAAGCCTCCCTCCGCTGCCATGCCCCAGCACGACATGCGACTTCACCGGCAGCGGCATCGGGCAGGCAATCGATGGCATCTCGCGCACGCTCATGCACCCTCCCCCGACGGCACGCACTCATCTTCACTCATCTCTCCGTTGTGCCTGCGATACAAATAGTAAGCAGCACAAGCGCCCTCCGACGACACCATCGGCGCACCCAGCGGCGACTCAGGCGTACACCGCGTCCCAAACGCTCCGCACTGCTTCGGCTTCGCCAGTCCCTGCAAAATCATCGCGCTGATGCACTCCTTCGGCTCCGCCACCGAAATATCCTCAAGCCCAAATCGCAGCTCCGCATCGAACTCCCGATACGCTGCGCTAAGCTGCAATCCGCTGACCGCCACCTCGCCCAGCCCCCGCCATTTGCGGTCGCACACCTCATACACCTCGAAGAGCATCTCCCGCGCCCGCTGGTTTCCAGCCTCGCGCACACTCCTGCGATACTGATTCTCCATATCGCAGCGTCCCTCCTCTAGCTGCGCCGTCAGCATCACAATCGCCTCCATCAAATCCACCGGCTCAAACCCGCCAATCACAATAGGCACCTTGTACTTCGCCGCCAACTCTTCATACGCTCCGGTCCCCATAATCGAGCACACATGCCCCGGCGCAATCAGCCCCTGCACGCGGTTATGTGGCGACGACAACAGCATCTCCACCGCCGGCGGCACCAGCACATGCGACGACAGCAGCGAAAGATTTCGTATCCCCTGCCGCCGCGCCTGCCAGGCCACCATCGCATTCGCAGGCGCCGTCGTCTCAAATCCAACGCCAAAGAAAACAACCTCGCACGCAGGATTCTCCAGCGCAATCTTCACGCTCTCCGTCGGCGAGTACACCATCCGCACATCACCACCCAGCGCCTTCACATGCAGCAAGTCGCTCTCCGAACCCGGCACCCGCATCATGTCCCCATAGGACACCAGAATTGTATTCGGCCGCCGCGCCAGTGCAATGGCCTTGTCGATAATCTCCACCGGTGTCACGCACACCGGGCACCCCGGGCCATGCACCATCTCCATACCCGCCGGCAGCAGTTCATCAATCCCATAGCGCACCAGCGTATGCGTCTGTCCTCCGCACACCTCCATCAGCACCCACGGCCGCGTGGCAATCTGCGTCAGCCGTGCCAACTGCGACCGGAACAATCTCTCATCGCGGTATTCGTCCAGATATCTCATGACGGCTCTCCATCGTTCGACGCAGGTAGCACAAAGTCTGGCGACCGCGTTACTCCATCGATAGCCGGAGCCGGCCCATCTCCAGGAAACGCCGTCAACTCGCCTTCCAGCATGCCCGCCATTTGCATGTACTCGTAAGACTTGCGCGCCTCGTCCTCATCCACCCGCGTGATCGCATACCCCACATGCACCAGCACATACTCCCCCACCTCAGCTTCAGGCAGCAGGTCCAGGCACACATCCCGCACCACGCCCCCGAACTGCACCTTACCGGCCAGCACGCCGCTCACATCGACCTTCTCCAGTAACTTCCCTGGCACCGAAAGACACATCGCAGTCCATCCCTTCGATCTTCATCCTCTGCCACAGCCTGCACATCCAGCAGCATGCGCGGCATGCAGTTCCATCTCAACTACCGTGCGCCGCACGCTTCATCCACTGGCTCAAACGTCCCTGTCCGCGCGAAGGTCTCCAACTCTGCAACGATCCTCTCCACCGTCTCGTCTGCGGCCTTCGCTACCGCCGGCGACAGATCCAGCGATATCGGCTGATGCGGATCAATCGCAATCGCATAGAGCACCACATCGCAATCCCCGCCCAGAATATAAAACGCATCCAGCAAATCCTTGATGCCAAAATCATGCGAAGTAATCGTCGGCGGATAGTCCTTGGAAAACCGTGGCCTGATGCGCGTAACCGTTCCCACGGCGTTGCCGTCCGCCGCTGCGTCGATCATCACAATCCGCCCCGCATTCTGCAGTGGCTCCAGCAGCACCAGTCCGCCTGTGCCTCCATCCAGACACTCCACACCCTCAGGCAGCGCACGCTTCTCCACCTCTCGAAGCACATGCACACCCACGCCCTCATCCCCCATCAGGATGTTGCCCAGCCCCAGCACCAGGGTCTTGCCTGCGCTAGTCCTCACGCTTGTCCCGCTTGAACTTCCATCCACTCACCATGGCGGACATCTCTCCTCCGCCCTCCACATAGTCGTCATAAAACACCAGGTACACATGCACAATGATGAACAGAACAAAGATCCACAGCACCGCATGATGCCAGAACCGCACATTCGCATCTCCGCCCATCAGCGGCACAACCCAGTTAAACACATGTGTCAGCCGCGCATCACTCATGTTCGAGTACAGCGCCAACCCCGTCACGGTCTGGAATAGAAATGCCAGAAACAGGATGAAGTACGAAAAGGCGGCCATCGCATTATGGCCTACGTGGTACCTTCCATACTTCTTGATCTGTAGCACCTCCACAGTAATCAACTCCCAGATACTCTTCCACTGGGCTCCGGTCAGGGGAATAAAATTCCTCCAACTCGCATATTGATTCCCTCGAAAGGCCCAGTACAAGCGCACCAGCGACACCGCCACCAGCACAAACGCGCTGGCGAAGTGCACGAACCTCATCCAGCCAAACCAGTATTGCTGGTATGCTTCCGCCGCATAAAACGCGTGCAGCGGATGACCGATCAGAAACCCGGTCACGCACAGCATCGCGATCGACAGTGCGGTCACCCAATGGAACAACCGCACCGGAAACTCCCACACATAGATGCGTTTGTAATCCGCCGGAAGTTCGTTTGCCACCGGTTTGGCAGCAGCAGCGCCAATCACTGGAGTACTCATATCGATCACTCGAAGGAAACGCGGTGAAGGTGACGGCCCTCGGCATCGTACAGATGCACCGCACAGGCCATGCACGGGTCAAAGGAATGGATGGTGCGCAGGATTTCAAGAGGCTCTTCAAGATTCGCCACCGGGTTGCCAATCAGCGCAGCCTCAAACGACGAGCGTTGTCCCCGCGCATCGCGTGGCGAACCATTCCACGTCGTCGGCACCACCAGTTGATAGTTCTCAATCGCTCCGTTATGAATCTTGATCCAGTGCGCCAGCGCGCCACGCGGAGCCTCCACCATGCCAACGCCTTCAGCATCCGCAGGCCAGCTCTTCGGATCCCAGCGCTCGCCGTTGAACGTCGAAACATCGTTATTCTTTACCCGCACCATTAAGTCGCTGAAGAACTCCTTCAGATAGCTCATCGCCAACTCAGCATCCAGCGCGCGGCCCGCAATGCGTCCCAGCGTGGAGTACAGCGCATCCACCGGCACATTCAGCTTGCTCAGCGTTGCGCCCACCGCCTCTTTCACATCACTCCGCCCCGCCGCGTACCCTACAATCATCCGGCTCAGCGGACCCACCTCCATCGCATTTTCCTTCCACCGCGGCGTCTTCAGGAACGAGTATTTTTCAAACCCCTCCAGCGTCTCGAACGGCGGCTTGGGACCGGTATAGTTCAGCTTGGTCTCGCCCTTCCACGGCTGCAACCCCACCTTGTCTCCATCGGCGTAGCTGTACCACGAGTGCGCGATGTACTCCTTGATCTCCTCGCTGTCCCGCGGATTCACCGGGTGAACCGTACTCAGATCGCGATTCAACACCACGCCGCGTGGAATTTTAAAGAATTCCGGCTGGTTATATCCGCGCGTCGGAAACTCACCGTAGCTCAGGTAATTCGTCAGTCCGCCGCCATACTTCGTCCAATCCTTATAGAAGGACGCAATGGCCAGCACATCCGGAATATAAACCTGATTGATGAATTCATCCGCCTTGTTAATCAGACCCGCCACCAGATTCAGACGGTCGGAGTTGATGGCCGAGACTTCATTCGTGTCTATCGAGCACGGAACTCCGCCCACCAGATAATTCGGATGTGGATTCTTGCCGCCAAACACCGCGTGGATCTTGATAATCTCCTTCTGCCAGCTCAGCGCATCCAGATAGTGCGCCACCGCCAGCAGATTCGCCTCCGGCGGCAGCTTATACGCCGGATGCCCCCAGTATCCATTCGCGAAGATGCCCAGTCCGGTCGCCGCCAGCTTCTTCACCTTGTCCTGCACCCCGGCAAAATACGCCGGCGTATTATCGGGCCACTTCGAGAACGACTGCGCGAGTTCCGCCGTCTTCTTCGGATCGGCCTTCAGCGCATTGACCACGTCCACCCAGTCCAGCGCCTGCAACTGGTAGAAGTGGATCACGTGGTCCTGGATGTACTGTGTCGTCTCCATGATGTTGCGGATCAGTTCCGCCGTCGGCGGCACCTTGATCCCCAGCGCATCCTCCACTGCCCGCACGCTGGCCAGCGCATGTACCGTCGTGCAAACGCCGCACACCCGCTCGCAGAAGGCCCACGCATCGCGCGGATCGCGGCCCTTGAGAATAATCTCCAGGCCGCGAACCATGGTGCCCGCGCTATACGCATCCGTGATGACGCCGTTTTCTACCACTGCCTCAATCCGCAGGTGGCCTTCAATTCGCGTAATAGGATCAACGACTACACGTGCCATAGTGCCTCACTATTCCTTCTGATCGTCTTGATGTTCTTCTTCAATCACGCTCTTCTTGCGCACGTTTGTCAGCACCGCATGCGCCGCCACTCCCGCCAGCGTCACCAGCCCCACCGTTGCTCCGATCGTATCCGCCGTACTCTCAATCCCGAATCCCGGGAAGCTCGGCAGATGCTGATAGAACGGTTCGTTATCCCAGAACCCCGCCTCGCTACACCCAATGCACCCATGCCCCGACTGGATCGGATAGCTCGTACCCTCGTTCCACTTCACCACCGAGCAGGCGTTATACGTTACCGGTCCGCGGCAGCCCATCTTGTACAGGCAATATCCCTTGCGCGCGTTCTCGTCGTCCCACGCTTCCACAAATAATCCCGCATCGTAGTTTGGCCGCCGATAGCACGTGTCATGCACCCGCCGTCCGTAGAACTCCTTGGGCCGCCCAATATCATCCAGCTCCGGCATCTGTCCCAGCACCAGCAGATGCGTCACCACGCCCATCATCACATCGGCAATCGGCGGACATCCCGGCACATTGATCACCGGCTTATCCACCAGCTTGTGAATCGGCGTCGCGCTCGTAGGATTCGGCTTCGCTCCCTGCACGCAGCCATTCGAAGCGCAGCTCCCCCACGCAATCACCGCCGCCGCATCCGCCGTCACCGTCTGTAGAATCGACTCGCCGCTCTTCCCCCCGATCATGCAGTACACGCCGTCCTCGGCCGTCGGCACCGAGCCCTCCACCAGCACAATGTACTTGCCCTTATTGTCCCGGATCGTATCGCTCAGGCTCTTCTCCGCCTGGAACCCCGACGCCGCCATCAGCGTCTCGGTATAGTTCAGCGAGATCACATCGAACAACACGTCAATCACCGTCGGATGCGAAGCGCGAATGAAGCTCTCACTGCAGCACGTGCACTCCTGGAAGTGCATCCACACCACCGCCGGCCTGGACTGCGTCTCAAACGCCGAAACGACCTGGCCCACGCTGCTCTTATCCAGCCCCGCGATCACCGCGGCCGCGCTGCAGAACTGAAGGAACTCCCTGCGGCTGTACCCCTTCTGCTGCATCGATTGCCAAATCGTCTGTCCCATGACCACCTCGCTCGTCGCTGCAATCGACTGCGGGCAGACCTATACAAATCCAGCCGAGCGGATTGCACCTACTGGGCCAACATTTTCGACTTCGGCGGCGACCATAGTATGTGACATGCATCACACGGCAATCAGTTTGACGCAGTGGAAATCCCACCCTCGTGCGCACCCACCTCGCGCACCATCTCCTGCACCGCAGAACATGTCTAGCTTCAATTTAATCTGAAGTTCACCATGATCGTTGTATCTGCTTCCGTAGGCACCCCATTCAGCATGTAGGGCGAATACTTCCACTTCTTGACGGCTTCGGTCGCCGCATCGGTAAACATCGCATCCGTACTCGCGATCGGCGTCAACGTACGAATCGCTCCGTCTGCACCAATCACCGCGCCCAGGATGACCTTGCCGCTCTGGTGCTGCATCTTTGCCCTGTCCGGATAGGTCGGCTCAACAAAGGACACGCGCCCTCCAGCCATCACCTGTGCTGGAACATGCCCGGCCTCCGGGCCTGGAGATACCGATTCGCTGGCAGACGGCGGCAGTTTCACCTCCGATGTCGCCGGATCGAAGCTTTGTAGCGTCGTCATTGTGCCCGTAATTGCACTCCGTCCAAGCAGCGAAATCTGCAGCCCCAGCGCTACGAACGTATCATGAAACTTCCCGATAGAGTTCCTGATGGACACCATGCTCCCACCGAATTCCAGCGCTGCTCGCACATCATCGATATCCGGATTGGTGCAAAGCGTCTCTCCGTCCACTTGTTGGTGCTGCAACATCTGCTGCCGCGTGACACACCGCAAGCGCGTCTTTCCGGACCCCCTATTTTCTTGCTTCAACGCCTCACCCGGAGGCCTCGACGCCACCACCGGACGCACGGCCACTTCTACCAATTTGCGCACCAGGTACCCATCGCGGACCACCGCCGGAGCCGCCCCCGCAGGCGCCCATCCATCCTCCTTCAGCCCAGCCATATGAACGACAACCCGCGACGAACCTGGCGCGGCCCACCACTCCTCGAAGCTCCCCGTCTCCTCCGGCTTGCCACTCAGGTCGAATAGCTGAAACGTCATCGCCAGGTGAAACGGCGGGTTCCCCTTCAACTCCAGGTCGTTCGACGCAGCCAGCTTGCCCCATTCGTCAGACGACGCCTTTGCACCCTCCTGCGCCCGCACACCAACCGCAGCGACAGCCAGCATCGCCCCCGCCAGCATCACCAGCATCCGTCGCATCCGCCTAGCCTCCCTACTCGTCGTAGTGCATCAAGCTAAACACATCAATCTCCGGAAACTTCTCCCTGCCCTTCAAAAAATCCAGCTCAATCGCCACGGTCAGCCCCACAATCTCGCCGCCCATCCGCTTCACCAGCTCAATCGTCGCCTCCATCGTTCCGCCCGTCGCCAGCAGGTCGTCCACAATAATCACCCGTTGTCCCGGCAGGATCGCGTCCTTATGAATCTCCAGGCAATCGCTGCCATACTCCAGGTCATACTGCACCCGCTCCACCGGAGCCGGCAGCTTCTTCGGCTTGCGCACCGGCACAAATCCCGCATTCAGCCTGTACGCCAGCGCCGGCCCAAAGATAAACCCGCGCGCCTCAATTCCCAGCACCAGATCCACCTTCTTGCCGATATAGTACTGCGCAAACGCATCAATCAACTGCGCAAAGCCCGTCTTGTCCTTCAGCAGCGTCGTAATGTCATAAAACAAAATTCCAGGCTTCGGAAAATCCGGCACCGCGCGGATCATCTCCTTCAACGGCTCGCAATCAATCGGCTTAATCGTCATCCAATCTCCTCTTCTGGCTGGCATCACGTCTCGCGTTTAGCGTTCGTTCCTTACCAGGCTCCTTCAATCTCAAACGACCGCAGCGACTCCGCCTCGGCCTCTTCCAACTCGTGTTCAATCACAGCATCCACGCGGCTCCCGCGCGATCCCTTGCGCAGCTCCACGCGCAGGTCTTCAATCGCCTCCGCATCTCCTGCGGCGACAATCTCCACCTCACCCGTATCCGTATTGCGCACCCATCCCCGTAGCCCCAGTTCCGCCGCCTCGCGATGCACGAACCAGCGAAACCCGACGCCCTGCACCCGCCCGCGAATGAGAAAGTGAACCACCATCGGAGGCTGCTCTTACGCTCTGCTCATATAAGCGCCTTCGGCCGTATCCACGCGAATCTTCTCGCCCTCATTGATGAACGGCGGCACCTGCACAATCAGTCCCGTCTCGGTCTTCGCCGGCTTGGTCACCGAGCTCGCCGTTGCCGACTTGATCCCCGGCTCCGTCTCCACCACCGTCATCTCCACCGCCGTCGGCAGCTCAATACCCACCGGCTTCCCATCATGGAAGCTCACCTCGATCAGCAGGTTCGGCGTCAGATACTCCACCG
>JAJYBU010000014.1 GCA_021778845.1 Acidobacteriota bacterium
CTGGCAAGCGCCTGCCGCACCATCCGCCGGTGCACACCGTGCTTCGTCGATAGTCCCTGAATCGTCTCTCCGGCCGCGTACTCCCGCCGCATCACTTCCAATAGTTCCACTTTTTGCCTCCTGTCCATCCCGAATCCTTACATCCGGGCTTGTACAGGTGGGCCAGTTTAGACGAGCGAACTCAGATGTGGACCCGGCTCAAGACAGATGGCTCCCGCCTGAGCAGCTACAGGGAGTAGCGGCCGGCGGACTCGCGGGGCTGGCCAAGGGCCGTTTTAGACGAGCGAACTCAAGGGGAGATCGCGTGGCCCCTCAACTGACGAGAGGAAGCTCCTGATGGAGCGGAGTCTGCTCGGATGGATATCATTTGAATTCAAGGATCTATTCGGATCCGAACGTCGCTTTCTTCGTAGCTAAGCTGGAATTCCGAGGCTTCGGCTCGACTCATAATCGAATGATGCACCTACACGAACGTCATTGACGAGTCGATCGTATAGCAGTGGAATTTCGTCGTCGATGGTCTTGGCTTTCTATTAGGTCCTTGGCTATGCCGGCACTCATGTTGCCGATACCCAGGACGGCAATGTGTAGGCTCGCTCACTGCTGTCCAAATTAGCCGGAACGGGGCTCGCGGGATAGCGGAATCTGGGGTGTTTTCATGTCGTGGTCATCGTTTGGGAGTTGAGGTTGGCATTCGTGCTGTCCAAGTGGATTGACGCAAAGAGCAGGATCTGCTGTGCGGCGCCGGAGAGCCTGGGCGATGGCTGGAAGGGTTCATCGATTCAGAGCCAGAGGTCGCGATAGACGAATAACTGCTGGCGCAACAGAGCAGCCAGATTGGACAGGCTCCACCCGAAGCGGGAGCGCAGTTGCAGATACTTGAGCAGGATGCGCATGCATGATCCCGTGCCTCTGACCGGCGCGTGGCTCAGAGCAGTTGTACAGGGGTATTTCAACTACTACGCTGTGCCCAGAAACCTTGATAGCCTCGGGCTGTTCCGGGAACGCGTGCTCCGCTACTGGGGGCAAGCGCTTAAGCGCCGTAGTCAAAGACACCGGTACGCCTGGGTCGTCTCAAGCTGGTCGCACAATGGCTTCCTATACCTGGCGTGATGCATCCTTGGCCCTGGACCGCTTCGCCGCCACTCATCCAAGATAGGAGCCGCATGGGCTAATGAGCGCTCGTGCGGATCTGTGCGGGGGGCGATCAGCAATGATCGTCGCTACCGCGACCCTTCATGACAGCCTCTAGCGCGCGCTTACGCCCGCTCCTTCCCTCCAAAACCCTCCGTCTGCTGTATCAGGCCCTAATTCAAGGGGCTGTAGTGGCCTATCTACTGGTAGAAAAATATTAAAGACGGTAAGCGGGGAGGACGATCCATTTTCAAAATGCACCTCGATACTGCCGCCGTGTCTCTCCACAATTCCTTTGGTGCTCCACAAGCCGAGCCCATAGCCGACGTGCTCCTTGGTTGTGAAGAATGGCTCGAAGATGCGATCTCTGTCTTGCGGAGGAATCCCTGGGCCGCTATTTTGGATGCTTATCCCGACGGCTCTGCCGTCTGCACGATCAAAACACGACACCTCTGCTCGGATCGTCCCGCCGAGTGGAACCGCGTCGACCGCATTCGACATGACGTTGAAGATGGCTTGTTTGAGCTCCTCTGAGAGGCCGTTGACTGACGGGCAGGCTTGGAGGTCGCGCTCGATTGTGATGTTCTTTTCATGGAATTTGCCGGAATAAATCTTGATCGCTGAACCAACGAGGGCGGAAAGGTCAACCTGTTCGGTCGTACTAGATTCTCGATAGAAACCGAGCACTTCTCGCGTGATATGCACAACCCGCCCCAAAGCATTCTCGGCGCGGGTTAGCAGATCGAATGCCCCAGGGGGGACGCCTGCGTCCAGTTTCACGATATAAATCAAGTCGGTAACCATACCGAGCGGTACATCGATCTCACGGGAGAAGGCAGATGTAAACTTGTTTGAGGCAGCAATCCTCTCGTTGTTGCGAAAGTGCCCCTGTGACTGGCGCTGGTAGGTTGCATCCTGGAAGACGTGGACTGTCCCCACTAGTGCGTTGCGACTATCGAGGATCGGAGCAGCGTTATTCTTTATGGGAATTACATGACCGTCGCGCCGTTGAAGGACCATATCGTTGGTGAGTTGTCCAACATGGCTCGCTCCTTTTACCTTCTTCACGTGGCTCTCGATGGGCAGATGTGTGGACTCGCAAAAGATGGGGAAGACCGCCTCAATTGGTTGGCCCTGCGCTTGTGAAAGCTTGATCTCTAAGAGTTGTTCTGCCACTGAATTGAGAAAGGTGACTTGTCCTCGCTTATCGGTCGCAATGACCGCTTCTCCGAGACTGGCTAGAGTCGAACGAAACCACTCCTCGCGCTCAAGTGTCTGCTGGGAGTACTGTTCCCGGAGATTGTTCTGCTGGATTATGTAATAGGCGAGGAGGAGCAGGCCTAACACGGCGACCCCGGTGGCGAGATAAATCGACGCGATCGTTCGCCGAATGCTCAATTGGTATCTAGCTGACCGGTCGGCTTGCAAGATTGTCTCCTGCCGCGCAATATCGTCCATGTCTTTATGGATGTTCTCCATAAGAAGTCGACCGCGCTCCGACACGACCTGTTCCTTGGCGATGTTCGGATAGCCCGACTGGTACAACAATATGGCTTTGGAGAGCACAGCCATTTTCTTTTGTGCAAGAGTCCGCAGCGAATCAATGCGCGCTTGTTCTTGGGGGCTGTCGGCGGCCAATTCAGCTAACCGCACGATGTGTGGCTCAATTTGCGCTACCGCAATATCATAAGACAGAAGATAGTTTGGCTCACCGGTGTAGATATAGCCACGCTGGCTCATCTCGGCATCCCCCAAAAGGGACTGCACTTGACTCACTTCGAGTAGCACTTCCTCAGAGTGAGCGGCCCACGATTGCTCGTCCGTCTGCACGCCAAGTTTGTGCCTTGTGACGATCGCGTTGGCAATCAATAGGATCAGCAGCAGCGAAAACCCGATTGATATACCATAGCGTCCGTAAATGTATCGCATAATCACTAATATACATATGGATAATATGTAAGTGCGACGGCCATCCGTTAGGGACTCTGCACAAGTTCTGCATCTGCGTCGTGATTGATTAATCAGATAGGAGTGAGGTGGGAGCGATGAAGCAGCAGAGTCTGGCGAGTCAGGGTGTGTTTGAGAAGTACGGGCGGAAGAGTCGCCGCGAGGTATTTCTGGAGGAGATGGAGCAGATCGTTCCGTGGTCAGCGCTGGAGGCGCTGGTGAGCCCGCACTATGCCAAGGCGGGCAAGGGGCGTCAGCCGGTGGGGCTGTCTATCATGCTGCGGACGTACTTCGTGCAGCAGTGGTTCAACCTGTCGGACCCGGGTGTGGAAGAGGCGATGTATGAGTCGGCGGCGCTGCGGCGGTTCGTGGGCGTCGATCTTGGCATGGCGCCTGCGCCGGATGAGACAACGGTGTTGGGCTTCAGTCATCTGCTGGAGAAGCACGATCTGGGTGGGTTGATGCTGGAGGCGGTGAACGTGCATCTGGAGGCCAGGGGCATCAAGATCGCGACCGGCACGATCGTGGACGCGACCATTCTCCATGCGCCATCGTCGACCAGGAACGCGAGCGGCGAGCGCGACCCGGAGATGCACCAGACCCGGAAAGGAAACCAGTGGTACTTCGGGCTGAAGGCGCATATCGGCGTGGACAGCAAGGAGGGCCATGTTCACTCGGTGGCGACCAGCGCGGCCAGCGTGGCCGACTGCCACATGCTGCCGGAGTTGTTGCACGGCGAGGAGCGCAAGGTGTGCCACCCCACGGACGAAGACCTGTCCGTGGGGACCCCGGTGTGGGGCGACGGAGGCTATCAGGGGCAGACCGAGGTGATCCAGGAAGCTGCACCGAAGGCCCAGGACATAACCTGCAAGCGGACTCGGTTCAAGAACTATGTCGATGAGTTACAGCGCAAGAACAACCGGAGCAAGTCCAGCGTGCGGGCCAAGGTGGAACATGTCTTCCGCATCCTGAAGCGCGTCTTCGGCTTCGACAAGGTGAGATACCGCGGCATCGCCAAGAACCACAACCGGCTGTGCGCCAACTTCGCCCTGGTGAACCTGTACCTCCACCGCAAACGCCTAGCGGTGCTCGGGCAGTAGTGTGTCTGGAGGCCGACACATCGGCCTCCAAACACACAAAAACGCAACCGCAAACGACCTCCGTAGCCTCAATCACCCCCGCCACGAGGAAAAATCATCGCCGTCAAGAAATCAGCACCCTGCGCAGAGCTTCCTTAGAACTGCTGCACTGTTGGGAGCAGAGTTCCGTCGGGATAAAGAGTCCTGGAGCGCAGCGCCGGAAGCAGTCGGAGGGGAGAACCACACTCTGAAACTCCTGGTGGCAGAGCTGAGTCTGTATGGCGAAGCGCTGAAGGGACATGTTCGGCCAGATGCAGTCACATGCCAGCGAAGAACTGGCCAGTTGGGCATCGGCGTCCATGCCCAATCTTATTTCATAGCAGCTTAGTAGCTGTACATGCTTTCTATTCCAAACGGGAGAACCCCCGGCTCTGCCGGGGAGGCAGTAAAAGTTTGAAATATACGGGAGTCCACCCAGAGACTCCGTGTCGTGAGCCGCCAAGCACACTACAAGGAGAAACTGGATGGACGAGTACGAGAGCTTAAGCCACTCGAAGTGGGAGTGCAAGTACCACGTAGTATTTATACTGAAGTGCCCAAGGAAGGTTCTTTACGGCAAC
This sequence comes from Acidobacteriota bacterium, assembly GCA_021778845.1. GTDB lineage: Bacteria > Acidobacteriota > Terriglobia > Terriglobales > Acidobacteriaceae > Granulicella. The sequence continues at coordinate 4,781 of JAJYBU010000014.1, forward strand.
CTCAGGAAGCATCTTGGAGCGGTATTCCGGAAGTTGGCAGAGCAGAAGGAGTGTCGGATCGAAGAAGGGCATCTGCTGGCCGACCACGTACACATGATGATCTCGATCCCTCCGAAGTATGCAGTGTCTCAGGTGGTTGGGTTCATCAAAGGTAAGAGTGCGATCCACCTCGCACGAGTGTATGGAGAGCGAAAACAGAACTACGCAGGTCAGAGCTTCTGGGCGCGGGGTTACTTCGTCTCAACCGTAGGCCGGGATGAAGCGACGATCCGGGAATATATCCGCAACCAGGAGAAGGAAGATCAGCGGATAGACCAGATGAACCTCTGGAAAAGACCTTGCCACCTTCAGGTGGCGCAACTCAATTGGGGCCGCGTTAGCTACCCTTCAAGCCGCTTCGAGCGGCTCACAAAAGAAAGCCCCGGCTCTGCCGGGGGTACCTTCGTAGCTCGACCACCACGGTGGTCAGGTGCTCGAAGCACGGCAGGTCGCGCACTTCCCTCTCATAGCTGGCTGTCATTTTGCCCGCTGGCCTGCCGCAACCAGAACAAACCAGCAACTTTATTGCCAAGCATGCTCCGAATCCAAAGCTTCAGCCTTTTGCGTGGCTCATTGAGCTCATTACGGTAGAGCTTATAGCCCGGCCACCCCGACATCCGCGTCCAATCGTTGTTGCACATCGTGAGGAGAATAGCCCATTCCGGCACTCAAGCAAAACCTGCCAAAATCACGATGCCTTACAGATTTCTGCGCAGAGCCGTAATTTCATATCTAATCTTTCCGAAACGAATGCCGATATAAATGCTAGCCCAGATTCGAGTACATATGTTGGTCGATCTGGATCTATATACATCGGAGAGATCATGAAGATCAAACGTAAAGCAATTATGGCTTTCGCATATTTTATTTTGATGGCTGCTAGCTATGTAGTTACGGCGCAAGCTAAGGCTCAAACTGCCGTATATAGCACCCTTGTTTTTACTAATAGGGAAACATCCATCGCCACTCAGAATGGGTATTTCACATCTGCTGGCATTGGGGTTGGCGTATACCGTGAGGGCTACGAGATAGGTCGCGTGTCCACTGGATTGGACTTTAGGGTATCCTACTCTGCGCATGACAGATTCGGCCTAGGGGGAGTGCGTGCCGAACTTCTAAGTGATCGTGAACTTGTGAGACCCTATGCCGAGTTTCTCCTTGGTGGTGGAACAACATCAAACGTCCAAGGTGCAGCAGTAGGTCACATGTTCTATGAAGCTGTCGGAGGCGTAGATTTCCCTATGGATCGGATAGACTATCGTCTTCTGGAATTTGGAATTGGAAGAACTCCATTGAACAATGCGACAGGTGCTCTCTATACCGGCGGAAATCTTTGGGAAATCACCGTATCAAGCGGTATTGTCTATCGTTTCTGAATAGAGCGCATATGGCAGCATATTTAGTTTCTCGGTGGTTAGTCTAAGGACATTCTTGTCCGAATTAGAGTTTGGATGGCGATGGCAGGACTCTGCTAAGGTTTGTGTTGAGATGCGTAAAATACAGGAAGGGCATCGAGGTCATAAGAGGTGGCTCAGCAAAATCGGACAGGGGCCTAAGTGTAGGTTCTTTACATCGCCAGCCTAAGATGGCTGGGATGAGGAGAGCAGAAGAGCAGACGTCCGCGTCGGAACCACACAGCGACCTTCAAGGCGAAGGTGGCATTGGCCGCGATCAAGGGGGAGAAGACCCTGGCCGAGCTTGCAGAGCAGTTTGATATTCATCCGAATCAGATCACGCAGTGGAAGAGCCAGTTATTGGAGGGAGCAGTGGGGGTCTTCGGTGGTGACGCCAAGGCCGATCCGGCAGCAGCGGCGGTAGACCTCAAGACGCTGCACGCCAAGATCGGCGCTCTTGCACTGGAGAACGATTTTTTAGAGGGGGCGCTCAGCAAGGCAGGGTTGCTGAGCGTAAAGCGATGATCGACCCCGCGCACGATCTGCCCATCAAGCAACAGGCCGAGGCCCTGAGCATCAGCCGCAGCAGCGTCTACTATCGGCTGCGTCCGATCTCTGACGAAGACCTGTGGCTGATGCGGCGCATCGACGAGCTGCATCTGAACGATCCTTTTGCCGGCAGCCGGATGCTGCGCGATCTGCTTGGCCAACAAGGCCTGAAGGTAGGCCGGCGGCACATCGCCACGTGGATGAAGAGGATGTGCATCGAGGCCATCTATCGCCGGCTCAACACCTCCAAACCCGCGCCAGGACACAGGATCTATCCGTACCTGCTGGGCGGCCTGGCCGTCACGCGGCCCAACCAGGCCTGGGCCATGGACATCACGTACATCCCCATGGCGCGTGGCTTCGTCTATCTGGCCGCGGTGGTGGACTGGTTCAGCCGCCGAGTGCTGGCCTGGAAGCTGTCCATCACGATGGAGACCAGCTTCTGCATCGAGGCCCTGGAAGAGGCTCTTTCCAGAGATGAAAAACCGGAGATCTTCAACACCGATCAGGGCAGCCAGTTCCGGGGTCCCCGGCGACAGGTCTTCGTCGCTGGGGTGGAGTTCACCAGCGAGGCCTTCACCGGGAAGCTCAAAGAAGAAGGGATCACGATCAGCATGGATGGCAAGGGCCGCTGGCGCGACAACGTCTTCGTCGAACGTATCTGGAAGTCCATCAAGTACGAGGATGTCTACCTACACGCCTACGCCTCGGTCCAGGAGGCCAGAACTTCAATCGCCCGCTACCTGGAGTTCTACAACTCCATCCGGCCTCACTCCAGTCTGAAAGCCCTCACGCCCGATCAGGTATACTTCCACCGCCTGCCAGAACCCATGGCAGCCTAAAAACAAGAACTTCCACTTAGGAAAAAACAAAAACTGTCCGAACTACCGGGACCACCGCAATACGAGTATCAAGCTTTTCACTTTGATGTTGCGGTTGTTTACGCTGGCCGAGTTTGGGCGAACGTCCTGCCCAGGAGGGCAGTTTGTAGACGATATTGTGTTGCCATCTCAGGCCAGCGCAGTCGTAGCGGGAGATTTGTGGTGGGCTGCCGACCAGCGAAGGGAAGCTGTGTCATCTGCGCTTGGCCGATGCACCGCGGCGTTGCACTCTGACCTGTTCCTACGCCGCATCGAGGGCTGGGATCACGAGCAGCAGCGCTCTCTGGCCTTGCTCCGCAGCGATCGCGAGTTCGTCGTCTCCGCCATCGCATGCATCTATAAGAGCCGCTGACAGGTCGGATAATTAGTTAAGGCTCGGAAACAGAATCCACGCATCGAGACCTTCATTGTCGCCAGAGAGAATGCTCCGCAGATCCAGATCCGGGCCACACTGATTGTCTTGCTCGTGCTCAAGTTCCTGCAACTTCGCTCCCGCTTCAGTAGGGGCCCGTCCAATCTCGCGCGCCCTGCTCATCCAACTCTTCGTCTATCGCAATCTCTGGCTGTGGATCGATCAGCCCTTCCAGGCCACCTCTCTCCTTTGCCGCCGCCAGGAAAATTCACTCTTCCTGCTCTCCCATTTGGATAGCCGTAACCCGTGGTCTAAATCCACAATCCATCGTAAGCCGGACATTGTTCCGTATTCTCGTCATAGGGTTTTACTCTCCAACCCCACAATCTCATGTTATGCCTTGATTCCGCCGATAGGAAACACACGGTCGAAGAAAGGTGTCATAGTGCGTTCCATTGGATTATTTATAGCTCTCATCATCGCTATGATGCTCTCCCCACTATCTATCTATGCAAGCTCGCCGAGCGAAGCAAGCGGCAATGAGGCCGTTCAGTTAGTTATGGCTCCAAGCCCATTTGTCTGGTCAGCTAAATGCTTTCTATCCATACCATGTCCTGACTTACCATATATGTCATTTGTGCCTTCTATAGCTCACGCTGAAAATGATAGTACGATTCTGGATCATGACCTTGCGGACCACAAGTTCTATTCGCAGAAAACACAGGTACAGGTTGTTGCGAGACCAAGTGGATCAATCGCCGAAGAGGGTTTTACTAGGCCGATTACTCCAAGCGAAATTGAGACCTCGGCTGGCACCTTTGGGGACTTATCGCGGTTCATCCAGACGATGCCTGGAGTAGTATCCGATAACGATCAGAGAAATGACTTCCTGGTTCGCGGAGGAAATCCGTCCGAAGATCTCTTCGTTGTGGACAACATCGACGTTCCCTCGATTAACCAACTTGCCCTTTCTGATACCACCGGAGGCTTTGTGTCCATGCTGGATGCCAATGCCATCCAGCAAATTGACTTTCATACGGATGCATACGATGATCATTTCGACGAACGCTTATCGGCGGTTGTAGAAATATCAACTCGCACCGAGGGCCCGATCAGCCGCCATTTCACAACGGAAGCAGGAATCGCCGGCGTCGGCGGTTCGATCGCACTACCCTTTGGACAAAATGGCTCGCTCTTCGTGTCCGCTCGGGATGGAATTCTTCAATATCTAACAAGCAATATTGGAATGGACGGGGTACCACATTATCGCAATGCTTTTGTTCGAGCGCAGAACAGCATCAATGATAAGGATAGCTGGTGGGGAATGTCGCTCACGGGAATTGACTCCATCAAAATAACTCCTGCATGGAATGACTCTCAAGAGACCAACCCGTACAATATCGCGTATGCCGGTTGGCGCAATACCACAGGAGCTAATTGGCAACACCTGTTCTCAGATCGGTCTTTCGGTGTCATGAGTCTGGCACATGCGGCTCAGAACCAGTCTGTGATTGAGAATGGGCAACTACAAGACGGCGCCATTGTCTATAACGAAAACACGACAGATCAAATTACAACTCTTAAGTATGACTGGGTCTTCGAGTGGAATCGTTTTCTTACGCTTACGACGGGAGGTAATGCTTCGGTCGACCAACTTAACTACAGAGTGGCACAACCGATTGGCCTGCAGAGTCCATACAGTCAGAACCCAGCTCCACTAGACGTCATGGCGATGAACCGACAATTTGCACCATTCTCTTCAGGGGCCTATCTTCAAGCTACGTTTCATTTCAAGCATGATGCTACTCTTTCGGCGGGAGAACGTGAGGAGCAGTGGGCGCTTGGAGGCCATGCTGGAGGCACCAGCAGAGTGCTTTTTTCCATCCCGATCATGGGCAAGCTTACGCACGTCGGCTACTCTCAGTATGAACAACTTCCGCCGACGCTTTACTTACTCAGCTTCAATAATCTCAAGAACCTTCGACCGATTCGGTCCAATCAAATTACCGCTGGCGTGATCGTGGCGGATAACAATAGAGCGCGGGTCACGCTTGAACTCTATCAAAAACGTTACCTCGACTATCCAGTTGCGTCTAACTACCCACAGCTCTCCTTAGCCAATATCACGGACACCTTTGGACAAGCTTTCCTGATGATGCCTATGGTAGGAGAGGGGACTGGCACTGCGTCTGGTGCGGAGCTTAGCGTGCAGACGCATATGACGTCCACCTTGGATCTTACTGGTACATTGGCTTATGCACGTAGTTGGTATGCAGGTCGTGATGGAATCTTGCGCCGTGGTAACTACGATGTCCCTCTTCAGGTGAACCTGATGGGTACCTGGGCGATGGCCCATCGGTTAATCCTGTCCTGGCGTTATACTGCGACCTCCGGTGTCCCGTACACTCCCGACAACATGCCTCTAAGCATTGCACAGAATCGCGATGTTTATAACCTGTCTGAAATCAATGCCCTTCGTGCACCCTCTTATCAACGCCTCGACTTCCGCGTTGAACAGAGCCGCAAGATCGGTCGTGGAGTGATGACTTGGTATGCTGGACTTGAAAATGCTCTTAACCGTCAGAACTTCTATGAGTATCTGTGGGAACCACGTCAGCAGGGTGGGGGAATTTCCGAGCAGACACAGATGCCACTATTCCCAGACGGGGGCATTAAGTACTCCTTTTAAACACGACGACATAAATAATTGCGCATGTTGATAGTGTCCTGAGTCCGAAGTTCTTATACAAAAGCGAGCTACTAAGTCGAGGATTGGTCTGCTGTCTTGTGCCAGACGAAGGGTTTTGGGTCTTGGATGCGGTGTGTGATGAAGGTGTGGATGGCGTCTTGAAGTTCGGTAGTGCCTTCGCGCTCATGGCACCATCATCCCGGTAAACGAGAATCAAAGCAGCCGTCGCCAGACAGACGGCCATGAGCGCCGCCACAGGCAGTCCAGGCAAAAGCTGAATTCTCGTTACCGCGCGGATCACCAGGAATGGCATGGCCAGAACGAAGACCATCAGGAAAAATGTTAGAGGCATTCTGTACTTGGTTCTCGATCTTGAGGTACAGGCCGTGGTGCCAACCTCCGGCCTGTTTGAGGATTGCGAGGATGGCGTTCATTACGCCACCCGCGTCAGTTCTGCATCGGGGATCGTCTCTTCGGTCGCGGACGATTCGAGTGCGGCAAGGATGACTGCGGAGACCTGCTGGATGACTTCAAGGCTCTCTATCAGCAAGGAAGCATTGCCGTGATAGAGCGCGATGTACGACGCACTGGCATTGCCCGTCTGCAAACCAATCGCCTTACCGACAACGAAGGCGATGGCCTCGGCCTCCGTCTCCCGTACCGTCTTGGTGGTCGTCGTGCGGCGGCTGGAGTGCATCAGGAGTTCGTGTGCCAGCTCATGCACCAGCGTGGCGAAGGTTTCGGCCTTCGACTGTCCGGGCAGGATGGCGATGCGCCCGCCATAGCTCACGCCAAGCGCGGGCGCGATCTTCTCGGTAAAGACAAGCTCGATGCCCTGCTTTTCAATGAATGCCAGAAGACGGTCGTAGTTCTCGCCCGCATCGCCCTGAACGTGCTCCATCTGGGGAAGGTCGGGGCCATCGGTTTGCTCCACATCAAAGACGTAGGCATCCCTGAATCCAACCAGGACGCGGGTGTTCTGCTTGGTGATGTCCTTCTCTGCCTCTTCATCGCGCTTGCGCTTGATGCCGATGATGGGAGCAAGAATGCGGATGCCCTTCTCGCCTTTCTTCACGCGGCGGCCAAGCTGGTTCCACGCGTACATGCCTGCCACGCGCGTTGCTCCGGGGCGTTGTCTGGCGATCTCCAACACATTGCCGAAGGAATACGAACGAAAGCGGCTCATCGCGTCGAGATAGGCCGTGAGCACGTCGCTATGTCCTGCCTCCAACTGCTCGATGAGGCATTTCACGTTAGCGGCGATGATCTCTTTCGCCGTCTGCCGTTGTTGCGGCTGTTTGAGGTTTTGAGTGGATGGGTTGACGATGGGGGTGGTGGCTACGCTGTTCATGGGTGTTTCCGCCTTGGCCTTGGCCGTTGCTTTTCATGCCATGCGTGGCATGTACCTACATGCCGAACGCCTCCTGGCGAAGGCGGGGCGGCAAGGCGCAATGAGGAGGGGTATCGCCCACCCGAAGGGCAAGCGAAGCGCAGTGATTTTTCGCAGAAAAATTATGGGGAGACCTCTTGTGCCGCGCCAGGGCAGCGCCCTCAGCGAGGCTTGGCTTCCTTATTCGCGTGCGGCAGCACGCCTCATTTTGGGGGCGGGGTTGCGGGCAGGGCAATCGCATTTCAAAACATGTCCAGGAGCCGATAGAGGAATTGGTCGTCCCAACCTGCTCGTTTGAACTTTCCACGCAGGGAGCCTTTGGAACCTTCCTTCTGCATGGCATTGATGGCCATATGACGCAGCACGGTCAAGTTCTCTGGCCCGTGGCCCATGCGGGTGCGGTCCTGGTCTTCATTCATTACTACATCCAATCGCCAGTGCAGGCTGTTTTCCACGCCCCAGTGCTGGCGCGCCACTTCGTTGAAGCGTTCCGGCACCAGCGGCTTGCTGAGCAGGTAGTAGGCGGTTTCCGTCGTGGTTTTCTCCGCTGTTTGCCGCACCCTCTCCACCTTGCCGACGGCCTGCAAGCCGGGCCATTGATGCTGCTCCTGCAGCCATTTCACCTCGGTTGAGACGGTCGCCGTGCGCGTTTCGATGCGCCCGTGATCGGCTTCGACTGCAGGCGGCATCGTTGCCTGCGGCGCTTCCGGATCGTTGAGCAGCAACACCACATCGTCGTAGAGGGTTTCCTGATTGGCCTTCAACGCCAGCGCGTAATCGCCCTTCTGTTCCACGATCTGCCGGGCAATCGCCCGTTGGCAGTTGAGCGCGGCGGTGGTCACAATCGCACCTTTCAGCGAGAGCATCCGGAGCAGCTTCGGCACCGCCGTAATCTCGTTCGACTTGGCGTCCGTAGCGATCTGGCCAAGTACCAGCCGCTGCTCCGAGCCCCAGGCCGAGACCATGTGCAAGGCGCTCTTGCCGCTGGCCGTGTCAAACGAACGCCTCGCCACTTTGCCGTCGATGGCTACCACGCCCGCGCACTCGGCGGAGAACTCCGCCATGAAGCGCTGAAACGCGGCGCGAAACTGCTCCGGATCGAGATTGCGAAACAGACGGCTGAAGGTGTCGTGGCTGGGAACTCCGTTGGGCAGCTTCAGAAAGCTGCGTAAAAATGGTTCCTTGGCCTTGGCAAACAGCGCCATGTCCACTGCGCCCTGGCCACCGCACAGCACGCAACATAATGCAATCATCAGAAGCTCATGCAAATCGTGTAACCGCGCATTCCCGCTGCGCGGATCTTCAAGACCCTCCCAACACGATGCAAATTGTTCCACCGTCTCATCTTCCGCTCGTCCCACCTTGATCCACACCCCCTGTGGATCAACTTCTACGAGACACACGCCTCGCGGAAGTCCCTCGCATGGTTCAACCCAATTTCAAATGCGATTGCCCTGGGGTTGCGGGCAGGACACGAGACTGTTACGAAACTAACTTCGATAGTGACGGATATCTGTCTCTGTCGCAGAACCAACAACTGTGTTCTGATGATGTGTATCTGATGTGGTTTGCTTTGCGATATCGCAACTCCCGTATTGAGTATTTTCAGGAGGAGCACTTCGCTGTGTATCGATATGTTCCGCGCCCACAGATCATCGAAGTGCTCACGCACCTCAGAGACCTGTTTCGACAGATCGAGCTCACCCATGAGCGCGATCAACTAGCTGCGGAACGGCGCGATGTCGTCGCAAAATATCTCATCTCCAATCTGCGCCGAACCGGTGACCACCCAACACTCCATGCGTTGATGGAGATTGCGGAGACTTTCCTGCTGACCATCGGAGGGGCGCACAAGCTGTTCGGGTATGATCTGGAGGCCATTCGGCAATATGATCTGCGATGGAACGCTGCCCGCACCCATATCATCGAGTCCTACACATTCGACCGGGACAGGCTGGTAGACCTTCCTCTGGAACTGGCTCCGGCACCTGCATTCGAATCCGATGCCATGCTGGGGGACCTGGTACGACAGTGGGAGCCTCCGCTTCCGATTCGGGCTTTGGACGCCAGGAGATGGCGTCGGCCAGGAGTGTTTTATGTCCATGTCGGAACGGAGGATAGTCATGGCACAAGTCTGCCGCCGGGATCGATGGCGCTCGTCGAGCCTATCGACCAAGCGGAAGCCCAGCAGCCCAATCCGCGTTTGATGTATCTGCTCCAGTTCGGGAACGGGTATCGCTGCAGTCGATGTGTTGTGACGCGCGGAAGGCTACAGTTGCTCGCGACGACGCGAATCTACGCCAGGGCGCAGGAGTTCGCCTACCCGGGCGAAGTGCGGGTGGCAGGACGTATTCGCATGTTTGCCCATGCTCTCCCGCAACCAGAGCACAAGATACACGGTTCATTACCGTTACGCCGTTTCGGCGCCGCCCTGACCCTGCCTTGGGAACACAGGTCGAGGGACCACTTGTTGATGGCCAAGCACAGGCGCTTTCAGCGATCCAAGGAGGAAGAAGCGGCGATTCGTGAATTGTTGGAGAACCTGCTTCAATCCCCGTTGAGCGGCAGAACGGAACGGCGATATCGCAGTCCCGGCTCGTCGGAGCCGCATGTCAGTGCCTTGATCCAACTCACGCTTGCTCATTTTGCGCGCTACTCCGACTCACTCCGGGGCAGTGGCCCTCCGATCAGCGATCGTGGGCGCTATTCGCTCGAAACGATGCTCAACGCGCGCCGTTTCTCCGAGCTGTTGGCGCACGCCGATCAGGCACCTTTGCCGACGCCGAGTGCCGTCTGGAAGGCGATGGGCCCGGAGTTTGTGGATTGGCCGCCACTTCTGTCGCTGAAGTTTCCGACGCTGCACTTACGCAATGCCCCGGTGGTACGACTGGCGCACCCCTGCGACCTCCAGGGCCTCGAACCTGCGATAGCTGCCGGGTCATGGATGCTGCTGGAACCCATCGTCGCTCCTCCTGTGATCGAGAACGAGCGGAACAAAAGAGGATGGTCCCGACCGTTCTACGTGCTTCGCCGAGGTATGAACATCCTCAGCGGCTATCTTGAGCGAGAAGGAGCCGGATACGTTCTGTTATCCAACACCCACGGCCTCCCGACAAAAGCGGCGTTCGGTGAAGACGAGGTTGCGGCGTTGAACCGCGTTATGGGAGTAGCCGTGCCTGTCTAGGTCTCGTGACCATGGCGGAGTAATTTTGGCCAAACGTGCAGGTTCTTTCTCGCTACTCACAAGTTCCGGAGTACGCTCTGTTCACTACCCGCCGTCTTCGGATGCGACGGCGTGGCGAAAGGGCGCTCATGGTGAACGAACGGACTCCGCTTCGGACCGTAATCAACGAGGATGGCGCAGCGGTTCTGGATATGCCGTCAGGCACGATCACGACCCTGAATTCTACCGGCGCTTATATCTGGCAGGAATTGCAGCGCGGGGAGACGGCCGAGACGATTGCGGCGAATCTTGCCCGCGAAACCGGCGAAACCCTTGAGGTGGTGGAACGCGGCGTGGCTGCGTTTCTAGCCGAACTGAAAGCGCATGATCTGTCGGCTGATTGAAGTTGCAGAGGGGACGACATGGCTATACACGCTCCGGCTTTCGAATGTACCGAGTACCGCATTGTTCTGATCCATCCGGCTTCCCGTACGCTGCTGGCCTTCGATGGTGCAGGCAAGCATCGGCTACCGCGTGCCAACGTCCCCGCTAACGTCCGTGTGGTTCCGCGCTTGCATAACGCGATGGTGACTGGATGGGGTATCCATGGACTGGTGCTTGATTTGCTCTCGCTGGAAGAAGGATCTTCCCCCTGTGCCGTCGTGGAGTTGATCTCCGAGAATGCACCTGGCGCATTCCGCACAGCGTCTGTCGAACAGATTTCGGAGAGCGACCTTTCCGAGCACGAACGTGCCCTGCTGTACGCCCTACTACGGGGAGAGACGGAAAGCCCATTTTCTCGTTTGGGCTGGCTTGCTGAGGCTACCCATTGGGTCGAGCAAGCGACAGGCGCAACGATCACGTCCATGCTGGACATCGAGCAATTCAATGCCGGGGGAGCGTTCGCGCTGCTACGTTTCCCGATGCGGAGTGGCCAAAGCTACTGGCTGAAGGCAACGGGATGGCCCCATGCGCATGAACTCCCTGTCACGCTTCTTCTATCTAAACTTTGTCCTGGCCACCTTCCGGAAATCCTCGATGTAAGGCCGGAGTGGAATGCGTGGATCATGCCGGACAAGAGAACCAGCGATCCAATGCTTCCGGCGGATCCTGCGCAGCGCTTCGTACTCCTCGAATGCGCGGTGACGGCGATGGCGGAGCTTCAGGTTATGACAATTGGGTGCGATACAGAACTGCTTGCTGTGGGCGGGTTCGATCAACGCGTGGGTGTCCTGCGTGCGGACTCGGAGTTGCTGTTCGAGAGAATCCGTGAGGCCATGAACCTGCAAACGTCCACTAAGGCACCTCGTATTGAGGGGGAGCGACTGAGACGGCTTCACCGGACTTTCGACGCGACGTGCGATTTCGCCGAAGAGATGGCGATTCCGGCAACGGTGCTGCACGGAGACATGAATGCGGGCAACGTGCTCTATGACGATGGCCACTGCCAGTTCATTGACTGGAGCGAGGCATACATCGGATACCCGTTGGTGACGCTGCAACATCTTCTCCTGCTGAATCAACCAGCGGATGTCCAGCTCAAGACCCGATGGGATCGAACCTTGATCGACCGGTATCGCGCCGTCATGAGCGATGTCTGCGGTCAGGATGCAATGGACCGAGGGATTGCCTGTATGCCTATGATCGCCGCCGCGTCCGCAATGTATGGACGGGGTGATTGGCTGCGGTCCTCGATAACAAACAACTCCCGGCGACTGGTGTATGTCCGCACACTCGCAAGACATATGGATCAAGCTGCGCGGGATACGGCATTGCTGCGCGTCGTTCGGGAATCCCGGGCATGTGCCGGGTGAAGGCCAAGGAAGGTGCGCCAAGATGAGACTGATTCTTCAAAGCTGGGCTTACTTGCTTTACTTCGGATGTCTGATGCGCTTCTGCGGCTTTGACAAGGTTCACACCGCAGTTCGCAGACAGCCGATTGCTAACAATCCGCCTCGTGTCAGCGATACCGCACTCTGTCATGCGATGGATCTCGCCTGCGTCTTCTCCTTGAAACGGGTGTTGTGCCTGCAGCGCTCGGCGGCAACAACGGTTCTGCTCCGCCGTCATGGCTGGAATGCCGAAATGGTGATCGGTGCGCAACTGCTCCCGTTCCAATCGCACGCGTGGGTGGAGATTCAGGACCGGGTGGTCAACGATAAGCCATACGTCACCGAAATATTTCAGGTGCTGGAACGCTGTTGAACGAGGTGGTCCATGAGCATCCTTTGGGGATTGATGAAAGAACACGGGGCGTCGGTGGAGGAGGACGAATTGCGCCAACTCTCAGCCTTCACGCAGCGCTACGCCACGGGCGAGTCGGCTGTATTTGTTGATGGTCGCGTTGGCATGGGGTTGCAGCCGTATCTGAGTCATGCACGTTCCGTCATGGAAGCCCGCCCATACATAGATGCTTACGGAAATGTCGTTTGCTTCGACGGCAGACTGGACAATGTTCAGGAGCTCGTTGAGTTGCTCGACTGCGACGATGCCAAGCCCTCGGACTCCAGGATCGTATTGGCGGCCTTCCAGCGTTGGGGCGAAGAGTGCTTCGCACGCCTGACCGGCGACTGGGCACTGTCGCTGTGGTGCAAGCGGGAACAGAAGCTCATTCTGGCGCGGGATCATGCTGGAACCAGGTCGTTGTACTTTTGGCGTCAGGGTCATCGGATGCAATGGGCGACCTACTTGGACACGTTCACGGCAACCGGAGCGGCCCTTCCTCTCTCCGAGGATTATGCCGCAGCGTATCTCTCCTGCTCTCTGACACGTGATCTGACTCCGTATGAGGACATTCGGTCAGTCCTGCCGGGACATTATCTTGTAGTCCGAAACCGGATCGTTTCTCAACAGGCTCATTGGAGTCCGCTGATCAAGACGTCTCTTCGCTACAGGACCGATGCGGAGTACGACGAGCATTTCCTTGCCGCGTTCCAGCAGGCAATAACGCGACGGACTGGCAGCGGTGCACCGATCCTCGCACAGTTGAGCGGTGGGATGGATTCGACCTCCATCGTTTGCATGTCCGATTTCATACGGCGTGCAGCCAACCCGGATGCGGAGATCCTCGATACCATTTCCTTCTTCGATGATTCAGAAGCCTCTCTCGATGAACGGCGATATTTTTCCATCACTGAAGCGAGGCGGGGAAAGATCGGCATTCATGTTGATGTGGCATTTTCACAACGCACCTTCGAAGAGCCATATTCGGAGGCTGGAAGCTATCAGCTTCCAGGTGCTGACAGCTTCTCCCTAAAACAGGAGGAGGTATTCCTGCACGCTGTTTGGGAGAAGGGATACCGCTCCATTCTTTCCGGTATCGGCGGGGACGAGGTACTTGGAGGCGTACCGGACGGGTTGCCGGAGCTGGCCGACTATCTCGTATCCGGGAAACTCCGCACCTTATTTCGCCAGGCGGTTGCATGGTCCCTGCCTGAGCGTTGCCCCTTGGTCGAAATGACGTCCAATACCGTGCGCTATACGGCGCAGCTCTATACGCGGAGCAATCCGAAGAGTAGGCCCATTCCACCATGGATATCCAGGGAACTACGCGACTGTTGCGCTAACAATGAACGAGCTATGGATATGGTTCCAAGAAGAATCGGTATCGCACCTCATCGTTTAGAGAATGCGCTGAGCTGGTGGCAGGTCATGGAGACGCTCCCTCATCTGTCTCCACAGATTCTCTTCAGAACTGAATACCGTTACCCGATGCTCGACAAGAATCTTGTAGAGTTTCTGTTCAGCATCCCCCCTGAACAACTGGTACGTCCGGGACGACGGCGTTTCATGATGCGACGCGCCCTACGAGGTATCGTTCCCTCCGAGATTCTGGAGAGGAGGCGAAAGGCATTTCAGCTTCGTGCTCCCATGAATGCAGTCCGTGCAGCTCAGCCTAAATTGGAGAGCCTGATTTCCGGCTCGAGGATCGCGGAGATGGGCTTGATCGACGTTGCTTCACTCCGGTGCGCATTGAAGGCGACAGCATCCGGTAATGCGGAGTGGTACCAGGCAGTATTGCGAGCGATTGCTTATGAGTTGTGGCTAGGTACACGTTTTGATGGAAGAGGGGCAATCGACACCGCCGAAGAACGGCAACCTATTTGTCCAAGTTTGGCCTTGTTTTAGCGGCCGCCGAGCTCCGGGCAACTCGAACGGCTTGAGCTGCACGGAAATTTGCATCAAAGAGAGGAACTACCTATGCATTACATCCAACCGCAAATCACTGGCGTCTTCCCTGCCGTCTCAGCCATTAAGAGTGTGAAGGGCGCGCCACTGCAGGAGATCGGAAGCGGGCTGCTCACCAACGGAGCAGCCTATCAGGCTGACGAGTAATCGCCAACCTCTAGTGCTCTGCAAATCAACCGGTCCGGCCGCTCGGAGTTCGAGTAGCCGGACCACTCTTCGTTCAGTCGCTTGCCGCATTCGAGCGAGGCGCGGCGAGGTCGGCTCTCAGTTTCCGCCATCTCTGGTATTGGGCGCGTTTTGCCGGGTCGGGATCTACATAGTCCTGAAGCCAGAAGCGCATCCAGTCCACATTTCCTTGTTGAGATTCAAGGCGTTCCTGCGGCTTTCGATGAATGTGCGTTCCATTCGGAAAATAGATCATGTCTACAGGTTTGTGCTGCATGCGAAGAGAAGCGTAGAGCTCCCACTCCTGCAAGACTGACGCTGGGCCAATGGCCTCGATCCTGACAGGAGCCTGCACCAGATCGAGGTGAAACCCTGGAGCCTTCTTGACCCATCGATCCAGCCCGGCTCCAAACGGACTGCCGCCGCGTATTCGGTTCATCTGTTCCTGGAGACTGGGGTCATCAGGGGCAAAGAGCAGGTACTGCATATAGCTGTTATCGAGCCCATCTCCAATAGTTGCTGCCGCGAAGAGATGGGGATCCTTGACGAGTGCGTTCACCACATACCAGCACGTCCAACTGAAGCCGACCACACCGACTCTGGTGGGGTCGATCAGGCCATCCTTGGAAAGGCTAAGGATAGCGCTACGATATCCTGCAAGGCCCGTTTGAGCATCTTCGTCGGATAGCACATCCGGCTGTTTCTGGATCTGAAGTACAACAAATCCTGCGCTGGCCAGTTGCCGCGCTGCGAGTGCCGAAGGATCCGTCCCGTCTGTAAGGAACTGGTGTTCTCGAAACATGTACATCTGGATGACCAGCGGGTAACGGTGTCCAGGTACGTAGCCAACCGGTTTCACCAGGCCCGCTGTCCACTGCCTGCCGGTTGGGTCCTTCCAGCGATAGACTGAGGCTTCCCCAAACGAAAGGCGCTCAAGCTGGGGATTCGGGTTCCACAGCAAGCGGTCCTCCTTGGTAAGCGTGTCGGAAGCCCACAACGCCGGGGCGTCATTGAGGCTCTGCCTCATATAGACCCTTACATCGGGAGTGTGCCCTGCACTCTGTCGAGCAGATTCTTGCCCTG
Organism: Acidobacteriota bacterium; assembly: GCA_021778845.1. Lineage (GTDB taxonomy): Bacteria > Acidobacteriota > Terriglobia > Terriglobales > Acidobacteriaceae > Granulicella. The sequence continues at coordinate 20,674 of JAJYBU010000014.1, forward strand.
TGGCGCCATTGCTGGGAACGGGCTCTTCAGAGACGAACTTCCATGCGTTCCCTTCCAGACGGAATGTGATGAGTTCCTGCTCCTTGTTGTCCAGCTTGAGGGAAACAAGTACTTCATTGCGGTCCCTGCCAAACCGTACGTCCAATACGTGTCCTGAGCGGAAGGGGATGGCATCGCCATCAAAGTAGAGACACCGCTCATCGAGCGATGGCAGGTCCACGCTGGCCACGGTGCAGGGCTTCGTGGGAATGGAGGGGGCTGGTGCAGCGTCCGGATTGATTGGAAAGAATACGTTGGTCAGCAACACTCGACCTTCGTCGTTCGACCAGGCGACGCGATTTGCGTAGGCCAAGTAGCCGAGAGCCTGAGCGTTCGGAGCAGCCACCAAGGTCGTCTTTCTGCCCGACGCGAGATCGATCAGGGCGTACTGTCTCAGGCGTAAGAGGTTATCGGGTCGGGTGAGGTCTGGATCATCGCTTCTCACACGGAGGTATTTGAGGAGAGGAAGGGGGTCATAGCGCTCCCAGGACTTTGGGATGTCTCCGGTTACCGGCTCGACGGAGATCAAACGAGTGCCATCGGGCGAAAGCCGGAATGGGAGGGTATACAGATACACAGGCGTGTCGAGAACAGAATAGCCCGGCACTTTCCGCGGGATGGAGTGCTGCCCACCCAAATACAATACGAACACGGAGTAGGTGTGCGGCTCAAAGGAGGTCATCTGCCCGGGAAAGAGAATGTCCTTGAACCGGTAGCCGGTTACGTCCAGAGCGTCTCTGTTGATGGCCGTTCCCGGTGGCGGCCGAGAGCCATCCATAGGAGCGGCTGTGTACACGATGGTGTCACCGGCCAGGTCGTACCGATCAACGTCATAGGAAGATGGTGTCAGGTTCTGGAAGCCATTCCCGTCTATGCCGGCCTCATAAAGCTGATACCCTCCACGTTCGTTCTGCCCCCGAAAGTAGAGACGCTTGCCGTCCTCAGACCAACGAACATCCTTGATGACCGGGGCATACTCTATCGTCTGTTCACCGTACGGAATGGACGTAACGGTGGCAGCGACGCTCGGCTTTGGCCGGGGGTGCGAAGGCGATTGCAGAAACCCTTCAACGGCTGGCAGGTCGAAGACTGAGATGGAGGACTGGACCTGATCGGTTCCCAGCAGTCCCCTGGTGGTAACAACCGCAACGTACCTTCGATCGGGCGAGTAGAGGTCGCAGTCCTGTGTCGAGGCATTCGCTTCCTCGGAAGGATCGTTGAATCGAACCATGGCGATGTCATCTTTCACGGAAAACGACTTCTGTTGACAACGTGCTTGTCCAGACAAGAGTGCTGCCAGGGCAACGCAGAGCAAAATAAGGCGCGAGTTGCCTCGCGGCCGCTGGAACAGGCGCAGGGTAAGGCACATGACGATCTCCTGTAACGAATAAAGCTGACGGTGGGATTAGAAGAGTAGCTTGAGGGCAAACTGCATCGAGCGAGCTCCACCCTGCTGATATTGCGAAGCGACAGTTCCCAGGCTGGAGTTCAGCATGGACGTTGCCTGCCCAAAGGTCGCGTCCGTGTATAACGGGTCGACATAGCCGAAGTTTGGATGGTTCAAGACATTAAAGGCCTCAGCTCGAAACTGGAGCCGGAGTCGCTCCAAGATGGGGATCTCCCGACGCACCGCCAGATTGAGCTGCGCCGCATTGAAACCCCGTAGCTGATTGCGCGGGGCATTGCCTACAACGCCGGCGGGAGGCACGCTGAAAGCGGCCGGATTGATGGCCTTACCGCCCGGATACTGCGAGCCATACAGATAGGATGGTTTCCCAGGCACAATGTTCAGAGTGCCTGGGAATTCGGATCCCGTTGCCGGATCGATGGTGAGTGTACCGCCCAGCGTTATCGGAAACGCCGTTCGCATATTCAAGCGAGCATCCAACGCCCAATCATTGAGCACCGAGCCAACAATGTGCCCGTCTTTTAGTTTAGGCAGCTCCCAGGTCATCCCGCCTTGCAAATTGTTCCTGACGTCAAAGTCAGCGTCTGCGCGCTGCAATGGGAGGGCAGTTGCGTTCGAGCCGTAATCAAGAGCGTGCGACCAGGTATAGGCAACGAGCGCCTGGATCCCCTTTGCGACGGATCGTTGGAATTGAAGTTGAAGGGCCTGATAGTTTGAAGTAACTCCGGATTGGAAATATTGCACATAACCGAAGTTTGGATTCAGTGCCGTGAGCAGCGATTCTTGCAGACCAAGGAGCCGTCTGCCATTGGCACCGACATAGGAGATCGTCACCGACTGGTTCGCGCCAAGGGCTTGCTGCAGGCTGGCATTCCATTCGAGCGTGTAGGGCAGTTGCAGGTGGGTCGGAAATGCCGTGATCGTCGCGTTGGTGTAGGGCGCGGTTGCCGTTATTGGAATATTGAGTTCGCTGGGCGTGAATGGGATCGTAGCGCCGACGTGGACAACATCTGCCCGGAAACCGAGACCGCTGTATCCCAAGGCAGCTATTTCATCGGGAGTATCAAAGAAGACGCCTCCGCCCGCACGGACAACTGTTTGAAGGCCGGGCTGGTCGTGCGCTGTCCATGCCACCCCAAGTCTCGGTGCGAAGTTGTACCATGCCGTCTTCCACAGGGGGGTACCTTGAGGGGCCACCGTGAGAGAAGCCGGGTCATTGATGCTGCCAGCAAGCGTGTAAGCGTCATCTCCGTGTTGCTCTGTAGGTGGGGGACTCAGCTCCCACCGTACGCCATAGGAAAGGCTAACCGTCGGGCTGACTCGCCATTCATCCTCTGCGAAGAGAGCGGTTTGATTGAACAGAGGGGTTGCGGGAAGATAGCGGAGAACGTAGGGGAGGGCGGGACTACCGCTTAGAGCCTGTTGGGGAGACGAGAAAAAGACATACGGTTCCACGTCGGGCGGGGTGAGAGGGGATTTGATATGCCGGTAATCCACCCCAAACTTGAAAGTATGGTGTCCCATAAGCACACTCACCGTATCGACCACGTTCCACTGGCGCTGCGTGTCGAGTGCGTTGAGCACGTCCATCACCGGATTTCCAATACCCGGCACGTACATGATCACGACAGGGTTCACTCGGTCGTATCCACCGGCTCCCATCGCCAATCCGAGGTTCACGGGTGTCGCGCCGCCGAAATTGTCGAGCACACCGACCTGCGCGGAATCGGAACGGGCGTAGCCGAGCCGGAATTCATTGGTGAACTTGCTTGAGAGTTGGCTGCTTGCCCCAAAGCTGAAGGTCTGGGCGTTACTCGTATCGGTCGTGCGGGCGAAATAGGGTCTGGATTCAGTCAAACTGGGGGTATAGCCGTATCTGAAGAAAAGGACGAGCTTCGCTCCAACTGTATGGTCGAGACGAATGCTGGTGGAGTCAATGCGACTCGGAAGGGAGAACGGTGCGATGAACTGCGCGAGACTCGGACTGGACACCGTGCCATAATCGATTCCATTCGGCACCGGGAAGGCATTGAGGATTGGCTGCATGGCCGACACAGCCTGCTGCCGCATGAAGAGGTCCGGCACATACTGAATGATGGCGGCTGTCGGAAGTGCAAGGCGTAGACCTTCATAGGCCACGAAGAAGAAGCTACGATTTCGTCCATCGTAAAGGCGTGGAATCCAAACGGGTCCGCCTAGAGTGCCGCCAAAGTCATTTTGACGAAGGGCAGGTTCCGGCTTCCCATAGTGGTCGTTGAACCAGTCATTCGCGTCGAAGAAATTATTACGAAGATAGTCGTAGACGCTTCCATGAGGAATATTTGTGCCGGAGCGGCTCAAGAGCGAAAACTGGCCTCCCGGTGATCGTCCATACTCCGCGGAGTAGGTCGAACTCTGCACCCGGAACTCCTGCAAGGCATCCACAGGCACCATGGTCTGCGTCGTCCCCAGAGCGGTGGTTCCACCGAGCGTTCCCCCGGTAGCTGCGCTGCCGATTCCGTTCCCATTGCCGGAGCTGATATTAGCCGAGACTCCATCGACGGTGTAATAGTTGGATTGGGTGCGCTGCCCATTGACGGAGAAGTCGCCGCTGGTGCCTACGGACTGGGACGTGTTCTGTGGGCTTTGCGTTACGACGCCTGGAGTCATCGAGATGAGGTCCTGGAAGCTCCGGCCATTGAGCGGGATGTTAGCCACGAACTTCTGGTCGACTACCGTGCTGACCGAAGCGTCCGTGGTATTGAGCGCGGGAGTTGCGGAGTTGACAGTGATGCTCTCTGAGGTTGCGCCGACCGGCAAAACGAAGTTCAACGCGACGGCGCTTTGAACATAGAGAATCACATCGGCCTTGATGATGGTCTTGAAGCCCTGCTTAGAGACCTGGACGTGGTAATGGCCGGGAGGAAGAATCGGAACGAGGTACATTCCAGAGGCGTTGGTTTTCGCAGGGTAGATCACTCCCGTAGCGTCGTTGGCAATTTCAACGTCCGCATTCAGGATGAGATTGCCCGCAGGGTCCGTTACCCCACCACTGATCGTTGCGTTCGTGGATTGGGACAGAGCCAGCGAGGGGAACAGACACAAACTGAGTAGAACGATCCAGCGTTTCATGCAGTGGCGCTCCGAAGGGTCGAGAGTGGATTGGGTACACTCCGTCTACGGCTGGCCGATCAAAGCTGTACCAATGCTCTTTTCTGATTATGGATGATTCGACGCAATCTGCAGATAAGCACGAAGGAGGCGCTTGCCCGTGGGTTTCGTGCTTCCACCGGGGGGCTCCACGGTGACAAACACCATATTCAGGCGGGCCAGTGTCTTGGGATCGTTGCACCGCAGCACCCATCTCTTGTGACTGTCATCCTGGTAAAACAGCCCCAAGCTCACCGGCGGCCGATCGCTGCCGCTTCCCCATACCTGAAAGGCCGCATCCCTCCCAAGCCCGGCTTGCTTTTCCAGGTCGAAGCCATAAAACACCAGGGAGCTGTCCTTGGTATAAAAGATTCGGCCAAACGGTTTAGCGGTCTTGCCGGTCTCCGTCGTATCGAAGATATCGGCGATATACAGATTGCGTGCCCCGATCAGATCCCGAATATCCCGATCGTGCGATAAGAAATCCTTGTCCAGAGCCAGCATCCGATCCTTGTCATTGAGCGCGGTATCCGCTTCATCCAGGGAGACGTTCAATGATTGGACCTTTGCCTCTAACATGGCAACTCGTTCGATCTGCTGGCCTGCGCCGGCTGCGGCCGATGTTAGTTTGGCACCCAGCGTTTGGATGTCCATCTGTGCCGTAACAAGCTGCTTGCTCAAGGCATCTCTGTCAGAAGCAATCTGCTCGCGCTGCGCTTCTTCCGCCTGCAGCTGGTGTTGAAGGGTGGCAATCGCGGCGTTTGTGCTGGCAGTCCGGGTCTCCGCAGCAGTGAGCTGGTGTTCCAGTTCTGCAATCTGCTGGCGGGATTGCTCTAGTTCATGCTGATGCTGGTCATCCTCAGCAGTTTCTTTCGGAGAAACGGGAGGTCTCGCCATCGGGAGGCTGGGAGTTGTGCGTGCTGACTGATTCATCCCGTTTCGTGCAAAGTGGACACTAGCAAACGCCACCAGAACCAAAAAGCATGCGGCAAGCCCTGCAAGGGCCAGCCGCCACGAAGATTTCTCTGGGACCGACGGCTTAGGCTGGCTGGAGACAACATGGAGGCTCTCCATCAGTCGCCGCTCAGCTGCGTCAAGAGACGACGTCGATTCGACCGGAGCCGCTTCGGACTCGGCGGCAGCGGAGGCAGCCATCGCTGGAATCACGTCTTCAGCGATTTGCTTGTATTGCTCGAAGGTGCTCCGGCATGAGTCGCAGTAGGCGAGATGCACCTGCAGCAATGCCCACTCCTCGTCGGAGATCTCTCCAGAGTAGAAGAGAGCACAGAGGGCAACAAACTCATCATGAAGTTGAGGATTCACCGGCTCAGATCCTCTGCGGTGCAAATGTTTATCAATTCTCTCACTCTAAGGACGCTTTTGGGGGAAGAGGTTCGAGCGGAGCCGTTCCAGGGCCCGGTAATAATGATGCCGCACATTTCCGAGGGGTTGACCGCTCTTTTCGGCAATCTCCCGGAAGCTGTATCCCTCGAAGAAGTGAAGCTCCAAGGTTTGCTGCTGATCCGAGGTTAGCTGCCTCCTCAACTTGTTTAGAATCGCTTTGCCATCCAGTTGGTCCGTCGATACTTCCGCGGCCGTGGGGCCTTGTCGTTGCTCATCCAGCGCCTCAAGCTTGTAGTGCTGCCGGAAGCTCAGATATCTTCTCCTGTCGATCGCTCGGTGGTACGTCACCTGAACGATCCAAGACACGGCGGTCGACTTCTGAGAATCGTAATGCTTCGCGCGCTCAAAGATGTACAGAAACACGTCCTGGCGAAGGTCGTCCGCCTCTGACTCGTCTCGAAGGATTCTCCAAGCGACATTGAAGACAACGCGGCCATGCCTGCGGAACAGAAGGCTAAGGGCATCCTTCGAACCGCCTCCGACAGCCTCAAGCAATTCTTCATCTGAGCGCGAGTCTTCACTGCACCCTAACGGCTCAGACGCGATGGCTTCAACTGTTAAGCGCTGAGGCTCAGGTGAAATAGTTGACTCTGCAAGAGCTTTCGGAAGTTGGAGCGCCGCTTCACTCATGGCAAGCCTCGACAAAAACTGACCTGATATGCAGCCACAAAGACACCCTTGGGAGCAATTCGCGTTTGATCCATGACCCGGAGTATTACTCGGTGTATTGATGTTCAGCATCTGGCCACACTCAAAATGTGGCTACTCTACGGAAACTGTTCGGGAAGAGACTTCGCGCGTTCCGCAAAGAGCGGAACATGACGCAAGAGAAATTCGCCGAACTTCTCAACATCTCGGTGGATTTTCTGAGTTTAGTGGAACGCGGCCTGAACGCTCCCTCCTTTGAGTCCATTGAGGTTTTTTCGATCACTCTCGGAATTCCCGTAAGAGACTTCTTTGATTTCGCCCCGGAGAAGTCTTCCAAGGCGTAGTTATCACCCAATGTACCGATACTATAACCCGTAGTTATACTCGGTGTCATCAAGTAAGCCGCTTCGCCACACTTTGATGTGTGAAGCGGATAGAGCCGGTTCAGCCCAACTTCGGCATACGGATCAAGAAACTGCGGTTCGACTCGAACCTGAGTCAGCAGGATCTGGCGGAACTGTGTGAGTTATCCGTGGATCAAATCGCAAATATCGAGCGCGGCAAGAACTTCGCGGGCGAAACGACGGAGGCTGTCTTCCACGTTGTCGAAGATGGCGTTATAGATACCCTTGCCCACCCACTTTGACAGATACCGGTCGAGCTTCTTCGGCAAAAACAGGTTGGAGAGACGGCGGTTCTCAGGATCGAGCAGGTACATATCCTGCACGGCCTTGTGAATCACATCGTCGTCTTCCGGTTCCAACTCCGCGCCACCATTGGCGAGCAAGAGCTTCACGAACGAGTACAGGAACTTGATGTTGCTCTCGGTAGGCTCCAGCGCGAACGGGTTTATGCGCGGGCCATCTTTGCCGACGCGGTCTACGCGCCCGCCGTACAACTCGACCACGCTCTCATAGCTGCCGCCGATGTCGAAGATGTAGGTGAATCCACCGTACTTCTGCTCCAGCGCGATGATCTGGTTCCCATGCACGCTTTTGCCGGTTCCGGTTGGCCCGAGGATGAGCATCACCCGCACGCCGTCCACATACACATCCTGAAAGAACGGCGTCCGTGTGCGCGTCTCGAAGATGTTCAGGTACTCGGAATCGAGGTCCTCTGAGTGCGGGTGCCCGGTATGCGGAGCGAACACAGAGGAGAGCCGTGCATGATGGTCCTCAGCCAGCCACAGTGGGAAGACGTTGAACTTGTGGTTGCCAGGAAACATCGCATAGAAGGCAGACAGATTGCCCAGCGTCTCTTCCATCACCTGCGCTCGTGCATCGACGAAGATCCGATGCACGGCGGGAACGATGTCCCTGAGTTGTTCCCGGCTGCGGCCTGCCAATAGCAGGCGCAGAGAGTATTCGCCTTGTGCTTTTTTATCGAGCGCACGGATGACCTCGCTCAGGTCATCCACATTGCTGTTCGCCGCCTTCGCACCAGCTCCGGTTTCAAGCGAGGCCGTATCGCGTCCGCTCATCACGCGCGTCAGCACACCCACCTTGAAGAACGAGATGAACTTTTCCTGGGCGTCGATCTCGCTTCGAGCCGCGGAGGTGGACTTCGCACGCCAGGTCGAGCACAGCACGCTATCGCAATCGAGCGCGAGCAGACCGGAGAAAAGACAGGGGCGTGATGCCTCCGGCGTCGTCTTCAGCGAAAACATCTGCACGTAACGTTTGCCGACCTGCACGTGATCGCTGTGCCATGAGACCGGACTCTTGACGATCTGCCGGTCCACCCCGGTGTCGCTACGCAGCTCATCGCGGCTGGACCATTTCTCCAGATTGAACAAATGGCTGAGGAACTGGAAGGCTTCGGCCTTACCGAGTAGCTTCAGGCCAAGCGTATTGCCGAGATGCGACGCAAGAATGATCGCCGTCTTTTCGAGGTCCGCCAGCATCCGCGAGGTGTCGATGGCGTCTTCCTGTGGCTTCTTCTCGAACGCTTTGACCTTCGACGGCTCCAGCGTCAGGCACCAATGAAGGTCGACCCTGCGAAACGCTGCCGTCTTATTGAGATGGGCAAGCCTGTCAGAAGCGAACGTCTCCGTGACTTCATTCGCGTACCTGGCTTGCCGGGGAAGATCACAACCGGACATCACCCGCGTGTACTGATACAGACACGATCCTTCTGGCAGTCCGCGTAGCGAACCTTCGATGGCCCGCATCCGCGCATCGAGCTCCAGGTCGGTGACACCCTCTTCATCAATCCCGATCAACGAGAACAGGCATCCGTAGCCGCCGCCTTTGAGCGCGAATATGCTCGGCCCAACGAATCGCGAGATCGGCACGATGCTGCAAGCCGCTCCGGCCTTCGCGAACCATGGTGTATGTCTGGATTGCTCAGTATTTGCGCGGGTCATAGTAACTCCTCTGGTTGAGGCTCAGGCCCCAGAGCTGGAACATCTTTGGGTGTTTACGGACGATCAACCACGCCCCGCCTGCCATCATCGGAAAGCTGACGATTGCCAGCAATCGAAACCCAACGAGGAAAACCGTTACCGTGACGAATATGATCGCCATCCATGCTGTGAGGTCGAGACCGAGCTTGGCTCTCGGACGATTCAGCGCTTGATTGATGGGTAACGGCTCTCCCCGCTTGGTTGTGTGCATGTTGGCCTCACATCGACTGGCCGGTGAGCGAGTCAATCCAACCTGCACCCCATCCGAGCACGCCTGCACCAAACAGCGCGCCGAATAGACCTGGAATAGCGTCCTGAAACCTCCCCGACATCATGCGGATGCCGGCGAAGATCAGCCCGCCAAGACAGATGACCGCACCGGCGTACATGGCGAAGGTCTTGAAGGTTGCCATCAAGGTAGTTGCCCCGGAGAAGTCCATCGTTCCCTGGGCGTGAGCAACGCCCGAGAGCGCTAGCGCAAACAGAGCCGGCGCTACTGCGCGCGCTGCACACAGTAGGTTTCGGTGGGAGAAGGGCTGCGCCAATCGCTTGGCAAGGTGGGCTTTGCTGCTGGGGATGATCTCACGGTATCTACGGGACATCGGCACCTCCGTCGACTGGTCTCAGTCGGGAATATGCCGTGATGATTGGGCCAGCGCTATGCTCGCGTCCAATACGTATTATTTATCGGGTGATAGCTCCGAAGTATCACCTCGTTCTATCTCGTACCAATGCTTCAACTTCTAACCGATGAGCGTCATCTGGACCGGTCCATCTTTCGTACGTTGCGCAGGACGCTTTCCGTTTGCGATGGAGGCTTGTACGGAGATGGCTACTTTGTTGGGTGCCGTCTCTTTGCCATGCTGAGGGAACTGCTTCATGAGCCGCTTGACCAGGATCGGAATGGTCTTCGGATGACGCACTTTGTGATAGATCAACGCTGTATCCACGGTCCAATCCACGCCGGCAATAGGGCGGATCGTCAACTCTTCATCGAGGTTTGTTCCTTCTCGAATCAACGCGAAGCCGTGCCCCCCTTTGACCAGCGTTTGCATCTCTGAAGGGTGAGAGGCACAGGAGTACTCTCCAAGCTGCACCCCGGCGTCGCTGAGGAGTTCGAGCAGCCGCTGGTGAGCATCGGGATGTCGTCGTGGGTGATAGAGAACTGCAAGATTGCCCTGCAAGTCAGAGGTCTGTAAAGAGGCTTTCGCAGCGAGCGGATCGTCTCGCCGCAAGCAGACAACGAGCCGGTCTCGCCGCAGCTCTTCGATGCGTAACTCCGGATGCCGGAAGGGCAACGTCACAAAGGCCGCATCAACCGTTCCCGACACAACTTCTTCCGCCAGATGCGCCGTGTCTCCATGTGTGGGCCGTACAGGGCAGACGGGAAGGATCTCTTTGTGTAGATCGCAGAAGGCGCGAAACAAGCTGTGATCGACCAGCGGAGTGCATCCGAATCGAACGGAACTAACTTCACCGCGCTCAATCGCGATGAGTGCATCGAGCACTTCATCGCGTGTCTCCAGCAGGAACCGGGCTAAGACCTTGAATGCAACTCCAGTGTCGGTGGGCCGAATACGCCCGCCCTTCATCTTGCGGAAGAGACGAAGCGAAGCGTTCTCCTGGAACTGTCGAGCCTGAACGCTGAGGTTGGGTTGTGCAGTGCGCAACTCTTCCGCAGCAGCCCGGAATCCCTGTCTCTCCAGGATCGTCAGCAAATATCTGAAATGGCGAAGCTCGGCCCATTCATACATAAGGCACCGCTCGACAAGAAGTAGTAGCGCTCTCGACTCGACTCCAAACGAGCGGGTTAACCGCGTCTCCGCCTGTGGAAATTCTGTCAACTTGAACTCCGGTTATCAACAGAAAAGTCGATTTTGGCCATAATTACGCCACGCGGCGGGATGCCTGCTTTCGGCGAAGTTCCCCCGAGGTGATATCTGAAACGCATCACCCGATAAATGGAAAGTATTAGACAGGACTCTTCTGTCAAGAGAGGCTAGGCACATTTCCCGGTATCTTCCGATGCCGTCATTTCACGTTTGGAGATGCTGTATGGCTCTCGTCGCAAGTGTTCAGCAAATGCCTTCCAGGGATGTGCTTCTCACCGCTGATGACGTTGCCCAACGGCTGAACGTCACGAAGGATTGGGTCTGGGATCACTCCTCACGCAAGGCTCCTTATCTACCTGTCATTCGCATGAGCGATGGCGTACTTCGTTATCGCCTGAGCGAGGTTGAAGAGTTCGTCAGCGAACGGGAACGCCTCTCTGTGATCCGCAGGAAACACCGCTAAACAAGACGAAACCGCAGTAAAATGGAGGCGCCCGCTTGTTTCCCCCCACAGAACTGAGGAACCAATGGGTAAGTCGTATCAAAAGGGCTGGGTCTCGATTCGCGGGAAAAAATGGTACGGGTACTTTCGCCGGACCGCTTTGGATGCGGAGACCAATGAACCGAAGACAGTCTCGATTCCCGTCGCGCTCGGTCTGAAGTCGGAGATGACCAAGACTCAGGCGCGACAGAAACTGGAAAGCGAGATTGTCAGACGTACCGGGCAGACCATCGAAGACGGAACCGTAAAAAACGGGACTGTGACCTTCGGATGGTTTGTTCGCAACCGTTATCTGCCACTGAAAGAGGCGGACTGGAGAGAAGAGACGGCCAAGGTCAAGAAGTATTTGATTCAGGCTGACCTCGTGGATGAGTTTGAAGCGATCCGCTTGGAGAACTTCGACAAGTTCACTCTACAGAGCCACCTCAATCGGCTGGCCAAAACCCATTCCAAGGACAGAGTCTTGCAGATTCGCTCCTACATGCGGGCCATCTTCGCCGAGGCAGTCGATCAGGACTTCCTCTCGAAAGACCCTGCGCGTATGGTCAAGCCTCCGGCGAACCTTCGTGAGGTCGATAAAACGACCTTATCGTGGGATCAGTTACGGGCGGCTTTGGCGAAGCTTGGCGAGTTGAGCCTACGGGACTGGATTCTGATCAAGCTCGACATGTCGAATGCGCTTCGGCCCAGCGAGTTATTCCCGCTGCGCTGGCGGTGCTTCGATGAAGGGAAGCACGTTCTTGATATTCAGGAGACGGTCTACAAGGGCAAGGTTCGTCCGTATGGCAAGACGAAAGGAAGCCTGGCCAAGGTTCCTGTCGCCAGGGTACTGGCGGAGGAACTGGTGGAATGGCGATTCCAACTGACGAAGGAAGGTAAGGACACATCACCGGATGCCTTCATGTTTCCGGGACGGTTTGGCGGTCCGATGGATTCGAGCAACTATCGCAAGCGAGTCCTGCACAAACTGGCTGAGGAACTGGATCTGCCGAAGCTGACGTTCCAGGTCATCCGCCGCACCATTGCCACGCTTGGCAAGACCAAAGGTCACGTCAAGGACATTCAGGGCATCATGCGGCACACGAAGGCTTCGACAACGACCGATGTCTATATGCAGTCGTTGGAGCCTGAGGTTCGGACCGCCATCAACTCGATCTATGACGAGTTGGTGGGCAACGGTACGGATGGACCTGCAACGGACAGGCCTCGGACGGCTTCAGGAAGTTCTCGCTCGGAGAGCGAGAATCCTGTCGCCGCCGTGGCACAGGAGAGTTCCGAGAGGGCTCACCGCGCGACCGTAGAACGTACGGAGACGACCGAGGCGAAGCCGGCTCGTGGTGTGATTTTGGAATTTGCGACAAGGATGCGACAAAGTCGCGGAAGGGAGGTGCTTCTAAATGATTGAAATGATTGGTGGACCTGATCGGGATCGAACCGATGACCTCTTCCATGCCATGGAAGCGCGCTCCCAGCTGCGCCACAGGCCCACTCTCTAGGAAGGACTTCTCTATTCTCTCGGATGCGCGCCGGCAAGTCAAACCAAGCTTACGGAACAAAGCGTCAACTTGCGGGGCCTAACCGTGGCAGAGCGGGCGAGGGGTCGTCTGGCTGCAGGGCAGCGGGCGTTCCAGTTTGACGAGTTTGGGGCTGCGCACAGGGATCTGGCTGGACGGCGCTGGACAGAGGATAGAGTCAGCGCCTACTTTAAAGAGCATTCGCGGAATGGGGCACTCCAGCCGCAAGCGGGGACAGCAATGAGCGATCTGGCAAGCGCGATCGGAATCCGGGCAGACGAGCAGGACCTCGTCGCGGAACTGAAGGCTGGGTCAGAGCAGGCGTTTGCCCTCTTGCTGGCGCAATACAGTCATCCTATCTATTCGCTGATCGCACGCAGTCTGCGCGATCCGGCGGATGCCGCCGACGTGACCCAGGAGGTATTTGTCAAGGTCTTCCGCAACATCTCCAGCTTCCATGGCGAGGCGAGCCTGCGGACGTGGATCTACCGGATTGCGCTGCATGAGGCCAGCAACCAGCGGCGCTGGTGGAGCCGTCATAAGCAGCAGGAATTGACCATCGACGAACAACTGGAGAATGACGAAGGGGAGACCTTCTGCATGGCCGACGCGCTGGCGGCACGCGGGGCTTCACCTTACGAGTGTGCGGCCCACGCACAGCTTGGGGAACGAATTATCGCTGCGCTGCGTACTCTCCCTGAGGCGTTTCGTGAGGTGGTTGTGCTGCGAGAGATTGAAGGCTTTGGATACGAAGAGATTGCGGAGATGCTGGATGTAAATCTGGGCACAGTGAAGAGCCGACTGATGCGTGGCCGTGCTGCCTTGCGCGAGGCTTTGCGTGATGAAGCAGTTGCAGCTAAGGTTTCGGGCATTCGCAAAGCAGAGAGCCTGCGTGGGGTAACGCCATGATCTGGTCTAAGTACAGTTCGAAGGTGAGGGCCTCGAAGGAATCAAGCGAAGCTGAGAGCAGCGCGTGCGCGGTGGTGCGCTCAGGCTTTTCGGCCTATCTGGATGGCGCAATCAGCGGCGTAGAGATGGCTGCGATCTCGAGTCATCTGGAGAGTTGTAGCGCGTGCGCGGCAGATTTCGACGTATGGCGCGAGGTGCAGCGATCTCTGGGCGGGCTGGGGCCGGAGCACCCTCCGGCGAGGCTACAGGCGCGATTACGCGCGGCCATTGCTGCGGAGCGGGAGCGTGGGGCACATCTGCCGCTCTTGCAGCAAACGCTAATGCTATGGAGGAGTTCGGTGGCGCCGATGGCCCTGCGGTTGAGTGGTGGCCTGGCGGCAACGCTCATTCTGGCAGGCGGATTGAGCTGGATCTTCGGGGCACCGATTGCTGTGCACGCCAATGATGACGCCATGGCGCACCTGGTAGCGCCGCGTTATCTATACTCGGAGATTCCTCCAGAGCCGATCAGCACGCAGCGGGACGTGCCGATCGTAGTAGAGGCGATGGTGGATGACCATGGCCGGGTTTATCACTATTCCATTCTCCAGGGACCGCAAGACCCCGAGGTCAAGGTGCGGGTCGAAAACAACCTGCTGAGCAGCGTCTTCAAGCCAGCAACGGTCTTTGGCGTTCCGGTGCGGGGTCATGTGGTGATGACCTATACCGGGGTCTCGGTGCGAGGCTAAGCCTATACCGCCGTCCTGCCGCATTGCGCAGGCTGCTCACGCTTCCATAGACTGTACGAGTGCGTCGAATCAGTATTGTGAAACTCCCGTCTCTTTTCGTTCCTCGGCAGATTGAGCAGCCAGGACTGTGCCTGTTCGGCATTTTGCTGCTGGGCATGTGCGCGTGCGTTGGGGGGAGTGCGATGGCACAGAGTTCATCGTCTTCCTCCTCTTCGCCATCAACCACTCCTGCGCCCACACTGGACAACCGCTCGCCGGACACTGTAAATCCGGTGGACCGTCCGCGGGCCGCGCAGGTGGAGCGAGGCGGCGCCGCCGTAACGCTGGAGACAAGCGAGCCGCTGTTTCAGGTTGCATCTGCGCTCAATGCCTGCGGCTACGATGCGGATCTGAACAAGTCGGCGGCGGTGCGCTCGGAAGTGCGCTCGGATATGAATGCGGCGTTGGCCTCTTCAGAGGCAGCACGCGACAGCCGGGACAAGCTGTGTGCCTACATTTCAATCCATCACCTGAATGACCTTGGGCTGGATGTAGGACAGTATGTGTCGCTGGCGATGTACCTTTCGCCGCCCCCGGAGCTGACACCGAACGTCGAACTGACGCAACTGCCTCCGCAAGCCGCTGAAGTGGTGAATGTACTTCCGCTGCTGCGCACATTTGCCGAAGAGATTGACCTGCACTTTATCTGGCTGAAGCATCGTTCGGAGTACGAGGCGCTGACTGCGCGGGTCCATGACCCGATGACAGATATGATTCTCGACACAAACCTCTATCTGCATCAGCCGGTAAGCACGTTTGACGGCCGGAGGTTCCTGGTGCTGCTGGAGCCGATGCTGTCGCCGAACCTGACGAATGCCCGGGTGTATGGCACCGACTACATCATCGTCATGTCACCGGACAACAGCGCTACCGGCGACCCGGTGAGCATGGCACAGATTCGCCACATCTATCTGCACTACGTTGTGGAACCGCTGGTGTACAGCCGCGGCGCTGCAATGGAACGTATGCAGCCATTGCTGACGACCGTGCAAGACGCGCCACTGGAGTTTTTCTACAAGAGCGACATCGTGGCACTGATGACGGAGTGCGTGATCAAGGCCATAGAGGCGCATCTGTACCTGATTCCCGAGCCGCCGCCGAAGAAGCTCTCTGGTACCAAAGCACGCGATGAGCAGGCGGCCTACGACATCGAGAAGGCGGCCTACGATGCCAAGACAACGGTAGCCCGTGACGAACTGGTCACGCTGGATGAGCGGCAAGGGTGGGTGCTGACGCGTTACTTCTACATGGGGCTGACCTTAATGCAGCACAACGGCGACGGCCTGCGGGACGAAATGGCGCCGATGATCTATGGCATGGACGTCCAGCGGGAGAAGAAGGCTGCGCAACAGATTCTATTTGTGAAGAGCGTGCCGCCTGACCCGCTGCGTCCTGCCGAGCAGCCCCATGAGATCACGGGGATGGCGCTGGCGGAGTTGGACCTGATGAAGGGCGACAACGACGACGCCGCGGACCTGGCGGAGAAGGCGCTGGCGGACCCGGCCGGAGACCATGCGAGAGCTACCTACGTTCTGGCCCGGATCGACCTGATGGAGGGGGATCCGGACAAGGCGTCGCAGGGGTTCCAGAAGACGCTGGAACTGAGCAAGGATCCGCGCACTCTGGCGTGGTGCCACATCTACCTGGGCCGGCTGTATGACACGATGCAGCCACCGGAGCGGGCCAAGGCTGTGGCCGAGTACCAAGCGGCGATGACCGTGAGGGACGCGCGCCCGGACACCAAGAAGGCTGCCATGAGCGGGATTGCGAGGCCGTTCATGCTGCCGCAGCGGGAGACGACTACGGACGACAGCCAGCCGTTCGACCCGACCGGCAAGGCGGAGAAACAGGCGTATAAGCCGCCTGCTCCGCAGTAGGCTCTGCCGAGCGGCTTCTGGGGAGATGCGGTTCCGCGTTAGGTTCACCTGAGATGGTGGAGCCTCGATTTGCAGTGCGCGCCGCGTAGAGTAGAGGGCAGGGACCAAGAACCGGGTCCGAGGACGAAGGGGCGATGACGACGGCACGCAGGACGCGCAGCACGAAGCGGGATCAGGCTGCTGGAGCGCTTGAGAGCAGGACCGGGCGGCAGGAGCTGGAGGACAAGCTGGGCCATCGGTTCCAGCGGCCGGAGTTGCTGGAGCTGGCGCTGACGCACCGGTCGCATACGTATGAGGCGCGCAATGGGGTTCCGGCGGTGATTCTGCCGGCGCATCCGGAGCAGCGGGACCAGCGGAATGCTCCGGGCACAGACAATGAGCAGATGGAGTTCCTGGGCGATGCGGTGCTCGGGATGGTGGTGACCGAGGCACTATTCCGGGAGTTTCCGCAGTGCAGCGAAGGCGAGCTGACGCGGCTGCGGTCGAACCTGGTGAGCCGCAAGCGGATGGCCGAGATGGGCCTGGAGCTAGGGCTCGGCGAGGCGCTGCTGATGGGCCGAAGCGCGGAGCAGAATGGGGGCCGACGCAAACCGGCGCTGCTGGCCAATGCGGCAGAGGCTGTGCTCGCGGCGGTGTATCTGGACGCGGGTAAGGAAGGATTAGCGGTGTTGCAGGCAATCGCCGAGCGCTATTTGGTGCGGCCGGAGCTGGCGGCGATGCGCGCGGCGCTGGCCGAAGGTGCGGGACGCGGCGCGATGCGCGACCACAAGACACTGCTGCAGGAGCGGGTGCAGGCCGAGGGCGCGGGGAAGCTGCGGTATATCGACACGGCGCAGAGCGGGCCAGCGCATCAGCGGGTGTTTTCGGTGGAGGCCCGGATCGAGGATGAGACGGGAGAACGCGTGCTGGCTGCGGCTGAGGGATCGAGCAAGAAGGAGGCGCAGCAACGGGCGGCGGAGCTGGCGCTGCTGCACTGGAACGGAGCGGGTGAGGCTGGGACGCGAGGCAAGCGTTGAGTGCGACACATCATGAAGCAGAGAGCGATGGAGTACTCACGACGCTGAAGTCGATCCTCGAGATTGTTGTGTTTGCGGTGTTTCTGATCACGTTTGTGGTGCAGCCATTTCGGATTCCATCGGGCTCGATGGAGCCGACGCTGCGGGTGGGTGATTTTTTGCTGGTGGATAAGCAGGCGTATGGGCCGGCAGGGGTGCTGGACCGGCTGCTGCTGCCGCCCACGCAGGTCAGGCGTGGAGACCTGGTGGTGTTTCACTATCCGGTGGACCCGGGGCTGCATCTGGTGAAGCGGGTGGTCGGGCTGCCGGGAGACAGGATCCGGCTGCGCGAGGGACGCGTGCTGGTGGATGGGCAGCCGCTGAGCGAGCCGTATGCATACTACTCGCCGTCGCGGCCGAACGGGTTCCGCGACGACTTCCCTTCCCTGCTGGAGGCGGACCCGAATGTGGACCTGCGGTGGTGGATCGAGCTGCGGAAGACGGTGCGGGGCGCAGATGTGCTCGTTCCGCCAAACGAATATTTTGTGATGGGAGACAACCGCAATGACAGCGAGGACAGCCGGTACTGGGGGTTTGTGCCGCGGAACGCGATTGTGGGACGGCCGCTGCTGGTGTACTTTACGCTGCCGCTGGCGGAGGATCTGAGCGGCGCGACCGTGCTGGGGCGCGTGCGGGCGGCGATTCGGGCCGGTGTACGGAGTTGGCGGGTAGTGCGGTAGTTCTCAGCAGATGGGCCCACCCCCTCCCCCCCCTATACTTTTCGACCTAAAGTATTCTCTTCCGGTGGGTTAGGGGCGGACTTATGGCAGTCCGTCTCTCTCTTTTCGGCAGAAAAGCGGTGGCCTGCGACCACGTTCGGAAGATGTCGGGACGCGGGCTCTTGGTGGCGGGCAGAATGGGGTTGAGGCACTGATTCAATTGTAGGTGATGGGTGGGGGTAACTATGCCAAGTTGGCGGGAGAGAAATCGGCAGTGGGGATGCGGGTTTTGTAGGATTTGAGGGCTGATGGGGGGTTGACATGCGAGTTTTGGGGCGTTTTTGAGGAGATTATTTTGGGGTGGGTGGCGCTCGGTGGGCGAGCGGGAGGCGGTTCCTTGCTGCGCTCGGAATGACAAGCGGAAAGGGAAGGGCAACGGCAAGGGCAAAAACAAGCAGCAGCAACGGCAAAAACAAGCAGCAGCAACGGCGAAAACAAGCAACGGCAACGACAACAGCAGATTCCTCCGCTTCGCTGCGGAATGACAACCAAAAATGCAACGGCAACGGCAACGACAAAAGCAACAGCAACGACGAAAACAAACAACAGCAACAGCAGATTCCTCCGCTTCGCTGCGGAATGACAACCAAAAAATGCAAGGACAAGGGCAACGGCAACAGCAACGACAACGACAAAAGCAACAACAACGACAAAAGCAACAGCAACGACAACGACAACGACAAAAGCAACAACAACGACAAAAGCAACAGCAACGGCGAAAACAAGCAACGGCAACAGCAGATTCCTCCGCTTCGCTGCGGAATGACAACCAAAAAAGCAAGGGCAACGGCAACGGCAAAGGCAAGGGCGACGGCGAAAACGTGGATCCTTCGTTGCGCACTGGATGACGGCGAGAAGCCTGGGCGATGGGGTGGCGCGGAGGTTTGAGGGGATGCGGGGTGGCGGGGCAGGATACACTGACTGTGCCGCGAGCTTCGCTGATGGAGCGAGGCAGGGATGTTTATGGCTGACAAGGCTATGCGGCAGATTTTGAGGAGACGCTTTCGTTGAGCATCGAGAGACCATTGCAAGCAGAGACCGTGGCTGCCGGGCAGGCTGCGGCCAAGCATGAGCCTGCGGAGACGCCGCTGGAGGCGCTGGCTTCGATCTGCACGATCCTGGCCGCAGGGCTGTTTGTGATGGCCTTCATCTTCCAGAACTTCGAGATTCCATCGGGGTCGATGGAGAAGACGCTGCTGATTGGCGACCACGTGGTGGTGGACAGAATTACGCTGGCACCGCCGACGACGTGGGCTCCGTTTGTACACTACCGGCCGGTGCGGCGCGGGGATGTGATCGTGTTTATGAAGCCCAATCCGGAGACGCCGGACCTGATCCTGGTGAAACGCGCGATTGGGATTCCGGGTGACCGGATCCACCTGCGGCATGGGGTGGTGTACCTGAATGGCGTGGCGCAGAATGAACCGTATGCGGGGATGCCGAACGATGATGGAAACCCGCAGGATGCGTATCAGCCGTATCGCGACGATTTTCCTTCGGTGACACCTTCGCCTGAGGAACAGGTGACCGAACTGTGGCGCGAGGAGTTGCCGACGCATATCCAGGGCGATGACCTGGTGGTGCCGCCGGGGATGGTGTTTGCGATGGGCGACAACCGGACCGAGAGCCTGGATGGACGCTACTGGGGGTTTGTGCCGCAGCAGAATATTCTGGGCCGGCCGCTGTTTGTGTACTGGTCGTTCCGGACGCCCGCCGATCAGGAGGATAAGACCTCGATTGGCGACCGGATGAGTTTCATGTTCCATATTGTGACCCACATTGTTACGGATACGCGGTGGAACCGGACGTTCCACGTGATTCGGTAAGAGCAGCGGATAGAGGGTAGAGGGAAGAAGCACTTTGCCGGCACCGGATAAAGAGACGAGCACAGAGACAGGTGGGGGGTCGCGCTGGCGGCGACGGTTGTTGTGGACGCTGACCGTGCTGGCGGTGGTGCTGTTGCTGGTGCTGACGCCGCCGATGATCAATGTGAACCGGCTGCAGCGGCGGATTGCGGCAAGCATCAGTGCCAGTCTGGGACGGCCGGTGACGCTGGACCGGGTGACGCTGCACTTGCTGCCGATGCCGGGATTTACGCTGGAAAACCTGGTGGTGGGTGAGGAGCCGGGGTTCGGGTCGGAACCGGTGATCCGGGCGAATGTGGTGGAGGTGACGCTGCGGCCAAGCTCGCTGTGGCGACGGCATGTGGAGTTTTCGTCGATCAAGTTTGAAGAGCCTAGCCTGAACCTGGTGCGCAATGCGGCGGGCGAGTGGAATGTGCAGAGCCTGCTGATGCATGCGGCAAGCGTGGAGACGGCTCCGACGGCGCAGCGGAAGGCGGGGCCGGAACCGCGGTTTCCGTATATCGAGGCGACTGGGGCGCGGGTGAATGTGAAGCTGGGCGAGGAGAAGAAGCCGTTCTCGCTGACGGAGGCGGACTTTGCTCTGTGGCTGACGCCGCCGCAGGAGTGGAGGGTGCGGCTGGTGGGCAAGCCAACGCGCACGGACACGAATGTTTCAGACCCGGGAACGGTGAAGATGGAGGGGTCGTTGCGGCGGGCGGCGACGATGGATGAGGTGCCGGTGGATTTGACGGCGAGCTGGCAGGGTGCGCCGATGGGCGAGGCGAGCAAGCTGCTGACCGGGAACGACGCGGGCTGGCGCGGAAATCTGAATGTGGAGGCTACGCTGGTGGGGACGCTGGCCGCGGCAAGGCTGACCACGAAGATCCATATGGAAGAGCTGCGGCGGGCGGAGTTTGTGCCGGTGGCGACGATGGACGTGAGCGCGGATTGCGGCGGAACGGTGGATGTGACCACGACGGTGGTGCGGAGCCCGGAATGCTCGGTGGCGACGCCGGCGGAGGAGGGGTCGAAGACGGCGGGACGGGTGGTGATGATTGCGGACAGCGTGGATCTTTCGGCGCAGGAGGCAACCGGGCTGCGGGTGGGAATGACGAAGGTTCCGGACGCCTGGCTGCTGGATTGGGTGAGGCTGTTTTCGCAGCGGATTCCGGCCAATGAGCGCCCGGGGGGCGTGATCAGCGGGAGTGTGATGCTGGCAAACGCGAGGAAGCATGAGGCTGCGGGGTGGCAGGGAGAGTTTCATGGGGAGATCAACGGGGCGTTGCCGTGGAAGCCGGTGGAGGATGAGGCGGCGGTGCATGCGGTGTCGGTGACGAGCAGCGGGGAGGGGCTGGACCTGGTGCCGCTGAGCCTGGCGGGAGCGGGTAAGGTGCCGGCGCTGACACTGAGCGGGACGGCGACGAAGGCGGGGTACTTGGCGCGGCTGACGGGGACGGCGACCGAGGCACAGGTGACGGCCCTGGTGGCGCTGGCGCCACCGCTGGGCGATGGGGTGCCGGAGGTGCTGGGGAAGGTCGGCGGTGGACCGGGCGCGGCGGCCAGGGCGATGAAGATCGATGTGACGTGCTCGCGGACGTGGGGCGCGGGACAGACGTGCGCAGCAGGATCGCCGGTGACGACGAAGCACGGACGAAGGCGGCGGTAGGGTTGGGGCTGCGCTCCGGGGCAGAACAACTTTCAATGCGAGCGAACTGCGGGGCTCTCAGCTACGCCAAACGTTGAAGCTGTTGGGCTTCGGCCGAGATAACAGAACTTTCGCCGGGCCTACTGGAGCTTTTTGCGGAGGGTGACGGGGGCTTCGGCGCGGAGGCTGCCGGCGGGGCGGTTGGGACGGGCCGGAGTGATGCTGATCGGCTGCAGAAGGGTGACGATGAGAGCGGTAGCGGGTTCGTCGCCGACGCAGGCGTAGCTATGAATGGTGGAGGAGTCGAAGTAGACGGAGTCGCCGGTGTGGAGCTCGTGGAGAACTTCGCCGTGCTGGACGCCGAGGTTGCCGGCGATGACGTAGAGGAACTCGAAGCCACCGTGCTGGTGGAAGTTGTTATCGGGGCCTTTGCCGGGCTGAAACTCGGCGAGATAGGGGTCGAGCTGGCGGTCGGGGACGAGGTAGCCGAGGCTCTCGAAGAAGTAGCGGGGATCGTCAGAGCCGGACTGCGGGAGACGTACGCGCTCGGCGGCGCGATGGACGCGGAAGAGCGTCTGGGGAATGGGGCTGAAGAAGTAGTTGAGGTCCTTGCTGAAGACCATGGCGATGCGGGCGAGGTTGCGCAGGGTGGGAACGACGCGTCCGGTTTCGAGCTGGGAGAGAAAGCTGGAAGACAGGCCGGTGTGGCGGCCTAGCTCGGCCAGTCCAAGGCCGGCCTTCTGGCGCAGGGCGCGGATGCGCAGGCCAATGCGCTTCTCGGCGATGAGCGACTCGACGGCATCGCCACCGACCTGGGTGTCGGAGTGGTCGATGACGGCGGGCCCGAGATCCTTTTCATCGGGCAGGAGGACAACCTCGGGAATGGGAGGGGGAGTGGGAGCGGGTTGTTTGGCTGCGTCAATCTTGTCTCGCATGGCAATCACCGTGGACGTACAGATTGTCTACCTAGATGGACTCGATGTACAGAGGCGGTGCGGGGATGCCTCGTGGTGGTACGCGCTGAAGGACTATTGGACCTTGCCGCTGCTGAGGTCGTAGACGACGATGCCGAGATCGTTGAGTTTGCTGATGGTGACCTCCATGTTGCGTCGGACGGCGGGCTCGGCGGAGGTGGGGGTGTTGTTGGCCTCCTCGACGGCGACGACGCGGCCGTAGGGCCAGGAGGACTCAGGGATGGCAGAGATGGCTTCGCCGAGGGAGGGGAGGTTGATGTTGAGCTCCTGGCGGCGGGCGTTGACGGGGCGGAACATGCCGCCGACGCCGATGGGGGTGGTGTTGGCGTCGGCCAGCAGGACATGGAGCTCCAACATGCCGGGCTGCACGGTGAGGACCGGGTTCTGCCAACTGTCATAGGAGTGGACGGCCATGAAGGTGCCCTTGGTGGGAGGGGGAATGCGATCGAGTTGCTCGCGCTGAAGTTCGAGCTCGGCGGTCTGCTCGGCACGGACCGGCGATGGGGCGAGCGATACAGTGTGGCCGTGACAACCGGTGAAGACCAGCAGGAGCACAGGGAGAAAAGAAGCGGGAGTGAGGGTTCGCATTTTCAGCACAGGTACAGGATATCAAGCACGGAGGGCGGTCCGATGCGGTTGGGAATTGAGTATGCGGGAGCATCCGGCCAAAAGTAAAGCGGCGGGGCCGAGTGGCTCCGCCGCTGAAGGATGTTTGTGCTGCTTGATTTAGTGACCGCCGTGGCCTCCGCCACCGCCACCATGGCCTCCGCCGCCATGCATCTGCCCGCCACCGCCGCCATGACCGCCGCCGTGTCCGAAGCCATTGCCGTTGCCGTGTCCGTAGCCGTGGCCGAAGCCGCCACCACGTCCGTAGCCGCCGTCGTGGCCGAAGCGGCCACCGCGTCCGTAGCCACCGAAGCCGGGACCGCCGTGGAAGCGTCCGCCGCCGTCCCCTTCGAAGCGATGCTCGCCCCAGCCATGGGCGTAACCCCAGTTGGCCCAGGGGCCCATGCCAAGGAAGATGCCGTTGTAGAAGTAGCCTGAACCGTAATAGCCGTAGGGAGCGCAGGCGTAGGGAGCGTAGCCGTAGTAGCCGTATGCACACATGGGCGGACCGCCGATGTTGATGCCGATACCGATCTGGGCCCGGGCGGCCGGCACGAGAGCCGGAGAGACCAGAGCGAGAGAGGTGAGCAACGCTGTTGCACAAAGAAACGATTTGAATCCGCGCATGTGGGCCCTCATGGACTGCGGTGTTTGCGGTTCCGATAGGTGCATGGGATGGCGCAGCCTCCGAGTTCGCATTTGTCGATGGTGTATGCAATTGAAGATAGCGCCTGCATGGCAGGATGGCAACACGGGGGATGGGTGGCGGCGGACGTTGTAGTCGGGGAGAGGGCGAACGGATATGCTCGAAGGATGAGATTTGTCGTGGCGCTGCTCTGCTGGGTAATGGTCTGCGGGGGTGGACCGGCGGAGGCGCAGCAGGCGCCAGGCCAGGCATCGGGTCAGGCGCCGGGGCAGGTTGCTGCGGGGCAGCCGGATGCACAGGCGTTGCCCGCGCGGACGCTGAGCGGGGTGGTGACCGATGCGGACGGAGCACTGGTGCCGGGGGCGAAGGTGACGCTCGAGAGCGCGGGGTCAACGCAGACACGGAGCACGGTGACGGGACAGGATGGGCACTTCAGCTTCAGCGGCGTGGAGGCGGGTGGGTATGCGCTGACCATTTCGGCAGCGGGGATGGAGAGCACGACGCAGGCGGGGGCGCTGAATGAGGATGAGTCGGAGGAGCTGCCGGCGATTGTGCTGCGGGTGGGAGCGGCGAGCGAGCGGGTGGAGGTGTCGTCGCTGAATGAGCAGGAGCTGGCAGAGATACAGATGAAGCAGGAGGAGAAGCAGCGGCTGCTGGGAGTGATTCCGAACTTTTATGTGACGTACGACTGGAAGGCCGCGGCGTTGACGCCGAAGCAGAAGTTCAAGCTGGCGGCGCGGGCGCTGGTGGACCCGGCGACGTTTGTGATCGTGGGAGGGTTTGCGGGGATTGAGCAGGCCAGCAACGAGTTCAGCGGCTATGGGACGGGCTGGGCAGGCTATGGGAAACGCTACGGCGCGGGGCTAGCCGATGCCAGTATTGGCGGATTTCTGGGAGGGGCGGTGTTCCCGGTGCTGTTTCACCAGGACCCGAGATATTTCTACAAAGGCACGGGGACGGTGTGGCAGCGCACGCGGTATGCGCTGTCTACGGCGGTGATTGCACGCGGCGATAACGGCAAGTGGCAGCCGGCGTATGCGAGCGTGCTGGGTGATTTTGCGTCAGGTGCGATCTCCAATCTGTACTACCCTGCGAGCGATCAGACCGGCGTGGCGTTGACGATGGAGAATGGGATGCTCTCGGTGGCGTTTGACGGAGTGGCGAACCTGCTGCAGGAGTTTGTGCTGAAGAAGATCAGCACGGGGATTCGATCGCATGGAACTCCGCAGCCGTGAGATGTTGACGATGTGCAAGCGGGAGTGTGGTTTGCGAAGGAGCTGACGGAACGTTCCTATCCAGACGGAGACTGAAAGGCTATGCTGAGAGGATGGGTTTTTGTCGCTGTATGGGAGCAGGGTTGGGACGTGAACGTGGTTGGGCAAGGGCCGGAAGAGGCGTGGCGTGGGTGGTGGCCTGCTGCTGGATGACGTCGGCGGGATGGGCGCAACAGGGTGCTGCGGCACCGGGGACAGCCGAGGTGCCGTCGAAGAAGCCAGGCGCGATGACGACGCAGAACGCGCAGGGACAGGGGACGGCGACTGGACAGTTGGTAAATGGGCAGGCTGCAGGCATGATCTTTGGGAGCGTGACCGACAGCGACGGCGACCTGATTCCGGGCGCGCAGGTGACGCTGACCAGCACGGATGTGAAGGGCGAACGCACGGTCGTCTCCGATAGCGGCGGGAGATTCCAGTTTTCGGGCGTGGCGGCGGGGGAGTTCCAGATCAAGGCTACGGCGCAGGGGATGTCGGAGGGAACGATCAGCGGGACGCTGGAGCCGGGTGCGGTCTATAACGCGCCGGCGGTGAAGCTGCAGGCTACGTCAAGCACCGAGATTACGGTGACGCCGCAGACTGAGCACCAGATCGCGCAGCAGGAGGTGAAGGTCGAAGAGTCGCAGCGCGTGCTGGGCATTGTGCCGAATTACTTTGTCACGTACGACAAGCATCCAGTGCCGCTGGATTCGAAGCAGAAGTACAGCCTGGGATTTCATGAAGTGCTGGACCCGACGAGCTTCCTGTTTGCGGGAGCGGCGGCGGGGATCGAGCAGGCGGCTAATATTTTTCCTGGGTACGGATCGGGGCCGGCGGCCTATGGGAAGCGCTATGGAGCGTCGCTGGCCGGCGAGACGACCGGCGTGATGTTTCGCGATTCGATCTTTCCGTCGCTGTTTCATCAGGATCCACGGTACTTTTACAAGGGAACCGGGACCAAGTGGCAGCGGTTCGAGTATGCGATGGCAACGTCGGTGATCTGCATGGGCGACAACGGGCGGTGGCAGGCGAACTACTCAGGGGTGCTGGGGAGCCTGACCTCGGGCGCGCTGGCGAATTTGTACTATGCGCCGAGCGACCGGCACGGAGCCAGCTTAACGTTTGTGAATGCAGGACTGAATATCCTGGGCACGGGATTTACGCACGTGCTCCAGGAGTTTGTGCTCCGCAGTTTTACGTCACATTCGCACAGCGCAGGGACGCAGCCCTAACGACTGTGCCAGACGGCGGGACGCTTGGCGAGGAAGGCGGTGACGCCTTCGTGCTTGTCGGCGGTGGCGCAGAGGCGACCGAAGATTTCGGCTTCGGCGTGAAGAGCCTCGGAGAGAGGATGGCCTTCGCCGCGGTGGACGGCCTCGAGGACGCCGGCAACGGCGAGTGGCGCCATGGAGGCGATGGTTTCGGCCAGGGCGCGGGCGCGGGGCAGGAGTTCGGCGGCGGGGACGAGCTCGTCGACCAGACCGAGACGGAAGGCTTCGGTGGCGTCGACAAACTGCGCAGAGAGCATGATGCGGAGGGCGGCGCTGCGGCCGATGAGCCGGGTAAGACGCTGGGTTCCGCCGTAGCCGGGGATGAGGCCGAGCTTGACCTCGGGGAAGCCGAGACGGGCCTTGTCGCTGGCGATGCGGAGGGTGCAGGCGAGAGCGAGTTCGCAGCCGCCACCGAGGGCGACGCCGTTGACGGCGGCGATGACGGGCTTGCCGGCGCGCTCGAGGTGGGATTCGATGAGGGCGAGGACCTGGTGACCGCGCTCGGCGTTGGCACGGCCGGAGACGGCGTCGGTTTCGGCCAGGGCGCGGATGTCGGCGCCGGCGGCGAAGGCGCGATCGCCGGAGCCGGTGAGCAGAACGACGCGAATGGCGGGGTCGGCGGCAAGGGTGGTGAAGAGGTGCTCAAGCTCGTCGAACATGGTGCTATTGAGCGCGTGGAGAACCTCGGGGCGGTCGAGGGTGATGGTGGCGATGGCGCCGTCGAGGGTGCAGTGGAGCGTGGTGAGGGCCTTGGGATCGATCATTGGGGTTGCGTCCTTTGAGGGTGGCCAAGGTTGTGCATCGTTTTCATGATGGCCACAAATTACGGTAAAAGAAGCGGGGGGAATGTTGGCACCGCTGCCAACGCTAACAGATAATCAACCTAGCCATTATCCGCCGATACGACGCTTCGGTGGGATGGAGAGTGTGCGGTATTGGTGATTCCGGGGAGTTTGCCGGGAGTTATCGGCACTTAGCACTCGCTCTATGGAGAGATCGAAACTTTTTCGCCCGTTGAACCATCCATAGATGTAACGATTCCCAATGACGGGCAGTTGCGCGTCCTACATACGACACATTGAAGAGGATTAAGGAATGGCTCTGGAAGATAGCCGGGATATACGACCGCACGGTGAAGATCGGGGCCAGTCGTCGGAGACGCAAGGCAGAAACATGGGCTCGACGGCAGGGTCAACGGTGATCGTGGAGGAGAAGAAGTCGCACGGGATGCTGTGGGCCATCCTGATTGCGGGGGCGCTGCTGGCGGTGTTCCTGGTGTATACCTTCACCAAGCCTACGGCTGGAAGCGGGGCTGCTGCGGGCGGACCGGGCCGTGGGCAGAACGGACCAGCGGCGATTACGGTGGGCAAGTCGACCACGGGCAATATCAACATGTACGTGGATGCGCTGGGTACGGTGACGCCGATTACGACGATCACGCTCTACAGCCAGATTACGGGCATCGTGATGTCGGTGCACTATCGCGAGGGGCAGATTGTGCGCGCAGGCGATCCGCTGGTGGACATCGATCCGAGGCCATATCAGGCGACGCTGACGCAGGCCGAGGGGCAACTGCTGCACGACCAGGGCGTGCTGGCCCAGGCGCAGATGGACCTGACGCGCTACCAGACGGCGTATGCACGGAACGCGATTGCGAAACAGATTCTCGACGACCAGGAGAAGGCCGTCATCCAGGACCAGGGCACGGTACAGGCAGACCAGGGCACGGTGAACTACGACAAGGTGGAGCTTGAGTACTGCCATATTGTTTCGCCGATCAATGGGCGCGTGGGGTTGCGGCTGGTGGATCCGGGCAACACGGTGTTCTCGGGCAGCAGTTCGACGCTGGTGGTGATTACACAGTTGCAGCCGATCACCGTGGTGTTCGATGTTGCGGAGGACAGCCTGCCGCAGGTGCAGACAGAACTGAAGCACGACGAGGCGATGCGGGTGGATGCGTTCGATCGCGCCAACGAAGCGATCATCGCAACGGGCAAGCTCACGTCGCTGGATAACGAGATCGACACGACGACGGGCACGGTGAAATTTCGCGCGAATTTTCCGAACCAGAAGCTCGAGTTGTTTCCGAATCAGTTTGTGAATGCGCGACTGATGGTGCGAACGCTCGACAATGCCACGCTGGCTCCGACGGCGGCGGTGCAGTACAACGGGACGGCAGCGTTTGTGTATATCGTGAACGCGAATAACACGGTAAAGGTGCAACCGGTGACGGTGGTGACGAGCAATGACAACGTGACCGCGGTGACCGGCGTGAATCCGGGCGTAACGCTTGCGACCAGCGGATTTGACCGGCTGGAGGATGGCGCGTCCGTGCAGGTGCATGGGGGCAAGCCCAAGGCAAGCGGAACGATGGGCGGTAGCACAGCCCCATGAGCCCTTCGCGCCCATTTATTCTCCGTCCGGTTGCGACGGCACTGCTGATGGCAGCGGTGTTTCTCGCGGGTCTTGTGGCATGGACGCAGTTGCCGGTGTCGGCGCTGCCGGAGGTGGACTACCCGACGATCCAGGTGGTGACGTTCTATCCGGGTGCGAGTCCGGATGTGGTGGCGTCGGCGGTGACCGCGCCGCTGGAGCGGCAGTTTGGCCAGGTGGCGGGGCTGAGCCAGATGACGTCGACGAGTTCGGGCGGGTCGTCGATCATCGTGATGCAGTTCCAACTGAGCCTGGATATCGACGTGGCTGAGGAAGAGGTGCAGGCGGCGATCAATGCGGCGCAGAGCTATCTGCCTGCGGACTTGCCGGCGCCGCCGATCTACAGCAAATCGAATCCCGCCGATGCACCGGTGTTGACACTGGCGCTGACTTCGACGGAGATGCCGCTGTCGAAGGTGGAGGACCTGGCGGATACGCAACTGTCGCCGAAGATTTCGCAGGTGTCGGGCGTGGGGTTGGTGAGCATCTCCGGTGGAGAGAAGCCGGCGGTGCGCATCCAGGCGAATCCGACGGCGCTGGCGAACTATGGGATCAACATGGAAGACCTGCGCAATGCACTGGTCGCCAACAGCCTGGATGCGGCGAAGGGTAACTTCGATGGGCCATCGCAGGATTACACGATCAACTCCAACGACCAACTGCTGACGAGCAGCGATTACAAATCGGTAGTGGTGGCCTATCGAAATGGCGCGCCGGTGATGCTTACCAATGTCGCGCGGGTGGTGGATGGAGTCGAGAATAACAAGCTGGCCGCATGGAACGATACGACGCCCGCGGTGATTCTGAATATTCAGCGGCAGCCGGGAGCGAACACGATCCAGGTGGTGGACAACATTGAGAAGCTGTTGCCGAAACTGGAGTCGACGCTACCGAAGTCGGTGCATGTGGAGATCGTTACCGACCGCACGACGGACATCCGCGCGTCGGTAAAGGACGTTGAGTTCGAACTGATGCTGGTCATCGCGCTGGTCATCATGGTGATCTTCCTGTTCCTGCGCAGCCTGTTGGCGACGATCATTCCGGCTGCGGCGGTGCCACTGTCGCTGGTGGGTACGCTCTGCGTGATGTACCTGGCTGGCTACAGCCTGAATAATTTAACGATGATGGCGCTGACGATCTCCACGGGCTTTGTGGTGGACGACGCGATCGTGATGATCGAGAATATTTCGCGCTACATCGAAGAGGGTATGGCCCCGATGGAGGCTGCGCTGATTGGCGCGGAGCAGATCGGGTTTACGATTCTGTCGCTCACTGTATCGCTGATCGCAGTGCTGATACCACTGCTGTTCATGGGCGATGTCGCGGGACGGCTGTTCCGCCAGTTCGCGGTGACGCTGGCGGTAACGATCATCCTCTCGGCGTTCGTGTCGTTGACGCTGACTCCGATGATGTCGGCGCGCATTCTGAAGTACAAACCAGAGAGCCAGCAGGGCTGGTTCTACAGGAAGTCGGAAAAAGTATTCGAGGACATCATTGCGTTCTATGGACGCACGCTGCGCTGGGTGCTGCGCTACCAGACGATTACGCTGCTGGTGGCCGTGGCGACGCTGGTGCTGACCGTGCTGCTGTACATGACGATTCCGAAGGGCTTCTTTCCGACGCAGGATACGGGCATCATCCAAGGCATCACGCAGGCCTCGCCTTCGATCTCGTTCCCGGCGATGGAGGAGAGCCAGCAGGCGATTGCGAAGGTGCTGCTGGCCGATCCAGCGGTGCAGGGCATCTCGTCGTTCATTGGAGCGGACGGAACGAATACGACGCTCAACAGCGGACGCATTCAGATTGATCTGAAGCCATTGGAGGACCGGAAGATCTCTGCGACCGAGGTCATCGACAGGCTGGCACCGAAGCTGGAGAAGGTGCCAGGGATCAAGCTGTACATGCAGCCGGTGCAGGACCTGACGGTGGACGACATGGTGAGCCGCACCGAGTATCAGTACACGCTGGAGGACCCAAACCAGGCAGAACTGAACGCGACGGCGCGAAAGCTGGTCGCGAGATTGAAGACGCTGCCGGAGTTGGCCGATGTGGTGACGGACCAGCAGCTGGGCGCGGCTGCGGAAGAGGTGGAGATCGATCGCGCGACAGCATCGCGGTTTGGAGTGACGCCGTCGACGATCGACAATACGCTGTACGATGCGTTTGGACAGCGGCAGATCAATACAACGTTTACGCAACTGAACCAGTACCACGTGATTCTGGAGACCGATCCGAAGTTTCAACTGGACCCGCAAAAATTAAATGACATTTATGTGCAGGCGACGACGACGGGAACGGTGCCAGCGACGGCGACGAATACGGCAGGATCATCGTCGGGCGCTGGAGCTGCTGCGGCAGGACCGACGAGGTCACTGCTGACGGCGACGGCGACGAACGGAGTCTCGGCGGCAACGGCGGCGACTTCCGCACTGTCGTCGGGCAATACGGGAGTGACGCTGGCGACGTCGAGCGTGAGTCGGAGTTCGGCGCTGTCGGGTGCGTCGACGACAGGGACAAATCAAACGACACTTTCAAGTGTGAGTACGAGCACAGGAACGTCTTCCAGTGCGACGACGTCACTGAGCGGAACGTCGCGGACGAGTTCATCAAGCAGCGGCGCTTCGGGTAATGGCGGTGGTGGTGGTGGCGGCGGATCGGGCAGTTCCAGCAGCACTGGTCCGCTATCAACACCGGTTCCGTTGAGTGCATTTACAAACTTTGTGCCGACGAGTGAATCGCTCTCGATCAATCACATGGGCCAGTTCCCTGCCGTGACGATCTCGTTCAATTTGAATACCGGGTATTCGCTGGGAGAGGCACTGGCGGCGATCGATAAGGCGATCCAGGAGGAGAACCTGCCGACCAGCGTGGTCTCGAATTACCAAGGCACGGCGGCGGCGTTCGAGGGCTCGCTCTCAAATGAAGGGCTGCTGATTCTGGCCGCGCTGGCCACGGTGTATATCGTGCTGGGCGTACTGTATGAGAGCTTCATCCATCCGATTACGATTCTCTCGACGCTGCCATCGGCTGGTGTCGGGGCATTGCTGGCGCTGGAGTTCTTCCATCTTGATTTGGATATTGTTGCGATCATCGGCATCATTCTGCTGATCGGTATTGTGAAGAAGAACGGCATCATGATGGTGGACTTCGCGCTGGAGGGCGAGCGCCAGCATGGACTGGATGCGACCGAGGCGATCTATCAGGCGTCGCTACTGCGCTTCCGTCCGATTCTGATGACGACGATGGCTGCACTGCTGAGCGGAATTCCACTGGCGTTTGGTACGGGGATTGGGTCGGAGTTGCGCAAGCCACTGGGCGTGGCAATGGTGGGCGGACTGCTGTTCAGCCAGGTGCTGACGCTGTACACGACTCCGGTGATCTATATCTTCTTCGACAATCTCGCCGGGTGGTTCATGCGCCGCACGAATTCGACGACGGACCCCGGCGCTGCGGGCAACGGCGACCACGGAGCGGCACAGGCATGAACCCTTCGCGCGTATTCATCGAGCGCCCGGTAGCAACGACGCTGCTCACAATCGCGGTTGCGATTGCGGGCATCATCGCGTTCGGAGTGCTGCCAGTGTCTCCGCTGCCGCAGGTGGACTTTCCGACGATCAGCGTGGGAGCTGCATTGCCCGGGGCGAGCCCGGACATCATGGCGTCGTCCGTAGCAACGCCGCTGGAACGCCAGTTCGCGCATATTGCGGGCATCACGGAGATGACGTCGGCGAGTTCGCTGGGCTCGACCAGCGTCACGCTGCAGTTCGATCTGAATCGCGACATCAACGGAGCAGCGCGCGATGTGGAGGCGGGAATCAATGCGGCGCGCACGTACCTTCCACCGAACCTGCCGCAGAACCCGACGTATCGGCTGGTGAACCCGGCGGATTCGCCGATCATGGTGATCGGCTTGCAGTCGGACATCTACGATATTCCTACGCTGTACGATGAAGCGTCGACGGTGATCCAGCAGCGCATCTCGCAGATCTCCGGCGTGGGTGAGGTGCATGCCGTGGGAGCGTCGCTGCCGGCGGTGCGCGTCGAATTGAATCCGATGCAACTGAACAGCTACGGGATCAACCTGACGGCGGTGCAGGCGGTGATCTCAGGGCAGAACGCGGATATCGCGAAGGGGCAACTCTCGAGCGGCTCCACGACCGCGGATATCCTGACGAACGATCAGATATCGAAAGCAGCAGCGTACAAGCCGCTGATTGTGGGCTACCACAATGGCGGCGCGGTCCGACTGGAAGATGTGGCCGACGTGATCGACTCGCAGCAGTCTGTGCGACAAGCCGGATATCTCAACGGCAGACATGCGGTGCTGCTTATCGTGTTCCGGCAGCCCGGCGCCAATATCATCACGACCGTAGACGCCATCAAGGCAGCACTGCCATCCCTACAAGCATCGATCCCCAAGGGCCAACACCTTTTCACGATCCTGGATAAGACGCTGACGATTCGCGCGTCTGTGCTCAACATCGAGGCAACGCTGATTATCTCGGTGGTGCTTGTCATCCTGGTAGTGTTCCTGTTCCTGCGCAGTATTCCTGCAACGCTGGTGCCGGCGGTCGCGGTTCCGGTGTCGTTGATCGGGACCTGCACGGTGATGTACCTTTGCGGATTTTCGCTGGACAATTTATCGCTGATGGCGCTGGCAATTGCGAGCGGGTTCGTAGTGGACGACGCGATTGTGGTGATGGAAAACATCTCGCGCCATGTGGAGGCTGGGATGACGCCGATGCAGGCGTCGCTGCGAGGCGCACAGGAGATCGGGTTCACGGTGTTTTCAATCAGCATCTCGCTGATTGCAGTTTTCATTCCGCTACTGCTGATGGGTGGCATCATCGGGCGGCTGTTCCGCGAGTTCGCGATCACGCTCTCAACAGCCATCGTAATGTCGATGGTGATCTCGCTGACCACCACACCGATGATGTGTTCGCGGGTGATGCGGTCGGAAGAGAACGTGAGGCACGGACGGATGTACAAGTGGAGCGAAAGGGGCTTCGCGTCCATGCTGAATGGCTATCGCCGGACGTTGGCGTGGGTGCTGAACCACCCCGCGCCGATGCTGCTGATCTTCCTGGCGACCCTGGTGCTCAATGTGTACCTGATCCGAACGGCAGCCACGGGCTTTTTCCCACAACAAGACACCGGGCTGCTGATGGGAGGCATGCAGGGACCGCAGGATGCATCGTTCTACGCGATGAACAAGGCAGTTCATGCGGCTAACCTGATCATCGCGCACGATCCAGGAGTGATGAACTCGATGGCGTTTACGGGTGGCAGCGGATCGACTAACGCGGGATTTACGTTCATTGCGCTGAAGCCACTGAGTGAGCGGAAGGAGAGCGCGGAACAGATTATCAATCGCCTGCGACCGCAACTGGCGAAGGTGCCGGGGGCTGCGACGTACCTGCAGGCGGTGCAGGATATTCGTATCGGCGGAAGAAGTTCGAGTGCGATGTATCAGTACACACTGCAGGCGGAGACGACAGGCGAACTACAGAAGTATGGGCCGGAACTGCTGGCCGCGCTACGCAAGGAGCCGGGGTTCCAGGATGCGAACACGGACCAGCAGAATGACGGCCTGCAGGCGCTGCTGACCTACGATCGGCCAACCGCAGCGCGGCTGGGCGTTACGCCGCAGATGATTGACAGTACGCTCTATGACGCGTTCGGCCAGGCGGAAGTGTCGGTGATCGATACGGAGTTGAACCAGTATTACGTGGTGATGGAGGTCGCGCCGAAGTACTGGCAGTCGCCAGAGGGACTCAAGGACACGTACCTGATTCCGAAGAGCGGCGGCGGTGCGATTCCGCTGGACTCGGTGATGAGCTATGCTCCTTCGACGAGTCCGCTGGCGGTGAATCACACGGGGCTGTTTCCGTCGGTGACGGTGAGCTTCAACCTTGCGCCGGGCGTCTCGCTGGGACAGGCGACGAAGCAGATTAACGCGATTCAACGAAAGATGGGCGTTCCGGAGTCGGTGCATGGAGAGTACGCCGGCACGCTGCAAGCCTATAAAGATTCGCTGGGGAGCGAGCCCTACCTGGTGCTGACGGCGGTGCTGGCGGTGTATATCGTACTGGGGATTTTGTACGAAAGTCTGGTGCATCCGATTACGATTCTCTCAACGCTGCCGCCGGCGAGCCTGGGAGCGATGCTCGCGCTGAGAATTACAAGAACGGACCTGGATGTGATGTCGATCATCGGGATCATTCTGCTGATTGGGATCGTGAAGAAGAATGCGATTATGATGGTTGACTTCGCGCTGAACGCCGAGCGCAACGAAGGCAAGAATACGCGGGACTCGATCTTTGAGGCGTCGATGCTGCGCTTCCGGCCGATTATGATGACCACGATGGCTGCGCTGTTTGGTGCGGTGCCGCTGGCGCTGGGAACCGGCATGGGATCGGAACTGCGGCGGCCGCTGGGCATTTCGATCATCGGCGGGCTGCTGGTGAGCCAGGTGCTTACGCTGTATACGACACCGGTGATTTACCTGTTCATGGACAATCTGCGTTTGAAGATTAAGGGAGACAAGCGGGCACGGCTTTTCACAGCGTCCCCGGCGACAGCGCAATGAAGGCAGGGCCTATGAGAGTGAGAAGGATGACGTCCGACAAATCGATGGCATGTACGAAGAGCGTTGCAGGCGCGCGGAAGTTTGTGGCCGCGAAGAGCATGGCCTGCGCGGCTTCGATGGCTGCGATGCTGCTGGGTGGTTGCCGCGTTGGGCCGAAGTATGTGAAGCCCGCTGCGCCGGCGCCGCCAGAGTTCAAGGAGTCGTCGCCAGCGGCTTATAGCAATGCTCCTTCCGGAACGTGGCAGCCAGCGCAGCCTCAGGACGCAACGCTCAAGGGCAAGTGGTGGGAGGTCTTCAACGAGCCCGAACTGAATGCGCTTGAAGATCAATTGGATATCAACAACCAGAACATCGCGCTGTACTTTCAAAACTTCATGGCCGCGCGGGAGGTGGTGAGCGAGGCGAAGTCGCAGTTCTATCCGACGGTGGCCGGAGGTCCAAACTACTCACGATCAAAGACGCCGGCTGCGGAGCGTGGATCGGTTGCCGCATCCACTACCGGAGTGACCTCGAACAACTATGCGTTTCCGCTGGACGCCTCGTGGGCACCGGATCTGTGGGGCAAGGTCCGGAACGAGATGCATGAGGCGCAGTATGCGGCGCAGGTGAGTGCGGCGGATCTCGAGAATATACGGCTTAGCGAACAGGCCGCTCTTGCAGAATATTATTTTCTGCTGCGTGGCCAGGATGCGCTGCAGGATGTTTTCACCCAGACGGTCGCCGCAGATCAGAAGTCTCTGGACCTGACCAAGGCGCTGTATGAAACCGGCATGGCCAACGATGAGGCCGTCGCGCAGGCAGAGGTCACACTGGAAGATGCGCAGGAGATCGCAACGGGGATCGCAACCAACCGCGCAATCTATGAGCATGCGATGGCGACGCTGATTGGCAAGCCGGCATCAAGTTTTTCCATGCCAGTACAGGCCCTGACAACGCCAATGCCTGCGATTCCGGTGGGTGTGCCGTCACAGTTGCTGCAGCGCAGGCCAGATATTGCGGCCGCCGAGCGGACGATGGCGCAGGCCAATGCGCTGATCGGCGTGGAGACAGCGGCGTACTATCCAAACCTGGCTCTGACTGGGACGGGAGGGGTGGAGTCCGCTACGCTTGGTTCGCTGTTCTCGGTGCCCGCAATGTTCTGGTCGATAGGCTCTTCGGCATCCGAGGTCATCTTCGACGCGGGTCTGCGCAAGGCCACAGTCGCGGAGTATACAGCGACTTACAACGCGGATGTTGCGAACTACCGGGAGACCGTGCTGACGGCGTTCCAACAGGTGGAGGACTACGTTGCGACGCTGCGCGTAACGTCGCAACAAATTCAGCAAGAGGATGCTGCGGTGAAGTCGGCGCAGCGCTACCTGGATATTGCTACGTCACGCTATGAGACGGGGCTTGACCCGTATTTGAATGTCGTTTCGGCACAGACGACACTGCTGAACGATCAGCAGACACAGGTGACACTGCGGATGAGCGAGATGACGGCCGCGGTGCAACTGGTGCAGGCGCTCGGCGGTGGATGGGACGTAACGCAGCTTCCGGCGGCGTCGAAGGTGACCTCGAATGCGGCGGCGAAACAGGTCGCAGCGACACCATAGACACCGAGGCTGGCAGTCCGCCGCAGGGGGATACACCAGGCGCGAGATCGGTGGCGGCTATGCAGACTATGACAGACAACAACGCGGCATCCTGTTGAAACAGGATGCCGCGTTGAAGGGTTGACCTACTGGAATCCCATCTCGCTCAAGAGCTTGGGATTGGATTCATCCACGGCGAGCAGGTTGTGGCATGCAGCGCAGTCGTTGGTGATGGTCTTTCCATCCTTGGAGGTGTGGTTGCCATCATGACAACGGAAGCAACCGGGGAAGTTGTTGTGGCCGATGTTGTTCGGATACGTACCCCAGGTCACCTTCATAGCGGGGAAGACATTCTGTTTATAGATGGTGATGAGAGTCTGCGCAGCCTTCTCCACCTGTTCGTGCTGAGTGTTCCAGACGGTGGGATATTGCGTGCGATAGAAGTCTTCCAGACCCGCCTGGATTTTGGTGGCGGCCTCGCTCTGCGACGAGTACTTGGCCTGGATCAACTGCAGACCCTGCTTGTGGACGAAGGGAAGATCGGCGCTGGGCGTGCCGATCGCCATGGATTCGTTCACTGCGTCTGCGGCGGTTTGATAGGCGTGGGCGGCCTGGTTATGGCAGTCCATACAATCCATGACACGGCGTACGCCCTTAACTGGACCCTTCCAGTCAGAGCTGAGGTACTCGGTCTGCGAACCATTCGGTCCAGGCTCGTAGACCGCAATAATGGTCTGGTCCTCGTCATCCGTTGCCACATACTCAAAGTGATTGAGATGGTGGCCGTGGATGCCGCTGAGGCGCGAGAGCGAATCGACGCCGCCCAGATGGAGGACCAGGATGGTCTTGGTCATGGTGTTCTTATCGTCGTCGGCGAAGGAGGTCTTGACCAGGAGACGGTCTCCGACGAACCGCCTGGGTGCGTGACACGCTTCGCAGGTGGCGCGCGCGGGCCGAAGTTCGGAAAGCGGCGCGAGAATGGGGCGCGGGTAGGTATCGAACGTGACACCGACGAGCTGCTTCATGCCTGCCATCTTGGCCTGGAAATAGTTCCCGGCGCCACTGCCTACGTGGCACTCGACACAGTCCACATGCGAATGCGGCGAGTGCTGGTAAGCGACCCACTGCGGCTGCATGGGGACATGGCACGCTGCACCGCAGAAGCCGGGCGTATCCATATAGGCCACGCCGCGGTAACTGGCGATTCCGACGATAACGAAATTAATGAAGGTGGCGACGACAACAAAGTTGAGCGCATGACGGAACATGGGCTCGTTGAAGTCGATGTCGGGATAGATGGACGGCAGTTGGCCGACAGCGAGCAACTTTTTTCGCTGGATGGCGATGCCGATCGGGATCATGATAAGACCCGCGATGAAAAACCCCGGCAGAATCAGAAAGGTGATGATGCCAAGGTACGGGTTGGCTGAACCTCCGTGGCCGAGGACATCGACCATCCAGAAGCCAACTATGACAAAGGCAGCTGCGGTCGTGATCGCGCCGCCGATAAGACTGAGGCTATTCTTTCCTAAAAAGAAGAATGGTTGCAGCCAACGTTTGGTGAAGTTATCGAATACAGACACTAATGAAGCCTCGTTGAGGGATTTTCGTTCCTGTTTCCATCTGTTTGCGACGCGCGGCTGCTAACCATCGTACTTACGATCTAAGCATAAATCGCACGCCGCTGTTTATTCTCGGAAGTAAGCACTGACCGTCAATACGAGCAGGGCGAGCCCGATGAAGACGGCCGTGAATCCTACCAATCTGCTGAAGTTCACAAGCCATGTGGGGGGCCTCGTCGTAAGTTTTTCTTCGAGCCTGCCTTCACGGACAAGCTTTTGATACTCGTGTCCGTGCCGTTCCTTGAACTCATCCTCGGTCATGGCGCCGGTGAAGATCGTTGTATCCATGGGGAAGTTATCCGGGCGCAGGTGCGAGTTGACGAAGTGAATCGAAAAGATGAAGGTAATGGCGAGCAGAGCCTCTTCGCCATGGACGATCTGAACGGCGTTCAATGCCCAGCCTGGCAGAAACCTTCCGAAGAACGGTCCAAACCACATGACGTAGCCTGAGAACCCGATGATGATCATCCCCCAGAAGACGGCCCAGTAGTCGAACTTCTCCCAGTAGGCATAACGTCCGATCTCCGGCTTCGGACCCAGACCGAAGAACCAGCGGAAGTTTCCAATGATGTCCTTCAGGTCCTGCAGATTGGGCACCATCGAACTCGGTCCCCACAGTAGGCCCTTTTCCTTGCGGAACAGGATGCGAACGGCAATATCCTTCACGTGGTATAGAAACTCGAAGGTGAGCGTTACGGCGCAAAGTTTATGAACGAAAAGGATGGCGCCGAAGCCGCCAATCGCGAAGGCGAAGTGCTGCGCCCAGGCATTTGTACTGAAGCGTATGGTAAGCCCCGTCGCCGCCAGGCCCAGAAACGTGGTGAACATGATGGCGTGCATGTAGCGCTGCATCAGCGTGAAGCGCATGAAATAGCGCTCGCCAGTGGGGCCAAGGGTACTATCTTGTCCTGCCACTGCGTGGTGAGACAACGAGCTTACCCCTGCGGTTTTCGTCTGGTCAGCCATCATTTCTCTCCTTGTGCGGATGCACTGTTGGTCTTCTCAACCAGGGAGCGAATCAGCCACAGTAAGGTGTGGAGCAGGAAGAACGTCATCACGCCGCTAATCAGCAGCACCATGAAGAGCCGGATGTAATAGAGCACGGGCGACTGGCGGCGGTTGTGCGGATTCGCATGAGGCTCATACTTCACGAAACCGGCGTTGGCGTTCTGATGGCAACGGCCGCACGTGTGGACGAGGTTGGCGGGATTGACCGGAGAGCGAGGATCGGAGGCAGGCAGAATCTCGTGCTCACCGTGGCAGTCCGAACAACGTGCCACCTCGACGTAGCTGCCGAGGTCACTGACCTGAGAGTGGAACGTGTCGCGGTAGGTGGATAGCTGGGCCTGGTGGCAGGTGCCGCACATCGGCGTCGACAGAGCCATCGAC
Source organism: Acidobacteriota bacterium (assembly GCA_021778845.1). GTDB lineage: Bacteria > Acidobacteriota > Terriglobia > Terriglobales > Acidobacteriaceae > Granulicella. The sequence goes on from JAJYBU010000014.1 coordinate 60,727, forward strand.
GGCTGGGTGATCTCATGCGCGGTGTGGCAGTCGGTGCAGGCCGGAGCCTTCAGATTTCCGCCGGCAAGAGCCTGGCCGTGGACACCCTCCATATATTGCGTGAGGATTCCTGCGTGACATTTTCCGCAGGTGTCTGGAATGTTTGTTTTGGAGGTGGAGCTTTGCGGGTTGGTGTGGCTCAGGATGTGATGCGACCCGTGGCAGCTCTCACAATTAGCGGCTACCAGCAAGCCTTCCTGGCTCACGGCGTACCCGTGGATGGAATCCATGTAGGGAAGGTAAACATTGGCCAGATGATTCCGCTTTGCAATCGCTCCATCGCCATGACACTTACCGCAGGTGGCGGGAATATTCAGAGGATAGACTGCGGACTTCGGGTTGTCCTTGGGCAGAATTGCATGCGCGCTTCCATGACAACTGGTGCAAGGATGGTCGGACGCGTTTTCGTGCACGCTGCCTAGCAGCGCTGCTGCTTCATCCGCGTGGCAGGAGGCGCACTTTACCGCACGCGGGCGGTCTGAGTGAGGGTACGCCGTGATGGATGTGTGGCATGCACTACATTCCAAGCCGCCATGCACGCTGGAGTGAAATACTGGGGCATCCACGCCTATATTTTGACCGGATGCATCCTGCATGGTGACGTCGCCGTGACAGGAGAGACAGTCGGTCTGCGCATGCAAGGTGAGGGGAGCCGAGAAGAGAAGCATCGCGACGCATACAGCGATGAGCCTTCCCCACCGAAAGGCCGCCATCGCAACTGCCGGTTTTCCGTGGCCCTGCTCGTCGCAGCGCAATAGAAAACCGGCAGTCTGAATGGGAAGATTTCTGAGACGGACTGTAATAGATCGCGAGCCTGAACAGGCTGGCAAGTAAAGAGTTGGGTCTGGTCCAATCAGGTAATTCGCGGTGTGAATAATGGACGGGATAGTGAAAGCTGTTTTTTTTTCTGGCTCTAACGATCTCGCTGGCTTCAACCTGCTGGAGAGAAGGGATTTTGCCCACTCTCTCCTTTGCTCACCGAACGGATACATGACCTGCCTCTTTCACATCGTCACTTCTGCAACGTGCGGATGTACGCTACGACATCCTTGATCTCGCCCGCGCTAAGCTTGCCCGCGTAGGCAGGCATTTTGCCTTTACCATTGGTGACCGAAGCAATCAGCGTTGCGTTCGATGCGCTGATCAACTCAGGGGATTTGAACGGCATCGCCTTCAAGGATTTGCCGGCCATCGTGGGCTGTCCATCGGCACCGTGGCACATCAGACACTTCGTCTTGTAGGTAACCGCGCCATCACCCTGCGCAAGTGCTGGTGAAGCGAAAGATACGGCGAGAAGTGAAGCGGCGGCTGCGGTAAGAATGAGTTTCATGGTTGCTCCTGTCTTGTGATGATCTCGAACTACTCGCAGGATGCGGGCTGCTGCATCCAACTTTCGTTCCATAGTACCGGATACAACCAGATGGAAAGTGTCGCGCAGCGCCATATTCAGTGAAGATCACGCTGCGCGACATCTACTACTTTTTAAGGGTCTTGATGTATGTGACCACAGAGGTGATGTCGGCATCGGTCAGCTTGCCAGCATACGCCGGCATCTTAACGGGGCCTGTGCTGATGCCATTCTTGGTGTCCGCAATCAATGTCGCGGCGGATGCATCGGCGCTGAATGCAGGTACTTTCATCGCCTTGTTTCCGCTGCCGTCTGCCAGGTGACACATCTGGCACTTGCCCTTATAGATGGCGGCTCCCGGTGACTGGGCAAGCACCGGGGTAGCCATGGAGACCGCGAGAAGTGAAGCTGCAACAGTTACTAAGCTGAATTTCACTTTATGCTCCTGTTATTTCTTCTGTAGCGTGCGGATGTAAGCGACTACGTCCTTGATTTGCGCATCGGTAAGCTTCCCCGAGTAGGCGGGCATCTTGCCTTTGCCAGTGGTGGTAATCGCAATCAGATTTGCGGTGGGCTCCTTTACAGCGGCCGGGGCCAGGAAAGACGGAGCCTTCATCGCCTTTCCAGCGGGAGTGCTGCCCGAACCATCCGCCGCGTGGCACATCAGGCACTTGGCGGTGTAGGTCGCCGCGCCCGAGTTCTGGGCGACGGCGGGTAGGGTGGTAGCTGCCATGGCAGCTACCAATACTAGTCCTGGATTCTTCATGTTCAATCTCCTGTTCATACTGAATGCAATTTGCTACAGCGTTGATTTAGAACTCGTAATGCATCGAGAGTGTAAGGAGGTTGGCGTGGAAGTTTCTGGGAGCAGTGAACCCGTAGGCGGGTCCGCTTCTCGCGGTATTCGGCACCGTGCTGCACAGTACAGGCGTCAGAGACGGTGTGCCAATCGCAGCCAGCGCGTTCGTGTTGCAATACTCCGCGCCGGAAGGACCGCCCTCACCATAACCGTAGTAGTCGTACTCGCCCTTCCAGATCAGCCCTGGGTGAACCGTCCATGCAACGCTGACAAAGGGGGTCTGGTATGCGGATACCAATGAACCATTTACATCGCCGGTATCGGTGAAGAGCCGGCTGCCGTTCACGGAGCTGATGCGATAGCCGAGATCCGACTGGAACTTGGGAACCGGAATCAGCGACAGAGCGACCGAGCCGTACTGGGTTGGAGCGTCCTCGAAGTCCTTCACTGGGCCAGTCAGGACGGTGTTCGATCCGTACCCTTTAGCGATCGGAATGCAGAGGGACCCGGTCGAGGTTGCAACGCCCGAGTAGACGCCCCCTCCGGGCAGGAAGCTCGCCGCGGCTTCAACGCAGCTATTGGTCGACGTGTACACATCGTCATAGGCGTAGTTGAGGTCCAATCCGTAATGCTGGTTTGGCATCAGATTCGCGCCCAGGCTCACTACCCGGGTGTGGCTGAGGTGGCCCAGTATGAACGGGGAGGCGGTGCCTGTGTTGTTGGTGTTGTTGTGCTGTTCCAGGTCGTTGTAAGCACCTGAAAGGGTCGCCCACGTCTTCGGGTGATATACCGTGTGCACTCTGTAGTGCTGCGTCTCCCGCGGATCTATAGGCGTGAGGACGTTATCGTTATAAATGAACTCGGCGCTACCATTGACGGTCCAGTTGTTGGAAGGACGCAGAGCAACCGTGAGGATTCCGCCATTTTCGTTGATTTTCACCACCGCGCTGTTGGTGCCAGTCGCTGCATCCTGAACGATGGTGTTAGAGCGGTAGCGATAGGTGAGCGAGAACGCGGCGCGTGCTGACGGATCCCAGCCTATCGTCGCGTTGTTGATGATGAACCTTTGACCGAAGTAGCCAGTAAGCGCCGTACCATAGGCTGGACCTCCTTCAAAGGGCCCGTTGCCAGTGGTCACAGTGGCGGAGCTCAGCGCGGGGTTGTTGATGGTGTCCGTGCCCGAGGCGATCTTCTCGGTGGTTCCGCTCGTGAACTCGGCAGCGCCGGGCTGATGGACATTGGAGAAGGTGATCTGATCAGAGAAGTTGACCTTCTTGGTTGCCTGCCAGGTGATGCCATAGTCCGCGGCGATTACACGCCGCTGGGCGTATGCAAAGCCGGTGTATGAGGTTGAGCGGGTAGTGCTGCTCAAACCTTTGAAGTTCTCGTAATAGTTGGGCAGATTCATGTTCGCTTTGGTATAGCGCAGATCGCCATTCATCACGATGTTCTTGATGCTGGAGCTTTGCATCCGGAAGATCTCCGTGGGGAAGATCTCACGCGTCGGCTGAGAGCGGAAGTAGCTGCGGATCACGTAGCACGCGGGATCGATGATCGGCAACCCGCCAGTGGGATTCGCAGTAAGGATCGAGGCCCCAACAGCGCTGCTGCAATTGGCCGTGTTGGTGAGCACACCGCTGCTGTTATAGCCATAGGGCATGGAGCTTTGGTAGCTATGCAGCAGCGCAACCCTGGTTCCGTCCGCCTCCTGCACGGTAAAGTATTGAGGAGCCATGGTGAAGTAGGAGTCGCCCTTGTAATGGTCGACCTGCTCTTCGAAGGTGAACTTGGTGCCGTTGACAGGCTTCCAATCGATTCCCCCGGTGAAGTCGTCCGTGCTGTTGCGCTGATATTCCTCGAGGATAAGTTCCTGTCCCGCGATGGAGTTGCCGCTCGGAGTCTGGCTCGGCCCCTGGAAGATGTTCTGCGAATAGGCGAAGCGCAAAGTCACCTTCGACAGCGGGAAGAGGGTCAGATTGGTGTCCGTCATGCGGCGCACCGTGTTGAACATGAAGGGGGATTGCAGGACCTGCGGCGATGGATACGGGGTCGTGGAACCGCTGATGGGAATGGAGTACCCGGCAGGGATGTTCGGATTCCCGAGCAGATCGTAGTCAAAGTACTGGCGGTCACGCCGGAAGGTACCGGCGAACTCGTAGAGCTTGCCCTTGGAAAAGTCGAGTCTGGCGAAGTTGTTGGGGTCTCCGCCAAATCCTGTGGTGAAGGCTGAGAGCTGGTCGAGCAGCGAGTGCTTGCTGCCGGGTACGGCATGCAGTGTAAACGCCTGGCCTAATACCCTTGGGCCGGAGTGAAGATTGACCAGGGTGTCATACATGGCACCGCTGCCATAGATTCCGGCGACGTGACCACCGAGGTCCGCCGTCTGATGGACAACAAATCCATCCTGAAGCGTGGGTTGGGGTTCTTGTGAAACGCTGGAGGAATTCGCAGCAAGGGCAGCGCCCTGAGCACCTGCGATTCCCGTCATCAGCAGTAGAATAGCGACTCCAATGCTCCCTGCGACCCGGCGGGTCCTGCTACATGTGGGATCTTCATTGGATTGCCGACCAAGTTTCATCTTTATCATTTCAAGCCTCACTTGAATAAAACTCGCTTACCTAAAAGCCTTGAATCCGCGTGCAAAGCGATGCGGAGTCCACGCCGCTCCCTCCCTTGGCTGCAAGGGAGCGACGCAGGTCCATAATCATTACCGGAGGAACGCCGAATTCATGTTTGAACCATGAATGTAGGTGTGGCAGCTCGTACACGGCACGCTGTCCGACGATCCCTGGCCCTGCCCGTGCACGTTGTCGGCACCGACCAGGCTGTGGCACTGATTGCACAGCGTATTGATGTTGGGCATATTCAACAGCCGGGCATTCACTGAACCGTGCGGGGTGTGGCAGGCCAGACAGCCTTCGGCCTTGACCGGCGGATGCTCATACACGAACGGTCCACGCGTCTCCGTGTGGCACTTGGTGCAGATAAGATTCTGATCCGCGGTCTGCTTCAGATTGTTCGGCAGGAACGTGCCGTGCACATTGTGGCAGTCGCTGCACTTGATGAGGCCTTCGTTTACCCGGTGATGAAAGGGCATGTTGAACGCCGGCTTGATGTCGGTGTGACACTTGTAGCAGAGGGTCGGCTGCGTGGCGACCAGCAGCTTCGTATCCGGCACCGACTTGTGAACGCTGTGACAGCTCAGGCAGGTTACGTCGGCCTTGGCGTGCGGCGAGCGCAGGAAGTCGGGGTGCGTGTTGGCGTGGCAACCCAGGCAGGTCTTGTCGATCTGCTGGGGCGTCAGCTTGTCGAAGCGGACGATCTTGGTGACATCGCCACCGCCGTCCACGTGCGCCTGCCCTGGTCCGTGGCAGCTCTCGCAGGTGGCGCCAGCGCCGCCATGCTTGAGCGCCAGCTTGGAGTGCGGGTTATCAGCCATGGCATCCGCCTTATCCTTGTGGCAGGTTGCGCAGGTATCGTTGCCTACGTAGCCATTCTGGCTGGCGGCGGGAACAGCCGCGGCGGTCGAATGCTTCAGAGTTTGGGTCTGGGGCTGCGTCTGGGCAGTTGCCACGCGGGCACCGCACGCGGTCAGAACCCCGACCGCCGCAACCAGAAGGAAGAACATCGTTATTTTGCGGGGCAATTGCCACATACGGTAACACCTCTATTTGGCGCGTTAGTTTTGTTGCACAATCTGCTGCTTGAAGTCGGCCATGCCATCAACAGCAGCAACCATAGTTCAGCTGTCTCGAACTACCTGTGACTTTCATCACAAATGCCAATAAAAAAATGACGCATTTGTCAGATTGCCTCATGCTGGCACATCAAGTAGCTGATAATAAACTTCTTATACTAGAAGAAAGGACTGAATCTTAGGACGATATACGGTGAAATAGTGCGAATATCGGATATTGTGATGCGCATCACAGCAGTATGTTCAGCCTAGGCATTCTATGGGGAGGGCTAGGAATTTGTACCGTCGCAGGTCCGCTTCCAGGGTCGTTGCATGTTGATGCGATCAACCAAGGAAAGTAGACGCTGATAGTAGCGTCAAGAACAGCGGCTCAGGTGTTGATAGTGGATTTAGCTGGGCCGGCTGCACCTGTACGGGAGCCTGACACCAGACGATGTAACCGAAGACAGAGTGGACGTTACCTTGGAAGTTGGGCGAAGCAGATGGTCGTAGCTAGATTAGCGATGAACAGCACCAGGAATGCGACGAGGATGACTACGACACCGCCCACCGTTAGCCGTTCCCAGAAATCTGAACCCTCACGCATACGCATCTCCCGTTTTACTGGCATGACCATGGCCCTCATCAGCAACTTTACAGCGCGTACTGAGGTTTGCAGTGACCACGGTCACATGCGCAGCATGGGCTGTCCTGTGGCGTTGAAGCACCGCGGGCAGCAAACCCGGCCCCATATTCCTTTCTAGAGAGCAGACACGAATGACACTTCTTCAACAACACGCCAACACCAGCTGCAACAACTGTTCGGATCGTTCGCTGCGCATCCTGTGCGATCTTTCGGGGCCGGCGCGGGTGGACTTCGAGTCGCTGGGCATGCAGATGAAGCTGCCGAAGCGCTCGATCATCTTCCAGGAAGATGACGTTTGTGACGCCGCCACGATTGTCTGCATGGGGCAGGTCAAGCTGTCCTGCACCTCGCGCGAAGGCAAGACGCACATTCTGAAGATTGCGGTTCCGGGAGACCTGCTGGGGCTGGGCGCGGCGATCTCGGGAACGCACTTCGAGGTGACGGCGGAGACCATCGAGCCGTGCGTGGTGAAGAAGATTCGCCGCAGCGAGCTTCTGGCGTTTCTGGAGAAGTATGGGCAGGCGAGCATGCTGGCCGCCAAGGCGCTGTCGGAGGAGTACAAGTCGGCGTTCTTTGATGCGCGACGGCTGGCGCTGTCGGGCTCTACGGCGGGGAGACTGGCTGGAGTGCTGCTGGAATGGGGCCGGGCGGCCGCAGGTTGCAATGGCACGGACATGCGCTTCACCATGGCGCTGACGCATGAAGAGCTTGCGAATCTGGCGGGGACGTCGCGTGAGACCGTGACCCGCGCCCTGGGCAAGTTCCAGAAGGATGGATTGATCGAGATTCACGGCTCGTCCTTCCGCGTGATCTCAGCGACTGGACTGGAGAGCCTTTCCACGTAGGCGATGGAGACTCGCTCGCCGGTGGGGTTGGAGCGTCTCTCACCTCATCAACTGATCGGCTAGTACGCGTTTCACGTGCACGACAGACAGGGCCATGGCGGCGTGTGGGCCGCTGCGTCTCAGCCTGATCGCCGCTTAGATAACAACTTCGTCATGTATTAAATCTTTCATCTACGGTGGCTTGTGATAACTGTCACTGCTATTCACTTTGAAACCGCATTGAATCAAAACACGATTTGCATCGCACATACGTTACATCGGTGGTGGCGATTGTGACCGACGATGTTTGCTTTCCGAGAAATAGGGCGGATGGATCCATCCGCGCTGAGAAAGGAGTAAAGGAAGATGCCTGGTTTAGCCAAGAAGATGCGCTCTCCCTTTAGGCGGGTTTTATTCGCCAGCAATTTCTCAGTGGGATTCGAGGGGGCATTCCAGGCCGCACTCCATTTCTGCCAGATGAATAAAGCCTCACTGCGCATCTTGCACGTCTGCAAGGTGGATACTGCGCTCGGTACCGACGCTGGACTGTTTACGGATACTGGCGCGAGGGAGAAATCTGCGTTACGACTGTTGCGCCAGATGAAGGATCGTGCATCTGCATTGGGTGTGAGTTGCACGACGCGGCTAGAGACCGGAGTCGCGTCTGAAAAGATTCTTGCGGAGATTGAATCGGCACAGACCGACCTGGCGATTCTGGGCACAAGCGAGCCTCGCGGCTCCAAGCGGCTTGCCTTTGGACCGACAGCGGAAAAGGTGATGCGCAAGGCTACGTGCCCGATCATGACCGTGGGTCTGGTGGCTGCAGATATGATGACGCCCAACGCTGCGCGGGGCCCGGTAATCTTTGCCACGGACTTTCATTCTGTAACTCGACAGGCAATTCACCTGGCCGTGACGTACTGCAAGAGCACAGACTTGCGATTGCATTGCCTTCACGTGCTGCCGCGCACACTACAACCTGCGCCCGGCGACCAGACGCTGCCCGAACTTTTGACCTGCGCCTTGAAGCATCTCGTGGCAACCAGTCCCGTCCATATCGATGAGTCGGTCTATCACGTGAGTTTTGGAAGCGAAATCTCCAACTCAGTTGTGGACTATGCGCGGCAACAGGCAGCGAGCCTGATCATTCTGGGGGTTCGCCGCTCCAGCATCCTCTCTGCGGATGATCCGTTACCGATCGTCTACCGGATTATCACGGAGGCTCCCTGCCCTGTCATGACGATTCTGTTCGACGCTGATCCCGACCCGGAGTGACAGTTTAATCCTCGATCGGCGGCATCAGGTCTGACCGAGCTCTTTTCTTCAGCATGTCGATCGCGTAAGCCGGAGACGGACGAGCGAGCCCATCCACAGATCAAGAACTGCGCCTGTAGATCAAGGGCTATGCGTGACGCACAGCCCTTGATCTACAGGCACGGTTTGCTGTGTGCAGATTAGTGGACAGCGGGTTCGTAGTGGCAGAAGGGATCGCTCGCAAGCGCATCGCCGGTCGCGGCGAAGGCCCGCGCACGCGATCCGCCGCACAGAGCACGATACTCGCAGCGTCCGCACTTGCCCTTGAACAGATTGGGATTGTGAAGCGCCTGGAACATCGGAGCGTTGCGGTAGACGTCCTGAAGCTGATCGGTGCGGACGTTGCCCGTGGCCAGCGGAAGGAAGCCGGCCGGGCAGATGTCGCCCTGATTGGAGATGAACATGATGCCGTGGCCATCGCGGATGCCGAAGCCACGATAGACGGGAGTGCGCTCGATCTCGGCGGCGACCATGCCCGCCTCGCGCATGCGGCTCAGCGCAACGCGGCGATAGGACGGCGCCTCGGTGGTCGCGACCGCAAACGGAGCAACCTTCGATTGATCGTAGATCCAGTTCATCAACTGCTCGCCGCGCTCGCTGGAGATCGGCTGCAGCACCTTGCCACGGCCCACTTCGATGAGGAAGAAGAGACTCCAGCGCATCACCGGGAAGTTGCTCTTCAACAGCTCGTAGATCGCCGGAATGTCGTCGACCGTCTCCTCGGCAACCAGGGTGTTGATCTGGATGGGAACGCCAAGGCTGGCCGCATTTTTTGCTGCGGCGATGGTCCAGTCGAAGCAGCCTTCCACGCCGCGCACCGCTTCATGGCGCGCAGCCGTGGAGCCGTCGAGGCTGAGGCCGAAGCTGTCGATGCCATGATCCCTGAGGCGGGCCATCACGTCGAGCGTGAGATCGGAGGTCGCGCTGGGAGTAATTGAGACGTTGATGCCAAGCGAGCGTGCATAGTCCAGGAGGTCAAACAAGTCCGTGCGGCGGAGGGGATCGCCACCGGTGAAGACCAGGTGCGGCGTGGGCTTGTTGAAGGCCGCGATTTGGCGCAGCAGGCTCCGTCCTTCCTCATAGGAGAGTTCGTCGGGGTGCGGCGTGGAGACAGCCTCAGCGCGGCAGTGACGGCACGCCAGGCCGCACGCCTGCGTCATCTCCCAGTAGACCAGCATCGGCTGGCTGGAGTAGTCGTGGTTGGCAGAGTGGTGCGGGTGCGTGGACGGATGTCCTTGTCTGGTGGGAGTGGTGGGGATGGTGCGAATATCCAAAGACGAAGTTGGGGACGACATGGGTAGTTCTCCTAAGAGGCGACAGGAACGGGTGAAGCATTGGATTCGGTGCTGCGCGGCGCAGCGGAGGGCTGCTGCATAATTTTTTTGGCAGTATCCATTCCGCTTTGAATGCAATCCGGAATTCCGGAGCCGCGGAATGCTGCGCCTGCGAGAAAGAGCCCTGGATGCGCTTCGACTGCGCGATCGATCTCATCAACCAGCACGCTGTGGCCGACGTTATATTGCGGGTTGGATTTCTTCCAGCGATAGGCCCGGGCCAGTACCGGCGTTGCGGTGATGCCCATGATCTCGCGCAGCTCCTGCCGCGCCATATTGATCAGCATCGCCTCATCCTGCTCGACCAGATCTTCCGTGAGCGCGCCGCCGATGAAGACGCGCATCAGCACACAGTCGTCGGGCGCACGATGGTTGAACTTCGTGGAAGACCACGAGCACGCGTTGATCTTGCGACCTTCTGCGGCGGGCACGATGAAGCCAAAGCCGTTCAGAGCGCAGGTTAGTTCACTGCGCCGAAACGCCAGCGACACCGTCGAGGTGGAAACATAGCGGATGGCGCGCAGCCTGCCAGCCAGTGCGGGATCGAGCTGCTGAACGATGTCCGCAGTCACATACGCGGGCGTGGCGAAGACGACATTGTCGGCCAGAATGGACGACCCATCGGACAGATGGATGCTGTACTGATTGCCTTCCATGGTGAGCGATTGCACGCGGCAGTTGAGCCTCACCTGCTGCGGATTGAGCCGCGCCGCAATAGCGTCAGGAAGCTGCTGGAGGCCGCCGGAGAGCGTCGTGAACATCGCCGGAGGCTTGGCCGTTGACGTCTTCGCTGCCTTGGACGCCTGGCCTGCCTGCGCCTTCTTCCGCTTCATCATGCCAAGCACCAGGCTGCGGTGAGTCTTCTCCATGTCCGCAAATATCGGGAAGGTGCTGCGCAGGCTGAGGCGCTCGGGATCGCCGGCGTGGATGCCGGCCATCAGCGGTCCGGCGATCTTGTCCAGCAACTCCTGCCCCATGCGCCGGCGAACAAAGCTCGCGAGGCTCTCGTCAGGGTCGGATTCGTTTCTTCCTACGAAGATCTCGAGGCCCATGCGCAGCTTGCCTGGCCACGAGATCAATCCCGACCGCAGGATGGGAAGGATCATCGTCGGCGCCATCAACATCATGCCCTCAGGCATCGGATGCAGGCGGCCACGGTTCAGAACATAGGTGGACGGCGTCGCGGTATGGTTGGAGCCGATGATCTGGTCGCCCAGCCCAAGCTCGCGGCAGAGGTCCACCGCTGCGCGCTTCTGCGTGAGGAACGAATCGGGGCCACCTTCGATCAGGAACCCGTCAGCGGAGTCGGTCGTGATCTTGCCGCCGAGATGGCCGGAGCTCTCCAGTAACTCATAGTTGGCAACCGAGCCTGCGGAAGTTTGAAGGGCATACGCGGTCGCAAGACCCGAGATTCCTCCGCCGATGACGACTGTCTTCCTCATCACGCTGTCACACTTCTAGTCAGCATTCTGACTCCTGGGAGATAGGCTCGCCCGTTGCGCGAGCCTGTGAGTTCGTCATCTCCCTAAGGGTATCGGGGGATGAATATCCTCACTGTGACTCGAATCACAGAACCGCAGCAACGGCTGTGCGGGACGCACCATGAGGCCGTCCACCTGATGGGGAAACCCGGCTCTTTCTCGACCGTAAACTCATTGCAAGCGACGGTCAAGGATGGCCCGTAGCACCATTTTGGGTAGATTGCCCCAGGGCACGCCGGGCTTAAATCAGTTGCAGCAGGTAGCGTGAGCCGCCACCTGCTGCAACTTGTCGATACGGCTTGTGTCCGCATGAACTTCGTGCGGTCGCAAGGTTAGAAGGTGAAGATCGGGCCACCCTCTTCGCGGACGTCGTTCCACTCGCGGGAGGGAACGCCACGGAAGAGTGGCAACGGCTCTTCGGGGTTGGCATGCGTGGTGTAGAGCGACTGCTCGTAGGAGAAGGCCAGCCAACGATTCAACTTATAGTTGAGCGTGCCAATCGCCATGGTGCTGTAGCGGCGATTTCCCTTGAGCGTAACCTCATCCAGATCGCGCGTCTTGGCCTGGTCCACGCCGTAGGTGGCATACAGCGACCAGCCGGCGTTGCGGCCTGCCGGATCGGCGTTGAAGATGCGCGAGAGCGGAAGGCCTAGCTGTGCGAACCCGCCTTCGGAACGGACCGGGCGCTGTGGTGCGGTCACCTGCACTCCACCGGCAGTGGTGCCGAAGATCACATTCGAGGCACCGTCTTCCGAGGGGACCACAACCGTATTGGTGAGACCTTTGGTGTCGTTGTAGAAGGAATATAGCTGGCCGGCGAAGAAGTATCTCAGGTCAGCGCCGCTGTAGAATTTGCCGACGAGTGTGAACCACCTCGAAGGCAGTTGCCATTCAAAGTCCCAACCATCCTGCTTGCTACCCGCTTCAACGCCTGTGCTGAAGGTCGTGGCATACGCAGTGGGAACCCCAGATGCCAGGACGATAGCAGCACGCCGGCCTTCAAAGCCGCTGAAGATAAGCTGTGCCGGGGGCACACCCTTGGCATGGTCCAACTGCCATTGCAACACAAGCCTTCCCTGGTACTCGGGACGATTCGAGTCGGGGCCCTGGCGTTCGCCATAGCCCAGTTGCTGTGCAACGTTGGCCGGTGGAAGGCCCGAGAACGGCATATCGAAGGCGAACTCTGGCGTGATCGACAGGCCGCCCATCTTGTGCGTGAAGCCAGCGCGCATCTGTGGGTCGCGCTCATACATCGAGCCAAACGCTACACCCAGTCCTGTCGTTTCGAGAATGTTCGGCAGCGTGGAGGATCCGTAGGTGGTCCAGTCCTGCCCAAACACAGCGGAGAAAGTGTTGTTGGCATTGAAGTGGTAGTCCATGCGCACATAGGCCAGCCGGAGCCCAGGATTACTGGAACGCAGACTGGATAGATTGCGGTTATCAGACCGGTTGAAGTTGCCTTCGAAATCCATCTCGATCTTGCCGGTAACAACCCATTTGGGGTTGTGGTCAAACCATTGGAAGTTGGCGCCGAACCGGGTGCTGCGGGCCTTGACATGAAACTCAGGAGACCCGTTCGGCCCCGTGTCGGTCAGAAACCCGGGAAGCGGAAAGTCGTCTCCGTTGGGAGAGGAACTGTCCTCATCGAAGGTTGCTTTGATAAAGCCATAGGGGGTAATTCCAACCCCGTCGGCCTTGAACGCCGGATGCTCGTCAATTTGCAGGCCGCCGATGGGAAAGACGCGAATCGGCGACAGCGCTTCATTGACTGTTGTGGACGGAACTCTCTCCACAAAGCTGGGTGCGCCGGGTTCAGTGGCGTACGGGGGCTCCTCGGGGTTCAGCCAGGTGGTGGCGGCAGAGGGGTGCTGGGTTTCGGCCTGCACTTCGGGTACAGACGAGATAGCTGCCGGACTAGGCAGTGCCGGCGCGGGGGACGCAGCCGGAACGGGAACTCCCGCCTTCTGCCCAGTCAACTGGTTGTATTCATCCTGGGAGATCACGCCCCGGCGAAGCAGAATGTCGGCTAGTTTCTGATTCGACTGATCGGTGGACGCCGCTGGCGACGCACTCTGCGCCGCCGTGCCGCTGGATGGGCTGCCCGGCTGTTGCGCCAGGGCAGGCGCCAAGGCAGGTGTGAGCAAAGCCATGCCCAGGCTCACCCATAGGATTTGAATCTTTTTTTGCATCATAAGCCTCCGTTGAAAATGTTTTGCTGAATGAAGTGCAACCCACCCGCGCAGGCGGTTGGCGTAGCCATTGGCTCAAGTGGTCAGAACTCTCTCTGGCGATGGGCCTGCTGCGCGGGTGGAGTGGTCAACACTGGTTCGAAATGCCTTTCCTAGGCCAACATGCTCCCCGTGCGCAGGAACCGGCTGTGCCACGACAAGGACTCGTCGAGAAGGTGAGGAGTATGTTTGCCCGGTGCCAGCTTTTCTGCGCGGTTGTAGTAGTCGCGCAACGCCGGACGGAAGTCGGGGTGCGAGCAGTTCTCAATGATGAGTTGTGCACGCTGCTTAGGTGAACGTCCGCGCAGGTCTGCCAGCCCCTGATCGGTGACCATGACCTGGAGATCGTGTTCGGTGTGATCGACGTGCGACACCATCGGGACGATCGTCGAGATAGCCCCGCCCTTGGCCGTCGATGGCGCCATCATGAACGAGATACAGGCATTGCGCGTGAAATCGCCCGAGCCGCCAATCCCGTTTTGCATGCTACAGCCCATCATGTGTGTCGAGTTGACGTTGCCGTAGATATCGCCTTCGATCATGGCGTTCATGGACAGCACGCCAAGCCGGCGGATGATCTCAGGGTTGTTCGAGATCTCCTGCTGACGGATCACAATCTGGTTCCGGTAGCTGCCAATCCTCGGCATGATCTTCTCGATACCCTCCGGGCTCAGCGAGAAGGCCGTGGCCGAGAGACTGGCCAGCTTGCCCTTGTCGAGCAGATGCACCATGCCATCCTGAATGACCTCCGTGTAGGCGGTCATACCCTCAAAAGGCGCGGCCTCCAACGCGAAGAGCACTGCGTTGGCAATATTGCCTACGCCGGATTGCAACGGGAACAGCGTCGAGGGCATGTGGCCCTTCTTCACCTCCGACTCCAGGAAGTTGATGATGTGGCCGGCAATCTTGCGCGAGGCTTCGTCGGGCGCCTTGAACGGGCTGGCGCGGTCTCCGATGTCCGTACAGACCACCGCAATCACCTTCTCCATCGGCACTTTCAGATACGGAGTTCCAATCCTCTGGTCAGATCTGACCAGTGGAATAGGCGTGCGGTTGGGCGGAATTCCGAGTCCGTAGTAGACATCGTGCATCCCTTCCAGTTCCAGAGGCTGGTCGGAGTTGACCTCCAGGATGATCTTGTCGGCCCGGTTAATCCAGGTCGTGTTGTTCCCCATCGAAGAACTGGGAACGACGCGTCCATCCTCCAGAATGGCGGTCACCTCAATGATCGCCGTATCCATTTTTCCGAGGAACCCATAGTCCACCAACTGCGCCACGTGGCTGAGGTGAATGTCCATATAATTCGCGTCGCCGTTGTTGATGCGCTTGCGCATCTCGCCATCGCCGTTGTACGGCAGGCGCAGATTGACGCCGTCCACGATCGCGAGGGCGCCATCCAGTTCCGGGCCGGTAGAGGCACCCGTAAAGACGCTCACCTTGAAACCCTGCCCTTTCTCGTTGGCTGCCGTAATGCGCTCTGCCAACGCCGTCGGCACAGCCTTGGGATATCCCGATCCCGTAAAACCACTCATGCCGAGTATGGATCCGGGCTGGATCAGAGCGGCAGCCTCTTCCGCACTCATCACCAGCTTGGCGAGAGTGGAGTTCAATATTCTGGAGCTTGTCGCGGCCATGGAGAATTACCTTCCTTTTTCTATGTAGTTGCAATGTGGTCGTGCTGGTTCAGAACTGCCTTGCCCGATCAATATCCCGAAGCGGCCTACCGCCATGAGGTTCCACGACAGCAGGCCGCCCGGAAAGATGCTGGAGATACAGCATCTCGCTTGCTTCGAGTTAGTGCGTGGAAACCAGAGCCTCTTCCGTTCTTGCTCCGTAGGTATAGGAATCGGGCAGCGGCCTCTGGTCGTAGCCGATGTATACCTGCCGCGGCCGAGCGATCTTCTGCTCGGGATCATTGATCAACTCCTGCCACTGTGCGAGCCAGCCGACTGCACGCGGTATCGCAAACAGTACGGTGAACATCTTGGGCTCGAGTCCCATCGCTTCGTAGATGATGCCGGAGTAGAAGTCGACATTCGGGTAGAGTTTGCGGGAGATGAAGTAGTCATCGCTGAGGGCGATCCGCTCCAACTCCATGGCCAGGTCGATCTTCTTGTTCCGGCCTGTGATCTCGAAGACCGACTCTGCCGTCTTCTTGATCATGCGGGCGCGTGGATCGTAGTTCTTATACACACGATGCCCGAAGCCCATCAGCTTCTCCTTGCCTTCCTTCACGCCCTTGATAAAGGCAGGGATGTTTTCCTTGGATCCGATCTCATCGAGCATCTTGAGCACTGCTTCATTGGCGCCGCCATGCAGCGGGCCAGCCAGCGCCGCAGCGGCTGCCGCCGTCGACAGGAAGGGATCCGCCTCAGAACTGCCTACTGCGCGCATCGCGTTGGTAGAACAGTTCTGCTCATGATCAATATGGAGAATGAACAGCACGTCGAGCGCGCGCGCCAGCACCGGATGCTTCAGGTGCTGCAGCGGGCTGCGATCCCACATCATGTGCATGAAGTTCTCCGCATAGCCAAGATTCTGCTCGGGAGCAATGTAGTCCAAACCCTTGCTGTGACGATATCCATAGGCCGCGATGATCGGAATCTTCCCGATAATCCGGTGAATGCTGTGCATCTGATTCTCGTGGCTGCGCACGTTCTTCGCATCGGGATAGAAGGTCGAAAGCGCCGCAATGGTGCTGACCAGCATGCCCATGGGATGCGCATCGTAGCGGAAGCCTTCCATGAACTTCTTGATGTTTTCAAAGATGCCCATGTGGATGCGGATGGCGGCAAGCCACTCGGCCTCCTGCTCAGGGGTGGGCAGTTCGCCATGGATGACGAGATAGGCCACCTGGGGAAAGGTGCAATGCTCGGCCAGGTCAGCAATGTCGTACCCGCGATAACGCAGGATGCCCTTGTCTCCGTCGATGAACGTGATCTTGCTCTGGCAGGATGCTGTGTTCATGAAGGCCGGATCATAAGACATCATCCCGAAGTCATCAGGGTTTACTTTGATCTTGCGAAGGTCCATCGCTCGGATGGTGTCATGCGTGACCGGAAACGTGTATTGCTTTTCTGTGCGGTTATCAGTTACTGTAACGGTGTTGTCCATTAGTACTCCCCTTCGATTGGTAAACAATCTTCCTCTGTCATAATTGTTGGCTGTGATGGTGGTCACAGTTGATATTCAATTCAAGTGCTAAAAATACTCGTCTACTCTTACGTATTTATGCAGCAAGCCAAGCTACTCGGCCGCACAACGACCCTGATTTCGTAAAAGAGAACGGGCATATTTCGAAATTCAGCGTCTCGCCTGCCCCTAAATTCTCTCCCCGAGAATCTTATGGCAAGTTTCAAAAGATGGCTCGCGGCGCATCCCTGCTTGGTCGATTACCGAAGCAAGTTCTTCCGGCACACCTCTCCGTTATCCCCTTGTTATGTGCTCTGGAGCGCACGCAACCTACCTTGTTGACAGCATGATGAACGGCGAGACTACCGATCCCGCACTTAGCGAGCCGGACACATGGCAAAAAGAAATATTCAAGATTCGGTACCGGATTTTCTGTGAAGTAGTAACTCGGTAGAAGCTGATCCAGGAGATAGCCGTATATCGACATGGTCCAGTGTTGATCCAGGCGAATTGTCAAATCAGATCGCTATAATTCTTTGCGATAAGGGCAGTTCGCGTTGCTCGCAAACAGACCATAGTTATGGATGTTCACGGTGAAGTTACTTTGGCAGAATGCGGCGCGCAGGATGAGGGGAATTAATTTATGAACAGGACAACCGAAATGATCGAAGAGACAAAGCAGGGCGCGCGTATCGAGTCCGACAGCATGGGACAGATTGAAGTTCCAGCCAACCATTATTGGGGCGCACAGACGGAGCGCTCGCTGCACCACTTTGCGATCGGCGACGATCGCATGCCGCTGGAGCTGATCCACGCCTTCGCGATTCTGAAGAAGGCTGCTGCGCTGGTCAATCATGATCTGGACAAGCTTCCGAAGGACACGATGCAGTTGATCGTCCGCGCCTGCGACGAGATCATTGCGGGCGAACACAACGACGAATTTCCGCTGCGCATCTGGCAGACAGGCTCTGGCACGCAGACCAACATGAACGTCAACGAGGTGATCTCGAACCGCGCGATTGAGATCGCAGGCGGCGAGATGGGCAGCAAGAAGCCGGTGCATCCGAACGACCATGTAAATATGTCGCAGTCCTCCAACGACACCTTTCCGGCGGCGATGTATATCGCTGCAGCCACCGTGGTGAAGGAGCGTCTCATTCCGGCGGTGCAACATCTGCACGATGCAATTGCGGCCAAGGCCAAGGAGTTCGAAGCAGTCGTCAAGATCGGACGCACGCACCTGCAGGACGCAACACCGCTCACGCTTGGGCAGGAGATCGGCGGCTGGGCCAGTCTGCTGGAGCGCGACATAAGCCGCATGGAGATGTCGCTGTTCGGCCTCTACGAACTCGCGATTGGGGGCACCGCCGTGGGCACCGGACTGAACACGCATCCGGAGTTTGCGGAGCGTGCAGCGGCGAAGATCGCAGAGCTGACGAAGTTGCCCTTCCGCTCGCATCCGAATAAGTTCGCTGCACTCTCGGCGCATGACGAACTGGTGTTCGCAAGCGGCTCGCTGGTGACGCTCTCAGCCTCGCTGATGAAGATCGCCAACGATGTTCGATGGCTCAGCTCCGGGCCGCGTTGCGGACTGGGCGAGTTGACCATCCCCGAGAACGAGCCGGGCAGTTCGATCATGCCGGGCAAGGTGAACCCGACGCAGAGCGAGGCGATGACGATGGTCGCCGTGCAGGTGCATGGCAACAACGCGGCTATCGCGTTCGGCGGCAGTCAGGGGAACTTTGAACTCAACGTCTTCAAGCCGGTGATGATCTACAACTTCATGCACTCGGCACGGCTGCTGACCGACACCTGCCACATGTTTGTGGAGTTCTGCGTGAACGGGATTGAAGCCAATCTCCAGCGCATCAACGAGTATGTGGAGAAGTGCCTGATGCTGGTCACCGCACTCAACCAGTACATCGGGTATGACAAGGCCGCGAAGCTGGCCAAGACGGCACACCATGAGGGGCTTTCGCTGCGCGAAGCCAATCGCAAGCTGGGCTATCTGACCGAAGAGGAGTTCGATAAGTACATGCGCCCGGAGAAGATGACCAGCGCGCAAGGCTAGTCGAGCGAAGTCTCAGGTAAATCAAGCAGAACAGAGGCGGCCGGGTTGCAGCGGCCGCCTTTCTGTCTCTCCGCCAACGCCGTGCAGGCCGCCATGGGTGATGGCAGGAATTCTCTCCGAGATGAACCGGCGCGAAGGCGAAGCGCTAGAATGATGCCACGCATCATGTTCCAGGCCGCACGACGACCCAGCATCGCTGCCACTGCGCGACTGCCCCTGGCAGCGGCACTCCTGCTGCTGCCCGCACTCCACCTGCAGGCGGCCGCTCCAGCGCCAAAGTCCGCGCAGAAACAGACGCTCCAATCCCTCTTTGGGTTCACCGAAGTCGGCATGCTGGATGGTACGGCTTATCGCATCGACGTACCCACGCACTGGAACCACGCGCTGGTGGTCTTCTACCACGGCTATGCGCAGCAGCCAGTAACCTTCCACCTTGCCGCGCGCCTCACGTCTGAGCAGATGCCATTCTTCGACCGTCACTACGCAGTTATCCAGAGCGCCTACTCGACCCCCGGATGGGCCTTGCAACAGGCCTATCCGGAGACTGAATCGTTGCGGCGCTACTTCACAAAGCAACACGGCCAGCCGACGGCCACCTATGCCGTCGGACGCTCGATGGGCGGTGACCTGGTGGCCATCACGCTCGAACTGAATCCAAAGCCGTATCTCGGCGGGCTCGATCTCTGCGGGGCTGTCGGCCCGACGTATCAGGCTATGGAGCGGCGCTTCGCCATGCGAGCTGCCTTCGACGCATACTTCCCCGGCGTGATGCCGCCGCTGGTGCCCGTGCCCACCGGCTATGAAGATAATCACGCAGACTACGATCGTGTGCTCGCCGCCGTGCGCGCCAACCCTGAGGACGCCATGCGCCTGCGCAATCTCATGGGCCTCCGGTCCGATCAGGATCTGGCCCACGACATCGCCTATTGGACCTTCGTGATTGGCGACCTGCAACGCCGCGCCGGGGGCAACCCCTTTGACAACCGCAACCACATCTACACGGGCACCAGCCTCTCCAGCAGCGCCGGCGATTTCGAGCTCAACGAGACGGTCAAGCGTTACGCAGCGGAGCCACGCGCACGCGCCTACCTGATGCGCCACTACACGCCGAACGGACACCTGGGCCGCCCCATGCTCGCCCTGCATACCATCTACGACCCCATCGTCGAGCCCAGCCAACTGGCGCTCTACAACCACCAGGTGCTGGAGGTTGGCTTCGGAGATAACCTCGTCCAGCAGGTCGTCGACCACGAAGGCCACTGCAACTTTACCGAAGACGAAGTTGGCGACGCCTTCGACGAGATGGTGCGCTGGGCCAACGGCGGACCGCGCCCCACGCCGGGCGTACTGAAGCCCTAGCCGCTGGTAGAATCCACCCGCCGCGCTCCTCAGCGCCCGCCCGGCACCGGTTCACGCCATTCGCTCATGCCGCCCGTATAATAGCGTATGGAAATTGCGCGGCCGGAGACACCCATCTCCAGCGCTCCAGAATCTCACGCGCCCGCTCCCCCTGGCGCGCCCCAAAGCAGTGAAGCCGCCATGGAGCTCGAAGCCGCGCTCCCCGCGACCTCGCACCCTGAGCGTGTGCCTGCTCGGATTCCCGGATCTTCCGTGGTTCTCGCTGAGCCCGTCGGTGAGTTCGCGCCCTTAGCGACTCAACCTGAACCGTGCGCACCCACGCTATCCAGCAGCGGCGACGATCTCGATGCTCGCTTCGAGCATCTCATCGAGACCGTCAAGGCCAACCGCCCCGCCGACGATCTCAACCTCATCCGTTCCGCCTGGGACTTCTCCCTGCAGAAGCACGAGGGCCAGCGCCGCGCCTCGGGCGAGGCCTACATCGGCCATCCGCTTGAGGTAGCGCAGGTGCTCGCCGAACTCAAGATGGACGCGACCGCGATCGCCGCCGGGCTGCTCCACGATGCAGTAGAGGACACCGACGTCACCACCGGCGAGATCGCCCGCCGCTTCGGCGAACAGGTCGCGCACATCGTCGAAGGCGTCACCAAACTCGACAAGATCAAGTTCGCCAACCGCGAAGACCACCAGGCAGAAAACATCCGCAAGATGCTGCTTGCCATGGTCACCGACCTGCGCGTGGTCATCATCAAGCTGGCCGACCGCCTGCACAACATGCGCACGCTTGAGCACCTGAACCCCGAGAAGCAGAAGCGCATCGCCCGCGAGACGCTCGACGTCTATGCCCCACTCGCGCATCGTCTCGGCATGGGCAAGCTGCGCGGTGAACTCGAAGACCTCGCCTTCCGCTACATCGACCCCTTCGCCTACACGCAGCTCTCGTCTGAAGTCGAATCTCTGCGCGGCGAAGGCGAGGCGTTTCTCGAGCGCACCGTCGCCACGATTGAGACCAAGTTGCAGGAAGCTGGCGTTACGGCCCGAGTCGAATCGCGTATCAAGCGCCTCTATTCGATCCAGCAGAAGCTCGTCGCGCACAACGTTCCCGTCGAGCAGGTCTTCGACCTCTTCGCCGTCCGCGTCATCACGGAAACCGAGTCTGACTGTTACGCCGTACTCGGTCTGCTGCACAGCATCTGGCGGCCCGTTCCCGGCCGCTTCAAAGACTTCATCGCGATGCCGCGGCCCAATCTCTACCAATCGCTGCACACCACGCTCATCGCTGAGGGCGGTCATCAGTTCGAGGTGCAGATCCGCACCGAGGACATGCACCGCGTCGCTGAAGAAGGCATCGCAGCGCACTGGAAGTACAAGGCCACCGACAACGTCAGCGCCAAGGACGAGCAGCGGCTCGCATGGGTGCGTCAACTCATGGAGTGGCAGCGCGAGATGACCGACCCCAACGAGTTCATGTCGACCCTGCGCATCGACCTGTACCCGGAAGAGGTCTACACCTTCACCCCCAAGGGCAAGGTCATCGTGCTGCCCAAGGACGCCAGCCCCATCGACTTCGCCTACGCCATCCACACCGACGTCGGCCACGCGACCATCGGCGCAAAGGTCAACGGCCGCATCGTTCCGCTGCGCACGCGGCTGCGCAATGGCGACATCGTCGAAGTCACCACCCAGGCCGGCCACTCGCCCTCGCGCGACTGGCTCAGCTTCACCAAGAGCTCGCGCGCGCGTAACAAGATCAAGCACTGGCTCAACGAAAATCAGCGCACCCGCGCCATCGAAATTGGGAACAAGCTGCTGCAGCGCGAGGCCCGCCGCTACAAACTCTCGCTGGACAAGTTCAAGCCCGCGGACTACGAACGCATCGCGACGGAATACGGCCTCAGTTCGGTGCCGGATCTGCTCGCGGGCGTGGGCTTCGGCAAGTACTCCGCGCGCCAGGTGTTGAACAAGCTGGAACCCGGCAGCACCCTCCCCATCGAAGCTCCGCCGAACGAAGCCGGGACCCCCGGCAACACGCTCGCGCACATGTCGGAGGCGGTCAAACGCGTCTTCTTCGGCAAGGGTTCGGACTCGCTGCAGGTCGAGGGCCAGGACGATCTGCTGGTCTATCGCGCACGCTGCTGCAACCCGATTCGCGGCGAAGAGATCATCGGCTATGTCACACGTGGCAAGGGCGTCGCGGTCCACGCACGCAGTTGTCCCAACGTGCAGAACCTGCTCTACGAGGCTGATCGCCGCATCGACGTTGCGTGGGCCGAAGCCGCCAGCCCCAGTTCGCCCAACGCCCCCAAGCCGACCACCTATCCCGTCAAGCTGGTCATCCTCGTCGACGACCGCGCCGGCCTGCTCAAAGAGTTTGCCGCCATCATCTCCGAGGATGGCACCAACATCAAATCCGTCGAGACCCGCCCTGCCGAAGACGACGCCATCAACATCGACTTCGTCATCGAAACCCTCGACCTTCGTCACCTCACGCGCATCACCCAGAACCTGCGCAAGGTTCCGGGCGTACGCACCGTGCATCGCGTGCAGAAGGTCTAGGCGCCTCTACCCGAGCAATTCCATCCGCTTCGCCGTACTCGTCAACATCTCCAGCGCCTTATCGATCTGCGCCCGTGTGTGCTCGCTGGTCATGATGCAGCGCACGCGGGCCTTGCCTTCAGGCACCGTGGGAAACGCAATCCCCGTCGCCATCAGTCCCTGCTCAAACAGCGCGCGGCTGTAGTCCATCGTCTTGCGTCCGTCGCCGATGATGATGGGAGTGATCGGCGTCTCGCTCTTCGGCGTCGTCCGGCCACCGATATCGAAACCTGCCAGCGCCAACTGCTCCTGAAAATACTTCGTGTTCGCCCACAGCCGCTCGATGCGTTCCGGCTCATTCTCCAGGATGTCGAACGCCGCGATGCAGCTCGCCGCAACACTCGGCGGATGCGACGTCGAAAACAAAAACGGTCGCGCACGATGGTAGAGGTAGTCAATCAAATCGCGCGAGCCGCAGACGTATCCGCCCAATGCGCCGATCGCCTTCGACAGCGTTCCCACCTGCACATCCACGCGCTGCGTGCAGCCAAAGTGGTCCACACTGCCGCGGCCATTGCGTCCCAGCACGCCGCTGGCATGCGCGTCGTCCACCATCATGATCGCGCCATACTTCTCGCACAGATCCGCCAGCGCACCCACGGGCCCGATGTCGCCGTCCATCGAAAAGACGCCATCGGTGATCACCAGCTTGCGCCCCGGCTCGTGTTGAATCTCCTTCAGCAGCTCCTCCGCGTGCGCCACGTCCTTGTGCCGGAAGACCTTGATCTTCGCGCGCGAAAGCCTCGCCCCGTCGATGATGCTGGCATGATTCAACTCATCGGAGAGGATGAAATCGTCCTTGCCCAGAATGCTCGACACGGTTCCCGCATTCGCCGTGAAGCCTGACTGAAAGACCACGCACGCCTCAACACCTTTGAAGCGCGCAATCTTCTCTTCGAGCTCCATGTGGATTCGCATGGTACCGGCGATCGTCCGCACTGCACCCGAGCCCACGCCATACTTCTCAATCGCCGCAACCGCCGCCTCGCGCAGCTTAGGATGATCGCACAGCCCAAGGTAGTTGTTCGACGCAAGATTGATCACCTCGCGGCCGTCGTAGTGGCACACCGGCCCCTGTGCATCGTCCAGCACGCGCAGCTTGAAGTAGGTCCCGCGCGCGCGCAGATCATCTAACTGCGCCGTCAGGTGGGCCAGTTGTGGACGCTTCGAAAGTGTTGTTGCCGAATGGTTTGTCCCAGTACTCATAGTGGTTCGATGTTAAACCTTTCTTGCATCTTAGGGCAGTAATCCACAGCATGACCTGCATCCATATATCTATGGAGATTTGCGTTCATGCCGATCTCCGCACGCCACACCCCAATATGCAAGGAGATCCATGGCAATTCAGAAGACACTTCGCACCATTCTCGCAGGCGCCGGCCTGACTGCCCTGGTGCTGCTGGCAGGATGCGCGAGCAAGCAGGAAAAGGCCATCGACCAGGCCAAGGCCCAAGCCACCTCGACCAATATCCCGCAGCAGGTTCAATACATTGACAGTGACGGCAACACGGTCACCAAGACCGTTGAACCGCCTTACGCCAAGGGCCAAAAGCCGGTCATCGCCACGACGATCATGCCGCCGCCGCCGGGCTCCAAGCCGAAGAGCACGGACCCGACGATCACTCCGCTCAACTCGTATGGACAGCCGATGCCAACCGCGGCCGCGCCTCAGCCCTACGGCGATGGACAGCCTGACTCCGCCGGTGGTGGCCAGCCCTTCAATGGCGGCCAGCCCAACCCCGGCCCGAACGGGCAACCCAATCAGGCGCCGCCCATGTCCATCCAGGTTCCCGCCGGGACCGAACTCGCCATCCGCATCGATCAGCGCATCAGCGTCAAGACCACCCGCGCCGGTGACCACTTCGATGGCACGGTGGCCGAGCCCATCGTCAGCAACGGCTCCATCGTGATTCCGCGCGGCACCGACGTAAGTGGCCGTGTGGATGTGGCTCATCGCCGCGGTCATTTCAAAGGGCGCTCCTACCTCGAACTGCGGCTCACCTCCATGACCCTCAACGGATATGAGTACCCGATCGATACCCGCGACAATGTGCAGACCAAGCGCGGCAAGGGACGCCGTTCCGTTGGCATCATCGGCGGCATGACAGGCGCTGGCATGCTCATCGGCGGCCTCGCCACAGGCGGCGTTGGCCTCGCCATCGGCGGCGCGGCGGGCGCAGGTGCCGGCACCGCCATCGCGGGTCTCACCGGCAACGGCGATATTAATATTCCCGCAGAGTCCGTCGTCCACTTCCGCCTCGCCGATCCGCTCATCGTGCACAATCCGTAATCCCAGCAACAACACAAACCCGAGCGGCCCGTCCTCACGATGGGCCGCTTGCTTTTTTGTCGCAGCCAACCACCGCAGCCGGCCGCTGCAACGTCCGCGCTCCAGCCTCGTCCAACATCCACAGATACACTGGCAATCACAGATACACTGGCAATGAATCCGTAACCTCAGGTCCTGCCCTCCACCTATGAAGCCTCTCGCCGCTCTCGTATTCTTCGCCGCATCCCTCGCCCTCGCGCAGGCGCCCGCCCCGACATCGCCAGGCCCTGCCGCAGCGGCCGACGCGCAGGCCGGCACCGAAGCGAGTCTGCCACTGAACACCATCACGGTCAGGTCCAACCTGGTCGTGGTTCCAGCGCTGGTCCGCACCAAATCCGGTGAACTCGTCTACACCCTCCAGGCCAAGGACTTCATCCTCACCGACGACGGCGTCGAGCAGAAACTTCGCCTCGAACAGGAGACCGGCAACCAGCCGCTGGCCATGGTCGTCATCGTGCAAACCGGTGGCGACGCTGCCGTGCATCTCGACCAGTACCAGGGCCTCGAGCCCATGCTCGACAACATGCTCGGCGGCATCCAGCATGAGGTAGCAGTCGTCGGCTTCGACAGCACGCCCATCCTGCTGCACGGCTTCTCGCCCAACCTCAGCTTCATCTCCCACTCGCTCGACATCCTCGATCCCGGCGACAACAAGGCCGCCGTCCTCGACGCCATCGTCTTCGCCGTCAACCTGCTCAGCAAGCAGCCCACCACCTATCGCCGCGCCATCCTGCTGCTCTCGCAGACCACCGACAACGGCAGCCAGACACCGCTCGTCGACGCTCTGCACGCCATCAGCGACACCAACACCGTCATCTACAGCGTCGGCTTCCACACCACCGGCACCGACGAAGGCAGTGAGGCCGCCAAGTTCAGCTCTGACGATCCCGGCCCGCAGCACGGCTGCTTCAGCCGCAACCTCGGCACCGATGCCAACGGCAAACCAATCAAGCCCACCGAGAGCGTTGGCTCGCAAGACCTGAACTGCGTCGAAGAACTCCTTCCGCCGTTGCGGCTTGCCCACCTCGCCGAAATCGCCGCGCGCCACGCCCTCCGCCGCAACATCTCCGAGTCCGTCGCCCACCTCACCGGCGGCGAGTACTTCAAGTTTAAGAACGTGAAGACGCTCGACCACGACCTGATGACCATCGCGAACCACATCCCCAACCGCTACGTGCTGACCTTCCAGCCGCAATCACCCACGCCCGGCTTCCACTACATCGCTCTGAAGCTGCGCTACGCCTCCAGCCTCTCCGTCGAGGCCCGCAATGGCTACTGGGTAAACGCCGACGGCGGCACCTCTACGCCGCAGCCTTGACGCAGCATCCCCGACGTCGCAGCCTCACCGTCCGCGAAAACGATTGATCTCTCGCCGATCGCGCTTCGACGGTCTGCTCACCGGTACAACCTCCGCCGCAAACATCGCCTTGCGCTCCTCGGCCACCTTCGCGCGCGCCGTCTTGCTCTCGTCGGTCTCGCGATAAAGACCCTGCGCCACAGCCGCAGGCCCGCGCACCTCGCTGAGCGTCAGCACCTCGATCACAAAATCCCCGCCCTCATTCCGCACCTGCAGCACATCACCCACGCGCACCTCGCGCGCCGCCTTGGCCACCACGCCATTCGACTGCACGCGCCCCAACTCGCATGCCTTCGACGCCAGCGCCCGCGTCTTAAAGAACCTCGCCGCCCACAGCCACTTGTCGATCCGCACGCCGCTCACGCCAGACTCCCTCCTGCCACCAACTCACGCGCCAGCATCAGCGCCTCTTCCTGCGCCGCCGCCTCATCGCCAAAGCCCGCCAGCCATCGCATCGACACATCGCGCCGAAACCATGTGCCTTGCCGCTTCGCATAATTGCGATGCCCCTGCTGGGCCGCAGCCACCGCCACATCGAGCGTCATCTCGCCGCACAGCACGGCCATCGCCTGCACATAGCCCAGCGCTCCCAGCGCGCGGCACTCATCGCCGAATCGTTCGCGCAGCATCTCCGTCTCAGCCACCAGTCCGCGCTCAAACATCTCCGCCGCACGATCGTTAATCCGCGCATACAGCCGCTCACGCATCTCCTTCGACGTCACCGGCGCCAGCCCCATCTGCACCACACGATACCCGCGCAGCGGATCGCGTCCCGCCTGCCACTGCTCGGTCTGTGGCTTACGCGCCCCCATCGTCACTTCAATACTGCGAATCAACTTCGGCGTATCGTTGGCATGGATCAACGCTGCTGCGCGCGGATCGAGCCGCTGCAACACTCGATGCAGCCAAGCCGATCCCCTGCGTTCCACACGCTCCCGCAGTCGCGCGCGCAACGCCTCATCGCGCTGCGGTGCGGGTGCCAGCCCGTCCAGCAACGCACGCAGATACAGCCCCGTTCCGCCCGCAACTATCGGGATTCGTCCGCGCTCACGAATCCCCGCAAGCGCCTCGCGCGCATGCCGCGCATAGTCGCCCGCCGTGCACGCCTCATCCGGCCAGTACAGATCGATGCAATGATGAGTGACGCGCGCGCGTTCTTCCGGCGTCGGCTTGGCCGAGCCAATCTCCATCAGGCGATAGACCGCAACCGAATCGCAGCTCACAATCTCGCCGCCCAGTTCTTCGGCCAGACGCAGCGCCAACGCCGTCTTTCCGCTCGCGGTCGGCCCTGCCACCACCAGCAGCGGATACCCGTTTTCTCCGCGCTCCGTCACCAAGCCCTCCGGCACGTTCTCATTCTTCTGCACTGCGCGCGGCGCACCTCTCGGCGCAGTGGCGAGCGGCAGCTAAGGCTTCCACCAACCGTGCACAAACACCCTATCCAACCCTGCGCGCGCGATGCTTCCCAGCAGCACCAGCACCGCCAGCAGGATCAACCCACGCACCATGCTGCGGCGCTCGATCGTCTCACGCTGGCTGCGATACCGTTCGTACTCCGCGCGCTCACGCAGGAACTCTGGCGTCAGCGGCGGTCGCTGCGGTGGTGCTGCGCGTTGCTCGCTGCCAGGCTCAGAGCTCCGCATCGCTGCTACTCCGAATCTTGATTGACCAGGTAATGAATGCGCAGCTCCAGGTTCGGTCCGTGGAACTGCTTCGGCAGCGGCGGAAACTGTCCCACGCCTGTAATCGATCCCCACGCCGCGCGGTTCAGCGCATCGTCGTGGCTCGACCCATCCAGGTGCATCGCCGCAATCGTTCCATCCGCATTGATCGTAAAGCGAATCTGCGTCGTGCCCTGCTTGCGCAGCGGCGGCCGCGCCTCCTCGGGGATCAGTGGAATCCACTGCTGATAGATCTCGCGCAGAATCCGTTGCAGATACGGCTGGAAGTCGACCCCCTGCGTGTCCGAGAGGATATCCACCCCTTGCCCTAACTTCGTTCCACCACCGCCGCCCTGGATGCCCACACTGCGATCACTGCCCCCGCCCTCCGATCCACGCATGGCCTGTTGCAGATTCTCGCTCGCGGACGAAGGCGTATTGAAGATCGACCGGCTCGGGGCCTGCGGCAACGGAGCATTCGGCTCAGGCTCCGCCACATGCGGCTTCGGCGCTGCCGGCAACGGCATCTGTGGGGCCGGAACCGGCGGTGTCGGCGTCATCGCCGCGGGCGGAGGTGGTGGCGGCGGCGGTGCAACAGGTGCTGGCAGCGGCTTCGGCTCCATCGCACGCAGCTTCGCCAGAGTTCCCTTGTCGATCTTCGGTGGCGGAGAAACCGCCCGGTGCGGCAGTCGCGGCGCATTCAACTGCACCAGCGCCTGCTGCTGTAGCGCTGTTGTCGGGGTAATCAGTTGCGGAGAGTGCCACAGATACTTCGGCCCATAAAACAGCACCCACGCAATCGCAATCCAGACAAACATCGAGATGTAGATCGACTCGCGGAACCGACCGCGCGCGCGCTCATCCTCAATCGTGTCCAGCAGCCGGATGAGTTCATGTTCCTCCAGATCGCCATAGCGATTGGTGCGAATCCGGACTGGCGCAGACACCACGCCACTCTTCGCCTCATGCGGCACCACCGACAGCACCCCGCCGGACTCCGCAGCCTCGTTCGCTTGCTTGACAGCCTCTGTAGAGGACGTCTCTGCATCATTCGGCGCAGCCCCATCCTGCGGGGTCTCAGGCTGCGTGCGCGGGGACTCGGGATCGATCTGGGGCGGTATTGGCTGCATCGGGTCGTTAGTCTGTGACGGACCAGCCGCGGCGTAGATTGCGCACCGCGACGAATCGCCAGACCAAAAAGACGCTGGCTCCTCTATTTTCTCATCTTTGTCATAATTCCGCGCGTCCGCAGATATTCTTGATCTATGCCGTCCCCCACGCCTCTCACCGGCCGCACCGCCGTCGTCCTCACCATCAGCGACCGCTGCTTTGCCGGCACGCAGACCGACCTCTCCGGCCCCGCGCTCGCGCAACTCCTCACCCACGCCGGCGCCCAGATCATCGACGCGCTCACCCTCCCCGACGAGTCCGCGCAGATCATCCCCGCGCTGCACGCCGCCGCCAGCCGCGCCTCGCTGGTCCTCACCACCGGCGGCACCGGCCTCGCCCCCCGAGACATCACCCCCGAGGCCACGCTCGCCGTCTGCACTCGGCTGGTCCCCGGCCTTGCCGAACTCATCCGCCAGGAAGGCGCCAGCCGCACCCCCTACGCCGCCCTCAGCCGCGGCGTCTGCGGCATCCTCGACAACTGCCTCATTCTCAATCTCCCCGGCAGCCCGCGCGGAGCAGAAAGCTCACTCCGCGCCGTCCTCCCGCTCCTGCCCCACGCTCTGGACCTCCTCGCCGGCAACACCGAGCATCCTACTCGAACGATAGAATGAAGATTCCGTGAAACTGCATCCCATCGTTCTTTTGCATAAGTTCTCTGCCCTCCTGCTGGCCTTCCTGCTGCCTCTCGGCATCTGGGGCGTCGCCGGCCTCGCCCTCATCGACTCAGCGCTGGTCCCCATCCCCGGCGGCCTCGACGGCGTCCTCACCGTGTACGTCAAGGCCAACCACAGCCTCTTCCTCGTCTATTGTCTGGTGGGCGCCGCCGCAGCCGCTCTCGGCTCTCTGGCCCCCTTCTTCATCGGCCGCGCCGGTGGCGAACTCTTCCTGATGAAGCACATCGATCGCAAGCGCTACGAGCAACTGCGCGACCGCTTCGAGCGTCAGGAGTTTCTCGCCATCCTGATCCCATCCATGGGTCCGCCGCCCACGCCGCTCAAGGTCATCCAGTTCGCCGCCGGGGTCTTTGAGATGAAGGCCGTGCCCTTCGTTCTGGCAACCTTCCTCGGGAAGCTCGTGCAGTTCGTCATCTGGTCGCTGCTGCTGATCTGGTTTGGCCCCACCATCGTCCACACCTGCAAGCACCTACTGCGCAGCCACCACGATGTGATCCTGGGCATTGGCGCAGCCGCCTTCCTGGGGCTGATCTACTATGTTGTGCGCAAGGTCTTCGACAGCCGCAAGGGCATTACCCTCCCCAACGAATAATCCCGCACACACGACAAAGGCCGCGCACCCGGCGCGGCCTTTGTTGATTCATCTCTTCGCAGCGTCTACGCTACGGTCCCGTGCGCTGGCTGCATCCACTCCGCCAGCCGCGTCGCCAGCACCGGCAGCCCGAAGAACGCCGCCGCAAACAAGCCCGTCGACATCAGATCGTTGCCATAGAACGGCAGCGCTGCAGCATAGCAACTCGCCAGCCCGGCCATGCTGTGCGGATACATCACCATGCTTCCGCCGCCCATCCACACCATGAAGTTGCTCAGCAGGAAGAAGCTCGTTGCCGAAGCCAGCACCCCGGCCACCACACGCAGCGCCGTCACCTTGCGCAGCAGCACGCTGCCCATCAGACACACGGCTCCATACCACGCCCACGTCACCAGATATCCGCTCACATGGAACGCATACCCATACACCTTCGTCGTCAGCACGACATCCATCAAGGCCATCACCGCCACCGCCAGCACCGCCTGCCAGCGCGGCCTGCGCGAGCCGAAGAACAGCAGCCCCGCACCCACGGCCGTAAAGTTGAACGCAACATTATGGAAGACGTGCGGCAGAAGGCGACTCAACGCGGCGAGCAGGAGAACAAGAATGGCGAGCATGATAGTGAGCCCTTCGACGATAAGGTTCGCGGCGACGAAGCAACCGCTCTCCCCCGATTGTAGCCTGAGCCTCTGCCATGCCCCACAAGGAGCCTTTCATCCCATCAAATCCTATGGCTCCACGCGCCCATCCATCGTCTGGCGCACCACCCGGCCCGCCGCATCCAACTCCACCGTCCCCACCAGCGGCTGCCACCCCGCATCGCTCATCCACCCACGCATAAACCGCGGATCGCGAAACGTGACCACCGTGTCCACCGCGCCATCGCTGCCCGCAGCCAGCCCCCGATCTCGTCCGATCGCCTGCACAATCGGCATCGGCGACCAGTCCATGTACACGCGCCCGAGTTTACTCGCCTCCGCCGCCAGCACCGCTGCATCCCTCCCCGGCTTCGGATACGTCGTCTCGCCCAGCGTCACCGTACCGCCCAGCGTATCCATCTCCGCCAACTGATACACCGGTCCAAAGTCCATCGCCGCCGACCAGCGAAACGGGCTCAGCGGATCAGGGCTCGCCAACGCCCGCTGCGCCTGCAGATAGACCGGCGCCATCTCCCCCGGCGCTGCAATGCTCTGCTCCATCGCCAACTCCACCGCACGCGCATGCTCTACCGTGCGCAATCCCCACCACGCCACCACGCCCAGCAGCGCCGCTATCGCCCATCCCCGCGCCGGAAACGGCTGCTTCTTCGCCCCCACCTCCGCGCTGACCAACCCAAACAGCAACGGCGCAACCAGCGCTCCCACCAGCAGCGCAAACATCACCGGATCGAAGATGAAGACGATCGACGCCGCATACCATCGGTCGTCGAACGGAAAGAACGGCCGCAGCCCATAGTTATTCGTGTAGTCCAGCAGAAGATGGCTCAGCAGCGCCACCAGCGCCAGCCCATACAGCACGCCCCATCGCACCGGTGCCACCGTCAACGCCTTCACCGCTGTTGTCGCTGCTGTTGCTCTTGCCTTTCTGGTTGTCATCCCGTAGGGATCTGCTTCTTCTTTTGCATTTGCCGTTGCTGGCTTTTCGCCGTCATCCTGGCCCTGAGCACGTCGACGGGAAAGGATCTCAGTATTGGCTGCTGCACTCGCACGCGCCACCCGCCACCGGTGCCACGCATACACCCCGCCCACAACAAGGGCCGCCTCAAAAGGCAGCCCCAGAAAAGCATGCGTAATTCCGCGATGATGCTGAAACCCCTCGACCGGCCCGCGCAGAGCCCACAGTGTATCGACGTCAGGAAACTCCGCAGCCACCACCATCGTCAGCGTGGCATAGGCCGCGCGCCGATTGAGCCCGGTACGCGACAGACACGCGCCTGTAAGCAGATGCGTGACAGGCTCCATCGATGCCTGTTACCGCTGCATGGCAATTTGATGGATGCCCAGGGACTGCTGCGCTGCACTGGCGCTCTCCGCCTCGCGCTCATCACGCACGGCGCGCTCACGCTCCAGTTCACGCTCCTGCGCCCGCCGCGATCCCGCCGTAAATGCCGTCAACTCCGCGGGCGCCAACATGTCCGGCTTGAAGCCCGCAATGGCCACAAACCCGGGCTCGTCGCCCAGCGCCTCCGAGATCCGGTTCCACAGGAAGAAAGGCGAAGTCGTCGGCAGCAGAATCATCTTCCGCTCCGGCACCGGCATCGCAAAGTACGTCCCCCACGTCAGCAGCACCGCGCAGGCCCCAAGGGCACTGAAAAGATAGATAGGAGAATAGAACGAAGTCGCGCCGCTGGTCGAAATCAATGCAGACTCGACCAACTCAATCACGGCATAGATACCAAGCCCCAGGCTCACACCGAATATGTGGCTTCTGTAGGTAAGCCCCAAGTAACGCGTGGCGAAACAGACAAACAGCAAAAGGCAGAGCATCAGCACACTAAGACCTTGCTGCATCTGGCTCGCCAACACCAAGGCGAGAGCAGCTCCCCGCGTTGCCAAATGGGGTCCAATCGCTATGCCCACGGACAGGATCAGCGATACGCCCATCACCCAGCGGAAAATGAGCTTACCCGCCCGATGCAGTCCCTCCAGTGGCTTCATCGCCTGCCGGAAAACGCTGTAAATGACCAGCAGAATCAGGGCAAACTCCAGAAAGAAGTATGTCCAAAAGGAATACTCATAGATGGCGTAACAAAGAGGCTTGGATATCCCCATCGCCTGCCGGTAAAATAAACACAGAACGGCCATACCATTCTCAAGGCCCCAGACAGCCAGAAGTGCTGTCAGAGCTGCATGCTCGCGAACCAGTCGCTTGCGCCAGATAAGAGCGATGGCCCCCAGCGACAGGAAACTCACTGCAAACAATGCATATTTAAGAAGCAGCTTCGTATCCATGGCAAACGCCTCCTGCTACGACTAATGTAATCGCAGACTGGAGGCGGTGCAAAATTAAATATGGAAAATCTCTGTCCGAAGAAACGACAGTGGCGAAGTTAGTCCATGCCACAGAAGGCTGCACCGCCAGTGCAACCCGCGGTAGGCACACTCGCCACCACGACGGTTGGCACAACAACCTTCGAGGCCTTGGTCGCCTGGGTGGCCGAGGCCGACGAGATGGACGAGGCGCTGAAGCCTACTACTGCGAGGGCGACGACGAAGGTGCGGATGGCGATGTTTTTCATTTTGCGTATTTCTCCTTGGCGGTATAAAAAGATTTCTAAGATTTCTCTGGACAAACCAGATACACACAACATAGAGTGATAGAAATGCTAAGTCTATCCATATCAACTACATAACCATGTACTCTTTAGTTAACATTACTGAGGTAATTTCATTACCTTAACTATGTTACCTATAGTTACTCTGGTTCATTTCATGGGTGACCGCAGCGTCGTTCCTGCTATTCATTACGGCTCAAAGGTGGCTAATCAATCGCACGCCATGCTTCTCCTGGGCTCCTACGCGGCCTCCCGGGGCCTCCCGCGCGTATGCTCGTGTTAGACCATGGCCCGGACGCCCTATCCCCGCGCTGATCGCAACCTGCCCTCTCGCAGCGACCGCGACCTGCTCGCCCGCATCAGCCGCTCCGCTGGCGGCAAAGCAGGGTACAAACAACTCATTCGCGAACTTGGCCTAGGAGGTGGTCGCGAGCGACGACTGCTCGTTGAGCAGCTTACGCGCATGGTCGCCCGCGGCGAGCTTGCCCGCACCGGCGAAGACATGTGGGCGATCCCCAAGCGAGAACCCATTGCGAATCAGCCTGGTAGGGCATCGTCACGGCCTGACGGCCAACGCGGCCGATGGGACGGCATGGAGGCTGCGGTGCGCGGAGGCCGTGAGCGGCTGGTCAGTGGCCGACTCGATCTGCATCGGGATGGGTTTGGGTTTGTGCGGCCTGAAGCGCCTACGTCCCAAAGCCGCGCTGAGAGTGGCGATTTGCAGCCCAACATTGCGCTGAGATCGCACCCAAAACAGGAAGACATTTTCATCCCGCCCAATGAGATCAACGGGGCCATGCAGGGAGACTTAGTCCTTGTAGATGAAGCACTTCCGGGCCGCGACGGACGCCGTTCCGGGCGCATTGCCCGCGTTCTCACCCGCCGGAACCCCACCATCGTCGGCATCTTCCACTATGCACGACCTCATCAACGCGCTGATTCCATTACTCTTACAGGCAATTACGTCACTCCGCTCGACGAGCGAATCGGAGGCGCCATAGCCATCGCCGACGGCGATGAAGTCGTCTCGGATGGGACGGAATCACCACATCGGATGCTCGGGGATGAAGCTCGACGAGTGCTGCAAGCTGCTGAATCAAAAGACTCTAGGCACCCTCTCGAAGGGATGGCTGTAGACGTCGAGATCACCAGCTTCCCAACGCCAGGGCGGCCTGCGAGGGGACGGGTCATCGAGGTACTGGGGCCGCCCGATGCGTTCGGTGTGGACGTCGAGATCATCATCCGCAAACATCACATTCCACATACTTTCCCGGCGCCGGTGCTGACTGAGGCGGAGCAGCGGGCACTTGAAACAGTTGCATCCCTTGACCCGGAAGTACTTGAAAACAGAGAGGATTTCCGTGACTTGCCCATCGTCACCATCGATGGAGAGACGGCCCGGGACTTCGATGATGCGGTGCTTGTGCGTCGCATGTCCAATGGAAACAGTGAGTTACAGGTTCACATTGCGGATGTGAGCTGGTACGTGCGGCCGGGGTCGGCGCTGGATACGGAGGCGCGGCTGCGTGGAACCAGCGTGTACTTTCCTGATCGGGCCGTTCCGATGCTACCTCATGCGCTCTCCAGCGGCATGTGCAGCCTACTGCCAAATGAAGACAGGCTTGCACTTAGTTGCATCATGGAGATCGATTCGGAGGGCGAGATCGTCGCCTATCGGCTGGCTGAGGGAGTGATCCGCAGCGTCCGGAGGATGACGTATACCAGCGTCCAGCACTGCATAAACGCGGGCGCAACTGGCGAAAGCGGTGCAGTCTCAGCGCAATCCTGGGCTGCAAATCGACACTCTCAACAAGGATTTCGACCTCCGGCTGCGGAAGACCTCGCGGAACGGGAGAGGGTGGGGGCGGAGCACCCGGAATTGCCGGCGGCCTTCGACGCGATGCTCGAGCTGGCGCTGCGGCTGAACGCGAAGAGGGTGCGTCGTGGGTCGATAGATTTTGATCTGCCGGAGCCTATTGTGGAGTTCGATCCGGATGGGAACATGAAGGCCATCGTAAGGTCGGAGAGAGGGTGGGCGCATCGGCTGATCGAGGAGTTCATGCTGTCGGCCAATGAGTGCGTCGCGCATTGGCTGGAGGGACGAGGGCTGGATCGGGACGGGGTGGCGTCGATCTATCGGATTCATGAGATGCCGGACCCGAAGCGGATTGTGGATTTTGAGGAGACGGCGGCGGGGTTTGGGCACTCGCTGGGGCTTGGAAATCTGCCGGTTCGGAAGCTGACGATGAAGGCGGATCGGCGGGAGTCGAGGCAGCGGTCGGCGCGGGGGAGGGATTCGCGGGCGGCGGAGCAGCATGAGATTCCGGAGAGCATTCCGGTGACGCCGCAGATGTATCAGAAGCTGGTGCGGCGGATCAGCGGGACGCCGGAGGAGCGAATCCTCGCGTACCTGATGCTGCGATCGCTGAAGCAGGCGCGGTATGCGGAGAAGAATGAGGGGCACTTTGCGCTGGCGTCGCCCTCGTATACGCACTTTACGTCGCCGATCCGGCGGTATCCGGATTTGATTGTGCACCGGCTGGTGCGGGCGTTGCTGCGGCAGGGAGTGGATCCGCGAGGCGGGGCGATTCGGAGCGATGATTGGCAGCCGTGGGCTGCGGAGTTGGCGCGGACGCGGGGGAAGCATGCGGAAGCTGCGCTGGGAGTTGGTGGTGATTCGCGCAAACTACAGAGGTCCGTCGCTACGCGCAGGATGACGAAAGACGTAGAAGGGCCGATAGCAGCGGAGGAGTTGAGCGATATTGCGGTGGAGAGCTCGCAGGCGGAACGGCGGGCAGCCGATGCGGAACGCGAGCTGATTGAGTGGAAGAAGATGAAGTTCATGGCCGACAAGATCGGCGATGACTTCCCTGCTGTGATCTTGTCCGTGACGAAGTATGGATTTTTTGTGGAGCTCGATGACATGTTCATCGAGGGACTGGTGCCGCTGGGATCACTGGTGGGCGACTACTATACGTATCGCGATACGGACCGCACGATTGTAGGGTCGCGCACGGGGCATGTGTTCGCGCTGGGGCAGAGGGTGGAGGTGCTGCTGGACCGGATTGACCGGCAGCAGCGGCGGCTGCAGTTTGCGCTGTTGCCGGGGACCGAGCCGAAGGTGGATGCGGGTGCTGCGAAGGGTTCGCTGCGCGGCGGGAAGAGTGCGGCGAAGAAGGATAAGGCCAAGGAAAAGAAGAAGGTGAGTGGGAAGGCGAAGGCTCGGCAGCGGAAGAAACGCTAAATCTGCGTTGACACGATTTCTCGTACGGCGAGCCGCAAGGCCCATCGATTCAGAACGCAGGCTTGAGTAGAGATTTTCCGGGACTGGAGAGCAGCATCGGAGCTAGAGGCCGACGTATTCGGGGGTGTAATTACCGAAGAGGCCGACGCCGGGATAGAGGACGCGGACGGGCATGCGGTCGTCGTGGGGGCCCATGCGGGCCCAGTGCCAGGCGTGGTTGAGTTCGGAGGAGAGGAAGTAGCGGGTCTCGGCCTGCATGCCGCCGACGGTGTTCATGGCCATCTCGGAGACCTGCTGCCAGTCGAGGTCGCAGATGACGGCGAGGCGGGCAATGTAGTCGGAGTGGTGATGGAGGAAGTGGAGCTCGTCCCAGCGCGCCGACCAGGTGGCGCCGTGCATGGCGGTGAGGTCGGAGAGCAGGCCGATGGGCTTGTCGTGGTTGGCGGCGATGGCGGCGTCGATGAGGGTGGCGAGGGTGGTCATGTCGTCGGCGGTGAGCTGGCCGGTAACTTTGAAGCCGAAGGCCGGGGGGATGCTTTGTTTGAGGGGCTCGATCATCGGTGGGTAGACTCCTGTGTGTCCATAACGTTAGACGGGCATGCAGGGCGGAGAGGTGTACGTGGGCGATGGAAGGTGGACGTTGCTGTGGGCGTTGGGATGGGGTCGACTGGCGGGCGGAAAGAATCTTTGCGGCGCGCACAATATTCTTCAAGCTGAAACGTTAACCCGTATAGGCCGCTGGTTAGCGCGCTGGGCGGTTGTATAAGGAGCAGGATGCAGAGCCCGGATTTGACAGTGAGCGAGCAGGACCGGTTCATCGCCGAGGCGCTGGAGCGCGATGAGTCGCGGCTGCGGGGGTTCATACGCAAACGGGTGCTGGATACGGCCGATGCGGAGGATGTGCTGCAGGATGTTTTCTATGAGCTG
>JAJYBU010000042.1 GCA_021778845.1 Acidobacteriota bacterium
CCGAAAAGTGGGAAAGCTTCCGCGAAAAGAACGCTGCGCACTACGGCCGCTAAACCAAATCTCTCCCGCTACTGACACATTGCAACAGCGCGCAGCCCATGCTGCGCGCTTCGCTTTTGTACCCTCACCCACCCCCGGACACCCATGGCCGAAGGCAGACTCATTCCGCACCACGGCGAGGCCATCGTTCTCCGCACCTGGCCCTTCCACGAAGCCGACCTCCTCGTCTCGCTCTTCACCCGCGATCGCGGCAAGGTCAAAGGCGTAGCCCGCCACGCGATGAAGTCCCGCAAGCGTTTCGGCGGCGCGCTGGAGCCCGCCACGCACGTCCGCGCCCATTACACTGAGCGACCCCTGCAGGACCTCGTTCGCCTCGACCAGTTCGAGATCCTCTGGTCCCCGCTCACCGCCCCCATCGACACCTTCCGCCTCGCCGCCCTCCAACTCGTCACCGAAGTCCTTGAACAGGCCATGCCCGACCAGGCTGCCGACGACAACATCTACCGCCTCTCCCTCGCCGTCCTCACCAGTCTCCAGTCCACAGTCCCCACCCCAACGCCGACCCCT
Source organism: Acidobacteriota bacterium (assembly GCA_021778845.1). GTDB lineage: Bacteria > Acidobacteriota > Terriglobia > Terriglobales > Acidobacteriaceae > Granulicella. The sequence continues at coordinate 568 of JAJYBU010000042.1, forward strand.
GGCATCGACCTCCCCATCACCTACTTCTGCCTCTGGATGAACCGCCTCATGGGCTGGATGCCGGCCCTCGGCCACTGCGCCGCCTGCGGTCTCGACCTCCGCGACCAGACCGTTTACTGGTCTCCGGTCGCCGACGGTGTCACCTGCCACGACGACCGCCGCTCCCAATCCCGCTCCCTTTCAGCAGCCTCGGTAGCCGAAAGCCACCGCATCGCCCGCACCCCCCTTGCCGATCTCCTCACGGAATCCTGGCCCCCCAGCCGCTCCGCCGATCTCCGCGCCTTCGCCATCGCCACCCTCGAACGCCACCTGGACCACCGCCTCCGCAGCGCCTCGGCGCTATGCGTTTAGAATCAGGGAATGTCCTCGGCAGTCGCTAAGCAGAAACCCCTCACCTTTCAGGAACTCCTCTTCACCCTGCAGCGCTTCTGGGCCGAGCACGGCTGCGTGCTCCAGCAGCCCTATGACCTCGAAGTCGGCGCCGGCACCATGTCGCCCGACACCTTCCTCCGCGTGCTCGGCCCCAGGCCCATCAACATCGCCTACGCGCAGCCCTCGCGCCGTCCCGCCGACGGCCGCTACGGCGAGAACCCCAACCGCCTCTTCCGCCACACCCAGTTGCAGGTCATCCTCAAGCCGCCACCGGAGCGCGTTCAGGAGCTCTACCTCGAATCCCTCGTCGCCATCGGCATCGACCTCGCCCAGCACGACATCAAGTTTGAAGAGGACAACTGGGAGTGGCCCGTCGGCGGTGCCTGGGGCGTCGGCTGGCAGGTCATGCTCGACGGCCAGGAGATCACCCAGTTCACCTACTTTCAGCAGTGCGGCGGCATGGATCTCGACCCCATCTCCGGCGAGATCACCTACGGCCTCGAGCGCATCGCCCAGTTCCTCCAGGACCTCGACTCGATCTACGACATCGTCTGGTCCCGCGACCCCGTCACCGGTGCCGAGCTAACCTACGGCCACGTCCGCCTGCATGAAGAGCAGCAGTTCTCCGCCTATAGCTTCGATTACGCCGACGTCCCCAGCCTCTGGCAGCACCTCAACCTCTACGAAGCCGAGTGCAAAGCCCTCCTCGACCGCGCCAAAATCGAACTCACCGAAGAAAATCCGAACCGGCAGCAAGTCCTTCGCTTCCCAACCCTCGGAGCCTATGAGCTGGCTCTCAAGTGCTCGCACGCCTTCAATCTTCTCGACGCCCGCGGCGCCATCTCGGTCACCGAGCGCGTCGGCGTCATGGCCCGCATCCGCAACCTCATCGTAGGCGTAGCAAAAATCTACGCTGAGCAGCAGCGCCTCACCGCCCTGCCCGAACTCACCACCGCCTAGCCACTCTTAGAGTTGTCATCCTTCGCGCAGCGGAGGACCCGCTTCAAGCTTCTGTCGTTGCCTTTGTTTCTGTCGTTAGCTTTGTTTCTGTCGTTAGCTTTGTTTCTGTCGTTGCCTTTGCCTTTGCTTTTTTGGTTGTCATTCCGCAGCGCAGCGAAGGAATCTGCTTCTAGTTTTTGTCGTTGCTTTTGTTTTTCTGCCTGTCATTCTGAGCGCAGCGAAGAACCTGCTTCTTGCCCGTCGCGCCACAGAGGCTTCACCCGCACCAAAGGAACCACATGCCAGACTTTTTACTCGAAATCGGATTAGAAGAAGTCCCCGCCCGCATGATCGCCAGCGCGCAGGCCGAACTCCTCAAGCGCACCCTCGCTCTCCTCACGCGCGAGCAGTTCATCTCCGCCGACCCCGTCGCGCACAGCTATTCCACGCCTCGCCGCCTCGCCGTTCTTGTCCAAGGCGTGCAGACCCAGCAGCCCGACATCACCGAAGACACCACCGGCCCCGCCGTCAAGATCGCCTTCAAGGACGGCCTCCCCACGCCCGCCGCCGAAGCCTTCGCCCGCAAGTCCGGCGTCGCCGTCTCCGACCTCAAGACCATCTCCACGCCCAAGGGCGACTACCTGTCCGCGACCACCGTCAAGAAGGGCCGCGCCGCCGCCGAAGTCCTCGCCGCCGAACTCCCCAAAGAGATCGCCGCCCTCTACTGGGCCAAGAACATGCGCTGGATTCCCGGCAGCAACGAAAAGTTTGTCCGCCCGGTCCTCTGGCTCGTCTGCCTGCTCGGCGATAACGTCGTCCCCCTCACCTTCGCCGGCAGGACCGCCGGCCGCGCCACCTGCGGCCACCGCGTCCTATCCACCGGCGAGCCGTTCGACATCGTTGCACCCGACAGCTACCTCGCGCAGCTCGAAGGCGAGTACGTGCTCGCCGACGTGGAACTCCGCCGCCAGAAGATCCGCAAGGCTCTCGACAAAGTAACCCGCCAGATCCCCGACGCCCGCTGGCGCGAAGACGAAGCCCTGGTCGATTCGGTCACTCATCTCACCGAGTGGCCCGACGTTCTGCTCGGTAACTTCGAGCCCGCCTACCTCACCCTCCCCGAAGAGGTTCTGGTCACCGTCATGCGCGACCACCAGAAGTACTTCGCCGTCGAAGACGCATCCGGCAAGCTGGCCCCGCACTTCCTCACCGTCACCAACATCGCCCTCGACGAAACCAACGCCCCCATCATCAAGCAGGGCAACGAGCGCGTCCTCCGCGCCCGCTTCAACGACGCCCGCTTCTTCTGGGAGTTCGACCAGCGCGTGCCCCTCGCCGACCGCGTCGCCCTCCTCGAAAACGTCACCTTCCAGAAAGACCTCGGCAGCTACGCGAAGAAGTCCGAACGCGTCCGCGCCCTCGCAGCCACGCTTGCCACCATCGCCACCTCGCGCGGCGCCACCCTCGACGCCCCTGCCATCGACGCAGCCGCCACTCTCGCCAAGACCGACCTCACCACGGAACTGGTCAAAGAGTTCACCGAACTGCAAGGCCAGATCGGCGGCCTGTACGCCGCATCGCAGGGCCTCAGCGCGACAGTCGCGGAAGCTATCTACGACCAATACCTGCCAGCCTCTGCGAAGGATTCAATTCCACGCTCGCCCGAAGGCGCCATCCTCGGCCTCGCCGACCGCATCGACACCATCTCCGGCATGTTCAGCCTCGGCATGGAACCCACCGGCTCCAAAGATCCCTTCGCTCTCCGCCGCGCCGCCAACTCCATCGTGCGCATCCTTGCCGAATCGTCCCTGCCCATCTTGCTGAGCGATGTCATGGATGCCGCCACGCCAGCGCTGGATACAACCGCTAAGCTTCTAGCCTTCTTCGCCGAGCGCATCGATTTCTATCTACGGGAGGGCCGGGATCAATCCTACGACGTTGCGAAAGCTGTAATGGCCTCTGGACATAGTGACCTCCGCGACCTCGTATCCCGCTCCGAAGCCATAACCGCAGCACGCGGCGGCGAAGATTTCCTCGCCGTCTCCGCCGCCTTCAAACGCATGAAGAACATCCTCACCCAGGCTCGCGAAAAAGGGGATATCCCATCCTCGATTGTCGACCACGACCTCCTGCTCGACCCCGCTGAAAAACTCCTCGCCGTCACCGCCAGCGCCGCCGCATCGGCCATTGAGGAGTTGCAACGGGAGCGCAACTACAGCGAAGCTCTCCGCGTCATCGCCGCCCTGCGTCCCTCCATCGACGACTTCTTCGACAAGGTCATGGTCATGGCCCCCGGTGACGACATCCGCGCCAACCGTCTCGCCCTCCTCACCCGCACCCTCAACGATCTCTCCCGCATCGCCGACTTCTCGGAGATCGTCACCGCCGGTTAGCCCAGCCACGAACCTCCACCGCCTCCACGACCCTCCAGCGCCTCCACGGTCCACCAGCCTCATCCACGACCCTCCGGCGCCTCCACAGTCCACCACCATCTCAGCGACCCTCCGGCACCTTCACAATCCACCAGCGCCAAAGGCGCGGCCCCATCACAGCCCAGCCCAACGGGCTGGGTCCTCGTCGCGGCAACTCGCGAGGGCTGTAAGCCCGACCCAAAATCCACACCCGCCACCCGTGGTTTCTTCCACAGCCAACGGCGTCGCGCCAGCCTATAAAAAAAGTGCCCCCCACCAAGTCAGACTGCCACAAGTCTCCGCCCAACCACCTTCTCATCAAGACTTTAGCCCGAAAAGTACCCCGGGGGAGGGGGTTGGGGTTAAGCCTCAATTCAGCCGCTGCAGCCGCGCAATTAATTTTTCCGCCAGGGGTTCTCCACTCTCGGTCCACAACAATCTGCTCGAAATTCCACAGTGTTTTTCAACACTTAACGTAAACGCGAGCAGCTTCTCCACGTTGTGTTTGATCCGTTCCGCAGCATCCTCGCTCAGTTCCTCATCCTCAAGCACCCACGGCGAATCCAGCCCGAAATCCACGCGAATCTGCCCATTCTGCTCATAGCTCCCAGCGTCGAACTCCGGCCCGAATCCGGTGATCTTCACGCGCCAGGGCTCCAGCTTCCAGGCCACATCCAAATCTGCGCCCGAAGCCTCCGGAAGCCAAAGCATCCAGCGCATCTCGAACTCGTAAGCCATATCATCGTGCAACTGCTCGGTCGCTTCGGCCACAGCGTTCTCGATGATCGAGCCTTCAGTATCCGCGGAACTCTGCGCCCGCTCGTCATTCACATAGATCCGCTGATAGGTTGGTGATTCCGTCCAGTCAATCGGATACACGCTCGCTGCTGCGACGCGTCCCAACTCACTATTCGCGTGGCCATCCTTGGCAATCACGGCGAACTGCCGCAGCACGCCCACCAGCGCCGCAGGCAGCGATTCCAGCCGAAAGTTCGGGTACCACAAACTGAGATAGAGTTGATCGGCCATCAGTCCATTCTATCGATTCGATCGTCTTATCGTCAGCGAGACCACAACCGCGCAATGAGAAGATAGAGCCAGGGAACACGAAAAGACCAACTCCAGGGAAACGATGCGGCTGTCGATACAACGACTTCGGTGGGTACTGATTGCAGGAGCTTTGCTGCTCGTCGTTGTCCTCGCCGCGTACATCGGTTACGGCCGCTACCGCGCGCTCTTGGCATACCGCCAGATCATCGCTCGCTCCGGCGTCTCGCTGACCCATGATTCCAACGGCGTGACCTACTCTCAGTCGGTGCAGGGACGGAAGATCTTCACCGTCCGCGCCAAGACCGAGACCTCGCTGGGCGATGGGAAATGGGCGCTGCACAACGCCGAGATGCTCCTCTACAACCACACCGGCGACGCAGCCGACCACATCTACGGCTCCGAGATGGAGTACGACGAGAACGAGGGCATCGCGCGTGCCAAGGGCGAAGTCTTCATGGACCTGCTTCCACCGCAGGGTCTCGCCAACGGTGGCCGCGCAGTCGCGCAGCCAGCCTCCGCCAGCAAGCCTAAGGCCAGGACTCCAACAGCCGCCAAGGCAAAGCCAGCGTCCGAGCAGGTCATCCACGTGCGCACCAGCGGTCTCATCTACATGCGCAAGCTAGGCGTTGCCGCGACCGACCAGCAGGTTGAGTTCAGTTACGGCGGAATGCAATGCACCGCGCTCGGTGCGGAGTTCAACTCCAGCCAGAGCACATTGCGGCTTCTGGCCCACGTGCGCATGGACGGTCTGGCCCACGGCAAGCCGCTCCACCTCACCGCCACCCGAGCCGACGTCGACCGCGATGCCAACATCGCCAACCTGATCGCCCCCGTCGTGACGTCGGAGGGCCGCACCGCGCAGGCGGATGTTGCGGTCATCCACCTGCGCAAGGACGGCTCTATTGAGCGTGTGCAGGGCAGTGACCACGTCGTCCTCCACTCGGGCACTCAGCAGGTCACCGCCGACCGCTTGGACGCAACGCTGAATCCGCAATCCCTTCCCGAAACCGGCAGGCTCTCGGGCAATGTCGTGCTGGTCGATACCGATCCAGTGCGTCCGATGCACGGCTCGGCCAGTGCCGTCGATGCGGTCTTCAACGCCCAGGGAGCGCCAACACGCGTCGTTGGCAATGGCAACGTGAAGCTCTCGATGGTGGACCACGGAGTAACGCCTCAAGGTCTTTCCCGCTTCATGGATGGAGCAACGATCGTCGCACTCTTCGCGCCGGGCCAGCGCAAGTCCTCCGCGCAACTCACCGAGATCGACGCCACGGGCTCTGCTCACGCAGGCGGCGAATCCGTCGCGGCCCTCGCCAAAGGCGCCGTTGCGGACAAGGCGAAGCCCCAGCCTCTCAAGAATGCTCAGGTGTGGGCAGATAACCTCCGCGTTCTCTTCACCAACACCGCCTCCGGTAAAGCCCAGCCGCAGCGACTCTACGGCACCGGCCACACTCGGCTCCAACAGGACGCTCCGCTCGGCGAGCAGGAGACCAGTACTGGCGATGCTCTCGACGTTGCCTTTGCTCCTGCGCGTGTCGGCAATCCCTCCGCTAAGCCTGACGCAGAGGCCCTGAACATCACGTCGGCTGTCCAGAGCGGTCATGTGACGATCCGTGATCGCGCCGCAGCAAAGGCCGGGTCAACCCAACCCGGATCGCTCTCGACGGGCGCGGCTGACAGTGCAACCTATGATGCGTCCACTCAACGCCTAACGCTCCTGGGCAACGCAAAGCTTGAGGGCGACAACGCATCACTGATCGCGCCGACGGTGACTCTGGATCAGGCCACGCAGGACGCAGACGCGAATGGCGGAGTGCAGGCGACATTCCAGAATGCGCCCTCAATCTCTGCCCACGGGTCGACAGTTCCTCCGCCAACCTCGAGCCCGGGTCCGCTGACGCACGTGCTCGCCTCCAGCGCTCACTTCGAGCACGCAACGCAGATCGCCACGTTCTATGGCACCGACGCTCATCCTGCTCGCATGTGGCAGGAAGCCTCGCAGGTCCAGGCGGCCATCCTGCGCTTCGACGGAGTCAGCCGAACCTTCAGCGCCCGTCCCACCAAGCCGGGAACGCTCCTCCACGCGATCTTCGCCTCCAATCCGACTGTGCCGAAGCCGGGGCATTACGCCCAGGCCGCCAGCATCCTTCGCGTCGCCAGCCCGAAGATGGACTACGACGATCTGCAACGTGAGGCCACGTTCTCCGGCGGTGTCACCATCGACGGAACCATGGGCGAGGTGCGCGGCCAACATGCGGTCGTATTCCTTGCGGCTGCAAACAAGCCCGCCGCAGCAAAGCCGCCTTCCTCCGTGCCGCAGGCCAAACCCAATCCCCTGAATGGTTCGATCGACCGTGTGATCGTCTATGGTTCGGTACAAATGGAGCAGCCCGGCCGCCGCGGAACCGGAGAGCAACTGCTCTACACGGCTGCCACCGGCAAATACATCCTCACTGGAACGCCTGCCGATCCGCCACACATCGTCGATGCGCAGCAAGGCAACGTAACGGGTGCCACGCTACTCTTCGGAGACGCAGGTAGTACGATTGTGGTGGCGGGTGATTCGGGTGCATCCAAGGGTAAAGGTGGCAGAGTACGCACCGAAACGCATGTAACTCCAGGAAAACAGGAGAGGTAGTCGCTGCATGAAAACCCTCGAGACCGAGGAACTGACAAAGGCCTATGGTGGTCGCCAGGTGGTTCGCGGCGTCAGCCTGCAGATCCGTCAGGGTGAGGTTGTCGGTCTGCTGGGGCCAAACGGGGCAGGGAAGACCACGACCTTTTACATGATCGTCGGCCTCGTTCGGCCGGACTCCGGGAGAATCCTCACCGACGGCGCGGACATTACCCGGACACCGATGTATCTGCGCGCCCGCGAGTATCGAATCAGCTACCTTCCGCAGGAGCCCTCCGTCTTCCGCAATCTCTCAGTCGAGGAGAATATCCTCGCTGTGCTCGAAACGCAGCACCTCACATGGGAGGTGCGCCGCAAACGAACCGAGAGCGTTATATCTCAACTGAACCTTGGTCATGTCCGCAAGACCAGAGGCTACGCTCTCTCGGGTGGAGAGCGTCGTCGGGTCGAGATTGCCCGCTGCCTGGCCATCGAACCGGCCTTCATCCTGCTGGACGAACCCTTTTCGGGCATTGACCCGATTGCCGTCCTCGAACTCCAGCAAATCATCTTCGACCTAAAGGCTTCGGGCATCGGGGTTCTGATCACGGACCACAACGTACGCGAGACCCTGTCAGTTACAGACCGCGCCTATATCATCAATGAGGGGCGAATCTTCCGTACCGGAACTCCGAGCGAATTGGGTCGCGATCTTGAGGTCAAGCGCGTCTATCTCGGTGAAGGCTTCTCGCTGGTTTAGGTTTTTTCGGCGTTTTCTACGCGTAGTACCTAAGTTGATTCCAGCGATTCGCGCTTTTCCCTCGATCGCGCTGTAAACTGGCCCTTAGCGTGCTAGCAAATTGTGGCCAGCAACGCTGTGAGGGACGTTTTACGATCGTCGCGAGGTAGACCCCGTTGTTGCAGCCACATCTTAACATCAAGCTCTCACAGCGCCAGATTCTCACGCCGGGACTGGTCCAAATGGTCAGTGTTCTTGCGCTGAACAAGCTTGAGCTAAAGGACATGATTAACGGTGAGTTGGTCGCAAATCCTGTTCTGGAGGAGATTGACGAATCCACCGAAACCCTCGATGAGCGCTCCGGCAAGGAGGGAGACCGCGAGCGCAGCGCCGAGGAGGTTGCCAGCGAAACGGAGCATAAAGAAACAGATCCGTTCGATGAGATCGACTTTGGAAGCTACTTTCAGGATTACCTCGATCCTGGTTTCCGTACCGCATCGAACTTCGAAGAACTGGATAAGCCTTCTTTTGAACAGTTTCTCTCGCAGCCAAGCACGCTAACTGATCACCTGATGTGGCAACTCGGTTCGCTCACTCTTCGCGATGATCTGAAGACCGCAGCGGAGCTCATCATTGGAAATCTCAACGAAAACGGCTATCTGACGGCCAGCGTGGAAGAACTTGCTGAAGCCCTGCTCGACGCCATTGGGCCTCCGGACCAATCCGCGGTGGATCATCTGGCCCTCATCGAGCAGGCCCGCATTGTCATCTCCCGGCTCGACCCCGCCGGTGTCGGTGCCCGCGACCTTCGCGAGTGCCTGCTCTGGCAGCTTGAGGCTGAGCGTGGAGAGTTGGAAGTCGCCGCAAAACGTCGCGCCAAAGCCGCAGCGGAAGCTCATCCTCTCGATCAGCGCTTATTCGCCATTGATACCGCGACGCTGATTGTGGACCAACATCTGGCCCTGCTGCAAAAGAAGGACATGCGCGAGTTGGTCCGCCTGTGCCGCCGCCCTGCGGAGAGAGTCAATGAAGCGGTGGATCTGATCCGCACACTGGACCCTAGACCTGGCCAGCGCTATAACCAGGTTGAAACCCGCCTCATCGAGCCCGACGTCGCATTCGTCAAACGCGATGACGATTATGTGGTGGTCATGAACGAAGAGGATCTGCCCGCGCTGCGTCTGAATAAAAGCTACCGTCGCATGCTGCGTGAAAAGGCCGTTGACCGGGACGTGCGCGAATACGTCAAGGAGCGCTATAAGTCCGCGATCCAGCTATTGCGCAATATCGAGCAGCGCAAGAATACGATCGTCCGTACATGTGAGATCATCGTGCGGCGACAGCGCGAGTTCCTCGAGCGTGGCGTCGAGAGCTTGCATCCAATGATGATCAAGGAGGTTGCAGAGGAGATTGGCGTACACCCGTCCACCGTCAGCCGAGCCGTCGCAAATAAATATGTCCATACCGCACAGGGTGTTTATGAGCTAAGATTCTTCTTCTCCGAAGGTGTAGGTGGGCCTGAGGGGGGAGACCTGCCATTACTTCTCCTGAAGCGGCGAGTCAAAAAACTAATTGAGGAGGAGGATCCCCGCAAACCTTGGACCGACGAGTATCTAGCCGCGGAACTCCAGCGGCAAGGAATTCAGGTCACCCGGCGTACGGTTGCCAAGTATCGAGAAGATATGCAGATCCCCAGTACACACCAGCGGCGCCAGCGTTAGGGTCTCATAGACGCGGTACCCCGTGGATGCATCTCACCAGTCTCAACAGCAGCGTATACGCTGCAAGGAGAATGCTTCATGATTATTGAATACACCGGACGTCATACTACCGTTACACCAAAGCTCAAGGCGATTGTCGAAGCGGGCATGAGTCGCATTGACCTCGTCGCCAACCGCTGTACCAGCGTCCACGTCATTCTCACTGAAGACAAATATCGCAAGATCGCCGATATTGCGGTCAAGTGCCGCAATGATGACCTGGTAGCCACCTGCGAGTCGGCGGAGATGGAGACCGCTTTGCGCGACGCGCTGCAGAAAGTGGAATTGCAGGCGATCCGCCACAAGGAGCGCTATGCCACCGTCCGTGACCGACCGAAGCCGCTACCCGTATAGCCCAAGTTTTCTGGCATCCTCCGGTTAATACCGCTGGAGGATGCCAATTCCCCAACGGTGCTACGATTTTCCCATGATGCCCGCACCGACCAAGGTTCCTCCCGAGGCAAAGAAGTTACCCGCGATGCGCGATAGTCGCAGGCAGGGAAAGAAACGCATTGTCTCCGACGATGGGGAGCCACGCGAGTTGGTGATCCTCACCGGACTGTCCGGTGCTGGCAAAGCGTCCGCGCTCAAGACCTTCGAAGATCTCGGTTTCTATTCGGTAGACAATCTCCCGCTGGAACTCATCCCCCGCTTTGCAGATCTCGTCGCAAAGTCGGGAGAGATTACGCATGCCGCCTTGGTGGTTGACGTGCGCGAAGGGAACCGGCTTGAACGTTTTCCCTCTATCCTGATGAAGGTTCGCAAGGTGCTGCCCACGCGCGTTGTGTTTCTTGAAGCCTCTGAAGACGCCTTGGTGCGCCGCTTCTCGGAGACACGTCGCCCCCATCCCCTCGGTCGCGACTCCAAGCGCCAAGGGGAGACCGTCATGGCTTCCATACGCGCCGAGCGCAAGCGCCTCGATCCCATCCGCAATGTTGCTGACATCCTTCTTGATACCTCGCGGTTCAACGTGCATGAACTCCGTGCACACATCAATGCGCAGTTTACCCGCGGGGTTGGCAAGAGCGACCGCAACCTCACCATTTCGGTCACCAGCTTCGGCTTTAAAAACGGTGTGCCCAGCGATGCTGACCTGGTCTTCGACGTGCGCTTCCTTCCTAACCCGCACTTCATCCCCGAGTTCCGCAAGCTCACCGGCAAGCACCCCAAGGTGGCGAAGTACGTCCGCCAATTTCCGCAGACCCGCGAGTTCCTCGACAAAGTTACGGACCTGCTCACCTTCCTTCTGCCGCATTACATCCACGAGGGAAAGAGCTACCTAACGATTGGCATCGGCTGTACCGGCGGCCAACATCGCTCAGTAATGATTGCCGAGGAATTGAAGAAGCGCCTTGGCGCCGCAGGCTATCGTTCCAAGTCCTCCCACCGCGACATGCCACATTAGCATCGCGTCCTTATCACTCTGGCGGCATCTAAGAGATGTTGCGTATAGGAGAGAAAAGAGATGCCAAGCGAAATTCCGTCAACTGCAAAGATCGTTCGTTTTTACCAGACTGGCGATGCAGAAGTGCTGCAACTGGAAACAGTTCCTACCCCGGAGCCTGCGGCCGGTGAGGTTCGCCTGCGTGTAAAGGCCATTGGCATCAATCGTGCTGAGGTTATGTTCCGCCGCGGCCAATATCTGGTGCAGCCCCAACTCCCGTCACTGCTCGGTTATGAGGCATCGGGCACGGTCGAGGCCGTTGGCCCCGGCGTCGAGAGCAATCTGATTGGCAAGACCGTCAGCACCGTTCCGGCGTTCCCCGCTGACAAGTACGGCGTCTATGGTGAGGTGGCGATCGTCCCTGCCTACGCTATAGCCGCTTACCCCGCATCGCTCTCCTACGAGCAGGGAACCAGCATCTGGATGCAGTACCTCACCGCCTATGGCGCGCTCATTCAGCAAGGCAAACTCACCAAGGGAGACTTTGTTCTCATCACCGCCGCGAGCAGCAGTGTCGGAATCGCCGCCATCGAGATCGCGAAGGCCGAGGGTGCCATCAGCATTGCCACGACGCGTACCTCCAAGAAAAAAGCAGAACTACTCAGTCTGGGTGCAAACTACGTCATCGCTACCGAAGTGGAAGACCTGGTGGCGCGCGTTGCTGAGATTACCGGCGGCAAGGGCACGCGCATCGCCTTTGACCCAGTCGCGGGCAAAGGTCTCGAGGCTATCGCCGCCGTAGCTTCTGCCAACGGTTTGATCTTCGAGTACGGTGCGCTCGCTACCGAGCCTACGCCCTATCCGCTCTTTGTGGCCCTCAGTAAGCACCTCACCATCAAGGGTTACACCCTCTTCGAGGTCGTCGCTGACCCTGAGGTCTTCACCAAGGCAAAGAAATACGTCTTCGACCATCTGCAATCTGGCGCCTTCAACCCACACATCGACAAGACTTTTCCGCTCAATCAGATCGTTGCTGCACATCGCTACATGGAATCCAACGCACAGATTGGAAAGATTGTGGTTACCGTCTAGCCCCTATGCCGGAGGCACGGGGAGATCCGCTCCGTGCCTCCGGGGCAGTACACTAGCAGTCGATGGAAGTCCTCGCCACCATACAGTCGATGTACGCCCTCTGGAGCCAGGCATGAAGCTTGTCCTGCGTCTTCTGGGCTACATGCGACCTTATGTTCTCTTCTGGATCTTCTCTGTGCTGCTCATGGCGGTCGTCGGAGCGCTGGCAGCATTCCGCATTTTGCTGATCAAGCCGATTATTGACAACGTCCTCAGTGTGGCATCGTCGCCCGACAAGGTTCTGAATTTCGTCATCCCTCATACTCAACTTCACATCAACTTGCAGGCGCTGATCCCGCCCCACTTCCACAATGCATGGACGGTAGTCGCAGTCGCCCTCGTTGCTTCGGCCATCATCAAGAACCTGTGCGATTACCTCGGCACCTTGCTAGCAAACAAGGCTGGTTTTGGTATGATCACTGACCTGCGATATGATCTCTATGACTCTCTGCTGAAGCGCTCGACGGCCTTCTTTCAGCGCCATACTTCGGGAACACTGATCTCCACTCTCATCAACGACGTTGAGCGGGTCCAGTCAGCGATGGCTACCGTGATGAGCGACTTCCTGCAACAACTCTTCACGCTCCTCTTCATGATTGGTACAGTGATCATCGTCGGTGGCCGTATGTCCTGGGTGCTCCTGATCTTCGTGCCCATCATCGTTTTATCGACGCGCCGCGTTGGACACAGCGTTCGTAAGACCACCCGTCGTGGACAGGACAAGCTTGCTGAGATTCAGAACATCGTGCAGGAGACCATCATGGGCAATGGCATCGTGAAGGCCTTCGGCATGGAAAACTGGGAGATGAATCGCTTCCGCGATGCCGCCGACCGGCTCCTCACCGCCAACATGCGCTCTGTCGCGGTGCAGTCCATCTCCTCGCCGCTGATGGACGCGCTTGGTGCCGTCGCCATTGCGCTCCTGTTGCTGTATGGCCGCCAGTTCATTCTTCACGGCGGCACTGCCGGTGAGTTCATCACCTTTCTTATCGCCGTCATCGCACTGTACGATCCCGTCCGCAAGATGCCGACCTATTACAACAGCTTTCAGCAGGCTGTCGGAGCCAGCGAAGAGATCTTCAGGTTTATTGACGCACAGGACGAAGTGCGCGAACGCAAGAAGGCCATCGCTCTCAAGGGTTTCGGTGGCCTCATCGAGTTCCGCGACGTTCGATTCGGCTACGAGCGTGACGGTCAATGCAAGGAGATTCTGCATGGAATCTCTCTCACGGTTCACCGAGGCGAGGTCGTCGCTCTCGTGGGTCCAAGTGGTGCGGGTAAATCCACGCTTGTCAACCTGCTGCCTCGCTTCTTCGATGTCACCGGCGGAGCGATCTTTCTCGACGATCATGACGTTCGTGACCTGACCATCGTCTCGCTTCGAAAGCAGATCGGTAAAGTCACGCAGGAGACGGTGCTCTTCAATGACACCGTGCGTAACAATATAGCGTACGGGCAGCCTGATATTCCCATGCCACGCATCATTGCCGCTGCGCAGGCTGCGCTTGCACACGACTTCATCGAGCAGCTTCCGCAAGGCTATGACACAATGATTGGCGAACGTGGCGCGCGACTATCCGGTGGGGAGCGTCAGCGGCTTGCGATTGCTCGTGCTCTGCTGAAGGATGCTCCCATCCTCATCCTTGACGAGGCCACGTCCTCGCTGGACACCGAAAGCGAAGCGGCGGTGCAGGCAGCTCTCGGCAACCTGATGCAGGGCCGCACGGTGCTCGTGATTGCTCACCGGCTCTCAACGGTCCGCCGCGCCGACCGCATCGCCGTGATGGAAGATGGGAGTATCACCGAACTTGGCTCCCATGACGAACTCATCGCTCTCGGGGGAACCTACAGCAGGCTGTATCATCTGCAGTTCGGCGAGGGTGATCTCGAACTGGCCGAGGCAGGCGAAGGCACTGCATGAACTGTGGCCGCCTCGAACGGTTTACACTACAGCCAACAACAAGAGTTTATGGCAGGCATTCTGTTCATCATTTCGGCACCCAGCGGATCGGGTAAATCGACACTCGTCAGCGAGGCGCGTCGCCTTGTTAAGGGGCTGGACTTCTCCGTCTCTTACACCACGCGCAAGCCGCGCGGCTCCGAAGAAGATGGTCGCGAGTATCATTTCACCACCCGTGAGCGCTTCGAGCAGATGATCGCCGCCGACGAATTCCTTGAGTGGGCCGAGGTTTTCGGCAACTACTACGGGACGGCACTCTCGGCGCTCGACCTTGCTCGCGAACACGGTACCGATTTACTGCTAGACATCGATGTTCAGGGTGCGCTGCAGGTTATGCGCACGATGCCAGAGGCTGTCTCGATCTTCATCCTTCCGCCCACCCCCGAAGTCCTTGAGCGTCGCCTGCGCAACCGTAGCCAGGCTGAAGGTGTTGCCAACGAGGCCGTCATTGAGGCCAGGCTTGCGGAGGCGCGGACTGAACTGCGGATGATCGACGACTACAAGTATGCACTGGTCAACGACGTCCTGGATCAGGCCGCCTCGGAGATGCGGGCCATCGTGCTCGTCGCACGAGGCGATGCTACTCCATCTGAGGGCGATCTGGCCGCTCAGTGCATCACTGGCGCCCGCTCGCCAAGACTGGAATCAGCGCTAGCGAGTTTCGGAGTTGTCATCGCTGGTATTTGATTTTGAGACAGTTATGGAAAAGTACCGAGATTTCCACTCGGCTGATCTGATCAGAGATAGCATTCGGCGCTAAGATAGAGCATCTTCCTGGAGGTTCGTCGATGCCTGACAAAGAACCGCTCCAAAATAAATACAGTCTTGTGAAGGGTGCGGCACGCCGCGCTCGTCAACTGCAATCAGGTGCGCCGTCACTTGGAGTCTCCAACTCCATCAAGGCCTGTCGCGTAGCACAGGATGAGATCCGCGTGGGCAAAGTCACGTACACAGTGCTAGCTAAGCCGCTGCCGCCGGCATCGTTCTAGAGATGAGTCTGATGGTCCCAGAGCAACAACTCCGTGCGTATGTCGATTATCTGCGCGATATGGGGGTTTATGATCTCTATCATCGTGGTGATCCAATTCTCCTTGTGCCAGATTCGCTTCGCGACAAGCTTACTGCTGCGGCACAATCACAAGTACCAGCAGCCCAGACTGCACCTCGCAATTCTGCTGTGCCACCTGTGCGTTCTGCTCCCAACATCTCCGTTTCTGCCCACGCCACGGGAGCCGAGGCCACTTCTCCCATGCCGAAGCCGCTTTCCTTTGATGTTCTCGCGCCTCTACCCGCACAGATCGTTCCGGCGGCCAACCGCATTGCAGCCCTCGAGATCGTGAGAGCCGAGATTGGCGACTGCAGCCGCTGCCCACTTGCCTATGCTGGCCGCCACACGATCGTGTTCGGTGACGGCGACCCCAATGCGCGACTCATGTTTGTTGGTGAAGGTCCAGGTGCCGATGAAGATGCCAGCGGTCTGCCTTTTGTCGGCAAGGCCGGCCAACTGCTGAACAATATGATCGCCGCGATGGGTCTCAAGCGCGAAAAGGTCTACATCGCCAATATTGTGAAGTGCCGCCCGCCGGGCAATCGTGTGCCTGAGTTTGTCGAGGCCACAACCTGTTCGCAGTTCCTTCTCCGTCAGATAGACATTGTGCGCCCTGAGGTCATCGTTGCCCTAGGGGCTACCGCAGCAACGTATCTGCTTGGAGTCAAGCAGTCTCTCGCGTCTTTGCGTGGCCAGTGGCACTCGGCACGCGGGGCCAAAGTCGCCGTCACCTATCATCCTGCCTTCCTGCTTCGAGACCCCCGCCAGAAGGTGGAAGCGTGGAAGGACCTGCAGCGTGTGATGGCCGAGATGGGCCTGACATCCCCGAAGCGCTCCTCCTGAGACGCCCCATTCAGCGGCTCTCCGACACCAGCTTGCAGTTCCAGCTTGGTGCCGAGGCCCGTCACCTGCTAAACTACCTGTCGTGGCAGAACTTGAGCACAGGAATTAGGTGTGCTGCTCAAATCTGTGGTGTGGGGCTGTAGCTCAGCTGGGAGAGCGCCTCGTTCGCAACGAGGAGGTCAGCGGTTCGATCCCGCTCAGCTCCACCAAGACTCATCGTGCGGGAGCTTCCTGCGAGGCATGAGACCCACAGGAAGCATCGTCTTGTAGTCCATCAAGAAGTAGTAAGGGTGATGGAGTTCACCCTAACCGCCGTATCCTGTTTGGCTACGGATGATGACTCCTCGCAGGGATCGCCTGCTGAGGAGCATTCTTGTCCTGGCAATCTCTGCGAAAATTGAATCCGTATCAGCGGCCACTTGCGGTTGCTGAGGGAGTTTCGCATGAAAATCGTAATCCGTCCGCCGTTCCTCGTCGATGACAGACGCATCTGTCGGCCAGTTTACTCAGTCTCCAACCATCTCGTTCATGCCCTGCTTGCCGGCGAGAAGCCAGCTAGAGTCGGCAAAAATGTGCGCATAAGGGAGGCTTGAGCTTGCGACGATATCTGCTTATCGCGATTGGCGGGGCGATCGGTGCGATGTTCCGTTACTTTGTCGGCGTATTTGCAGCCGAACGTTTTGGCACCCGTTTCCCGGTCGGCACGTTTTCAATTAATGTAAGCGCCTGCTTTATGATCGGATTTATTCTTGAATATCTCTCTCGCCACGCTAATGTGAATCCGGCTTGGAGATATGCGTTTGCCATCGGCTTCCTCGGTGCCTACTCGACCTTTTCGAGCTTTGAATGGGAGACGTGGTCGGAGTTGACCCGTGGCGCATACTGGATTGGAATTCTCTATGTCGCGGCGAGTTTGATCGTCGGCCTGGTTGCCGTAGGCCTAGGATCGGCCACGGCTCGGTCACTTACGTAGGCCTCGTGCAGCACCGTACAAAACTCACTACGAACGCAACAGGGCTATCGCGGAGGGAAAATGCTGGAGCTGGAAAAGGCACTCAAGGTATCCATCTACGTTGCGGATGGAGAGACCTACCACGGCGTCGCAAGAGCCTCCGCTATGCTCGACTTCCTGTTTTATCGCGGTGTCGCCGGAGCAACGGTCTTCAATGGTGTCGCCGGATTCGGAGCCGATCATCACCTGCACACCGCTTCACTGGTCGACGTGTCTGATCGTCTTCCCGTAAAGCTTGAGTTCGTAGACACTTCAGCAAAGGTGGAAGAGATACTGCCGAAGCTCAGAGAGATCTGCGGCTCGGGCATGATCGAGGTTCAGGAAACCAAGATCGTGAAGGCTGCCAACAGTAAGCCCGGTGATGCAGAACCAGCGGTCGCTCACCATAAGGTGGAAGGTAAGGCGAAGCTGCTGCGAATCTATATTGATGAAAAGGATAAATGGCGCACTAAGTCATTACACGAGGCTCTCGTCGAGGCTCTTAGAGCGAACGATATCGCGGGTGTAACAGTCTACAAAGCCATCCTCGGCTATGGTTCGGGAAGGCAGATTCATCAACGCCACGTTTTTTCTGAAGGAGCCTCTTTGATGCTCACGGTCATTGACGAGGAGGAAAAGATCAGCAACTTTATGCCGATTCTCGACAAGATGATGACTAACGGACTGGTAGTGACCTCAGACGTTGACGTGATCACCTACCGCTACGGAAGCTCTTCGCAAAGTTCGCCCAGTAGGAAGGATTCTGATGCGTAAGGAAGAGTTCAAGGCCAAGATGGTGCGGGTTCACTGCAGCCAAAAAGACCAGTGGAAGGGTAAGCCGCTTCACGAAGCCATCGTCTTATTGTGCATGGATATGGGTCTCGCTGGTGCGACGGTATACCAGGGCCTGGAGGGGTTCGGCGCGAGTGCTCACATCCATCATGCGAGTCTATGGCCCGGCTCGAATGACCCTCCCATCGTGATCAGTATCGTCGATCGTGAAGAACAGGTTGCGAAACTGCTACCGCGTCTCGATGAGATGATCTCAGAGGGAGTAATTGCAATCTCGGATGTCGAAGTCGTTCGTTACAAAAATATGGTTGCAGCGTCATTGGAGTAGGCAGGCGATAATCAATTGTCGGGCCATCCAACACGAAGCGACTAAGGACTAAGCCGCAAGGCTAACTTCAATTCAGAAATTATGCACATGACGAGGAGATTTTGAAAACAATCACGATAACGAACATCCGCGTCATCGATCTGCGTTTCCCGACCTCGCGCGAGGCAATCGGTTCTGATGCGATCAATAAGGATCCGGACTATTCAGCCGCGTACTGCATCCTGGAAACGGATACCGATTTCGAGGGTCACGGGCTTACCTTTACGCTTGGTCGTGGCACGGAGCTTTGCGTAAGTGCTATTCAGTATCTTTCAAAGTTTTTGTTGCGCCGCACCTTAGACTCTCTGGTCTCAGACCTCAATGGGCTTTACCTTCAGCTTAGCGGCGATACGCAGTTTCGTTGGCTGGGTCCTGCGAAGGGTGTGATTCACCTGGCGTGTGGCGCACTCCTCAACGCAGTCTGGGACTTATACGCCAAGGCTGAAGGCAAACCGGTATGGCGGCTGCTTGCAGAGATGGCTCCCGAGCAGGTCATCGCGGCTATCGACTTTCGCTATATCGCAGACGCACTCTCACCCTCCGAAGCGCTCGAAATTCTTCGCAAGGGCAAGCATAACCAGGCTGAACGATTGGCGAGACTCGAGGCTCAGGGCTATCCAGCCTATACAACCTCGGCGGGCTGGTTCGGCTTCAGCGATGAGAAGATTCGGCGACTGTGTCGTGAGGGCATTGCAGACGGCTGGAATCACTTTAAATTGAAGGTAGGCGGCGACGCCAGCGATGACCTTCGGCGCGGACGACTTGTCCGTGAAGAGATTGGCTGGAACCGCTACATGATGGTGGATGCCAACCAGAAATGGGGAGTCGAAGAAGCGATCCAGCGCACACTCCAGCTTGGCGAACTGAAGCCTTGGTGGATGGAAGAACCTACCAGCCCGGATGACATTCTGGGCCACGCACGTATACGCCGCGAGGCTGCTCCGACCCGCATTGCGACCGGCGAGCATTGTCACAACAGCGTCATGTTCAAGCAGTTATTTCAGGCGGGGGCCATCGATGTTTGCCAGATTGATAGCTGCCGCGTTGCGGGGATCAATGAGAACCTGGCCATTCTTCTGATGGCAGCGAAGTTTGGTGTGCCAGTGTGTCCTCACGCGGGCGGCGTTGGGCTGTGTGAGTATGTCCAGCACCTATCGATCTTCGATTACCTAAGCGTCTCCTGCTCGTTGGACAATCGAGTCATCGAATATGTCGACCACCTCCACGAACACTTTCGGTATCCCGTTCATATCTCCAGAGGCCATTACATGGTGCCTGCCCAGCCAGGCTACAGCTGCGAGATTTTTCCGGAGTCGCTCGAACGGTTTGAGTATCCTGCCGGAGAGGTATGGAAAGAAACGCAAGTTTAAATCTACTCGCGCCGGCACGTTGAAATCAAGAATCGATACGAAAGAGGCAACCTCGGCCTTCGTCTGAAGGTTGTGGCGGAAATACTGCCATGAAATCCTCAGGCTAAGGGTCATGGTTCAAGTCGTCTGGAGAACCCCATCTCGCGTCCCTATGCACGGAATTCTCGATTTAATCGAGGCGTGAACCTGATTTGGTTCATGTTATCCACTGAATTCACGAAATCCACACGCAAAGGCCTTGATCAGGGAGTGCCCGCGACGCATACTCGCAGCTAGGAGCATGCCGCATAGGGTGGCAGCTATCGAAGTCAAGCACCAAGAGACGAGCGCCGTGAGCCGATACTGTCGTGAAGACGTTTTGCGCATTCTCAGATTGCCGATCCGCCAACTCGCAGCGTGGGAGAGGGCCGGGTTAGTAACCTCCTCGGATCATTATTCTTTCGATGAATTGGTGCAGTTGCGCAAGTTGCGCGACCTGACGGCGACCCGTATCTCCGTAAAAAGCATCCGGCAGTCCGTCGACGCGATGCAAAAAGTATCGGGAATGGCGAATCCGCTGCTGGAGTCAGTGGCGGTGTTACAGGGTTCCAGAGTGGCATTTCGTCAGTGGGGTGCATTGGTTGACCCGATGACGCGACAGATGGCGTTCGACTTTGAACTGTCGCCTTGTAGCGGTATGGCTGTCGTGCGCAACAATGGTCAGGAACGGCTACAGGCTTTCGCAGACCTGCACGAGATGTTTCTGCGTGCGGTGCGACTGGAGGAGATTTCGGGTCGACTCGACGAGGCGAAAGGCGTCTATGAGACGATCCTCGATATGCAGCCGGGACATGCGGCCGCCGCGATCAACCTAGGGACGATTTTCTACAACGAGAAGGACTACATGCAGGCCGAGCAGCGATATAGGCAGGCCGTCGAAGCTGATCCAGAGTATGCACTGGCCTTCTTTGACCTTGGCAATGTGCTCGATGAACAGCAGCGCATGGATGAGGCGATCGAGGCGTATCAGCGTGCCTTGGCTCTGGTCCCTCAGTATGCGGACGCTCACTATAACTTAGCTCTGGCGTATGAGCGGATTCAGGAGCCACGCAAGGCGTTGCGGCATTGGACCACGTATACCCGGCTGGATCCGACAGGGCCGTGGGCGAGCCATGCGCGAAGCCAGGCAAGAAAGATTCTGGGGAGCGAGCGGCTGGCCATTGTCACGCGGCACGGACGCACGATGCGGATTGCCGGGTAAGGTGGGCTTGCTTGCTTTTGAAAGGGGAGCAGTAGGGGCAGCTTATCTGCGGCTCAAGCGCAAGAAATGACGGAAGCCCTTATGCGATAGACAAGCGCAACCAACGAGAGTCGCGGGGAGCTGTGCGCTTGAACAAGAGACAAATGGCACGAAAATTTCTGCCGTGCGGGTCGATAGGGTAAACTCCGATGCGAAGCTACTACCCCTTATGCGCCGCGTTGGAGAGATTGCCTGATGGCTGAACATACGACCTTTCGCCCTTTCGTACCAAACAATGAAGATCGGAAGGAGTTGTCCGTACGAGCGCTCTTGCTGGGTTCGATCTTTGGCGTAATCTTTGGCGCTGTGACGGTGTACGTAGGGCTGCGCGCAGGCCTGACGGTTGCAGCCAGTATTCCAATCTCAGTGTTATCGATCTCCATTCTCAGGGCGTTTGGGCGAGCATCGATTCTCGAAAACAATATTGTGCAGACGACTGGCAACGCCGGCCAGTCGATTGCATCGGGCGTCATCTTCACGCTCCCGGCGCTGATCTTTCTGGGATTCGATCTGGAGAGTTCCCGCATCTTTGCGCTGGCGTTATTTGGTGGATGGCTGGGCGTGCTGTTCATGATTCCACTGCGGCGGCAGTTGATCGTGGAGGAGCATGGGACCCTGACCTATCCCGAGGGAACGGCCTGCGCGGACGTTCTACAGGCGGGGGAGCGTGGCGGGTCGTTTGCGAGCCGTGTGTTTCTGGGGTTGGGCCTCGGCGGACTCTACACGCTGTTTCAGAATGAGAATCTGCTGAGCCTGTTTCCCGCAACTCCGAACTGGGAACCGAACTTCGATCCGCACGGCCAACAGATACTCCGGGGTGCGGCGATTCGCGCCGATGTGACGCCGGAGTATCTGGGCGTGGGATACATCATCGGGATTCGGGTTGCGGCGATCATGCTGGCGGGCGGCGTGTTTAGCTGGCTGGTGCTGATGCCAGCGATTGTCTTCTTTGGTAAACACCTGCCGGGGCCGTTGTATCCGGGCGTCGTGCCCATCGCGCAGATGAGTCCGAGCGAGCTGTGGTCGACGTATGTGCGGCCGATGGGCGCCGGCGCGGTCGCCGCCAGTGGGTTAATTACCTTGCTGAGGACGGCTCCGACAATTGTTAACGCGCTCACCTCCGGGTTCGCAAAGATGGGCGTGAAGAGGAGCGCTGCGGCGAGTAAGCCCTTGCGGACCGAAAATGATATTCCAATGAGTGTGGTGGTCGGCGGCAGCCTGCTGCTCATCCTGCTGATGTTCCTCTTCCTGGAATTCAAGCCAATTCCTGGAGCCGAGGTGGGATGGCTGGCGAACTTTTCGGCCGCGCTGATGGTGGTAGTATTTGGATTTTTATTTGTGACCGTCTCGGCGCGCATCGTGGGCATTGTGGGATCGAGTGCGAGCCCGGTTAGCGGGATGACCATTGCGACACTCATGGCCGTCTCAGCCATCTTTCTCGTGAAGGGATGGACGGCGCCGTCGTTTGGCGCACTGGCCATCACGATTGGCGGGATAGTGTGCATTGCGGCGTCGAATGCGGGCGATACAAGTCAGGATCTGAAGACCGGATTCCTGATCGGTGCTACGCCGTGGAAACAGCAGTTGGCTGTCATGGTCGGGGTGATTGTATCGGTGTTCTCGATTGGGGTAACGCTGAATGCAATGAATAAGGGGTTGGAAAGCTTTCAGCAGCTACCGACGCCAAGGGCAATTTCGCTGGCGGCACTCCCGGACGGCGTATCGAACCAAGGCTACTTCAAGCGCGATCATGTGTCGGTGACCGAGAGGCGAGTGGCGGGGAGTTCGATGGCGGCAACGCACGAGGAACTTACGAATGGCAAGAGCTATGTCGTGCTGAACTCGATTGGCTCGGCTACGTTGCAGGATGGAAAGTATCTCTATGATCCAGCCACGGGCCAGATCGAGGTCCAATGGGTGCAGGGAATTGGTAGCGAGAAGGCCGCAGCACCGCAGGGACGATTGATGGCCACAGTAATTAACGGCATCCTGAGCCGGAAGTTGCCGTGGAGCCTGGTGCTGCTGGGCGTGGCGCTGGTGATTGGGATAGAGTTGCTGGGCGTACGGTCATTGACGTTTGCGGTGGGTGCGTACTTGTCCATCGGGACGACGCTGGCAATCTTTGTCGGTGGCGTCGTTCGGTGGATGGTGGATCAGGCACTGGCTCGAAGTGGCACCGTGCCAAAGAGCGATGCGGAGAGTGAGATCTCATCCGGCAGCTTGTATGCGTCGGGGCTGATTGCGGCCGGCGGCATTATGGGGCTCGTGGGCGTGTGTGTGAAGCTGTATGAAGCGGCGACGGACAAGGTGGTTGTGAGCTTTCCTGAGACCAATCCGCTGCACAAAGACTGGGTGAGTGTGATGGCGTTCGCAGCGCTGGCCTTCAGTTTGTATTACTTTGCAAGAAAGCCATTGGATTCAGAGAAGATTCTGGAACAGGTTGAAAAAGAGGAGATCTAAATGAAGCGTTGGATTGCCGTATTGGCTGTGGTGCTGGTATTTGCACCGTGTGGTGCGCGCGCGGACGAAGCTGCGAAGCAGGCGAAGGTGAAGGACCTATTCGCGACGATGCATCTGGAACACAATCTGGACCGCATGATGAGTGCCATGAAGTCGCAGGTTGAGGCGACGGCGCAGAACGCTCCCGGAGCGGACAAAATGACGCCGGAGAAGAAGAAGATACAGCAGGACTTCATCGATAACTCGATGAAGGTGGTCAATGACGCCTTTGGATGGCAGGCCCTAGAATCGGCCTACATCAAGCTGTACGCAGACACCTACACGGAATCCGAGTTGGACGGCATCCTGGCCTTCTATAAGTCGCCGGCGGGCCAGGCCATGCTTGCCAAGACCCCGCAGTTGACTGCTGGCACGATGCAGATCGTGCACAGCCGTATGGGAGATTTTCAGCCGAAGATGCAGGCATTGCAGGATCAGTATCTGAAACAGATGGCGGCTCCAGCAACTCCGCCTGCGAGTCCTGCCAGCCACTGAACTACGACGAGCCTGAAGACCGCAGGCTCTCAGCGGACAACACGGGTTCGCTGAGACATCAGTCTCTCGCTTTTGTAACCAATGCAAAGAAGCCGGTGAGAGTTCATGAAGCAGGCCAACGCGAATGCCAACTGGTTTGACTCTCCTGTCGCACACATTGCGACGGCCTGCTTCATCGCTGCCGGCATGCTTGCGGCGATGATGGCGAAGTTGCTGTGGCACAATCAACATCTCCTCAATCTCATCCTGCTGGTCGCCATCGCGGGCGCGAGCGTCCCCTTACTCCTTGCGCTGGTCCAACAGGTATTCAAAGGCAACTTCAGCGTCGATATTCTAGCGCTGCTGTCGATCGTGACCTCTCTGGTGTTGAGGCAGTATTGGGTTGCGGCGATCGTCGTCTTGATGCTCTCAGGAGGTCAGGCGCTGGAGGGCTTTGCCACTCGCCGTGCCTCCTCCGTACTCAATGCCCTCGCAAAACGAATGCCGCAGATCGCGCACCGGTCCGGCATCAACGCGGTCGACATCCCCATCGACACGATCGAGGTGGGCGACGAACTCCTGATCTACCCTCATGAGATTTGCCCGGTCGACGGCCTCGTCGTCAGCGGTCAAGGCAGCATGGATGAGTCCTATCTCACTGGCGAGCCGTTCCTCATCGCAAAAGCGCCGGGATCAATCGTCCTCTCCGGCTCCATCAACGGCAACGTGGCGCTGACGATCCGGGCGACAAAGGTCGCAAGCGACTCCCGCTACGCAAAGATCGTGGAGGTGCTGCACGCTTCGGAGGAGAACCGTCCGCGGATTCAGCGGCTCGGCGACAGGCTCGGCTCCTGGTATACGCCGATGGCCGTGTTCATTGCGTTGGCAAGTTGGTACTTCAGTGGCCAGTCGGAACGGTTCCTGTCTGTACTCGTGATCGCAACGCCCTGTCCGCTGCTGATCTCGATCCCGGTAGCGATCATTGGCGCGATCTCGGTTGGAGCCAAGCTCGGCATCATCATCAAGGACCCGTCTATCCTCGAAAAGATAGATACCTGCCGTACGCTGATCGTGGATAAGACAGGCACCCTGACCTACGGCAAGCCAACGGTTACCTCCATCCAATGTTTCGGCGGCGCGACGCGGGAGACGGCGCTGCAGTATGGGGCAAGCCTTGAACGCTACTCAAAACATCCTCTGGCGAGTGCCGTCCTCGCTGCTGCGGAGCAGGACAAACTGGAGTTGCTTAACGTCGAAAATGTGTCAGAGGCGCCTGGAACAGGGCTCACCGGCCTCGTTGCGGGTCGGAAGGTCACGGTGACAGGCCGCGGCAAACTCTCTGCTGAGAATCTTTCCGCAATGCCGCCAGTCGCGCCCGGTCTTGAGTGCATACTTTTCCTTGATGAAAAAGTGGCAGCGGTGATCCACTTTGAGGATGAACCGCGCCGGGAGAGCAAGTCATTTCTCGGTCATCTTGATTCGAAGCACGGCATCTCCAAGGTGGTTCTGCTATCGGGCGACCGCAAGCCTGAGGTCGCGATCTTCGCAGCACGCATGGGCATCACGGAGGCCTACGGCGGTAAGACCCCGGAGGAAAAGGTCGAGTTTGTGCGCGAGACGACATTACATGGTAGAACGCTTTACCTGGGCGACGGAATCAACGATGCTCCGGCCATGATGGCTGCGACGGCTGGAATCGCGTTAGGTATCAACAGTGACATTACGTCCGAAGCCGCCGGTGCGGTGATCCTTCAGTCGTCGCTCGTCAGCGTAGACCAGTTGATGCACATCGGTCGCAGGATGCGCGGGATTGCGCTTGTCTCGGCAGTCGGTGGCATGGGCCTTAGCCTAATCGGAATGGCCGCTGCCTCCCTCGGACTGCTGACGCCCATTCATGGAGCGATCGCCCAAGAGGTGATCGATCTTTTATCCATCCTGAACTCTCTGAGAATGATTCTTCCAGCGGATATGCTGACGGACTTTGATACGCCTCTGGAGACTCACCCGGCCTGAGCCGAGGCTTGTATCGGCCTCCAGCGCCAGGCACTCGCGCGTGTAGGCATCGACCACGCTCAGGATGCGCACCATCGGCCCGGTCGCCAGCCCGTCGAGGATGAAGTACATCCTGTGTTCGGCCCGGTCAGCCGCAGCTCCGCTGCGCGATCCCGCACCAGACGCTTGCGCTGCTTGCGACGCATCGTCAGGCATTCTGTAAGCGTGGGAAGTTCCTTTCAATTACCCACAACTCGGTGGCTGCATCAGGCTAGATTCGGCGTCACATGAGTCACTATTAATTTCGCTGCGCGTCTGATGGACTTCTAGCATGGCGCCTGGGGACGAGGAGATTGCGGGTTG
>JAJYBU010000067.1 GCA_021778845.1 Acidobacteriota bacterium
CGGCCGACAGCGTGCGCTTGCTTCAGGACAGCAAATCTCAGCTAAAGGGCTGAGGCTTGAGAAGGGAACGATACTGCTCGATTTGCGACAGCGTAAGCGCGTGCATGTCCGAGCCAGATTGCCACGCTCGATACCAGTAGACGAGGAACTCAAGGGTTTGCTGGAGTTGCAGGTGTGGTGTCCAGCCGAGGTCGGCGTGGGCGCGGCTGGAGTCTAGTTTGAGGTAGCCGGCTTCGTGCGGGCTTGGCGCGTCGTCGATATGCCAGGAGGCGCCATTGCCCCAGAAGGCGGTCATCTGCTCGGCGATCCAGGAGACGGGGCGGGCGTCGGTGTCGGAGGGGCCGAAGTTGTAGGCGGTGGCGAAGCGGGGGTTGTGGGTGAGGAGTTTTTCGGCGAGCAGGATGTAGCCGTGGAGTGGCTCGAGCACATGCTGCCAGGGGCGGATGGCGTGGGGGCTGCGAATGGCGACTGGTTGGCCCGAGAGGAATCCGCGAATGAGATCGGGGATGAGGCGATCGGTAGACCAGTCGCCGCCACCAATGACGTTGCCAGCGCGGGCGGTGGCGATGGCGACACGATGGCCATCTGTGTTCCCGAGATTGTGGACTGGAAAGTAGGACTGACGGAAGGCGGCGCTGACAATCTCGGCGCAGGCTTTGCTGCTGGAGTAGGGATCATAGCCGCCGAGGGGATCGGTCTCGCGGTAGGGCCATATCCACTCCTTGTTTTCGTAACACTTGTCGGTGGTGACGGAGACGACGGCGCGGACGCTGGGGCTTCGGCGCACGGCGTCGAGGACACGCGCGGTGCCGATGACGTTGGTTTCCAGCGTACCGATGGGATCTTGATACGAGTAGCGGACGAGCGGCTGCGCTGCGAGATGGAAGACGACCTCGGGGGCAAACTCCTGGATGGAGCGATCGAGCGCGACGGCGTCGCGGATGTCACCGCGGATGTCGTCGACGACAGAACCAACGCGGGCGACGGTGAAGAGGTTGGGCTCAGAGGAGGGATCGAGTGCGTAGCCGCGCACAGTGGCGCCGATCTGCGTGAGCCAGAGGGCTAGCCACCCACCTTTGAAGCCGGTGTGTCCGGTGAGAAAGACTCTGCGGCCCTGCCAGGAAAAGGGGGATGGCGAGTTGGAGGTGGAATTGGCCCGGTCTACCATGTCTTCCACGGGGCCTTTCCGGAGCTCCAGAGCTCTTCGAGTTGCTGGCGATCGCGGAGGGTATCCATGGCCTGCCAGAAGCCGTGATGAAAGAAGGCATGGACTTGGCCGCGAGCGACGAGGTCACGGATGGGCTCCTGCTCAAACATCTGGCTATCGTCGTGAATGTCAGCGAAGATGTCGGGCTTGAGGACGAAGAAACCGCCGTTGATCCAGCCGCCTTCTTCATTGGGCTTCTCGCGGAAGGAGAAGACTTTGGTATCTTCGAGGCCGAGGGCGCCGAAACGCGCGATGGGTTGAATACTGGTCATGGTGACGCTCTTGCCATGGGCCTTGTGGAAGGCAATGGAAGCGGTGATATCGACGTCGGCAACGCCATCGCCGTAGGTCATGCAGAAAGCCTCATCGCCTTCAACATATTTTGCTATCTTCTTGAGGCGGCCGCCGGTGCCGGTTTTCTCTCCTGTATCGACGAGGGTGACGCGCCAGGGTTCGGCTACGGAGTTGTGCACGGTCATCTTGTTGGCTGACATGTCAAAGGTGACATCGGATGTGTGCAGGAAGTAGTTGGCGAAGTACTCCTTGATGACGTAGCCCTTGTACCCGCAGCAGATGATGAAGTCGTGGATGCCATGGGCGGAGTACAGTTTGAGAATGTGCCAGAGGATGGGCAGGCCGCCGATCTCGACCATAGGTTTGGGGCGCAACGAGGTTTCTTCGCTGATTCTGGTACCGAGACCGCCTGCGAGAATAACTGCTTTCATCCGATGGGGTCCCCTGAATTTCTCGAAATGCAATTGAGCCGATTATAAGGGAGGATGAGCCCGGGGCTGTACTGACTGGGACGGGCGATTGGTTGGCTGCGATGTGGTTGGCAAAATGAGAAAGCCACTAACCGTTGTGTATTCTTGGAGTACATATGACGGCTAAGGCAGCGGCCCTGCGGCAACAAATTCTCGAATTGACAGCGCAATTTCATGCGGAGGCATTTCCGCGGAAGGATTTCGTTCCGGGAACCTCGACGGTTCCGGTGTCGGGTAAGGTGATTGGGCCGGACGACATCTGCTCTGTGGTGGATTCGGCGCTGGATGGTTGGTTTACGACGGGGCGATTCGCGAAGAATTTCGAGCGCAAGCTGGCGCAATTTTTCGGGGTACGGTCGGCTTCGCTGGTGAACTCGGGCTCGTCGGCGAACCTGGTGGCGCTGAGCGCGCTGACGTCGCCGAAGCTGGGTGACCGTCAACTGAAGCCCGGCGATGAGGTGATTACGGTAGCGGCGGGATTCCCGACGACGGTGAATCCGATTCTGCAGAACCGGCTGGTGCCGGTATTCCTGGATGTGACGCTGCCGACGTATGAGATTGATGTGACGCAGTTGGAGGCGGCTTACAGCTCGAAGACCAGGGCGGTGATGATTGCGCACACACTGGGCAATGTCTTCGATCTGGACACGATTACGGCGTTCTGCAAGAAATACAATTTGTGGCTGGTGGAAGATTGCTGCGATGCGCTGGGCTCGACCTACAAGGGACAGATGGTGGGTACGTTTGGCGATATCGCGACGGTGAGCTTCTACCCTGCGCACCACATTACGATGGGCGAGGGTGGAGCAGTGCTGACCGACAAGCCGGCTCTACAGGTGCTGATTGATTCGTTCCGCGACTGGGGTCGCGACTGCTGGTGCGAGCCGGGAGTGGACAACACGTGCGGCAAGCGGTTTGATTGGCAGCTTGGCACGCTGCCCTGCGGTTACGACCACAAGTACACGTACTCGCATGTGGGGTACAACCTGAAGGCCACCGACATGCAGGCGGCGCTGGGTGTTTCGCAGATTGAGAAGCTGCCGGAGTTTATCGAGCGGCGCAAGAAGAACTTTGCGTATCTGAAACAGGCGTTGCAACGGCTGGAAGAGTTTTTGATTCTGCCTATGGCGACCGAGCACTCCGACCCGAGCTGGTTTGGATTTCCGATTGGGGTGAAGACCGATGCTCCGTTTACGCGCGACCAACTGACGCGAGCGCTGGAGTCGCAGAAGATTGGGACGCGCTTGCTGTTTGCGGGAAACCTGCTACGGCAGCCTGCGTATAAGGGCTATGAGTATCGCGTGGTGGGTGAGTTGACGAATACGGACTTTGTCATGAACCAGGTGTTCTGGATCGGCGTGTATCCGGGGCTGACGGAACCGATGCTCGACTTCATTGCGCAGACAGCGATGGAGTTTGTGGCGAAGGCGGGATACGGGCTCAAGGTTCTTTAGGCACGAAGTGGAAAGCCGTGCCAGGCGGCGGTACGGCGGATAGATTCCGATAGTGAGACAGTGCGGCGGAGCCCAAGTTGCTGCTGTGCGCGCTGCGCGGATGGAACGTAGCGTAGCGGAGACGATCCTTCGATGCTCTGTTGGGCGATTTCGACACGAAGCTGAGGATTGAGGGTCTGGGCGGTGAGGCGTGCCAGATCGGCGATACTAATGGGCTCTTCAGAGCCAACGTTGAAGGCTTGCATGGATGGAGCCGTGAATAGGATGGTCCAGAGCCAAACGGCGAGGTCTGCGGCGTAGAGGTAAGAGCGCATGGGTGTGCCGTCGCCCGCAACCTGAATGGGTGCGCCGCGCATGGCGTCGTGGATGAAATTGCCGATGGCAAAGTTGCTTTCGAGGGGGAGGCGGGGGCCAACGAAAGCAAAGCAGCGAGCGATTTTGAACTCGATGGAGGTTTGCTGTGCGTAGAGCGCGCACATGAGTTCGGAGGTGCGTTTGCCTTCACCGTAGGCCGACGTGGGAGTGAGGACGTCGGGTGCGCCGATGTAGTCTTCCGGAATGTGGCTGAGGGTTGAAGGCTGTTTGCCGTAGACGGCTCCCGAGCTGGTGAGAAGAAACTTTCGGGTCGCGTGGGTGGCTGCGAAATCCAGCATGCGGGCTGTGCTGTCAGAGATGGAGGCGTAGCGGTCGAGCGGGGAAGCGGCAGTGGCTGGAGCGACGACGTCGGTTGCTGCGTGGAGAACGAAATCGAAGTTGCCAGAGGGGGCTCGGAAGGTACGGGCGTCGCCTTGGAGGAGGGTGATGGCTGGGTGCTTGGCGAGGTGCGGAGCGCGTGCTGCGAACTGCGCGGGATCGCGAGTGAGAACGGTTGCAGTCGCATGGAGCGACAAGGTCTGATTGACGCTCATGAACGAAGACAGAAGCCAGGTGCCGAAGAAGCCAGTACCGCCGGTGATGAAGAGGCGCTGGTTGCGCACCTCGTCCCACAGCGGCTCGGTCTGCTGGAGTATGAGGTCGAGGTCGGCTGCCGGGATGGGTTGCTCGGGCATGGAGCGGATTGGGGTCCTTTTATTTCGAAATGTTATGAAGTCATCAGCGACATCATCTTTGCGGTTATATCTGCGACGGACATATTATGGCTGGCATACATTGCGTCCTGCGAGCCAGCTACCTTGGCCGGGCGAGGCTGAAGGCACATCACCGCCAAGCGGGGGTGGAGCGTCGATGTCGCAAGCACCTCGGCCACAGCGCTTCCGAGGCCACCGCAACCATGATTCTCCACGGTAACAATTCTGCCGGTACTTTTAGCCGCGCGAAGAATCGCATCTTTATCCAGCGGCGCAAGCGACGGCATACTGAGCACCGACACCGACATACCACGCTCCGATAATTCGCTGGATGCCTTCATGGCCATTCCAAGGGTTGCGCCCGTGCTGATGATCGTACCGTCATCACCCTCTCGCAGAACGATGGCCTGGCCAATGATAATGTTCGGTTGCGAGGTGTGAATGATCGGCTCTCCTGCTTTTCCGAGACGGAGATAACACGGACCGGGCCGCTCAGTTGCCGCGATGGTGAGCAGCCTGGTTTCGACGGGATCGCCCGGAGCGAGTACCGTCATGTTGGGCAGTACGCGCATGATCGCAAGGTCTTCGGTTCCATGATGCGTGTATCCGGCTGACCCATACGCGAAGCCGCCGCCTACCGAGACGACTTTCACATTCAGATTGTGGGCACACACATCGTTGCGAATCTGTTCCAGGCAGCGCATGACGGGGAAGTTGGCTATGGAATACGTGAAAACAATTTTTCCCGATAGCGCAAGTCCGGCCGCAACCCCAGTCATGTTCTGTTCGGCGACGCCTACGTTCACGTAGCGCTTCGGAAAGTTTTGCGCAAAACTCTCCAAGACCGAAAATCCGAGATCTCCGCAGAGGAGCCAGATCCGTTCGTCCCGGCTGGCGAGTTCGTTCAAGGTGTCGATAAATGCAGTTCTCACGATGAATACCCGAGTTCCTCAAGAGCCTGTGCCAACTGCGCTTGATTGGGGGACTTGTAATGCCATTCGAGGCGATCTTCCATAAAGCTGATGCCCTTCCCTTTGATGGTGTGAGCGATGACGACGGAGGGCTTGTCCGACTCGATGTGCGTCCGATCCAGAGCTTTATGCAGTTGCGCGAGGTCATGACCGTCGACCTCTACGGTATGCCAGTGGAAAGCTTCCCATTTCGCGCCAAGCGGATCCAGGTTTAGGACATCTTTGACCTTGCCGAAGCTTTGTATCTTGTTGTAGTCGACGATGGCCGTGAGATTGTTGAGTCGATTATGACCTGCAAACAGGATGGCTTCCCAATTAGAGCCTTCATCCAACTCCCC
>JAJYBU010000068.1 GCA_021778845.1 Acidobacteriota bacterium
AGACCGCGCACGTGCAGCCGAGCGTCGGAACCGCCATCGAGGTTCCACTTCCGAGAAAAGTGAGCGTAGCGTTCATGCGTGCTTTCGTACTCAGTGCGTCGTCAGCGCGTCGTTAGCGAACGATGCTTGGCCCGCCCGGTGGTGGAGGAACGCCAGCGCCCGGCTTACGCGTGGCAGCCTGCCGCGAAAGCGCCTGGGTCACTTCAAGAAAACCCATGTGCAACTCAAACAGCGCTGTATCCAGCAGCCTGGCCTCGGCGTCGGTCAGATTTCCCTTGGTCTTTTCGCCAAGAACCCCCAGCATATCGATCGTCTGGCGCGCGCCGAGAAGGTCCACCTGTGGCTGCTGGCCGGGTCCCGCCGCACCGCCCAGTTGCATCAGCGCCTGCATGTAGAGCGACTGAACCACCCGCTCGAACGTGATCTCCGGAGCGTGTTCCATGCCGGGATTGGTGGCCCTGATCGCCGTATCCAGACGGTCCACCGTAGCGTCGAAGGCGCGCTTGGCCTGTTGCACCTGCTCAGCCGTCGGTGCCGGGGGAAGCATCTCATCGCTCTCGCCGGGCGCGGCCTCAGCACCGTTGTCTTGCGCTGCAACCGGCGGCGGAACGGCCTGCGGTCCCGCGTGCTCCACCAGCCGCGCGGAGTCGCCGTCCTCCGGCCGCTGCGGCGGCTTCGGCTCCGAAGGCGGTGCGTCTGGGCGAACGTCGCCCTCTGCGGTGAACTTGCGACGGTCGTTGATCACGAATTCCTTGATGTCTGCCATATAAATTCTCAGCTCTCAGTCTTGCTTTGATATTAAACCGTGGAAGGTACATCCCGACGCGGAACCGCAACTCCGCCTTGGTACGTCAGCTCTGTCTTGTCCGATTGTCCTCTATTCAGTGCTTCCTGCCGAGCATAGCCCAGCCCCAGCAGCGTCGGCCCCTCTACCAGGGGAACCAGCGCCGCGCTGGTAAGTTCACCCGCGGGTTTTCCACCGGCCTCGAGCGGTGCAGGCAGAGTTCCCGGCAGTTCGCCCGTCAGCCGGAACGCCATGAACTGGCGATGCACCTGCCCGCGCGACCGAATGCGCTCGACGATCTCCTGCCCCAGATAGCAGCCCTTGGCGAAGTGCAGCGCATGGGTCTGGGCCGTCTCCTGCGGCAGATCGTGGGCTTTCTCTGTATTGCGGATGTCCTGCCCGAATAGTGGCCGAGCCTCCATCAGGCGAAGGAATTCGAGCGGCTCCGCAGTTACCTCAGGAAGCCCCAGCGCCCCGCGTAGACCATTTATCGTTGCCGCC
Organism: Acidobacteriota bacterium; assembly: GCA_021778845.1. Taxonomy (GTDB): domain Bacteria; phylum Acidobacteriota; class Terriglobia; order Terriglobales; family Acidobacteriaceae; genus Granulicella. The sequence continues at coordinate 1,286 of JAJYBU010000068.1, forward strand.
GACGCCCGCAGTTCGTACTTTCGCACCAGCCCTGCAACAGGGCTCAACAGCAGTACCGGCCCATGCTCCGTGTCCGCGTGGGCAAGCCGCAGCGGATCGACCGCCGGCAACCCCACCCTGCCCATCGCCGCACCCGCATCCTTTCCCCCTATCAGCAGCCCCGATTCATCCTCATACGCCCGCGTCAGTTCCACGTCGTCCATAATGATGAAGTGGTCGAGGTGCTGCTGAATCGCCTCCACCTGTGCAGCCGTCGTGGCCACCAGAAACTCCGCAGGCTCCGCGCTGGTCTCACGATACACCGTGCAATCGCCCAGAATGCGCCCCTGCGCATTGAGCAGAAAGTTGTAGCACCCTTCTCCCTGCTGCAGCGCCTGGATCGAGTTGCTGACCATCCCATTCAGCCAGCGCGCTGCATCCGCGCCGGTAACGTGCAGGAACGCATGGTCTCCAATCGTAGCCACGCCCGCAGCTTCGAGCAGGACGGCAAGTTCATTCTGTGCAGAGTGAGGCATGAATTGTTATCGAGAGCTCCTTATCTTCGCTCCGCATCTAAGACTATCTGGATATCCTGAAAGTCCCGAACGCGAATAGACCCTAAGCAATATTCTTGGATGCTCTCCAACGCGCTGGGATGCTCCCTTCGAACTCGCCTATTCCTTAGGTGACGTCCACTGCGTACACTAAGTCTTACAGTCATCGGCGGTATGGAGGCAGTTTGACCTGGCAGAAAGTCTTGGCAGCATGTGCGTTCGTTGGTTTCGGTACCAGTATCGCGTTAGCGCAGGCAGCCACGGGCAGCGGTAAGATGACCCCTACGGTGCCCGCATCCGGCAGCGCCACCGTTACGGCCGACACCGTCCTCACCCCCGAACAGGAGAAGACGCTGCTCAACGATGAGGACCAGATCCTGCACTTCGTCAGCAGGGACACCCTGCTGGCCATCAAGTCTCCCGTCAAGTGCCGATTCATCTCACGCGACGCAGTCGCCACCGAGTTGCGCAAAAAGTTTGACCAGGACAAGGGCGCCAGGCGCATGGAGCGCAGCGAGTTGGTTCTCAAAAAGTTCGGTCTCCTCGACGAAGATTTTAAGATGCGTCCCTTTCTGCTCAGCCTCCTCACCGAGCAGATCGCCGGCTTCTACGATGAGAAAACCAAGCAGATGAATCTCCTCGACTGGGTGTCAATCGACGAGCAAAAGCCCGTCATGGCCCACGAACTCACCCACGCCCTCCAGGACCAGAGGGTTGGCCTCAAGAAGTGGGGCAGCCAGGAGATCGAGGGCACCGCCAGAAACGTCTCAGAGGACAACCTGCACATCGCCCACGACGACACCGACACCGCCCGCGAGGCCGTGCTCGAGGGCCAGGCCATGGTCAGCTTCGCTGACTACATGCTCGCCGCCGCCGGCCATCCCGGCACGACCCTCAAGGACGCTCCCCAACTGGCTCAGCAGCTCGAGTCCAATGCCGGCGACATGTCCGGCTCTCCCGTGCTTGCCCGCGCTCCGCTTGTTCTGCAGCAGTCCCTGCTCTTTCCCTATACCTCGGGCCTGGCCTTTGAGCAGGCCGTCCTGGTGCAGGGTGGTGCCGAGCGGGCCTTTGCCGGTGTCCTCGACGCGCCCCCCAGCTCCAGCTTCGAGATCATCACCCCGCAGGCCTATCTCCGCAACCAGCCCGTCCCCATCCTCAAGCTTCCCGACATCCATCCGCTGCTCAAGACCGCCGGATACCTGCCCTACGATGTTGGCGTGATGGGCGAACTCGACGTGCGAATGACCGCCGAACTCTTCGGCGGCCGTCCCCTCGCCGAGGCCCTGGCCCCCGAATGGGACGGCGGCATCTACTACGCCGCGCAGCGCCGCAACGCCACCCCAGCCGAGAAGGACACCACCGCATCCCTCGCCCTCCTCTACAGCTCGCGCTGGAAGAATAGGGACTCCGCCCGCAGCTTCTTCGAGGTCTTCGAGCAGCAGCTACCCCGCCAGTACAACGGTCTCACTCGCCGCCAGAAGGACGAAACGGCTGATGACGAGCGCGTCTACTCGACCCGTCAGGGTGACGTGCTTCTGACCCTTAAGGACAACACCGTATGGGTCAGCGAGGGCTTCGATCTCGCGCTCGCCCGCAAGCTCCGCGACGCGGTTGACGCCGCCAACACTCCCCTGGGCAGCGGCCTCATCCAGCAGGCCCGCACCCAGCACCCGCGCCACGATCTCGTCGGCGGCCTCGTTAACACGCTCAGCCAGTTCGGCGTCATGAAGGTGGCTCTCCGCTAAGGGATCGCCCTGTGCCGCCTTCCCATTGCTCATCTCATGCAGCCGTCGCACGGCGGTAATCGAGAGCCTCCTGTCAAAAACTGCACCGTCACCCCGGCAGGGCATTTATCGCGTCTGAAAACCGACGTATACTGAAAGTCTATGTCGATCATTCGCAATGTCGCCGCCATCGCCAAGGGAATGAGCATCACGCTGCGGGAAGGTTTCCAACCCAGCCAGGTGGAGAACTACCCCGACGGCAAGGGGCCCATGCGCGGCGCTCAGTTTCAGGAGCGTTTCCGCGGTAAGCATCAGTTGCAGCGCGACGAGAACGGCCTCGAAAAGTGTGTGGCCTGCTTCCTCTGCGCCGCCGCCTGCCCCTCCAACTGCATCTACATCGAAGCTGCGGACAACACCTCCGAGACCCGCATCTCCTCGGCCGACCGCTACGCCAAGGTCTACAACATCGACTACAACCGCTGCATCTTCTGCGGCTACTGCGTCGAAGCCTGCCCCACCGACGCCATCACCCATGGTCACGGCTTCGAACTCGCCAGCCTCAACGCCACCACCATGGTCATGCGCAAGGAAGACCTGCTGGTGCCAGTGGCAACGGGTCTTCCGCATTCAGCTAAAGAAGAGGTTGAAGTGCTCGCCTAGGCCTTAAAGTCTTGGATTCACAGTAAGCGGCGAGCCATGATTGGCTCGCCGTTGTGCGATAGGCGCTGAATGCTCGCGCCAGGAACGGGAAAGACATGAAAACAGTTCACCAACATCCGCTCGAGGAGATCCTCGAGCATCGCATTGCCATCATCGACGGCGCCATGGGCACCACCATCCGCACCTACGGTATGACCGAGGCCGACATCCGCGGAGACCGTTTCCAGCACTCCACCAAGGATCTGCTCAACAACGGAGACCTCTTCTCGCTCACCCAGCCAAAGATGATCGGCGACATCCACCGCCGCTTTCTCGAGGCCGGCGCCGACATCATCGAGACCAACACCTTCGGCGCCACCAGCATCACCCAGAGCGAATTTTTCGTAGACGATCCCCGCGAACACGGCGGCCGCAAGGACCCCGAGTTCTACCAGAAGATCATCGAAGATGCCTCCCTCAACACCCTCGCCTGGGACATCAACTACACCTCCGCGCAGCAGTGCCGCGAGTGGGCCGACCGCATTGCCAACGACACCGGCCGCCAGCGTTTCGTCGCCGGCGCCATCGGCCCGCTCACCGTCTCCCTCTCCAACTCCCCCGACGCTGACGACGCCGGATTCCGTGTCGTCACCTTCGACCAGGTCAAGACCGCCTACGCCCAACAGGTTCGCGCGCTCATCGCCGGCGGCGTCGATCTCCTGCTCGTCGAGACCATCTTCGACTCGCTCAACGCCAAGGCCGCGCTCGTCGCCATCCGCGAAGTCTTCGACGAGGACGGCCTCGCCGCCTCCGGCAAAGAACTCCCCGTCATGATCTCCGCCGCAGTCGGCCGCGGCGGCGAAACCCTCATCTCCGCGCAGACCACGGAGGCCTTCTGGAACGCCGTCAAGCACGTCAACCCGCTCTCCGTGGGCCTAAACTGCTCGCTCGGCCCTGACCTCATGTACCCCTTCCTCAGCGAGCTCTCCGAAAAAGCGGACGTCGCCATCTCCTGCTATCCCAACGCGGGCCTGCCCAATCCCTTGTCCGAAACCGGTTTCGATCTTGGCCCCGATGATATGGCGCGTTTCCTCGGTGACTTCGCGCGCGCAGGTCTCATCAACATCGCCGGCGGCTGCTGCGGCAACACCCCCGAGCACATCGCGGCCATCGCCAGGGCGCTCGAAGGAAGGCATCCGCGCGAACTCGCGCAGCGTAAGCTCGGACACCGCGAGGTGGCAGCTTGAGCGCAGCAGCATCGACTCTGAGCATCGAACCCAGGCCACTGCGTCTCTCCGGCAGCCAGCCCTTCACGCAGCAGCGCGGCGTCTACATCATGATCGGCGAGCGCACCAACGTGGCCGGCTCGCCGAAGTTCGCCAAACTCGTCAAGGAAGGCAAGTTCGAAGAAGCCGTCAGCATCGCCCGCCAGCAGGTCGAGAACGGCGCCAACGTCATCGACATCTGCATGGACGAGGGCATGATCGACGGCGTCGCCGCGATGACCCGCTATCTGCAACTTTT
>JAJYBU010000043.1 GCA_021778845.1 Acidobacteriota bacterium
ATACCACGGCTGGACTTCAGCTAGTTCAGCGTTCATATAATATCGTCGCCCATTAGACTCTGCCCAACGTCGATCGCCACCGCCTCGCGGGTAAACACATCGACAGTCGTCAGCGAACGGAAGAGCGTTAGGTCCTGAAGCTGGTCGGAGACGAAGTCCATACTCCAGGCCAGCGCACTTCGCCTTCCATCGGTAGAACGTCTGCTCGCTGATCCCTGCCTGCCGGATCACCTCGGCCACTGGAACACCCACCTGTGCCTGCTTCAACACGCCTACTATTGCTCCACAGAAAAACGTTTCTTCTTCAGCCAAAACCTCTCCCTATTCAGGTCAGATTTTTCCGAAGACTAACATTTCAGATGGTTCAAAAAATAACGAGGCATATCACATTCTCCCGTCTTGGAAATATTGACCAATCAGAGATGAGCCGTATCCATGCGATTATTTGTTCGCGGAGAGCACGAAGTTTCGGGTTAGTGGCGAGACTGATGCTCACACGCAGCAAGTTGCTCAGCGAGCTTGGTTTTCGCAGCCCACGCTTGGTAGGTCAAGCGGCCTTCCTCCCGACGCCAAACATCATCGGGCAATACCAAGAGATCCATGCGCGGAATTGCGGGAAAGCCAGTGCCTAGTGCTTCGATGCCGGCCTCGCGATCCTCGCGCGCATAGTTTGGTGCGAGGTAGACGTTATTTCCCTTCACCCATTGGCCCACATTCGTGGTCGGTTCGGTCGAGATCGTTTTGTCATCCCACAACGCAAAGTGAAGTTGTCGGTTGAGCCATGCAACTCCATCGCGATCCACCCAAGAAGGACGGTGGCTGATTCCCGGATAGACAGTCGTCGTGAACATATTCTTCGCGGCCGGAGATTGGGGTCCGACCAGCGCCAGAGCGCGCCGGCGCACGGCGTCGAACCATGCTGGCGGATGGTGCGAGATGTCCATGACTGTATCCGCCGATCCATTCATCACGAGCAGAGGACCTCGCTCTGCGTTAAGAGCATAGAGGACGGCGCCCCGATCACCCAAAGGACGCAGCGCTTTGTAGGGCGGCATCTGGCAGGGCAGAGGGTTGGAATCGAAATAACCGCCGGGTCCGTCGTAGACGCCACCCCCGCTGATGAGTACAGCGTGGATGCGTGGATCGATCGCTCCGGTCAGGCCAACAATGAAGCCACCCATTGAGTACCCCGCAACTCCGATATGATTGGGGTCCACCTCCAGCCGTGAACGAAGGTAGCTGACGGCTTGCATCACATCGACCTGCATGAGACCGCCGAGGCGCTGCCCCCAATCGGTGCGGGGAAGTCCTGACGGGGGGCTGACCCAAGTGTCATGCACGCCCGTCCTGGACGCTTTGTCGCGGTTACGCTCGCCCTCGCCGATGGGATCGTACGTAACCACCATGGCGCCGGCCTTGGCAAAGAGCATTCCGCTGTACATCGCATACCAGCTGAACTTATCGCCGCCGTGGCCATTGACGATCACGATTCCAGGAATGAGCTTGTGCGCGTGCGCGACCGCGCGCTTCGATTTCAGGACCTCCGGATCGGGGTAATAGATGATCGCGGGGACCAGCATGCCGTCTGCTGTGGAGTAGGTCACACGGTCCACACGGACTCCAGGCATCGGCGAAAATGTTGACCAGATCTTTGCGTTGAGAGCAGGGAGCGCAACGGGCACAAACAAGGCTTTTCTAATCTCGTTGCGCCATATCTGTATCCGCTTGCGTTGCTGCGCTGGTGTAATGTCTACGGCGGGCGCCAAAGGCGCAACAGGCGCACCGATGCCGGCGCGGACCCGTTCCGCAGGCGTTGCCCTGCCATCCCGTTGCAGGGATGGGAGATCCTGCGCTATGGTCTGGGCCGGGGTCGACTGGCTGCCGTAGCAGAGGAGAAGGAGAATCAAAAGCGTCAGTCTTAGCATAGGCACCTCCAGAGGGCTGTGTCCTTTCTGTGCTGGACGAGATACAAGAGCAAACGTCTCAGGCGGTGAGCCAGGCTAACGCGTTGGCGAGGAACCGTAGTTGCATGACAGTGTGCATGGCCGGGACGCGATGGAAGAGCACCTTCCCCTTGCCAAGGTGAGTCGAGAACGTACCAGCACCGACTTTGCGGTCGTGATCGCGAGAGTAGCCCACCATCACTTCAATCTCCGCGCTGTTCGGTGCGCGATCGATGAGGAGACCGTTCGACTGTCGGCCGGGCACCTGATAAAAGCCTCCCATGGCCTGATTGACGGGCATTCCGGCGAAGAGCGGGTGCTCGCGGACGAAGTACCAGTTGCCCATCCAGGGAGCGCGGAAGTCGCCTACGGCACCATGATAGGTGAAGGCTCCGGCGGCAGCGAGCTGTTTGGCGACGCCGTCGGAGAGCGGGTCGGATTGCGCAATGGCAAGGAGTGGCGTGCCTGCGCGGACGGCATCGAGGATGCCGGTTTGCAGGTGGCCAAGCGCGATGATTTGGGGTTCTTCGCCAGGCTCGGGAATATGGCCGTGCTTCTTGGGTGGTGTGGCTTCGAGGCCGGTGGTCTCACCGATCGTGCCTTCGGCGTGCGTGTGGGAGGTGATGCCGGAGGAGATGATGAGGTCATATTGCTCGCCGGGGTTGAAGTCGGAAAAAACGAAGCAACCCTTGCCTCCAGCTATTTCAAGCTGCTTTCGAAGCGCAGGAGTGATTCCGCTCACCGCTACCTTTCGACCAACCCGACAGAGCCTGTCCGGGCTGGTCACTTGCGTCACCCAAATCTCTTTTGTTCGCGTTGCGAGCGGCAGAGATGAGAGTGCAAACGTGAAGCGGTAGAGGCCTTCTTCGGTGAGTGACGGAGTGGTGAAGGCTTCTTCGAGGAGATAGCTGAACTGGTCGGGTGTCTGGTTCATCGGTGCGGGGAGGGTTTTGAGCACGATGCGCTTGTTGCTGGGCGTGATCATCGAGAAGGTGAGTGTGCCGGTGGCGGGCTGGTGAGAGTCGTCGAAGAGGAAGAGATCGAAGATCGCGGGCTGGCCGCGCTCGATGGAGAGTGCGCGCTGTTTGGCGCAGGGGCTGACGGGTTGGAGGGTATCGCCGATGAGGTGCGGGTCCGATTTGAAGTTGCGCAGGTTGTCGACGATACCGGAGTGGTTTTCGATCGCGGTGGACTCCCAGCCGGAGATGGCGGCGAAGTCCAGCGCATCATTGATGCGCGCGTTCTCCATGTAGTTCTGCCAGGAGTCGTAGCAGGTGCGGCCGACGGCGCGGAAGAGGTGGTCCGGCGTGGGAAAGGATTTGCGGAAGCCCCACTTGTCGAGGAAGTGGTTGTAGCCGGCGATGATGGCTTCGTGATCGGCGAGGTCATAGCTGGTACCGCCGTATTTTTTGTAGGTTTCGGTGATCTGGTAGACGTCGAGGCCGTGGATGTCGGGGCGCGCGCAACCTTCCATCTCGCCGTACTCGGCGATGATGTTGCGGAGGTTGATGTTGTAGGTGTAGTTGGTGGGTGACTTGTAGAACTCGTCGTACCACTGGTCGCCGGCACCCTGATGGTCGTTCCACCAGTCGCCCCATTTCTCCTCATCGCTGCGATGGAGTTTGCCCTCCTGGAGGTCTTCATTCCAGGGTTCGTACCACGCCTGTGCGGCGCCGCGAGCGACGAAGCCGTCGTTGAGAACGACGCAGCGGGAGGGGTCTTGTTCGTGCATCGCTTTGAGGACTGCGAGCGTGGCCGGATTGTTGAGGTCGGCACCGAGTTCGTTCTGCAGGCAGTATTCGAAGACGCATGGATGCGAGCGAAAAGCCTTGACCATCTCGACGCATTTAACGAACATGTAGCGTTGCGCGAACTTGTCGGCTTCGCTGGCGGGTTCTCCCATGACAACGTTGTTCGCGCCGGCGTAGGTGTGCGCTGGCAACTTGCCGATGGCCAACTTGCCAGCGCCTGGCTCCATGTAGCGAAGGACGCCGAGGCGGTCGTGCCAGCGCAGGACGTCTTCCTTGGCGAGGTTGCGATGGAAGTTGAGGCAGTTGAGGCCGAGAGCCTGTGCCGACCGGACCTCTTTCTCAGCCAGCTCGGGAACGGGGAACATGCCGTTGAGTCCCCAGTAGCCCCAAGAGATCGCGGTGTAGATTTTGGTGCGCTTGCCGTTGAGGCGGAAGACGGCGTTGGATTTGGGGTTGTTGGGATCGATGCCGCCAACAGTGAAGGAGCGGAAGCCGAAGGCGATGGTGCGGGTGTCGGCAATTTCGCCCGTACTGTCAGTCTGACTGCAAGTCACTTTGTATAGATTTGATTGACTGATATTCCAGAGCTTGGCGCCGGGACAAGTGACTGTCCACTTGAGGAGGAATTCGAAATCGATCAGTCTCTGGATTTGAGGCTTTGAGATGTTAGCGGCGATGGCGCTGCTGTTCCTATCTGTGATGCTGAGCTTTGCTCCGTGCATGACGGAATCAATGATGTCATCGGTCATGTGTCCCGCGCGGAAACCCATGAGCACCTTGGCTGTGACTTGGACGGTCCTTGGATGTGGCGTGTTCAAGACCCATAGATCCTCGATACGGGCAGTCTCATTGTTCGCGCTGAGCGCGATGCCACGGTCGAGCGCGCCAAAGCCGTGGGAGCGGTAGAGCGAGACCTTGCCCCACTTGGCGTTGAGGCCGTCGACCCAGTCGAAGCGGCCGAAGGGATTGGTGATGCGGATGGTGAGATGGTTTTCTCCACCGGGGTGTGCGGCGGCGCTACAGTCACACTCGAATGGAAGCTCCTCCATGATGGAGTAGCCGACGAGTTTCTGGTTGAGGTAAACCTCGGCGCGCAGGTGGGCACCGCGAATGTGGAGGAAGATGCTCTTGCCGCGGAGTTCGGCGGGAATGTTGATGCGGCGATGGAACCAGGAGACGCCGAAGTAGGCACCATTTTGGGGGACGTCATCATCGGCGGGCACGCCCTTCGGAGATTCGGCGTAGCGATACTCTTCGGGTGTGTAGGGGCGCGGTGCCCCGTCGACACCGGCGCCATACTTGCCCCAGAAGTGCTGCTCAACTGAAGTGGGGAGGATGACCTGGAGGCCGGTGTCGGCGGTGAGCGCGGACCAGCCTCCACTCGGGGCGTTGACGGGGAGCGGCACGCCCTTGCCACAGAGTTGGCCATCGATCCATGAGACGTCTTCGGGGAGGAAGATGTCATCGTTCTTCCACTGAGCCTTTTCATCGATCCACAGACGCCAGTCGTCATCGGGGATCAGCACGCCGTTCTCCGGGTACGTCTCAGCGTGAGGCTGCATGGCGAACAGGTCATGAGGATCGAGGGGAAGGCAGGCAGCAGTCGCTCCGACAGCCATCGTCTTGAGCAGTGTGCGACGCGAGAGGGGGGGGTGTGCAGACACGATGTAAAGCCCTTTCAAAACAGGAGAGGAGGATCTGAGAATAATTTAGTGGCCGGGAACAATACGTGGCGCAGCCAACTGGCCCACGGTTGGGACGAGTCGTCCAAGGCTGGATAGATACGGGATCACTGGCGAGTCTGGAAGAGATTTCAACCCAGCCAGCGTGCACTCGGCTGCCATAAATGATCCGGGCGATGTCATGTGAACAGGCTCAGCATCATGAAACAGGCCATTGACTTTGGTATGGCCGAACTTCTCGAACTGACCTGCGATGATCGCGCTCACATCCACAAAGAGAACGTGTTCCCGCTCCGCGATCGAGCGTGCCCACTCGCGATAGTGACTGACGCCGACTTCGACGTGGCCATCAACCCATACGTTACGCGGCGTGAGGGACATGACGATCGGCAAGGCGTTCCTGGCTTTCGTCTCCGTGACGATCTTGCGAATATACCAGCCGTAGGTGTGCACAGTTTCGCGCTGGTGAGTAACCATGTTGTCGATTTCCTGTGTCTCCGGGCCAATACCGGGCAGTGTGCCGCGAGCACGCGTGTTGTCATTGACGGGAAATACGTCATTTTGTCCTAGCTGAATCAGGACAATGTCATGCGGCTTTAGTTCGACCAGCGTTTTGTCCCAGAAGCCCTGAGTGATGTATGTTCGGCTGGAGCGACCGCCGCGTGCTACGTCCACAACATTCACCCGACACCCATCGAAAAAGGCCGAGAAGAATACGCCCCAGCCCTGCACGCCTGCCAGGCCTTGATGGTTACGATCAACGCTAAAGTCGGACGTAGAGTCGCCTACGATAAAAATGCTGGGCAGCGAAGGGTTGGCGGGAACGCGAGAGATTATTTCGCCGGTCTGAAGCGCCCCTGCACCTGGGAGACTGGACGCTGCCTTCATATTGCCGCCCCCGCTGAGAAACGCGACGAGAGCGAGGATCAACCATTTACTTTGGCGCATACAAATCTCCTTTGCTGAGGACAAGGTTCATTCCAACGGGTCGGCAGATCTTTGTGTGCAGTGCGACTACCGCAAGCGAGGGTCCATGCGGAAGGGATGAGTTGCGGCGAGGCCTTTGGGAACACATGGATTACGCATGACGTTGATCTGCGAAGATCTGGTGTTGAACGGCGGATCATCTGGAAGGACTCCCTTGCCCGGAAGGTGTTGGAGGGGTAGGGTCGCCGATAACGTCCGGGCCTAACTCGACAAGCCAGCGGGAAAGGTTGTCGGCAACCATGCGGCCAAAGACCTTCTTGCCGTCGTCATTCAGGTGGGTGCGGTCAAGCTTGGCGTTGCCGTTCTCGGCGCGCTGGTCAGGATGATCCACGGCGTCAAATCTGTCTGCCTGAGCCTGGGTCATGGTGCTGAGGAGTTTGTCGGACACGCTAAGCAGATCGACGAACGTAACGTCCTCCTGTTCGGCAACGCGGCGGGCTGCGTTGCCATAGAACTGAAGGTCAGCGTTATACGGTGTGCCGTCGTGAAAGGTACGGCGGGCCAGAGGGGAGATGATGACGGGGACAGCGCCGATGGCGCGCACATCATGAATGAAAAGGCGCAGGTTGGCGGCATAGGTTATATCGGGATCGGTGTGGCGCTTAGGGTCTGGCTTCTCATCGTTGTGCCCAAACTGGATGAGATAGTAGTCGGCGTGCTCCGCAAGTGCCTTCTTCCACAAACCTTCATCGATGTAGCTCTTGGTGCTGCGGCCGTTGCGGGCATCATCGATGCAGGTTACGTTGGGAGTCATCACGGCGCAGAAGCCAGGACCCCACCCACCCTGCGTCGCTACGGTCGAGTCGCCTATAAGAACGATTCTGACCGGGCCGCCCTGAATGACACGCATAGCCTTCACGCCCTGGGGCGGAAGCTGAGCTGGAAGGGGTAGCACATATTGCGCCAGCGCGGGAACGACCTTACCCATTCCGACAGCGACCATGCGGCCGAAGACGTAGCTGCCGGCCCAATTGATGTGCGTCTCATCGAAGACGGTCTTGCCCGTCTCGTTCTTTTTGGTGATGGCCAGCTTGTCGGCTGCGGCTTTGCCGACTTTGTCAAGGTATGCAATGCTCGTGTCCTGCAGGTCGATGAGGGGAACGTGCATTTCGCGAGCCACACCCTTCATGGCGTTGCTGTATGCGGTGAGGTCAGAGTGGATCTTGCCATCGGCGCCGAAGAACCGGCGGGTAAGTGGCGTGACCAGGATGGGTTTGATCCCGGCAGCGCGCGCCTCGGTGACAAAGAGCCTGATATTGGCGATGTAGTCGGGAAGGGGCACCTCGCGTGGCAGGTGATGCGGCGAGACCTCGTCATTGTGGCCAAACTGGATGAGCATGTAGTCGGGCCGAGTTGCAAGTGCTCGTTCCCAAAGGCCCTCGGCACGGTAGGTCTTCGTGCTGGCCCCGCCCTTCGCCATATCGAGGCAGTCGACCTGCGACGCGAGGTTTGCGCAGTAGCCGCGGCCGTATCCGGCATTCTCAGTTTGCGTCGAGTCACCGATGAGATCGATGCGGACAAGAGTGCCGGGCTTGCGGGCCGCGGCTGTTTGCTGGTTGAACCAGTGGGCGGGGCTGATCCACCGAGCAGGGCCCTGACGTGCTTCGCTGATCTGCAAGGCAGCTGCACGTGGCAGGCTGGATCCCGCCTTCATATTGCCGCCCCCGCCGAGAAACGCGACGAGAGCGAGGATCAACCATTTGCTTTGGCGCATATAAATCTCCTTTGCTGAGGACAAGGTTCATTCCAACGGGTCGGCTGATCTTTGTGTGCAGTGCGACTACCGCAAGCGATGCACCAACCTCTGTAGCTGCTTCGCCTCGCTTATCGGGTTCCATCCATCTGCTCCCTCGAGGAGCGATCTCGGATTGAGTTGGCGCTTCTCTTCTCGAGTGAGTGGCGGCGACTTCACAATGCGCTTACCTCCGTTCACCCCGGGGCCATACGAATCGTATTCCCGGTAGGTCGCTGTTTTGAGTCGCCCGCCCCACTCCGACCAACCTTCCGGAGCGAGCGTCTGTTCGATGTCCGTGTGGTCGAAGAGGACTGTTGCGTAATCCCGCCAGGGACGCCCGAGCATCACCTGGTCCCATTCGTTAACTCCAGTTATCTTGCAGTTGAGGAAGTAGTAGCCGGATTCTTCGGCGGGAAAGTGTTTACTCTGTGCCGTGATCATAATCTCGTGATGTCGACGAGAGTGCAACTCGCAATGATTGAAGACAGCCTTGGCATCACCGAAGATGTAATCTACATTCCCTTCAATGAAGCAATCATTGAAGTACTCTCTTGAAGCGTCGCAGCTTCCACTGTTCGTACTTCCACGACATGTCCTGCTGGCGGCGTAGAGGGTGTCCTGACCGCTGAGCAGTCGAACGCGATCGAGGACCGACTGATCCGAGCTCAGCTGCAGGGCCACAGCCTGCGAAGCGTCCGCGGGATCCGCGTGATCATCCCACCAGGTATTCACAATGCTTAGGTTCTCGGCAGCGAACTGGTCCGCATCTACGATTACAGTGCCCGATTTGAAGGTGCTGCCGGTGTTCTTGGCTGAGTCCCCGAAGGTGATGGTGACATCTTCAGGGTTCGCGCCCAGTCCAATCAACCAGATGCCTTTTCGCGAAATCGACACCTTCTCGTGGTAAATACCAGGCTGGATTGCGATCACCGTCGGACCCATGGCGTGATCCACAGCACCCTGCACAGTCCTGAAGTCTCCCCTGCCGGAAGCTGAGACCACGAGGCGGGTCCTCGCGGGTTGTGCCAGACAGATACAGATCGTGCTGAAGGCAAGAATCACAACGAGCAGAGCAGATAGACGCGTACGCATGAATAGGACCCCGTAGAAATCAAAAGAAGAATTAGGAATGGGTTTTGCCTGACGGCACGCCTGCACAGGAGCAACCAGTACACTGCCATCCGGTAGCCGGTGAGAGTCGCGCCGAGGTCTCTACCCTCGGCGCGAATAAGTTGCTCGCACGCATTTGCTGGCTATATTTAGAACTCGATCTTGCCTACGATCTGCCAGTCCCTGGATGAGTTGACCTGGCTACTAACCGTACCGAAGTTGGCGTTCCCGACGGTTGTGTTGATACCACCAAAGACGACATTGTTGAAGAGATTGGTAACGTCAGCCTGCAGGAGGGCCTTGACATTGCCTTTGATAGCAAAATATCTCCGAATACTCAGGTCGACGTCCTTATTGGAAGGACCATACAGGTTGTAGGCAGCGACACGAGGGGCTGTCCCGATCGCGTAGGGAGCTGGGAGGGTGAAGGCTTTGGAGTCGATGAATGGAGTGCTGACGTTGGACGCCGTGATGCCGTTTCCCCAACTGCCATGGATACGCGGCGAGCCGCTATATCCGGGTGTGAGGTTCGGCATGCAGGTGCCCTGGCCCGGTGCTACGCAACCGGTCGCTGTGATGGTGAGCGGGTTTCCGGTTGAATAGAGCACGATGCCGGACACATTCCAGTCGCGGATGATCTGCCTCACGACGCGGCTTCCTCCGCTGAGGCTTCCCCTACCGAAGGGAAGGTGGTATACGAAGTTCGCATTGAAATTCTGTGGCTGGTTTGAGGCGCTGACACTGCGCTCGATGCGTGGGTTTAGCCAGCCGGAACGGAAGGTGCCCCCATTGTCAATGCTCTTGCTGAAAGTGTAATTGATATTTATTGTCAGACCCTTCCAGTCAGTTTCCTTCACCATGAGTTCAAAGGCGTTGAAGCTCGAGTTCGCAACATCGCCGAACATATCCGATACACCAGGGTATTGAGGGAATGGCAGCAACATCTGTGCAATCGTGCCACTGAACGTGGGGTAGGGCAGGCTCAGACCAGGGATGACAGCATCAGCTGCGGCGATATTTGCCGGCGTTGCCTGGTTGTTGAGCAGGGAACCCAACACAAGGTAGGACGGATTTAGCTCGTCCGAGTAGTAGCCTCGGGCATTGTTGTTCTGCGTTGGTTCGAAGTGCCCTTCGCTCCCGACATAAGCCGCCGACACATTGAGGTTGGAGGTGATGGTACGCTGTACGCCGAAGTTCCAGTTTTCATACTGGGGCGCACGTCCGGATAGGAATGGATCCATGTACGTCATCGCTGCCGAGGCAGAAGTGCCATTGGTTGAAAAGCCTGTACCTAGTCCGGAACTGAAGAATGGCGCGGGCGTATAGGACGGAAATGAGGTATTCGCCAGACCGACAGCCGAGTAAGCGTTGCTATTATTCAGATAAAAGGCTGGGAAGCCGCTGATTGCGCTGACAAACGTAGGATTGGCCTCATATCCCAAAAGAGGCGGCCCATTGGTGGCACCGCCTGTGCCGCCTCCGTGGGAATACATGATGCCCCAGGCCCCATGGATTACGGTCTTGTTGTCATAAGCGTAGGACACCCCTAGCCGCGGTCCAAAATTCCACTTGTATGTTTCGATTGGAGTCCGGCAAAGGCAGCTGTTGGGCCCAAAGCCTGCAAACTGGAGTGCTCCCGAATTCCCAGTGATTGGGTTGGTCAAGGTCGGGTTGAGGAACGACATCGCATTATTCACTTCCTCGAGCGGTGGATAGTGGTCATACCGCAAACCCAAATTCAATGTGAGTTTTTGGTTGACCTTAAAGTCGTCCTGTACATAGGGAGAGAAGTTCCGATAACGCAGTCCCGTAGTGTTGTGGGCATATTGGGTTAGATTTCCATCCGATACCGCTCCGATCAGGAAGCTGGCGAAGGGAACTCCGGAAACCGGCGTAAGAGTGGTCGAGTCGGCCCCGTACTGCCCGGTCTGCGCCTGATCGAATGAAAGACCGATGGGTGAAGAACCGCCGCCAGAGTGCAGGTAATTGACCTGTTGCCATTGAAACTGACCACCAACCGTCACCGAATGCTTGCCGTGAACCCACTGGAGGTTATCGACCATGGTGTAGGTGTTGTAAGTGGTTACATAGTGGCCAGTTGTCCCCCAGTTGGTATAGGGGTTGGTGCCGCTGAACGCGAACTTAGGAAAGGATTGTGACGCTTCACCTTGTGGGAGTCCCGTGACGCCGTAGGTCTGCGCCTCCCACGCCGTCACTCCATACTGCGGGTCGAATGCAGGCGCATAATAGCGAGCGAATCCATACTTGAACTGGTTTAGAAGATTCGTGGTGAAGTCATAGGTGTGCTCAAACGCAATTGTCTTGGTCTTTGGAGCGTATTCAAAGGAGGAATTGTATGGCAGCGGAAGGACGGCGAATGTTGGTGTGGGAGTTGCTTGGCGACCCATAGCGAACATGAAGGTGACATGCTGCTTCGCGTTTACCGCCCAGTCAATACGATCTCCGGTGGTCCAGTTGCTCAGTGAGGTTGAGTTACCACCGAGATAATTGTTTGTAAGCCCAGTATTTGTTGGAGCAGGCAGCGCGGCGATCACGTTTTTCGCGATCGGCGATATCATGTCGCTCGGAATCACGTTGACCGTAGGAACCCCGTTCAGTGACCCAATGAACTGGTCGCGCGTGCAGGCACCGGCCGTGCAGGTCGTCGAGGTCGGGTCATAAATCGGCTGCAACCCTGCCGCTGAGAAATCGCCGTTACGCTGAGCCATGGTGGGAATGGTTGCATATCCCGGGTTAGGCGTTTGCGACAGACGATATCCGTCGTACGAGCCAAAAAGGAACAATTTGTTTTTCAGGATCGGACCACCAATCGTCAAACCATACTCGTTCTGGTTCTCGATGGGCTTCGTCGCCACACCCGTTTCAGGATTGACCGCCGCCTTGGAAAAGAAGTTCCATGTGTCGAGAGCCTGATTCCTCCAGAACTCGAAGCCTGTACCGTGGATCTGATTGGTTCCGGCCTTAATAACATAGTTCTCGATGCCCTGCCCTTCCAGATCCGCAGAGTAGCCGGATGTCTGTACCTGGAACTGTTCAATCGCATCGAACGGGATGGCTGTCCATACGGTTCGTGGATCTCCCTGATCGGCGCCATAGGTCAGCGCGATCCCGTCTACATAAATTTCGGCTGATTCACCGCGGCTTCCGCTGCCGTTGAAGATCCCAGAGTTGAATCCTGTGTTGCCGCTGGTCAGATTGCTTTGCACGCCAGGCGTGAGATACGCAAATTGGGTCGCCATCCTCTGGTTGCCATTCATCAGGATCGGAAGGGCACTGTAAGTCGCCTGGTCCATGGTCGTTCCCAGGGTCGAGTCCTCAGTGTCCAGAGCCGGCGGAGCCATTGTGACCGTTACGGTCGCGCTCTGCTGCCCGACCCGCATGGTTACATTGATGGAGCGGGTCTCCAGAGCATTCACCGTCACATTTTCCTGATTGAATGACTCAAAGCCCTTTGCCTTCACTGTCAGAGAATACGTCCCCGCATTAAGAGGTGCGATGACATAATCGCCTGCCGTTGTCGTCGTTCTGGTCACGGCACTGTTCGTGGCGGAATTGGTCGCGACTACCATAGCACCGGGCAGAACCGCTCCAGAGGAATCCGTAACCGTGCCTCGAATGGTGCCACCGCCAAGCTGGGCCAAGGCGGATGTAGCGAATGCCACAAAAAAGACGACGCACAGGATAGAAACGAGAAGACGGAATGCGTGCGCTTCGTCTGTTGTGCGGGTTCGGGTCGTGAGTACCTTCATCGAATTGCCTCCAAACTAAAATTGATTTTCTCTTTCAGTGGAACTAAGGCTGTTTAGGGAGTCTCCGTGCCTCAAACTCCGCTCTTTCGTGGCCACTGAAACCTTGCGATTCGACCTGTTTCTAACCGGCGAAACCTAATCTGTATCGCGACGCCAATCCGACTCCTCGAACACAACATTGGTAAGGTAGGGTGCGGAACTCCACCGGTCTCCATATGCCCCTCGCCAATCTTTTCAATAACTTATGACCACTTCAGGACCAGGTACAGTACCTACATAGCCGCTGTAATATAGTGGTTGCAATCTATGCGCGGCGTCCAACGAGCGTTTTAAGTGGATAAGGATTCAATATCAACGCACAACCACATCCAGATTTAGTTCGCAGGGAACTGGATCGCCTTCTCCAGAGTGATCAATTCAAGAACAGCAAACGCTGCCAGATCCTGTTGAGCTACGTCGTCGAGGAGGCGCTCGCTGGACGTAGTGATCAGATCAAAGAGCGCATTGTTGGAATCAATGTGTTTGGAAGAGAGCCGGCCTACGACACCGCCTCCGACCCGGTAGTCCGTAATGCGGCGATTGAGGTGCGCAAGCGTCTAGCTCAGTTCTATGTCGAATCAGGCCAAGGATCCGGCATTCAGATCGACCTGCAGCCGGGCGCATACGTACCCACCTTCCGCTGTTCAGTTGAAACTGCGCCCCCGCAGTTTCCGCAATCCCCCCAGACCCAGTCACAACCCTCTGGACAGCGCCACCAAATGGTGTTCGTGATTGTGGGCTCGGTGCTGGCGCTTCTGATTGCCGTCGGAGTGGTCCTCCACTATCGGGCATCCGATAACTCGAAGCTTAACCAATCCCCGTCACCCCAGTCTGCCGCAATGGCCACCTCATCCTCTTTTTCCACGGGGGTGGCAACCGGGCCCACGGCTGTCCGAATCCTCCCCGGAGATCTGCAATCTGGAAACTACGTGGATCGGTTCGGAAACCAATGGATGCCCGACCGCTATTTCGTGGGTGGAACACCTGGAATCGGAACCACCGATTTTTATTTCCCCCCGGAAGATCCAGAGCTCTTCCGGACGATGCGGAAGGGCAACTTTACCTATGACATTCCTCTAGAGCGGAACCATGCTTATGAGCTGAGGCTTTATTTCGTCGAGCCTCAATATCGTTACGGTAACAAGGTAGGTGGCGACGGAGAGAACAGTCGCATCTTTAACGTGCTCGCCAACGGTAAGGTCATCCTCAATGATTTCGACATTATTGAGGATGCCGGCTTTGCTTCGACCACGGTACGCGCCTTCAAAGACATTACGGCGGCGCAGGATGGCAAGTTACACCTGCAATTCACTGCTCTACAGTCCCAGGCTCTCGTGAATGGAATCGAGCTTCTGCCAGAGATTGAGGGCAAGATCCCTCCCATTCGACTCCACGCCGCTCCCTTCTATTACACGGATAAACTCGGCAACCGCTGGAGCCCTGACGCCTTTTATGTCGGCGGTCAACTGTTCAGTGCAGGCGATCCTCTAACGGAGACGGCCGACCCCGATCTCTTCAATGTCGCGAGACTTGGCAATTTCTATTATGCGATTCCGGTGCCACCTGGTCGTTACAGTCTCACGCTTTATTTTGCTGAGACATGGTTTCATAGTCCAGGTAAGAGGGTTTTCGACGTAAGTTGCAACGGGGCGATGCTGCTCCATAACTTAGATATCTTCCAAGAGGCTGGTTACTCGCGCGTTTTGAAAGAGACCTTCCATGGGCTACAGCCGAACGGCCAGGGGAAACTCCTGATTTCATTTTCACCTATCATCAACTATGCCAGTGTCAGGGCCATAGAAGTGGTTGAAGATAGCCGTTGACCGCAGTCAGCTCGGAGCGAGGATTGCTCGCGGCACGTGGAGGCTAAATCACCGGACCGCGATCTGCACATCACGACGCTTGGGCTGGCTAATCACTTTTTCTAATCGACTCCTATCCATAGTGAGCCGACCGAGAAAACAAGAAGGCCAGCTCTGGCGGTCTCCGATACCGTGCTGACAACTGGGTGTCGATAGGCAGAACGACGGGGTGAGTCAAACAACCCAACACCTAAGTTCCGAAGCGGTCGATCAAGGAGGCTCTGGGCTATCCGTTGACAAAGCGTTTTGTGAACTGCTGGGGGAGTGGGATGAAGGAGAAGGCTTGCAGGTCGTCCCAGCGAGCATGCTGCCGCATTATTTCTCTGTCATCGGGTGGTGAATCATGGCGCAAAATATGGTGGGGCCAACCGCGTTTACCCCAGAGGCGTCCTTCAATATCTCCGGCTTCACCAGCTTGTCAGCGCCGCCGCCTTCGATAATCGTCGGAGGCGAATTCCTGCTGATGTACGCTTCGGGCGAGTACTTGCGCGGGGCGTAGCCGAAGCGATGCTGATCGTAAGCCTCCGGACCGACGTTGACGACCGGAAAGAAGAGCACAAGAGCGTTCGGCTTGGGTGAAATAACCAAGTTGTCCTGCGGATCGTCCCAGCCCGGAACCAGCGCCGTGGCTGCGGCCAGATAACCGCCGCGGAGCCGCCGCTCGCGACAATCCTGTCTGGATCGATTTGCAATTCCTTGGCACACAAGCGCGCCCAGCGCATGGCAGACGTTGCATCTTCCAGGCAAACCTGGGGACTCTCTATACTGGGCCCTTCGCATCCAGGCGGTACTGAACGTTCACAACCAACACGCCGCGCTGCGCCAGTTGCCTCGTTTGCGGGCTGAACTGCGTCACATCGTTACCTGTCCAGTCGCCGCCATGAAAAATACGATGGCGGTATGACTCGGCGTGCCGGAAGGACGCCCGCCTCCAGCTTCTTTACGATCTCGATTTGAGTGCCGCGTGACAGATCTCTGGGTTGTTCATTGTTTATCGGGGAGCAACAACAGCGCCCAGTCCTGATCGTTAGGCTTGGTTAGCTGAGTCCAAGCAGCGCCCGAAGCACGCGGCATCTCTTGCGTGGCTCCGGTACGCGGATCGAACCAGATGGCATGGTAGGTTGGGGCGGGCAGAGAGGTCACGAGCAGGATGGCTGGGCCAGAAAGCGAATAGATCAGCACAGGCTCTGCAGCGCCGCCGGCGAGCACCCAGGTTCGCTCCGGGGCGGCCACCCATCCGTCTTTTGGCGACATCTTCATCAGGTCCGTGGCCAGATAGGTATGCACGAAGCGATCAAGAACTGCATTTGTGTCGATCCTTGAAGATGACTCCGCTGGGGAGGTTGGCAGCGGATACATGGCGGTGGCTTGCTGTAGCGGGGAAGGCGGTGGAGCCGGCGGCCTCGAGCGGAGGGCTGACTCCGACGCTGCGCCTCCCATCAGAATCGGGAAGGCGCCGGCTCCGTCTTCCATAGGCATCAGCGCCTTGTCAGGATAAAGATCACGGTATTCGCGCACCTCGCGATACACCTGCTGCGGCGTGGTTGGAGGCGGAGTATCCGTGTATCCGGGGAAAGCTTCTGAGATCAACTCGCGGAAGGCATGATTCTCTCCAGCCCTGGGTGCAAACAACGAGCCGTCAGGGCGATACTCCCAGTAGCGCATATCCACCACGGCCACCTGCCGGGAGCGAATCGGATCGGACAAAATGGCGTCAGTTGTCTGCTTGCTTGTAGTCAGCGCAATGCGAATAGTGCGTCCGTGTCTATGCTCCCACTCACGCACCGTGTCCTGGAAGAACTGTTGAAAGGAGAGCGGGCCGGCATACTGGTACGCAACCCCAAAAATTATATTCGGCAGGTCGCCCAGTTCATCGAGAGTGTGCAGGATGTAGGCGCGATGAAGGGCGCGAAGCGGCGCATAGCTCGTACTGTAAAACTGGTTTCCGACGTCGTTGCGTCCATCGGGCCTGAGGGGCGGCGGCTCAGGGAGCCCGGTGTCGTTGATATTGTTGGCAGGGCGCCAGGCGTAGTCGATCCAGTGCGGTTCAATTTCGAGGACGTTGTGCGTATTGTAGAGGTCATAGAAGACCAGTAACCCGGCCTTGCTGGCTTCGAGTGCGAACTCGCGCTCGCGCTGGAAGTACCACGGGTTATAGCGGGAGACGTCGAATCTGCTGAGACCGTCCCAAGCGATGCCCTGCCCGCTGCGCGCCCACGGAGACTCATAGAACGGCGCCCAGACATCACCGGTGGAGCGTCGATCAACCGTGTGGGAATCGCGGCGATGGTCATACCATAGGCCGGGATTGACCTGAAAGGATAAGGTACCCTTGCGCAACAGCGTGCATACCAACTGTTGGAGGTCTTCGGTCTCTCCCGGTGCGATGACGCCGGGCATGAATCGTGTGACGCTGGAGCCGGTGGAGGCGGCAGCCGTATAGATAGAGGGATCACCACGCCACCACGCCTCGGTCTGCGATGGTCCCCAGAGAACTTTCCCGTCGAGCACGAAGCGACCATTTACGATCTGGACAGGATGGAAGGTGACCGGCGTGACGGACATACGCTGAATGTCGGCGGTGCGAAACTGCGGCAGCGATCGGGGATCGTCACGATGTACCGTAGCATGCAGCGGGACGGGATTGCCGGTGCGCGCAGCGAGTTCCGTCGCATAGAGCGGCTCAGGGGAGTTGACGACGAAGTTGGGCGCACCGGGAGGACCAAGGGCGTCGATGCTCTTAGCTGTCGAGTTCCAAGCCAGGGAGTTGGCGGCGGTCCAGCCAGCACCCTGCGCGCGGGAGAAATCGAGGACGAACTGAAGTCTCGCATCGGGAATGCGGACGTGTTCGTAAAGGACTCCCGAGGACCATCCTTCGAAGGCGCCGCTGGCTTCAAGCGATCCAGTGGCGTCACAATCAAGAAATACGTTCGGTCCTCCTGCAAGCAGGCCGCTGGCAAAGTCGTTCATGCCCTGTTCGCTATGGCAACGATGTACGAGCACCTGCTGCCCATAAAGCAGGAAGGACTGCCTGCGGTAGCCTGCGCGTTCGGAGATGGGGGCCTCGCTGCGGCAACCTTCAAGGGTGATGCGTCGGCCGCGGAGGTTCACGCGCACTGCGGAATCCACGAAGTACCGCGCCGTGACAGTGCGTACCCAAGCGTCCTGAATGTGGTCGAGCAGTATGGCGATCCAGGAGTGATTTTCATCTTTCGGCTGGTTTGTATCGTAGTTGCTTTCCAGCGTGAGATACTCAATGCCGATTTGTCGGGGGGCGGTATTGTCGGAGACGCTTGACAGTGTCCCCCCACCATATTTTCCTTCAAGAGCGGTTGTAATGGGTGCGTCGAGATGGATGGTATTGGAGCGAGCATCGACCGCGACGAGCGTTCGATCCCAGACTAGATCGTGGGAGCCTGCCTTCCAGTCGAGGCGCTGATTGGCAAAGGTACCGGGCAGCCCGGTCATACTGACGGCACGAATCCAGTTCTCTGTGCTGGGCCGACGGACAACCACCGACATACCGGGCCGCAACCCAGAGACTGTTACTAGATGAAGAGTGAGAGCACCGGCACGAGCGTCCTGATCAACAGCAATCGGAGTATCGACAGGAACGTCGCTCCAAGCTCCGACTACAAGCAGAGGTCTCCGATCGATGCCAGTGGCAACGACGACGCTACCGGCTGCGCCAATCCCAGATCCGCGCAGCACGACTCCGCTCGCATTGAGATGGAGTTGCCCATTTACATGAAAGCGACCACGTGCCAGCAACACGGCTCCTCGGAAGCCGTCGTTGCCCACGGACATCTTGGCGACGCGATCGAGGGCTCCCTGGAGCAGCGCCGTGTCATCCGCACCAGAAGGCTTGACGAGAAGTACTGCCCTAACCCAAGGGATGGGTTGGCCAGCCTTGTACCCTGCATATGAGAAATCGATGCCGACAGGACTTTTGAGCGGCACAGCACTTTGTGAAGATTGAGACGCTGCATCATGTGGAGCAGACACGAGCAGGAGAACCAACCCGAGTGCCGAGAGGCCTACAGAAAGGCGGCGAGATGGCTTACCACGCAACAGCATATGGATTGATCTGATCTCCAGTAGTACGCAGGGCTTGGGAGCGATTCACGTCATGGCTTCTACCGAACGACAGCTAGATTATTAGCCCAAGAACAGCGTCAGCGAAAATATTTTGGTGAAGCAAAGATGCTCCAGCGCTGCAAGCGCTTCCTACAAACAGCGCTAGAGCTTCGGCCAGTCCACAGCTACCCCCGTGAAGAAGAGATCGCCCAGCAGGTGGCCGAGTTCGCTGGTAGAAATATCGATACCGGGTTGGTACCAGGGGTAGATATGTGTAATCATGCCGAAAAGCACCAGGCTAAGAACTTTTACGGGGATATCCGTGCGGATGAGGCCGGCGGATTGTGCAGCTTTTAGTTCGCGGCGAACCAGGAGTTCATAGTCATCGCGGAGTGCAACGATTTCGCCGCGTCGCTCGTCGGTGAAGGTCACCAACTCCTCGTTGGCTGCGGCGTGCCAGTTCTGGTGCTGAAGGAGACTGATGACGTGGGCGGTGATGAGGGCATACAGTCGATCCTGAGGCAATGACACCTGCTGCAGCGCCCACTCGACGTTAGTACTGACGTGTCCAAGGGCGGCCTTGGAGATCTCATAGAGCAGATCTTCCTTACTTGATATGTAGTAATAGAGTGAGGCTTTTCGGATCCCCATTGCATCGGCGATTTCGCGGATTGAGGTGGCGTTGTAACCACGCTTCGCAAACAATGCGCAGGCAGTATCGAGAAGGCGTGCATAGGTTTGGTTTTTCTCGGCTGGAGCGAGTGGCGCGACAGGCGAGGAAAGATGCTGGGTAATGCGAAGAACGTCTCTGGAACTGTAGTTGCGAACGAAGCCTGGTCGCGCCGCTCCTTCAAAGTAGATGGTGGCGAAGATCTCGTCGAGTTCACCCACTGTCAGGCCACTACCTTGCCGATACCAGAGCACGGACCAGATGAGCGTCGTCATGAGGGGCGTGTAAAGGTACTTGGTGGCGATGTCGCTGCGAATTAGACCTTCGTCCTTAGCGTCATCGATGATGGAGGAGGTGAACATGTGATAACGGGACCAGAGGCCTTCAATTTCAGCACGGTATTCGGGACCGAGTGCTCGGCACTCCATCACGCCCACTGAGAATTCCTTCTGGAGTGCAAGCGTGGTAGTCAGGTGATTGCGGGAAATTTCGCGGATCGCCTCTAAGGGCGTGCGAGCAATTGAAACCGCAGCCTCGGCCCGTTGTATGAGTGTGGCGAGCGACGAGTAGCAGATGCCATGCAGCAACTGCTCCTTGTTCTTCATGTGGTAATAGAGGGAGGCCTGCTGGACACCGAGGCTGGCAGCAACTTCGCGCGTAGAGGTAGCGTTGTATCCCTTCTTCCAGAAGAGATCGAGTGCTGCGTCGTGAAGGCGCTGTTTCGTTGCCTCCCCGGCAGGCGAGCGACTCTGGTGTGCATCTGTCGCGGAGTACACTGGCGTCTTGCTTTTCGTGCTGATGGCGCCTCCATGGGGCTAAGTGCTGCGTGTCCCTCTGATCACAATGGGACCACTCCAAGAATACTCCTGCGCAGTAATACGATGGCCGCTGCGGACTCTATCTGAAATAGCAGCGCTAAGAAAAGTATTGTCGATAATATTCGACCTAGAACGTGCTGTAGCGAGGACGTGGCACCGGTAGTAACCGGTGCCACCTTGGAAAGCCGAGTTAGAAGTTGAGTCTGGCTGCAAGTTGAATATCTCGCGACAGGTTTGCCTGAGAACTCACTTCGCCAAAGTTCGTCGCTCCGGTATTGACCGCAGGCGAGTTGAAGATGACGCTGTTGGTGAGATTGTAAGCACTCACATCAAAGAGTAAATGGATGTGGTCACCGATGGGGACATCCCGCTTAACGCTTATATCTATGTCATAAGACGTCGGACCACGCAGACCGAATGGAGCGGTGCGTGCGACATTGCCGAAGGTATACGCCGGCGGCGCGTTGATGAACGCGGCCTTGTTGATGTAGGACGGTGAAGGCTGATTGGCCAGCACATGGGATCCATAATGGCCGTTGATGCGAACTGAGCCGGCGAAGTTTGTGTTGTAGTTCGGCATGCATTGACCGCCCCCTGGAGTGTTGCAACCGCTGGCGACGATGGCCAGTGGAGTTCCGGAACTGTAAGTGCCGATGCCAGAGATCTGCCAGTCGCTGGCAAAAGCGCGGGCAATGCGATTTTTGGATCCAATGGATTGACCTCGTCCAAAGGGCAGCTTGTAAACGGCGGTTGCGTTAATTACGTTTGGCGTATCCGCAATACCCCGTCCGCGCTCGATTTTGTTGGGAAGATAACCACTGCGATATGTTCCGCCGTCGTCTATCTCGGCCCCGAACGTGTAGTTGAACATGAATTGCAGGCCATGCGACATGCGCTTGTTCAGGCTCGCCTGTAGAGCGTTGTAACTGGAGTTGACGATATTGTCGTACGTATCGTTAATTCCTGGATATTGCGGGAAGGGGAGCAGCATCTGCAGGATGGTGCCAGAGAAGGTGGTATACGGAAGAGCCACGCCGGGGTCGATTGCGGCCGCAGCGGCTACGTTTGCCGGAGTCGCCGCAGAGTTCAACAGTCCCCCGAGGTTGTAATACTTGAGCGGTAACTGATTACTGTACAGACCACGAGCACCACCATTGCTAACAGGGAGAAAGTGCCCCTGACTGCCAACATAATTGAGGGTGAGCGCAATGGAGTCGGTGAGTTGCTGCTCAATGCCGATGTTGTAGTTGACTGCATAAGGTGCTCGCGAGCCAAGGTACGGATCACCATAGGACATGGACGAGGTTGCGGAGTGCGGGGCAGTCGTAAATCCAGTGCCATAGCCCGCATTCAGAGAGGGCGGTGCAGCGTAGGAGGGGAATCCGCTATCCAGTAGGAATGCGGGCGCTCCGGCCACGGTACTGGTGAGGGATGGGGTCGCATAAAAGCCGGTCTGACCGGTTCCCAGATATGTGGCATTGCGGTATCCGGTGCCGTGCGAGTAAGTAATAGAGAAGCCGCCACGAACGACGATTTTGCTCGTCACACTGTAAGCTCCCCCAAGGCGTGGACCGAAGTTTTTATACCAGTTATCGATCTTCGAGTTGCAGTGGCAGCTGTCGGGGCCATTACCAGCAAACTCCAGCGCACCTGCATTGCCGGTGATAGGGTTGGTCGCGGTAGTATTCAGAAAAGAGTAGCGATCCAGAACTTCGCGGTAGGACGGGAAATAGTCCCAACGCAAACCGATATTTAAGGTGAGTTTGGGAGTCAATGCATAGTCGTCCTGAGCATAGACCGACGTGGGATACATTCGCGCGCCCGTGTCCGTGAAAGGTTCCTGCGTTAGGCTACCGGCGTTGACCTGACTGAGTAGGAAGCTGGCGAAAGAATCGCCGGTTTCGGGCAACTCGGTTCCATTGACATAGTTGGCGGTCTGGGCATTGTTGTAGTTTAGCGTGACCGGCGAGGAGCCAGCCGTATAGGCATAGTTGTTGAGTTCGAGCCATTCATGGACGCCACCGAAGGTGAAGGAGTTTTTGCCGTGAACATATTGGACGTTGTCGAGCAGCGTGAAGTAGTTGGTAAGGGCGTTGTAGTCCTGGTCGCCGCTCCATTGGGTGATCGGGTTGTTGCCACCCCATGTGACGGTGGGGAAGGATCCGCTAGCTTGGCCGGCGGGCAGGCCTGTAACCCCGCCATCGGTTCCGAGACCATATCCGGGGTTGCGGAAGTCCGGGTTGAAAACAGGACCAAAGAACCGGCTGTAACCGTATTTGAACTGATTGACTAGGTTAGGCGTGATGGAATAGGTGTGTTCGAGGAGGAAGAGCTTGTTCTTGGTCTCATATCCCTGACCGGATGTATAGGGAAGCGGGCCAGGATTGGCGCCATTGGACTGATAGCCGTAAACACCACCGCGCTCAGCACTGAAGATGAAGGTGAACTGCTGCTTGCTCGTCATCTTGATGTCGACGCGTTCGGTAGTATCCCAGTGAAAGGTGTCGCTGGGAATCTCGGAGAGGTAGTTGTTGTTGATACCCGTATTGATGGGTATCGGCATGAACTTGATCATGAACCGCTCGGTAGGACCGATGCGCGCGGGATCAAATGCATTGGGAGTTCCGTTGTAATTCGCCTGCTGCCGTTGGCAGAAGCCAGGTGCAGTCACCCCATTCGGGCAACTGGCTGGATCGTAGATCGTTTGGGTCGCAGGTAGCTCACTGAAGTTTCCAGTGCGCATCAGCATAGTGGGGATGGTGGTAAATGCTGGATTGTTGTCCTTGTGGTAAAGAAATCCGTCGTAGTTGCCGAAGAAGAAGATCTTATCGTGCTTGATAGGGGCACCGAGGTCAACCCCGTACTCAGTCTGGTGCTCGATAGGCTTCACGGCATGGCCAACAGAGGGACTGATCACCGCCGGAGCATAGAAGCCCCAGGTATCAAGGGCGGTGTCGCGGAAATAGTCGAAGACCGAGCCATGCCAATTGTTAGTGCCAGATTTGACTACATAGTTTTCCAGCCCCACGCCCTGGTATTGTGCCGACGGGTTGCTTGTAACCACCTGAAACTGATCAACCGCTTCCACTGAAATGATATTCGAGACATAGCGCGGATCTCCCTGCTCGTAGATGCTGGTCTGCGGAAAACCATCGATATAAATCTCATCGAGACGCCCCTGACTGCCTGTGCCGTCGAAAATGCCCGTCTGGACACCGCTGCCTCCGTGAGCAACGCCGGGAGTGAGATAAACGAAGGCCGTCGGATTCCGCGGGCCACCGTTGATCTGGAGGGGTAGAGCAGTGTATTCCTGATTTTCAATGGTTGTGCCAACCGTTCCGCTGGTGGTATCAAGTTGCGGAGGCGCGCTCTGGACGGTTACCTGCTCCGAGTTTGCACCCAGTGTCAACTGGACTCTCAGACCAACGTTCTGCAGCGCATCGACGCTTACATGCTGCTGGCTTAGCATCTTGAAGCCTGGAACGGTGACAGTGACCGTATAAACTCCAGGGGCAAGCGGCGACAGTACATAGTTGCCGCTACTGGTTGTTTTCTGAGTTGTTGTGAGATTCGTGGAGTTATTCGTCGCCGTAACCATAGCGCCACTGATAACGGCGCCCGTAGGATCTGTGACCACGCCGGTGATCGATCCAGATCCGCCGATCTGGGCCCAAAGTGGATAGGTGAGAGAAAGTAAGAACCCGAGCAAGAAGATGCCAGCCCAGGATATGGTCCAACTAGAGCCGCCCTTGCGGTTCACAAATGGGGCTGGGGGATAGGCCCATCCTGGCTGTATCAGCCGGATGGCTCCTTCTAGATCTGGGACGGGGATACTGGCGGATTTCTGCATTTGGCCTCTCAGTTTGCTAATTTGAACCCATTGAGACGAGCTCTTTCGAGCCAATAGAATTCAACCTACCGATCGATCGACAAGTTTGTGATCCGAGAAGAGTGATAACTGGTCTGACCAGATGTTGTCAAGAGGAAAATTTCCCGTATTTATCGGACGATCCGTCTCGGTAGTTCTTAGCTGGACACATAATCGATCCAGCAAATGCCATGGCAGCCTGTGCTATGGCCGCAAAGCCAACGGTATCGTCTCCGATGGAACCGCGACGGACAGGCATACCGGTCGGGGGTCGTCGCTACCGTCGCACAGCAGGCGAAAAGCAACTGCCGCTACTGCTGCGACAAAGGCGATGCTTGCGATCACATGGGCATAATAGAACCGCGTGAAGGCCACGCCTGCAGCGGCCGCGGCGACGGACTGCGCCACGGAAAGCACCAGAAAGCTCATCGCCGCTGCATTGCTACGCTCCTGCGGAGCGACCCGGTTCATCAACAGTGTCTGGATCGCTGGGGCGCACATTAGCTGTGCTGCCATGAAACCGCAGTACGCCAGTTCAATCTGCAATAAGCCCTGCCCGCACGATATCCACCCAAGAAAGGCGGCAGACGCAAGTTGGATGACCAAAATCCCGGGAAGCAGCCCGGTGCGTCGAAGCAGCACTGGAACCAGAAGTACTGCGGCTGCACCTGCAAGCTGAGTCAACGAAAATAGACTTCCAAGTCGCGGCGTAGCCATACGGAGATAGTGCGAGAAGAGGACATTCACAAAGGGATTCAAGGCCCCCATGGCCACGCCCCAACAAGCAGTAGCCACGAGGAAACGAACTAGAAATGGACTAGGCATGGGAAGCCGCAGCCTGGCCTGTGGAACGGAGTCATTGGCCAGGCGCGCTAGTGGCAGCGCAGCCAGCGAAATGATTGCGCTGGCTCCAGCCAGTGTGATCCTCTCGCCCTGAATAGGTGAGATAGCTGCGCCCATATGCTCAGCCGCCCATCGGCACCACTCTGGCATATGGCCGCCGACGAACCCTCCCAGCGATCCTCCCACGACAGCGGTTGCGAATAATAGGCTGAACGCAAACGGCAGCCCCCGCTCTTCCACCACCGATGCTACCCACGGCGAAAGGCAAGCCGTCCAGCCGCATAGTACGACACCATCCAGCAAGGAAAATGTGATCTGGGCCGGAGTCCAGATCAGGAACACACGTGCTCCGAATGCCATAGCTGCAAGAAGCAGACATGCAGTCAGCACTCTCTTGCAGCCGAACCGGACGGCGAGCATCCCCAAAGGAAAAGCACCAGCCACTGCACCAATCGACATCGCGCTGCTGAAGAAGCCTAGCGATCTTTCTCGAAAGCCAAGATCCAGCATGAGCAGGTTGTAGAGAAACAGAAAGATCGAGATCCCCAGGTTAAAAAGGAAAGTAGCAGCAGCTATCGACCAGAACTCGGAGGGCGGAGCGGAGTCACTCCAGTGATGCAGTGAGTACAGAGATGTCCGGTTCTCTCGCAAACCATCAAGCCGTCCAACGATAGACCGAGTCATTCTTGTAAGAACCTCTGTGCCAGTGAATATCGTATACGCTACATTGATCTCGACAGTATTGCATTACAAGCGTGTG
>JAJYBU010000069.1 GCA_021778845.1 Acidobacteriota bacterium
CTTCGCTCGAAGGCTCAAGACCCTCAGAGGACTTACACCCTACGAATACATCTGCTCCATCTGGACAAAAGAACCCCAACGATTCAAACTCTATCCAACCCATCTATCTCTGGGACCAAACACCTAGTTTTGCACCGGCGCTCATAGCATCGCAGGACAGAAAAGGATAAACACATACTTTCTGCTAAAGCTCGTCAACGACGATATGGACTGGCCGGATAATGAGAATCGAGTGCATGGCAAGCGTTGTAGGAGGATGAATGGCAGACACTAAGACCCTTATTGAGCAGGCGTACTCCGCATTCAACAAGCGGGACATTGACGGTGCATTAGCACTGATGACGCGGGACGTGAGCTGGCCCAAGGCTTCGGAGGGCGGCAAGGTCGTCGGAAAGGAAGAGATTCGCGCCTATTGGACTCGACAATGGGCTGAGTTCGATCCGTATGTCGAACCGCTTGCGATGACCGAGGAAGATGGAGGCAAGACCCGCGTCAGGGTGCACCAACTCGTCAAGAGCCTCCAAGGGGATGTTCTTTCGGACAGCGAGGTTCTCCACGTATTCAGTGTGAACAGCGGTCTTATCGCAGCCATGGACCTCGGGGATGAGGCCGATCCACCGGCTGGTCCGTCTGCCGCATTCGCACATCGATCCTAACCGGCTATCCGGTGTGGAAGCGTGAGAGTAGGACCAAGCCTCGAAAGTTCTATGAACGGGTTAGCAGAGCACGTTCTCCGCGCAACGGGATCGCTCCCGGGAAGTCCAGTGTTCAGCGATCTATTGAGACTGCCGTTGCTTTCGGCAACTTCGATTGTCCCGGACTTCCAACTGCCCCACCACCACTTGCCAGCAACACCACGAAGGCACGAAATCTTGCCTCGATCTCCGTAGCCGAAGTCGTCGGGTAGCCAAGCTCTTTCGCCATCACTTCAAGCTCCGGCTGCCACTCCGCTGAGATCTGGACGGTTGGCGGAAAACCATGGGTGGCACGTTCGGTGAACACCTGTTCAGCCGCCGCTCGAACTGCCTTCACTTCCAATTTACCGAGCAAGTCGATCAACAGAATGTCGAGTACGTCGCGGGCACGACCTGCCGAGTAAGGTCCGGTGCAAGCGTGCAGCTTTTGGGCGACCTGTTCGCTCAGATTGAGACAGCGAACGGGTGACGGAACGCGCAATCCCATCGCGGCAACTCCCCGAATGGTAGGCACTACAAATTCCACTGCACCCCGGCCCGATGGTCCAAGATCAACCTCGATGGTTTGCCATGCGCGGGTTCGGTATCGGATGGCGAGTTCCAGCCGCACCGCGTCCACCTTGTCCATGTTCAGGGGCTTCCCTTTCAAGAGAAAGGTGAAATCGTCGAAGCCGAGCGCCACGGCATCCTGAAACACCCGCAACCGCTTCGTCCGTTCGACCGGCACACCGATGTCGATGTCTTTGGTGGCGCGTGCTCCCTCCGCGAACCTGAGTTCAAGGGCAACGCCACCTTTCAGGTCGTAGCTGTCCAGGATGCCTTCATTCACCGCTCGTTCGAGAACACCGCAGAGCGCCAGGAACGAAACCCAACGGCGAAGACGCTCCTGCGCCAAGCCCTGCTCTTTGGCGACACGGGCTAATGTCTTTTCGAGGCGTTCAACTGGTTGCGGCTTCATGCACCTTCACCTGGCTTCCGTTCGTTGATGGTGAAGGTGCAGATGAAGTCCGAGAAATGGATCTCCGAAGGCTGCTTGCCTCAGCACTGTTGAGCAGCCCCTCGCGGACAGCATCGCTGACGGACTGCCGAGCAATGTCGATTCTGTGTGTCGCCAAGAGAATATCCATGATGCTGCGGCTCACCGTAGTAACGGGTAGTCCTTCATGCTCTCCGATGTCCTGGGGAGATAGATTGGCTCTGTGGATCGCTACCCACTCAGGGCATTTCCGACGCAGCCTTGCGGAAGTCGGAACCGTAAGGTTGACTCGCGTTGGATTCGCGTCAGAGATGCCATAGAGAAGCAGTGCCGTCTCGTGTGAAAGGGCGATGCGCTCTGGCCCCTGGCTGGCCTTCGCCCACAGCACGGCCTCGCGGTACTGAGCGAGACGGTCTGCCGGGTAATGAGCAATCCGATAGACACCCCTACTCATCCGCTCCAATCGGCCACGCTGCGCTAGGCGAACCAAGACGGAATCCTGTATGCCAGCGGCGCGCGCCTCATTCGACGTGAGCAGACCGTCATGCTCTTCGGCGAGTGCAAACAGTTCGTCCATGCGGGTGCGGGGCATACATTCATTTTGTTCGCTTACGCGCACGCTGTCAATATAGTTCCATTATTGAATAATATTGACAAAGCTAGGAATACCACAGGCGTTGTTGCATGGATCGAGCAATGGCCGTGTTTCCCCCCTTACCCGGATTGATTACGCAGCGATGTTTAGACGGCGGACGGACTCCGGGCGTCCCACGTCCAGCAGACGGTTGAGGATGGCCACGCCAACTGCCGCTTCGGCCTGCTGGCCGGAGGAGCTGCGCGCCCGGAGACAAGGACCAATGATGGCTTTGTAGCGGCCCACGGCCGTTTCAACCAGAGCGCGTTGGCCGTAGTTGGTCTCCTTCTGCCAGCCCAACCTTCCTCGTGCAGCAATGGACAGAATGTGTTGATCCCGCTGCGACGGGTTGTGCCCGGCCCCGTCACGGAGTTTCGCTGTCACATGGGGTGGAACAATCACCCGAATATCGTCCCCATGAACGGCCACTGCATCGTAGGTCGGCACCCCATCATATGCCCCGTCGGCTGTGACGCTGGCGATGGTCGCTGTTATCGGATCCAACAGCGGCACCACTTGCGAAGGGTCTCCTACATCGTTCCCCGTCAAGGTTGATGCCATAACCATTCCAGTGTCGGCATCCACTGCCAAGTGCAGCTTTTTCCAGGTGCGCCGCGCTTTTGCTCCATGCTTTTCCTGGAGCCACTCGCCGGCCCCAAAGACTTTCAGACCAGTGCTGTCGATCAATAAATGGATCGGCCCTTCCGGCAGGACACATCCCTTGGAAAAGGAAGTCATCTTGCTCGCCCGTCGGCTCAGGGTGCTATGGTCGGGAACGCTCAACGACACGTCCAACAGACCAAAGATAGATCCCATCAGCCCTTCGGTTTGGCGCAGCGCCAAGTGAAATGCCAAGCGCAGCATCATGCCCGTCTCGATTGCCAGATCAGAGTAGAGGGACTGCCCGCCAGGGGTTGTCCGATGGGCCGCCTGCCCACCATCCATTACTTCCGGAGTGACCCATAACGTCAGACTGCCTCGACGCCGAAGAGCCGCGTCGTACTCCGCCCAGTTCTTCACGCGAAACTTCATCTTCGGGATGTGGTGTCGTCTCGCGGCGTTGTACTTGTTCGGCATGGATGAGGTACCCCTTCAGTTATCTGTCCCAGAGTAGCCCAACTTCAACCTATCCGTGCAACAAAGCCTAACACCGCCGCTGACCAGGTTCCGCTTCTACAGAATTTTATCGAGTCAATCTTAGCCCACAATGTGTGTTACATTGATCAGGCTTGCGCAGTCAACTCCAGCAGAGCGGTACGGAGAAGAACAACGATGTATGACACCCAGTCTTGCCGTGACCGGCAAACGTTCGACTATGACATTAGACGTCAGGCATCTTATAGATTAGATGTAGTAGGGATATCCTCTCAAGCTTGGTACAGTCCTCTAGAATGCGGTTGCACCCTTGATTGAACTTCGTAAGGATCCTTCAGACGCCTACCAATCCCATATTGGCAATTACGCATCTCCCTTTGGAGTGCGAATCCGGCAAACTCCTGTGCCGCATTTGAATGCAGTGCAAGTCATCTCGCGACTGCGCGGCGGGGCGCAGAGTCGCTTGATGCTATGTGATGACCGCAATTTATGGGTGGTCAAATTTAAGAACAATCCACAACATCTTAGAGTTCTTGCCAATGAACTGATGGCAACCCGGATGGCGGAATCGATCGGTCTTTCTGTCCCGGTGGCGGGGATCGTCAATGTCAGTGAATCGCTCATCTCAAGCAGCCCCGGATCATATGTAGACCTCGAAGCAGGATGTCGCAAGGCCTATTCGAGCGGCCTACAATTTGGGAGCAAATTTGTCGGGGGGATGATGCCCAAGCAAGTTGTCGAATCTCTAATCGATGAGCAACTCCTGAACGTCCTTAATCTGGAGCAGTTTGCGGGCATACTGGCTTTCGATAAATGGGCTGGGAACTGCGACGGGCGCCAAGCCGTCTACCGGCGAAATGGAAGAGAACGAGGCTACAGCGCCGTATTCATCGACCAGGGCTACTGCTTTAATATGGGCGAATGGAGCTTCCCGGATGCTCCACTGAAAGGTGTGTTCGCACGTGCCTGCGTCTACTCTGCTGTGACTGGCTGGGATAGCTTTGAGCCTTGGCTTAGCCGTATCGAGCAGTTCGACCCTCAGGTACTGTGGCAGATTGCCGAGGCAGTTCCACCGGAATGGTACGGTGGTGACTGTCTCCAGCTCGAAACATTGGTGGAGACATTGGTGCGCCGTCGAAGTCGCGTGAGAGAACTTATCGGCCAGTTCCGGCGGTCAGATCGAGTGCCGTTTCCTCACTGGAAACATGATCTGTTTCTATGCCGGATTGCAGAAACTCCTAGGAAAGAGGTGCCCGATGTGTTTCCTCGGCTCTCTGAGACGCGGCTGGCTGTTCTGGCGTAGTTGAGGTTTATCCACACTGAAATGTCTGCTGATGGCTGACTGCCACATCTACCGCTGTACGGGCGTCATGGAGGCCATCGACAACTGCCCCGCCTACGACGAGGGTGAGGATCAGCCCTCATTCCTTACATATGGTGTTCTCCTAGTCTGAGAGATTGGATGTAAATGTTCCCGTGAGACGAGATGGAACGGCGGAGATGATGCTAGGCAATGAAAGGCTTCGCCTCATACACTGAAGACATGGTCGCAGAGTCTCCAACTGTCGATGTGTGTGCTCTTATCTCGTTGCTCGTGCGGGCAATGGTAAGCAATCCTGACGCTGTTCATGTGTCTTCCAAGCTCTCCTCAAGTGGCTCAACGATTATTCAGATTAAGGTTGTTCAGGGACTGGACAAGGGCAAGCTAATCGGCAAGCAGGGCCGTACCGCCCGCTCGCTTCGGATCATCTTTCAGGCCATCGCGAAAGAGCAAGGCCAGCATTATCAACTCGACATAGACGGGTCGACTATAGATCCAACCCCGCGGTCGGAGGAAGCCTAGCGCTGGCAGCGCGCGGCGTCTGTCACCTTGACGCAAATGGGCGTGGATGATCGCCAGTTGCCAGCTAAGTGCTAGCATTGCTTTCCAAGAGGGTTGGGTTCGCTATTCCGGCGTGGCCCACTTTGACCATTACATTTGGCCCACCTGGGTAGTGATATTGTGCATCATTCTGCCAGTGTTGTTTTGACGGTCCCTGCGGGAGTGGAGCCAGATGTCCCTGCCCGAAGGGCAGGGACATCTGGCGGAACGGACGCAGGGACCGTCAAACGGCTCGCCCTGGTCGGCCTGCTCAACGCTTTTTGCTCCTTTCCAACGTGCGCCGGAAGCGGAAGGACTCTGTTCCG